>SVTP01000016.1 GCA_015063725.1 Oscillospiraceae bacterium
GGCAGGTCTCTTCTATTATAACATATTTGGAGGATTTCCTCTCACCGGTTAACCTCTTTTGAACCCCGCCACTATGGCGGGGTTTTCGTTTTGCAAAAAACGCCGCCGAGAAGCCCTCGGCGGCGCTTTGAAGTTATGAAAAGTATTTTTTCAGGTATTTTCCTGTATGAGAGTGCTCTACCTCTGCGATCTCCTCGGGGGTTCCCGTGGCGATAACAGTTCCGCCGCCGTCCCCTCCCTCGGGGCCGAGGTCGATGACGTAGTCAGCACATTTGATCACGTCAAGATTGTGCTCGATGACGATAACGGTGTTGCCTGCATCGCACAAGCGTTGCAGTACCTCAAGGAGCTTGGCAACATCGGCAGTGTGCAGTCCTGTGGTGGGCTCGTCCAGAATATAGACGGTTCTGCCCGTTGCGCGCTTGGAAAGCTCGGTTGCCAGCTTGACACGCTGCGCCTCACCGCCGGAGATGGTGGTGGCAGGCTGACCGATCTTAATATATCCGAGACCAACGTCATAAAGTGTTTGGAGCTTACGGCTGATGGCGGGGATGCCGTCAAAGAAGCGCACGCCCTCCTCTACCGTCATGTCCAGGACCTCAAAGATATTCTTGCCTTTATACTGTACTTCAAGGGTGTCGCGGTTGTATCTCTTGCCCTTGCAAACGTCGCAGGTGACGTAAACGTCGGGCAGGAAGTGCATTTCGATCTTTTTCACGCCGTCCCCCTCGCATGCCTCGCATCTGCCGCCCTTGACGTTAAAGGAGAAGCGTCCGGGGCCATATCCCCTTGCCTTTGCATCCTTGGTTTGGGCAAACAGAGCGCGAATGTCGGTGAACAGTCCCGTATAGGTTGCAGGATTGGAGCTTGGCATACGCCCGATGGGGCTTTGGTCAATACAAATAACCTTATCGAGGTGTTCCAAGCCTGTAATTTCATCGTGCTTGCCGGGATAGGTGATGGCGCGGTTGAGTTTATCGGCGAGCACGGGGTGCAGGATGCCGTTGATAAGTGAGGATTTCCCCGAGCCCGAAACGCCCGTTACACAAACAAATTTGCCAAGTGGAATGTCAACATTAATGTTTTTGAGATTGTTGTGGCGTGCGCCGATGATCTTGAGGAACGCACCGCTGCCTTCTCGGCGGTATTTGGGAATATCGATGCTCTTTTTACCCGATAAATACGCACCTGTGATGGATTTTTCGTCTTTCATGATCTCCTCGGGTGTTCCCGCGGCAACCACTTCTCCGCCATGGATACCTGCCCCGGGACCGATATCAAGAATATAATCGGCGCTCTCCATCGTTTCCTCGTCGTGCTCAACAACAATGACTGTGTTGCCAAGATCACGCAGGCGCTTAAGGGTGGCGATCAGCTTGGAGTTATCTCGCTGATGCAGACCGATGCTGGGCTCGTCGAGGATATAAAGCACACCGACAAGTGCCGAGCCAATTTGCGTAGCAAGGCGGATACGCTGTGCCTCACCGCCCGAAAGTGTCCCCGCTTTGCGGGAAAGGGTGAGATAATTGAGCCCCACGCTGACAAGGAAGCCAAGACGAGAACGGATCTCTTTTAAAATTTCGCTTGCGATCTGTACTTCGGTCTCACTCAATTCGAGTGCATTGACAAAATCGAGTGCGTCAACAATGGAAAGCGAGCAAAACTCGTGAATGTTCTTCCCTCCCACTGTGACAGAAAGAGAGGTAGCAGAAAGACGTTGACCGTGACATTCCGGGCAAGGTGCTTCCTCGATGAACTGGTTATAATACTCATTGCCGTACATTTTCATACGGTTTTCAATCATGGGAACAATACCGTCAAACTTAACAAGCTGATGATGATCTTCCTTGCCGAACCAGCGGTGGACCTCGTATTTTTCGTCACCCGTACCGTAAAGAAGCATTTGATATTGCTCGGGGGTAAAGTCTTTGACGGGTGTTTCCATGGTAAAGCCAAAGCGCTTGCCAACAGCGGCAAACAAAGGTCCGTTCCAGCTTTCCTCCTCCAAGGTCTTAAAGCCGTTTACGGCAATTGCGCCCTCGGAAAGAGAAAGGTTTTTATTAGGGATCAGGCGGTTGACCGCAATGGTCTGCATCTCGCCAAGTCCTGCGCAGTGCGCACATGCGCCTGCAGGATTGTTAAAGGAAAACATACGCGGCTCAAGCTCACCAAAGGAAATACCGTGCTCCTCGCAGGCATAGTTTTGGGAAAATTCAAGCTCTTTTGGCTCCCCCTCACGCGGAACGGTGACGATGGTAACGTGTCCGTCAGCCGCGCCGAGTGCGTTCTCAACCGAGTCGGAAAGTCGGGATGCAATCCCCTCTCGCATAACAAGACGGTCGACAACGATGTCGATGGTGTGTTTTTTGTTCTTATCGAGCTTGATCTCCTCGGAGAGGTCGTACATATTTCCGTTTACACGCACGCGCACGTATCCGCGCTTGCGCGCGTCGGCAAACACCTTTTCGTGCATGCCCTTTTGCGCACGCACAACGGGAGCGAGCACCATAAAGCGCTCTCCCTCGGGGAATGTCAGGATTCGGTCGATGATCTGGTCCACCGTTTGTTGGCGGATCTCCTTGCCGCAGATCGGGCAATGCGGAATACCTATGCGCGCATAAAGCAGACGCAGATAGTCATAAATTTCGGTGACCGTACCCACCGTAGAACGCGGATTGCGCGAGGTGGTCTTTTGGTCGATGGAGATCGCAGGTGAGAGACCTTCGATGGAATCAATATCGGGTTTATCGAGCTGACCGAGAAACATACGCGCGTAGGATGACAGCGACTCGACAAAGCGGCGGTGTCCCTCGGCGTAGATGGTATCAAAGGCAAGTGAGGATTTACCCGAGCCCGAAAGTCCCGTAACAACGACCAGTTGGTCGCGCGGAATCTCGACATCTATATTTTTTAAATTGTGCACCCGCACACCGCGGATGGTGATTTTATTGGGCATAAAGTTCTCCTGTTTTGTGGTTTTTGATGGACGTATGGCGCTTTTTTCGCTTTTACGGTTTATGACGGGGGACATCTATCTTACCCTCGCGCAGCTTTTTGATCTCGTCACGCAGGTAAGCCGCCTTTTCAAACTCGAGGTGCTGCGCCGCTTTTTTCATTTCGACGGTGAGCTCTGCAATCAGCTTTTCGCGCTCGGTCTTGGTCAGCTTGCGGCTCGTTTTCTCGGCAAGTCCCGCACGGGTGCGGACGCCGCCCTCCTCCTTGGTGCCAACCTCAATAACATCGCGCACGCCCTTGACAACGGTCTTTGGTGTAATGCCGTTTGCCTTATTGTAGGCGTCTTGAATCTCACGGCGGCGGTTGGTCTCACTAATAGCTGCACGCATCGAGCGTGTAACGGTATCGGCGTACATAATGACCTTGCCCCCGGCGTTACGAGCGGCACGCCCGATGGTTTGGATCAGCGAGCGCTCGGCACGCAAAAAACCTTCTTTGTCGGCATCAAGTATGGCAACAAGTGACACCTCGGGAATATCCAATCCCTCACGCAGGAGATTGATGCCGACAAGGACGTCAAACACGCCCAGTCGCAGGTCACGGATGATCTCTATACGCTCCATGGTCTCTACATTGTAATGAATATAGCGCACCTTGATATTATTGTCCTCAAAGTACTCGGTGAGATCCTCAGCCATCTTTTTGGTGAGCGTTGTGACCAAAACGCGCTCATTTTTTGCAACACGTGCGCGAATTTCGCCCATCAGGTCATCAACCTGCCCCTCAACGGGACGCACCTCGACCTCGGGATCAAGAAGCCCCGTTGGACGGATAATTTGCTCGACCACGCGCTCGGAATGCTCGTTTTCGTAGTCGCCCGGCGTTGCGCTGACAAACACTGCTTGTTGGATGCTTTGCTCAAATTCATCAAAAAACAGGGGGCGGTTGTCGTATGCTGACGGCAGACGGAAGCCATAGTCAACAAGGTTCTTTTTTCTGGCAGTATCGCCGCCGCTCATGCCGCGCACCTGCGGCACGGTAATATGCGACTCGTCAATGAACATCACGTAATCCTCGGGAAAATAATCGAGGAGCGTAAACGGAGTGGCACCGGGTTCTCTGCCTGAAAGAACACGCGAATAGTTTTCTACGCCCGAACAGAAGCCGATCTCGCGCAGCATTTCCAGATCATAGCGAACGCGCTCACGCAATCTTTGTGCCTCCAAAAGCTTGTTCTCACGCTCGAAATATGCGACACGCTCTATCATTTCGCGCTCGATCTCGGCGAGTGCCGCTTCTCTTTTTTCGTCGGAGACAGCATAGTGCGTTGCGGGATAGATGGCGGCGTAGGAAAGCGTGCGCTTGAGTTCACCCGTGACAATATTGATCTCGCAGATGCGGTCGACCTCTTCGCCAAAGAACTCTACACGCAAGGCACTGTTATCCATGTTTGCGGGAATGATCTCCACCGTGTCACCGTTGACGCGGAAAGAATCGCGCTTGAGCGCAAGATCGTTGCGCGTGTAGCTATTAGCAACCAGCTTGCGGATAAAAACATCACGCCCGATTGGCATACCCGGCCTGATAGCGAGGACGAGGCCTTGGTATTCACTCGGATCACCGAGGGAGTAGATGCAGGAGACCGATGCCACGATGATGACGTCGCGGCGCTCAAAGAGTGCGCTTGTAGCACTATGGCGCAATCGGTCGATCTCATCGTTGATCAGGGCATCCTTTTCGATATACATATCCTTGCCCGGGATGTATGCCTCGGGCTGGTAGTAGTCGTAGTAAGAAACAAAATATTCAACGGCAGCATCGGGAAAGAACTCACGCATCTCGGAGCAGACCTGCGCCGCCAAGGTCTTGTTGGGCTCGAGGATGAGCGTGGGGCGGTTGGTGCGTGCAATGACGTTTGCCATGGTAAAGGTCTTGCCCGAGCCCGTAACACCAAGCAGAGTTTGCATACGCTCGCCACGCAAAATGCCCTCGGTCAGCTGCTCTATCGCCTCGGGCTGATCACCCGTGGGGGAATATTCACTTTTGAGCACAAACGGCTTGCTTTGCATATCCGCACCTCACCTTCAAAATTTTCTCGTATCTTACAGTATACCACATTTTTTGCGGCAAGTAAAGGGCTTTTTGTATTTTCTTCACCCTCTTTTTGCAATGGTTTCGCCTCGATGTTGGAAATAAATGGATTTATTTTTAAAAAAGTGAAAAAAAGATTGAAAAATCGGCAACTTTTTTTCAAAAAGGTATGGAAATTTTGAAAAGAGTGTGCTATAATAAGATGAAATAGTGAAAAGTAGTGCCTGTTCCGCATTTGAAAGGATTTTGGAATGCCCGCATATATCGAAAAAGCCGAACCCGTTACGCTACCCGTGATCGCCCTGCGAGGCACGGTAGCCTTCCCGCAAATTACCATCAACTTTGAGGCAGGAGACGAAAGTGCCGCCACTGCTGCCAAGGCTGCAGCCGCAAGCTCTTCCTTCCTCTTCCTCACTTCTTACAATGAATACCTCGAGGGGGGCGAGGAAAAAGAATTCCCCTTTTACCGTGTTGGAACCGTTGTGCGCATCAAGCAGATGCTCCGCACTCCCGAGGGACAAACGCGCATCATTGCCGAAGGTCTTGTGAGAGCAACCGTTAACAGCTATCGCACCATTCTCGGTTACACCGAAGCAGACTTGATCTGCCGTCACGTTACACTCCCTGATATGGGCGGTGTTCGCGGCGAGGCAGCCGTAAACGAAATGCTCCGCGCAGCCGAACAAAACATGCGCCTGCTCCCTGCTGAGTCTGGCGATCTTCTGAATACCATTCGCACCATCAAAGATCCCGGTGCTCTTGCCGACTTTATTGCGGCACACATTCTGGTACGCCCCGTTGATAAACAGGCAATACTGGAATGCATTGATCCCTTTGCACGCGCCGAAATCCTTTTGAGCATTCTGGCTGAGGAAGCCGTTGTGATGGAGGAGGAGTCGCGTATTCGTAAACGCGTGAGCGCGCGCATGAACCGCCATCAAAAGGAATACTACCTGCGTGAGCAGATCAAGGTCATTCAAGAGGAGCTGGGCGAGGGCGACGATGTTGCCGAATTCGCCGAAAGAATCCAAAACTCCGAGCTTCCCGAGGAGGTCGCTGCAAAGCTGACCAAGGAAAATGACCGACTTGCCAAAACACCCTTCGGCTCTGCCGAGGCTACCGTTCTGGCGAATTACCTCGACACTTGTCTCTCCATTCCGTGGAGCAAGACGACCAAGGACCGCGTCAGCTTTACCGCCGTGCAAAAGGTTTTGGATGCTGACCACAACGGCCTTGAAGAGGTCAAGGAAAGAATTGTGGAATACATTGCCGCAAAGCAGCTCAACCCCGACCTCAACAACCAGATCCTTTGCCTTGTCGGCCCTCCCGGCGTTGGCAAAACCTCGATTGCATCCTCTATCGCCCGCGCCATGAATCGCAAGTACGTGCGCATCTCGCTTGGCGGCGTGCGTGACGAGGCTGACATCCGCGGTCACCGCAAGACCTACATCGGCGCAATGCCCGGGCGCATCATCACTGCCCTGACACAAGCCGAGGTCCGCAATCCGCTCATCCTCTTGGATGAGATCGACAAGCTCACACGCGATTCTCACGGAGATCCCACCTCTGCCCTGCTTGAGGTGCTTGATGGTGAGCAGAACAAGAGCTTCCGCGATCACTTTGTAGAGCTCCCCTTTGATCTTTCCGACTGTATGTTCATTGCAACGGCAAACAGCCTTGAGAACATTCCCAAGCCCTTGATCGACCGCATGGAGATCATTGAGCTCTCCACCTACACCAAGCGTGAGAAGCTGGAGATCGCAAAAGACCACCTTATCCCCAAACAACTGAAGCGCCACGGCATGACCAAGCGTATGCTCCGCATCACCGAGGACGCACTGATTGAAATTATCGACTACTACACACGCGAGGCGGGTGTGCGTAGCCTGGAGCGCACCATTGCAACGCTTTGCCGCAAAACCGGCAAAAAGATGCTGGAGACCGGATGCAAGAGCATTACGGTAAAGTCAGGCGACGTCAAGACCTATCTCGGTGAGCGAAAGCTGCTCCCCGAAAGCATCGATTCGGAAGATCCCGTAGGATGCGTTAACGGTCTTGCCTACACCGAGCTTGGCGGAAGCCTCCTCAAGGTTGAGGTCGCGGTTCTGGACGGAACCGGCAAGATCGAGACCACCGGCTCACTCGGCGAGGTTATGAAGGAATCTGCTCAGATCGCCGTCAGCTACGTTCGCTCGGTCGCCAAGGAATTCGGTATTCCCACCGACTTCTACAAAACCAAGGATATTCACATTCACTTCCCCGAGGGCGCTATCCCCAAGGACGGCCCCTCTGCAGGTGTCACGATGGTGACGGCGCTCATCAGCGCCCTGACGGGCAGAGCCGTCCGCCGTGACGTTGCTATGACAGGTGAGATCAGTCTGCGCGGAAACGTGCTTGCCATTGGCGGTCTCAAAGAAAAGACCATGGCTGCTTACAGTGCAGGCGTTAAGACCGTGCTCATTCCCGAGGAAAACATGCGCGATCTTTCTAAGATCGATACCATGGCTCGCGACAATCTGCAATTCATTCCCTGCCGCCGCGCGGCAGACGTATTGAAAGAAGCTTTGCTCCCTGCAAAAAAGACGGCTCCCACCGAGTTTGATAAATCTGCAGATGCAGTTGCGGCTTCTACCTTTGTTCCTACTGCTAACATTCAACCGCAGGTTCGCCTGTGATCCCAATTTGAGAAAGGAGACAACGGCATGGCGCTCAATTTGAACAAAACCGAGCTACGCATCAGTGCGGGACTTCCCAAACAGTTCCCCCGTGATGCCATGGTACAGATCGCCTTTTCGGGCAGATCGAACGTGGGCAAAAGCTCACTGATCAATTCCCTGCTCGGTCGCAAGTCCTTGGCGCGTGTCAGCTCCTCTCCCGGTAAGACCATTACCATCAACTTTTACGAGGTTGACAAAGCCTTGTTCCTTGTTGACCTGCCCGGTTACGGCTTTGCAAAAAGAGCCCCTGCCGATAAGGCAAAGTGGTCGGCACTGACCGACGGCTACTTTACGCAAAACCCGAACATCGATCTGCTCAAGCTTGTCATTCAATTGGTGGATAGCCGCATCGGCCCCACCGCAGATGATGAGATGATGCTCTCCTTCTTGCGCGAAGCGGGTATTCCCTTTTTGGTAGTTGCCACCAAGGCGGACAAACTCAATGCCACCGAGCGCAAAAAAAGTGAGGAGCTTTTGCGCAGTCACCCCGATATTCCTGCCGACACGCCCATCGTGTTCTATTCATCACTCAAGGGTGAGGGGCGCGCCGATCTTTGGAGACTGATCGCCGACTACACCGGCTTGAAGCTGTGATTTTTTGAAAGTGAGAACCGTTTTCCAAAATGTTATTTGATATTCTCTCCGGCGGTAATATTACCGATATTATCGTTTCCCTTTTGTTCAGTATGCCCATCGTTATGTTGGCGCTCTCCCTGCATGAGACGGCGCACGGATATGCGGCATACAAGTGCGGTGACAACACCGCCTACAATCTTGGGCGCTTGACGCTCAATCCCCTAAAGCACATTGACCCGGTTGGTTTTTTGTGTATGTTTGTGCTTGGCTTCGGTTGGGCAAAGCCCGTGCCGATCAACACGCGCAACTTCCGCAACCCCAAACGAGGCATGGCGATCACCGCTCTGGCAGGTCCCCTTGCAAACGCTGTTATGGGACTGATCAGCGCACTTCTGTTTGGATTTTTCAGCGCATTGCAGATCTATCTTGCCTACCAAGGCATTTCGCAATTTGCCTTTACCTGCCTTGACTACACCTGCGAGCTGTTTTGCCTCTCGGCGCTTTACAACTTTCTGTTTATGGCGTTCAACCTGATCCCCGTTCCTCCGTTTGACGGCTCGCGCATCGCGCTCGCCTTTCTGCCCTCAAAAACCTACTTTGGTTTGATGAAATATGAGCGCCAGATCATGATCGGTCTGCTCATTGCCCTTTTGGTACTCTCACGCTTCGGCTTTTCTCCCTTCTCTTGGATTGCAAACAAGCTCACGCTTGGAGTCGCAAATCCCGCTTACAGATTGTTTGGAAAGCTGTTTGGCATTTTCGCTTGATACAATAACGCACAGAAAGGATCCGACCTCACCTCATGGAAGCACTCACTTACCGACTGGATCAGTTTGAAGGTCCTCTTGACCTATTGCTCATGCTGATTCAGAAGAACAAAGTGAATATTATCGATATTCCCATCGCGCTCATCTGCGACCAGTACCTGGAATACCTCAAGGCTGCGCAGGATATGGATATGGAGATCGCGGGTGAATTTATCGTTATGGCAAGTGAATTGATGCTCATCAAGAGCCGCTTGCTCCTCCCCAAGGTAGAGGAAGACGAAAAGGATCCGCGTGCCGACCTTGCCGAAGCATTGCTCCGCTATCAACAGGCAAAGCAAGCTGTGGCAAAAATGATCCCCCTTTATCAAACCTACAGTGGCCGCATGGTCAAGGACACCGACGAAATTACGGTGGATACCTCTTACGTGACCGATCAGGAAGTCACGCAGCTTTGCGCCGCTGTCCGCCGCATCATTGCGGCAAACGAATCCCGCCCGCGTGCGGAAAGACAAACCTTTGCACCCTTGGTCGCTAAACCCATCATTCCCGTTGACGTAAAGATCGTGGGCATTCTTCACAGAATGTCTCGCAAGAGAGACACCTCTATGCAAGAGCTTTTGCACGATGCAGTCTCCCTGAATGATATGATCGCCATCTTTTTGGGAATTTTGGAGTTGATCAAGGTCCGCAAGATCTTAATTGATGAAGACAATGCCTCCTACACCGTCATTCACGGCGTGGACACGCGCTTTGTGGTAAACGATGCGCCTCCCGTCGAGGGCGAAGAGGAAAAGGAATATAACCCTGCCGTTCACGGAGACGAGCCGATCCCGCTTTCCTCCAAGGCAGAGATGCACCGCGAGCAAAGACGCATCATTCGCGAGGCAAAGCTTGCCGAAAAAAAGAGATTGCGCGCCGAAGAACGTGCTCGCCGTGCCGAGGAGCGCCGTCGCGCCAAGGAAGAAGCGATGGGTCAGACCTTGATTGAGGCTGACATTCTTCCCGAGGACGACAGCGATCTGGAAGCCGAAGCCAAGATCGCGGAAATGCTTGACAATCAGCTCTCCGAGGATGATGAGGATCTTCTCGACGATATCGGTCTGGATATGAACGAGATCATCACATCGATGGCTAAGCAGGCAAAAAACTTACCCGATGACAGTCAATAAAATTCCCCGAAAGGATTTAGCGCAGATATCATGGAACAAAAGAAAGAATCCGCTCCATATCTCGAGCAGCTAACGAGTGAGCAGGACCTCAAGCAAGCAATTGAGGCGATCCTGTACGCCGCAGGCTACCCGATGCGATATGACAAGCTGGGGGAGCTTTTGGGACTGAGTACAAAGGATATCAAAACGCTGGTGCGATCTATGGCAGATCATTTTGCCCTGGAGGATACACACCACGGAATTCAGCTCCTGCTCTACCCCACCACCTGTCAGCTCGCTACTAAGGAGCGTTATGCCCCATACATACGAGAAGCTCTTGGCATTCGCCGCGGCGGAAACCTATCAGCATCTTCTATGGAAGTGCTTGCGGTGGTCGCCTACAATCAACCCGTTACAAGATCCTACATCGATCTTGTGCGCGGTGTGGATAGCTCCTATGCCGTTAACTCTCTGCTTGATAAGGGGCTTATAGAAGCCGCGGGACGTCTTGATGCTCCCGGCCGTCCAATGCTTTACGTCACCACCGACAAGTTCTTGCGTGTGTTCGGGCTCAATGCTCTGGATGAGCTCCCCGAAACCGAGGCCTTGAGCGTGGCTGCCGCACAGGCAGAAGGAACCGAGGAAAATCAAGGAAACACCGAATCAGAGCAGCTGACTCTTGATGTGGATAATGAGGTTATACCAAGTGACTACACAGAGCCTGTTGACGGTGAAGAGGAAGACGTTGCGATTGAAGCAAGCGCTGCACCGCCTCCCTCGCCCGACTCCAATGAAAAGGAGGATTTGACTTGATAGCATTGATTACAATATTAATAATTCTTGGCGTGATTCTGATCACGGCTGTGTTGCTCTTCTTCCTCGGTAATGCAAGCATTCGCATTATCAGTCAAGATCAGCTACGAGTCCTGATCTCTGTTTGCGGCATTCGGTTTACCGTATACCCGAGTAAAAAGGATCAACCGCAAAAGCCGAAGAATCTTGCACGCTGCCGCAACCCCGAAGCCGTCCTAAAACGCGAGCTGAGGCGTCAGCAACGGGCAGCCGAGAAAGCCGCACGCAAAAAAATACGTGCTGCAAAAAGGGCAGCCAAGCGAGACGAAAAGAAAATCGGTATTCCGAAAAAGTATTGCCCTGTTCCCAATTTGAAAGAGAATTTGGAAATGGTTTTGGAGCTTGCGAAAAAGCTTGTACGTAAAACACGCGGAAAGGTCAAGATCCGAATCAACGAGTTGCACATTCGTGTGGCAACAAACGATGCCGCACATACTGCCCTGCTCTATGGGGTTGTAATCCAACTTGTTTCCTATTTAATAGGCTACGTTGAAAGACACTACACAAGCATTGAACGCCACGACGGTGACCTTGCTGTGGAGCCTGATTACACCACATCCGATTGCAGCGCAAGCATTGACCTTGTATTCACTGCAAAAATCTGGCGCGCTGTCAAAATCATTATTGAAATGGTAGATGCTTATGACCAAGAAAAGAAGCGCACCTACCGCAAAGCAGCTCTGCGTGAACGCGAGCAGAAAAACAACCCACCTAGATTTGATTTAAAAAATATATTAACACGTATACGAAAGGATCATTCATTATGGAAAACGAATCTTCTATCAAGGAAATAATCCGGAATTCGCTGGAACAGGTACGCACCATTATTGATGCGGATACCATTGTTGGTAAGCAAATTGTTACCTCTAGCGGTATGGTAATTATTCCGATTTCCAAGCTTTCTATGGGCTTTGCCTCCGGTGGCTTGGACCTGCCCACAAAAACCGAAGAGGGCGGAAAGAAAAACTTTGGCGGTGGCGGCGGAACCGGCGTAAGCGTAGTTCCCGTTGGCTTTTTGACCATCACCCCCGAGGGCAAGGTGGATATGATCCCCATGACGTCGGAAAAGCTTACCCCCGTAGAGGTTGTTGCAGACCTCATCTACAACTCCCCCGACATCATCGGCCGTATTAAGAACGTGTTGATGAACGGTTCTCAGATTTCTGTTGCAAATTCCGATGTGGATGTCGATGTCGATATTCAACCCGAGCTTGCCGACGAGTATCATGATCAGCTCATCCTCGCAACCGATGGAGACGAGGAAGCTCCTGTTTATGACAGTGATGCTGCAATTCAAACCGAGCAAATCATGTATGCAGACGAGGGCGAGCGCTATGCCGACACCAAGGTTGGCCGCAAAGAGCTCAAGATGAGCATTAAGGAACAGAAGAAGAGAGACAAGGAAGCTGCAAAGCTGCAAAAGAAAGCCGACAAGAGTGCTGCAAAGATGGCAAGACTCCAAGCAGAACTCATGGCTCTCAATATGGCTTTGGATGCTGCTCAAACTCCCGAGGAGAAGGAGTATATCCAAAATGCTATTACCGAGACCAAGGTCAGTGCTCAACTCGAGGGCGAAAAGCAAGCTGAAATCGCTGCTCAACAAAAGGCTCTCGCAGCTACTGCTCCCGTTGCCGGATACGCCGCTTACGAGGTTCAATCTCGCAAAGCAAAGCGCAACCGCGCTCTTACTCCCGAGGAAAGCCAAGAGCAGCTTGAAACCGAAATCAGAGCATTCAACGCTGCTTATAACGGTGCTCCCACCGCAGATGAGAAACAAAGAATTATTGATGTTGAAAGACAGCATCTGGCTCCCTACTACGCCTCTACCTCTCGCAAGGCTGACAGAGAGATCAATGAATTCAACAGCGCTATGCAGGCTGCAAGAACGCCCGCTCAAAAGCACGCTGTCATTGAAGCTGAAAAGAAAGCAATGCTTCAGCCCACCACTGCAAGAGTTAAGACTCCCGATCAGATGAAGTTTGAGTCTGACATGAACACTCTTGATGCTGCTTGGAAGTCTGCCAAGACCGAGGACGAAAAGAAGACCATTCTCGACGTTCAAAAGCAAACCATCATCAATGCAAAGAAGCAACGTGCAAAGAGAGACGGCTCTGCCGACAGAGTTGCATATGAGGTTCAGGCATTCAACGCTGCCCTCGCTGCTGCTCGTACTCCCAGAGAAAAGCACGCTATCATCCAAGCCGAAAAGAAGGCAATGCTCCAATCCGGACAAACTGCTCCTGTTCTCACCAGAGATCAACAAGAGCTTCAGTCTGAGATGAATACTCTCAACACCAGATGGGAAAGCGCAACCACTCCCGCACAACAGAATGCTGTCATCGAGGCTGAGAAAAATGCTATTCTGAAGGCTAAGAAGAAGAAGGTACGCGGAACATACAATCCTGCTGAAGAAAAATACTTAGCAGAGGTTGCTGCTTTCAACGCTGCTTACAATGCTGCTCCTACTCCTCAAGCTAAATATGCTGTTATCAATGCTGAAAAGCAGGCAATGGTTGCTTCCAAACAACCTTATGCTGATCCTGCAGACGTAGCTCAGTTCAACACCAAAATGAACGACCTCAACTCTGCTATGATGCGCGCAAAAACTCCCGCACAGCAAAAAGAAATCCTCCAACAACAGGCACAAACCGTTGTTGATGCAAAGAAGAAGGGCTTGACCAAGTCCAAGGCTGTTGCAAATGCGCAAGCCGAGGTTGATGCATTCTATGCCGCTCTCTCGAGAGCAAACACTCCCGAACAGCAACAGGCCGTTGTTATGTCTGAGGCAACTCAAATGATCGCCTCCAATGTTACTCCGAAGTCCGTTGAAGTAGCTGAATTTGAAAACAAGATCACCAACCTCAACGATGCCCTTTTGACTGCAAAAACTCCCGCACAACAAAAGAAGATCGTTCAACAACAGGCGCAAGCTGTTGTAGATGCAAAGAACAGAGGTCTCACTAAGTCCAGATCTGCAGCAACTGCGCAGGCTGAGGTCGAGGCATTCTATGCTACTCTTAATAGAGCCAACTCGCTTGGACAACAACATGCAGCTGTTATGTCTGAGGCAACACAGATGATCGCCTCCAACACAACTCCTAAGTCCGTTGAAGTAAATGCGTTTGAAACCAAGATGAACGACCTCAACACCGCTATGCTGCGTGCAGAAACTCCCGCACAGCAAAAGCAGATCGTTCAGCAACAGGCTCAAGCTGTTGTAGATGCAAAGAACAAGGGCATTACCAAGTCCAAGGCTGTAGCAAACGCTCAGGCTGAGGTTGATGCATTTAAGGCTGCTCTCGCAAGAGCAAACAACCTTGAGCAACAACAAGCCGTTGTTGTATCCGAGGCAACACAAATGATCGCTGCCAATGCTCCCAAGTCCGCTGACACGGCTGCATTCGAAGCGAAGATGGATAAATTCGATGCTGCTATGCAGGCTGCACAAACTCCCGAGCAACAACAAACCATTCTCGAGGGTGCAAAGCAGGCAGTTATCAAAGAAAAGAGAGCACAAAAGGGCTTGTCCAAGAACTACGATGCTGCTACCAGCCGCGTATATGCTGAGGTTATGAAGTTCAACGCTGCTCTCAAGGCTGCTCAAACCACCGAAGAAAAGAAGGCTGTTATCGATGCAGAAGCGAACGCAATGCTCAAGCCTCAAAAGACTCCTGCAGATCCCAAGTACACCGAGTTCGAGTGCGAGATGTCCGATCTCAACTCCGCTTTGGCAAATGCAAAGACCCGCGGCGAGCAAGATCAGCTGCTTGAAGAACAACAACAAGCAATTATCAAGGCTAAGAAGCGCGGCTTGACCAAGGCTGAGGCAGAAGAGGAAGAAACCGTTAAGGCTATCGCAGCATTCAACGCTGCCCTCCTCGCAGCAGAAACTGCAGATCAACAACAAAAGCTGATCGACATCGAAAAGCGTGCTCTCCTGAAGGCTCAAAAGCAAATTCAAGTTAAGAATGCTGAACAAGAAGTATTCGAGGCTGAAATGTCCGGCTACGATGAAGCTTACGCTGCAGCACAAAGTGATCTTGAAAAGCTCACCATCCTCGAGGCTCAAAAGCAAGCCATCATCAAGGCTAAGAAGAAGGGCGTAACCAAGGCTCAAAAGGCTGCTAAGGACGGTCAGGGACTTGATGACAAGCAAGTAAGACTGGAAGTTCTGGAAGCTGAATTGGTAGCTCTCAAGTCGGCTCTTGCACGCGCTGAGTCCGAAATGGAAAAGCGTGCTTTGATCGAGGCTGAAAAGGATGCTCTGATTGAAGTTAAGAAGCAGGTTGCCCTGAATGAGGGTGAAATCGCTGAGGAAGACCTCACTCAAGTTGAGGAAGCAATTGCTGAACCTGTTGCTGCAAAGACCAAGGCTGAAAAGCGTGCCGAAAGAAAGGCTAAGAAGCTGGCTAAGAAGCAACAAGCAGTTGAGGAAGAGGATATTCCTGTTCCTCACGGCAAACGCGGTAAGATCTCCGAAAAGACGCTTGATAGCGGCACAGTAAAATAATCTGTTAGTCGGTTCTTTATCCGCTAAAAAGACATAAAACACACTCCGGAAAAATATACATTACCAAATGTATTTTTTCCGGAGGGTGTTATTTATAATGAAAATTCGTAAAATTTTAAGCTTTATTTTGGCGTTTTCCTGCGTTTTTTGCACTTTTTTGCTCCCTGTTTATGCAGACAAAACGCCTCTCTCCCCCCCTTCCCTCTCAGCGCAGAGCGCACTTTTGATGGAGGCGGACAGCGGCACTGTGGTATGCGAAAAAAATGCGCACACACGTCTTCCCATGGCAAGCACGACCAAGATCATGACCGCGCTTGTGGCTTTGGAGCTTGCCACACCTGATACTGTAATTGCGGTAGATGCGCGTGCGGTAGGCACCGAGGGCTCTTCCGTTTATTTATGCGAGGGGGAAAAGCTCACTCTTGAGGAGCTTTTATACGCCTTGATGTTAGAATCTGCAAACGATGCCGCCGTTGCCATTGCAATCGGAATTTCGGGCAGTGTGGAAGCATTTGTGGATGCAATGAACACAAAAGCAACCTCTCTTGGTCTTGTTGATACACACTTTGCAAATCCTCACGGGTTGGATGCCGAGGCGCACTACACAACCGCATACGAGCTTGCACGCATCGCGCAGGTGGCTCTGCAAAATCCCCTTCTGAGAACCATTGTCTCTACACGAAAGACCACCATTCCCCATCAGGATACCGACGGCGTGCGCTTGCTTGTCAATCACAACAAAATGCTCCGTCAATACGATGGATGTATTGGGATGAAAACTGGATACACACAAAAAAGCGGTCGCTGCTTGGTCTCGGCGGCCGAGCGTGACGGCGTCACTCTGATTGCCGTAACCATTGATTCCCCCGATGATTGGAATGATCACGCCAAGCTGTTGGATTACGGTTTTGCCAATTATCGCTCGGTGGAGCTGTGCTCTGCCGACTTTCAACTTTGCTTACCCGTGGTGGGAGGCAAAGAAACCTACGCTATCGTAGGCATATTCCAAACCTATTCTGTCACGCTTCCCACAACTGTTGGCGTGATTGAACAAACCGTTGAATGTCCGCGCCATCTTTACGCTCCCGTCAAGGAGGGCGACGTATGCGGACGAATGCTCTTTTTATGCGACACAAATAATGACGGTATCCAAGAGATCATTGGAGACATTCCTCTTATTGCCCAACACAAAGTGGAAAAATATGCGCCGCACTTGAATTTGTGGCAACGCTTTTTGCTTTGGTGGCAGCGTTTGTTCTCTTGATCTCCGCAAAAATTGTATATTAAGGAAGAAAACAATTCACTTTACATAAAAACAAAGGAGGCGATCGGGTGCGGTTGCAAAAATTTTTTTCGGACTGCGGAGTACTTTCTCGCAGAGCTGCCGAGGCTGAGATCGCCGCAGGCAAGGTTAAGGTAAACGGTACCGTGGCACAAATCGGTGATTCAATTGACCCCGAGGTCGATGTTGTCGAATACAAAGGTCGTCGTATTCTGCCTCGTCTCGAAAACGCAAAGCGTCGCTATATTCTGCTCAACAAGCCGCGCGGCTTTGTGACCACCATGCAGGATGAAAAAGGTCGCCCTACTGTGGCTGACCTGACCACAGGTGTTGGCGCACGTGTCTACCCCGTCGGTCGGCTCGATATGGATTCGGAGGGGCTGTTGCTCCTGACCGACGACGGCGACTTTGCCAATAGGCTCACGCATCCGCGCCACGAGATCCCCAAAATTTATCACGTTACCCTCTCAACTGTGCTGACAAAGGAGCAGCTCTCTGCGCTCCGCGCACCAATGGAAATTGACGGCTACCGCCTGCAACCTGTCACCGTTAAAAAGCTTGCTCCCGACACGGTACAAATGAATCTTTATGAGGGACGCAACCGCCAGATCCGTCGTATGTGCGAGGTGGTCGGTCTTAAGGTCATCCGTTTGCAACGCATCGCCATTGGCGACCTTGGTCTTGGTGACCTTCCCCTTGGTAAGTGGCGTGAGCTCACCCCCGATGAAGTACAGTATTTAACTGCCCCAAAAAAGAAAGGATAAAGACTATGCTGGAAGTATTACCGATTCAAGATAAAAGTGAACAAGAACAAATTGCCAACCTTTGCGGCATTCCCTTTCGCACCGAGCTTTTGGCTTACAAGGCTCTGGTAGACGGGGAGTTGCGTGGCATTTGTCAATTTACAATGAATGCGGGCGGCGGTTCCATCGTCGATTTTGCACACGCACCTGATGCGTATGAGTTCGAACCAATGTTCGTTATGGGACGCGCCGCACTCAATTTTATTGATCTTTGCGGTGTGCATCGCGCTTATTTTGACGCAAAATGCGACAATGAAACGCTTATAAAAGCCATCGGTTTTTCGCGAAATGCCGACGGCAGATTTGAGATGGATTTGACAGATTTCTTCAAAGAACCCTGCAAACACTCGCATTAATCCACAAATCGACTACCGACTTGGTAAAATTTACCAAATATTCCCCAAAATTTTTGGGGAATATTTTTTCTTGTTTGATATTGTAAATTTATTACATTTATGGTAAAATATTACTGTCATAACAAAATGAAAGTTGGAGGAAAAATGGAATTATGGAATACAAAACGAAACTTTTGATTGCCGATGAAAGCCCTGTTTGGCGTGCGCAGGTGCGCGAGGGCTTGATGCGCGCAGGATACCGCAACATTGAGGAAGCGGTAAACGGTGAGGAAGCTGTACTGAAAATGTCGCAGATCCATCCCGAGGTCGTGCTTCTTGACGTTTGGCTTTCCAAGTTGGATGGCATTGGCGTTCTTCGCAATGCACGTACAATGGATTGGGGCGGTGACAAAGCACCTTCCTTTATTGTGGTATCCTCTGTTTCCAATCAAAGCATCTTTATTCAGGCATCCGAGGCGGGAGCTGACCTTTGCCTGCTCAAGCCCGTCAATCTTGTCAGTCTTGCCGAGCATATTCAAAGCATTGCGGCACGTCGTGTGCAAGACATCCCTGCCGTCGCTCTGCAAGAGACCGAGAAAGGTCCTGATATTGAGTCGCAGGTTACGCAGATCATCCATCAGATCGGTGTTCCTGCTCACATTAAGGGATACCAATATTTGCGCACGGCGATCCTTTTAACCATTAAGGATTCGGACATTATCAACTCGGTTACCAAAGTCCTCTACCCCAGTGTTGCCAAGAAGTATGCCACTACGACCAGCCGCGTGGAGCGCGCCATCCGTCATGCCATTGAGGTCGCGTGGGATAGAGGTGACGTAGATACGCTTAACTCCTATTTTGGATATACCATTCAAAACAACCGCGGCAAGCCCACCAACTCCGAATTTATTGCGATGATTGCAGACAATTTGAGACTGAAATACAAATTGAATTGATACAAAAAAAGGAAGGTAACAACCTTCCTTTTTTCTTGTCAATTGCGTTTTTTTCGTTGACATGTCCATCAAATTGTGCTATAATAGTGGAAAGATGCGACTATCTATTTTATCTTTTTGGAGGAATACTATGGGAAACATTTTACTTTGCGGTCTTTCCGCCTTGGAATATGATATTCGTTGCGGTGCATCCCCTGCTGAGGAGCATGCGGGCGAGATTATGCAGCACTGGATCGAGACGATCACAGGTGAAAAAATGGTTGGCGGAAAGGGTGTAATTGATCTTCATATTGAGGAGGATCTCACCGATGAAGAGGGACACTCTATCACCAACACATCCGGAAAACTGACAATTATCGGGCACGGTCCTCGTGGCATCCTTTACGGCGTTTACGGATTTTTGGAGAAATATCTTCTCGTCCGCCACTATGCCCCCGGTGTAACAAGCTGGGGTGACGGTGGCTCGATTGGTGAGCTTGATGAATCCTTCTCCCCTGTTTTTGAGTACCGTCAGGATAGCTTTTACCTTGGCGAGGATGACTTGGAATGGCGCATTGCCAACCGCGTGAACACACACACAAGTGAGGATCCCCGTCACGGCGGATACATGAAGTGGGCAGGTAAATTTGTACACACGATGGAAAACATTACGGGTTGCCCACAAAGTCAGCAGCCCTGCCTGACCGATCCGGAGGTAATTCAAAAAGCCATTCAATATACGCGTGATTGGCTCAAAAAAGATCCATCCGTCCGTCTTGTTTCCATCTCGCAAAACGATAACGAAAAATACTGCAAGTGCGAGCGTTGTGCCGCGATCGACGCCGAGGAAGGCAGCCACATGGGTACCCTTTTGCGCCTTGTAAATGCAGTTGCTGCCAATATTAAGGATGACTATCCCGAAGTTGCTATTGAAACCTTAGCATATCGCTACACACGCAATATTCCCAAGTATACAAAGCCTCTCCCTAACGTCATCATCCGCTTGTGCTCCTTTGAGTGCTGCTTTACGCATCCGCTCTCCTGGGACGCTTGCTCGCGCAATCGTGCATACGTAAAGGATCTGGAGGAATGGAACAGCATTTGTGATCGTATTTACATTTGGGACTATGTCACGAATTTTGCAAACTATCTTGCGCCCTACCCCAACTTCAACGTCCTGCGTGACAACATGCGCTTTTATGCAGAGCACGGCGTTAAGGGTATGTATCCCGAAGGAAATTATCAATCCTTCTCGGGTGAGTTCGCCGAGCTGCGCGCCTATATGCTTGCAAAGCTTGCATGGGAGCCGATGATGGCAGAATCGACCTATCAAGCCCTTATCAACGGATTTCTGGAAGCATACTACGGCAAGGGCTGGCGCAACATCCGTGCCTTCCTCGATTGGTTCAACGGTGCGGCAAAGGCAAAACACATTAACATCTATGAGCGCCCCTTTATGACCGTTCCGCGTGAGACGTACGAGGTGGTCTATGATGCAATTGAGTCTTGGTGGGATGCCGCAGAGAGAGATGCCGGGGACAAGCTTGATAACGTCAAGCGCTCTCGCTTGCAATGGACCTACGTCTCCCTGATGGTACGTCCCGATCCCGAAAAGGCACGCGCCTTCTACAAGGACGTCAACAGCCGCAAGATCTATTGGAAGGAAGAACAGCATTTTCTGCCCGAGGAGCAGGACTTCACCGCAAATCCAGCGGAATGGAACTTTAAAAAGCCGAAACAATAACACATTTGGGAAGAAACCGACGGTTTCTTCCCTTTTTGTTGTTTTTTGTCAAATTGTGTTGAGCGAAAAATTCCCGAAAAGACGACATTTTTTCAAAATCCTCTATACAAAAATCATTTATTGTGTTATAATTATAGGTAAGAAAGTATCTTAGATTGCAGAAAGGACAAGTCCTACATCTATGGAAAAGAAAAAGAATGGCGCGCCTCACCGCGACTTTAGAAAAAACGATAAAAATAATGATAGACACGATCGAACTCCGCGCAGAGATTTCAAAAAAGAAGTACCAACTCCCAAGGGAGAGGATACAGGCATTCACGGTGACTACGAAAACGGTGCTGTGATTGGTCGCAATGCCGTTGGTGAGCTGCTCAAATCGGGCCGCGACATTGATAAATTGCTCGTGCAAAAGGGTGAGCGGACAGGCTCTATCGTTGTGCTTGTTTCGCAGGCAATCGAGCGCGGCATTCCCGTCATTGAGACCGAGAAGCCTAAGCTGGATGCCATTTCGGGATATGCCCCCCACCAAGGCGTGATCGCCTATGCGGCAGAAAAAGAATACTGCACGGTTGAGGATATTTTGGACATTGCAAAGGAACGCGGCGAGGATCCCCTCATCGTCATTTGCGATGGCATTACCGACCCTTACAACCTTGGTGCGATCATTCGTTGCGCCGAGTGCTGCGGTGCGCACGGACTGATCATTTCCAAGCGCCGCGCTGTAGGGCTCACTCCCCTTGTAACCAAGGCATCGGCAGGCGCTATTGAACATCTTGCTGTGGCAAAGGTCTCCAACATCGCCTCTACCGTAGAAGCTCTCAAAGAAAAAGGTGTTTGGACCTTTGCCGCCGAGGCAGGCGGTGAGAGCGTATATGCCACCAACCTCAAGGGTGCTTGCGCCATCGTTCTTGGCAGTGAGGGCAACGGTGTTTCGCAGATCGTGCAAAAGACCTGTGATGCCATCATTTCCATCCCCATGTATGGGCAGGTCAACTCCTTTAATGTCTCCACCGCGGCGGCGATCCTCCTGGCAGAAGCCGCTCGCCAGCATCATTCCTGATATCCCGTTTTTAACTCTATCGGAAAGGAGCCACTATGAAAGAGAATCAAAATTCGGAACTGCCAAAGGTCAAAAATACGGCAGCCCCCGAACAAAAAAAGACGACTCCCCCGACGTCGCAAACAAAACTGCATACATCGCACAAGAAGCCGACAAACACGTCGCTTCCCTCTTCCCAAAAGCCGGCAGAAGCACCGCGCAATGCCACCCCCGGCACAGCACAAGGCGCGTCTCCTGCAAAAAAGGCTACTCCGCGCAAGCACGTACGCCCCCTGCAAACCATTGGGCAAACGCAACGCTCACGCGATGAGGTTTTGGACGAAGCACTTGATGCGGCGTATGATGAATTTATAGAAACCGATCTCCCTGCATCAGAGGAAATCCCGATCGATGCCCCCGAGGTCATCCAACAAAAAAAGAAGCCGACAAACCTTTTGCAGCGCATGCAAATGCGCCGCGAGGCTTTGGCAGAAAAGAAAATGAGCGCAATGGAGATCATCCGTCGCCGCAGCGGCTTTTCGGATGATGACATTGAAATGATCTTTGAGCTGGGGTACGAGAGCGAGCTTGGGCGCTTGGTTGGCTATGACAACCTCAAAAAGCTGAAGTACGATCACCTGCACCGTATGTCGCGTGAGAGCCACAAGCGTTACCGCACGGCATTTGGCTACTGCGGCGAGGATTCGATCACACCGCAAAACAAGTCTCGCACCATGTCCAAATACATGTATGACCGCCGTTTTTTGATCATTCGCACAATCCTTACCGCGATTGCTTTATTGGTGATCATGATTTTGGATTACCCCGCACTTATCGGCGGTATGATTGCAGACTTTGCAGCATCCTCCCCTTTGCTCTTCCCCATTCTCTCTACCTGCTTGATGGTAGCGATCACGGGGCTCTCTTACAGACAGTTTAACGCGGGAATTCGCAGTTATTTTAAAACACTCCCCACGCCTTATTCAACGCTTTCGGTAACTGTCCCTCTGGTTTTGCTCTATGATCTGATTGCTATGATCACGCAAGTCCCCATGCTACACCTCAATTGCGTTGCTGTTGGCGCTGTGCTTTTGCTTTGTATATGTGACATTTTCCGCCTGACAAGTGAGATGCGCGTTTTCCGCATTTTGTCGGCAAATACCCCAAAAACAGTTTTGGAGCCCACCGAGCCTCGTAAAAAGAAGCTCAAACAAGGAAAGAAGCTGATCAAGATCATCAATGATGACCTTGACGAGGGCTTTTATCATGTTCACGATGCAACCCTTACGGTTGGCTTCTTCCGTCGCTTTAACGAAATGGAAGCCGCACACAAGCCCTTCCGTATTTTGCTTACGCTCCCCATCGTGCTCGGCTTTTTGGCAGGCTTTATTGTAGCACTTGCAAACGGACTTGCCGATGCGCTGAACACCTTTGCAGCCGTTACCGTGCTGGGATTGCCCGGTGCCGCTTGCTTTGGTTTCTTCTTCCCCCTCTCTCACGCAAACAACCTTTTAACACACGAAAACTGCGCGCTTGTAGGTGAGGAAGCTGTAGAGGAATACAACGAATCCAAAACCGTTATTTTTAACGATTACCGACTTTGCCGTGCCGTTAGCTGCTCTGAGCTTTCGGTTCGTGAAAAGAACGACGATCTGCGCCGTGACCTGAAGCTTGCCGGCATTCTCTTCCGCAAAATCGGCGGAAGCCTTGAGGAGATCGGCAGAGCAACGGCTACCAAAACACCTGACCCCAGCGTTGCTTTTGTTCGCATTGCCGACACGGGTGTTGAAGCTGTGATCGACAATCAATACCACGTGATTGCGGGAGATGCAAACTTTTTGAAAAAGACCGGTATTCGAATTCCCCGTGAGACGGCAGACCGCACTCTGCGCCGCGCCGCCAACGTAGGACTGTTGTACTTTGCCGTTGACGGCGTTCTCAAGCTGACCTATGACATTGAGTACGCGCTGGATCCTCGCTTTGAGGTAATTGCCGAAAGACTGGCAGACGACACTACGTCGGTTGCCATTCAATCCTACAACCCCAATCTGCAAGAGGACTTTTTGGAACAGATCCGCTATACGGATGCCGTTCCCGTTCGCGTCATCAAGCCCGGAAAATACGAATCCGATGCCGTGCTTGAAATTTCGGATACAGGTGCCGTTTCCCTTGGTGGAGAGGCACACATTGTCAATCCCCTTTATGCCGCAAAAAAGATCAACAAAACAAGACGCCTGAGCTTTTACATGCAAGCAGCAGCTGCTGCCATTGCATTCCTTGGAACGCTTGTTATCATGCTGATCTCCCAACAATCCATTCTCACCCCCATTCTGTTTGGAGGTTATTATCTTGCTTGGATTTTGGCAACGGCTATTCTTTCCGGCGTGCTTGTAAGCCGTCGCACGCTTTACCTCAAGCGTGAAAAATAAAACCGCGCAAAGAAAAGGACAATTATGAACCATTCTACCAAACTGAACAGTACCATTCTCAAATCCGTCTCCAAGCCCGGCAGATATGCGGGCGGCGAGTACGGTGAGATCATCAAAAATAAAGAAAATATCAAAGCGCGTTTTGCCTTCTGCTTCCCCGATACGTATGAGATCGGTATGTCCAATTTGGGTATGCGCCTGCTCTACGGTGCGCTCAACGCACACACCGACATCTGGTGCGAGCGCGTGTTTACTCCTTGGACGGATATGCAGGAGAAGATGCGCGAGCATGATCTTCCCCTGACCGCACTGGAGAGCGGCGATCCGCTCTCGGCATTCGATTTTATCGGATTTACCTTGCAGTATGAAATGAGCTACACGAACGTACTCAATATGCTCTCTTTGGCAAAGCTCCCCTTGCGCACAAAGGATCGCGGCGAGGAGGATCCCCTCATCATTGGTGGCGGTCCCTGCGCCTACAATGCCGAGCCGATTGCAGACTTTTTTGATCTGTTCAACATCGGTGAGGGAGAAGACATGCTCCCTGCAATCGTTCGCCTTTACATCAAAATGAAAGAGGATGGTACCTATACCCGCCAGGGCTTTTTGCACGAGGCTGCCAAAACCATCCCGGGTGTGTACGTTCCCTCGCTTTACGAGGTCACCTACAACGAGGGCGGCACCATCAAGGCTTACACGCCGATCTATGATGACATTCCACGTCAGGTCACCAAGCAGATCATCAAGGATCTTGACAAGGTCTATTTCCCCGACAAGGTGGTCATGCCTTACATTGAGACCGTGCACGACCGCATTATGCTTGAGGTCTATCGCGGATGCATTCGCGGTTGCCGCTTCTGCCAGGCAGGTATGATCTACCGCCCTGTGCGCGAAAAGAGCGCGGACGTACTCAACCGTCAAGCAAAGGCGCTTTACAATTCCACCGGTTATGAGGAAATTTCGCTTTCCTCGCTCTCTATCAGTGACTACACCTCGCTTGAACCGCTTTGTGACAAGCTCCTGAATTGGACCGACGATAACATGGTCAGCCTTTCCTTGCCCTCGCTCCGTGTGGACAGCTTTAACAAGGATCTGATGCGCCGCATTGAATCGGTGCGCTCCTCTTCCCTGACCTTTGCGCCCGAGGCGGGCACGCAAAGACTGCGCGACGTTATTAACAAGAACGTGCGCGAGGAGGACGTCATGCGCGCCGTAAACGTTGCGTTTGATGCGCGTAAAAACTCGGTCAAGCTCTATTTTATGAACGGTCTGCCGACCGAAACGCTTGAGGACATTGAGGGCATTGCAACCCTTGCCGAGCACGTGGTGGATGCTTACTATCAAAATCCCCACCGCAACAAGGCGCGCCCCGTTCAGGTGACTGTGAGCGTTTCTTGCTTCATTCCCAAGCCCTTCACCCCCTTCCAATGGGAGGCGCAGGACACGATGGAGGTGCTTGCCGAAAAGCAGGAATATCTCAAAACAAAGATCAAAAACAAGCACGTCAGATACGTACATCACGATGCAAAGGTCTCTCGCATTGAGGCTGTCCTTGCGCGCGGTGACCGCCGCCTCTCGGATGCACTTGAGCTTGCTTGCCGTGAGGGCTTCTGCTTTGATGCTTGGGACGAATACTTTGACTATGACAAGTGGCTCTCCGTGTTTGAGCGCACGGGCGTTGACCCTGCGTTTTATGCCAACCGCAAGTTTGGCACGGATGAGATCTTGCCTTGGGATATTATCGACTGCGGCGTAAGCAAGGAATTCTTCCTGCGCGAGCGCGAAAAAGCCTACGGCGAGACGACAACCCCCAACTGCCGCGAGCATTGCTCGGCATGCGGTGCCAACAAGCTGGGCGGTGTGCGTGCCGTTTGCCCCGGCTGCAAAGAGATGCAAGCCACCGAGAGCAATGCTCCCCTCCCTCAAAAGCAGGACAAGAGCGTTTGGGAACCCGTAGAGGGCTCTCGCATCGTGCGCATCAAGTTCCGCAAGGTAGGAGATTTGCAATACATCTCACACCTCGATCTGCAACGCACCATTGCGCGCGTACTGGTGCGCGCAAACATCCCCATGTGGTACACGCAGGGCTTCAATCCCCACGCAAAAGTGGTGTTTGGACTGCCCCTTTCGGTTGGTACCGAGAGCGAGTGCGAGTTCATTGATTTGCGTGTAGACCGCAACATCCCTTGTGAGGAAGTCAAAAATCTGCTTAACCGTGAGTTGACCGACGAGATGCAAGTGCTTGACGCTTATGAGCCAACAAGCAAGTTTGCCGACATTGCGTGGGCAAGATATGAGATTGCGCTCCACTTTGCAGGTGCTGATGAAACGGTGGCACAAAAGCTGCAAGACCTCTTTACGACCTCTCCCCTGTTGGTCATGAAGAAATCGAAGTCGGGCGAGAAAGAAGTTGACCTGACGCAAATGATTCGTCAGTTTGATGCAATTTGCACCAAGGACGGCGAGATTGCCATTACAACAGTCTTGCGTGCAGGCAACACCGAAAACCTCAACCCCGAAATGCTCGTGGCTGCCGCAAAAGAGCGCCTCGGCATCCTTTCGGGAGACCCCACCAAGGAGACCTACTCCATTCTCCGCACAAACGTTTACACCGATGACGGTGTGAGTGAGTTTAGATAAAAAACAAAAGCCGCAAATGCTCAAGCATTTGCGGCTTTTGTTTTACCCAAGAATATCGGAAAGATTATTTAGAATCGCTGCGGCGACGTCGGGTTTGTTCATGGAATAGACGTGCACGTTTGTGATGCCGTTGGCAAAGAGGTCGATGATCTGGTCGGTGGCGTAGGCAATGCCTGCTTGCTTCATAGCCGTGGGAGTGGTGCCGAATTTATCGACGAGCGACTTGAAGCGTTGCGGCATAAACGAGCCGGAAAGCTTGATTGCGCGCTCGATTTGGTTGCCGTTTGTAATGGGCATGATGCCCGGAATGACGGGAACGGTAATGCCCGCCTCACGAATCTTATAAAGGAAGTTATAGAGCAAATTGTTATCAAAAAACATCTGCGTTGTGAGGAAATCACAGCCCGCGTCGACCTTTTCTTTGAGGTACTTGATGTCCTCTTTTTGGTCTTTGCTCTCGGGGTAAATTTCGGGATAGCACGCACCGCCAATGCAAAAGTCGGCTCCGCTCTCTCGCAGTTCACGCACAAGGTCGACCGCGTGTCGGTATGCCCAATCGGAGCGGTCTGAGGCGGCAAGCTCGGGAGTCAGGTCACCGCGCAAAGCCATAACATTCTCAATGCCTGCGGCTTTGAGCTCTTCGATCTTTCTTTTTACTGTCTCTTTGGTGGAAGAAACGCAGGTCAGGTGCGCGAGTGTGGGCACGCCGTAGTGCTCCTTGATATTTTGTGCGATCTCCAAGGTGTAGCGACTCGTTCCGCCGCCCGCACCATAGGTAACACTCATAAACGAGGGGCGCAATCTTGCAATCTGTTCAGTGGCGTTCTTTACGCTCTCAAAGGATGTGTCGTTCTTTGGTGGAAAGACCTCAAATGAGAGTGACAGTTTTTCACCCTCAAAAAGTTTTGTCAGTTTCATACGCTTCCCTACCTTTCTTTTTCTGTCATCATTATAGCACCTTTTGAAAGAAAAATCAATAGATACCAAGAAAAACCCCACCGTCAATTTTAACGGTGGGGTTGAAATTATCCTTACAACCGATTATTAACCAAGCTCGGGATTGAGCAAAGCATCAATGGTCTCGAACATGGATTCTTCGATGTGAAAGATGCTGGAAGTGATATCTGTATATTCAGACGATTCTCTGTTGGGAATCTGATACAGCTTTTCTTCAAGATTGCCCCAAGAAGGATACAGAAGAGCCAAATCGTAAACCAACGAGGTTCTGATGATATCCATAACAGGACGGGAACCGTTGTCAGCAGCAGCTTGGAGGTAAACGGTTCTGTCATAGTATGCGTGCATGGTAGAATCCGGCAGGCTGGAGTAAACGGTCAAAGCCTGCATCAAGCGCTCGGAATACTCAGCATTTTCACCTGCAATATTGGGAATAGCCCAAAGGTGTGCCCAGTTGTAGAAGTAAACAACGCTACGGTAATCCATTCCCTCTTCGTAAACGGGAATCGGGAGAATACCGTATTCGAACTCTGCTCTGGGGTAGATCTCACTTCTTACGTTGAAGAGCGAGCAGTCTGCAAAGAGAACGTCACCGGTGAGGAAGTTTTTGTTGAGGATGTTAGAGGATTCGTGAGGGATCCAAGGAGTATTGACCTTACGGTTGAACTTATCAAAGATGTAGTCGTAAAGAGTCTGTCCCAAGTTTTCCTGAATAACAAATTCAGGCAGACCTTCGTCGTTCTTTTGGGTAATACGTCCACCGGAACCGTAGAAATACCACAGTGCGGAATAGAGATACTGGTGATAGCCAACAACATCGCCACCAACATACTTATTGGTAACCTCTTTTCCATCTACAACGCCATCAGGCAGAACGTGAAGTTCGCCACCATCCTGACCGGCATCAACGTTTGCAAGCTCTGCAATCGTCAAAAGAGTATTCATCGTCCACTTTTTAGCGGTAACGATATTGTAGATGTTGCTGTAAGAAATATCGCCCTCAAATACCTCGACGATTTCTTCTGCGAGGTCATTGTAGAATTCCATATTGACAATGGAAAGACCTGCAACGTCCATGGTGGAGATGTTCATATCACCGCTGGTGAAATACAGCTTATCGCCAACACGAAGCTCGTTGATTGCATTCTGGTCAAACGACTCATGGCTCAAATCCAGGTTTTCCATATCGTAAAGATTGCGCAGCAGGTTTTGAGTTGCCGCCTGTGCTGCAGGCTTTGCGGTAATGATGGTCAGGTCGTAGCCTTCACCGTTGATAAAGGCGGAGAGCAGATGCTCGATTTGGCTACCATCGGAGGAAACCTGTCTGATCTTGCAGTTGTAATCTGCTTCGATCTGTTTGTTTCTTTGGTAAACAGCGAAGGAAATAACATCGTTTTCACTGTTTGCTTCATCAACCCAGAAGTCAACGCAACGGTAGTCGTTATTACCGTTTGCAATTTGTGCAGCATGCGCAGTAGGGCTGGTGCCTGCTTGGTCGCGAACATATGCACGGTAAACATATCCGTCCATATCAACAACCTCAGGCAAAATAATGTTTTCTTCCGGTGGTGTAGTGGTGGTATCACCGTTACCTTCGTTTCCTTCGTTACCGCCGTTGCCACTGTTGCCATTGTTGCCACTGTTGTCATTGGAAGGATTGTTTTGTTGACCATTATTGTCAGTTGGTGCAGGAGTTTTGTGTCCCCCGCCCTTGTTGTTGTTACAAGCTGCAATGCAAGGAATGATCATGCACAGAGCCAACAACAAAATGAGGATTCTCGTAATACGTTTCATAAATTCTCCTTTTGTTATTTATTTTAGGATACAAAAGTGGGATTCTTGAGTTTTTCTACCGTTTCTTGCAGGTTGCGGTTGATTTCACTTTGAGAGGATACGTTACCAGCGTAGACACCGGCAGAGCTGATTGTCAGCTCACCGAGGGTAACAGTACCCATCTTGTACCAGTCATAAAGCAGTGCGATATCATAAACCATCGAATCTTTAATGGTATTCATAGCCTTACGGGAACCTTCATCGGATGCGGTGTTGAGGTACAAGGTTCTCTCATAGTATGCATACATGGTGGAATCCTGGAGGTCAACGTTGGAGTACGCTGCAAAGATGTTCATCATCTGCTGTGCTATTTCAGAGTTGTTTACCTTATTGGGAATAGCCCACAGATGGTTGCAGTTGGTAAAATAAACTACGCTATGGTAATCTGCTCCCTCCTCGTAAGTGGGGTTCGGCAGAATACCGTATTGGAAGGGACTTGCGTTGTAAAGCTGTGTTCTGATATCGAACAATGTCATTTCGGTGAAAAGGCAACGACCGGAAGAGAAAATATCCCATCTGGGGCCGGAATAGCCGTGAGGCAACCAAGCCGCGTTGTCACCGGTTCTTGTGTTGAACTTAGAGAAAAGGTAGTCAAACAAATCGTTATGCTTTTCAATAACGAGCTGCGGATTGCCTTCATCATCGATCTCGGTCAGGCGTCCGCCCGAGCCATAGAAGTAGTAAACACCCATGCCGGTGTAGGCAAAGTAGCCCAGAACGTCACCGTCTTGAGAACCAAGTGCAAAGCCGTCGGAATCGTTAACGTCGACATTGATCGTATTTGCCATTGTGAGCATCGTATCGATCGTCCACTTTTTGCTCAAGACAAGATTGTAGATATCAGCATACATGGGATCGTTGCCAAACAGTTCTACAAAGGTCTCAATGTAGTTGTTATACATTTCGAGGTTAACAACGGTAGGTCCGCAAACCTCCATTGTAGAAACGTTCATATCACCGCTGAGGTAATAGAGGCAATCGCCAAGAGCCAACTCCTTGAGGGATTTTTTATCGTAAGAGGGATGCGAAAAATCAAGGCTCGACATCATGTTGAGGTTACTCAACAGATTTTGCGTTGCTGCATTTGCAGCTGAGCGTGCCATAATAACGGTCAGGTCAACGCCATCATCATTCATATAGTACAGTTTGAGCTGAGAGGTCATGTCGCCCTTTTGCTCAAGCTGCTTGATGCGACAGTTGTAGGTCTCTTCGATTTGAGAGTTTCTCAAATAAACTGCGTAAGTAATTGCGTCATTGTTGCTTGTTGCCTCGTCTACCCAAAAGTCAATGCAAGCATATCCATTGTTACCAATGACAAGCTGCAGATCTTCGGGGGCGGTATGGTCACCGGTACGGACAAGCGCTTCGTATACATAAGGATCACCGTCTTTACCGAAATCGGCCGGGGGCGGCAGAGGGATATCGGGGGTTTCCTCTCCTCCGGCGTCAGGTGTTGTAACATCACCATCGCCATCGTTGCCGCTATTACCACTGTTGCCACCGTTTCCACCGTTGCCACCGTTGCCACCGTTTTCGGTGCTTTCGGGATCGGTGGGAACAGGCTTGTAGTTGTCTTTTTTATTATCACAAGCAAGCATGCAGGTAAGCAAACAAACAAGCGCCAAAACCAACGCGATAACTCGTGCTATTTGCTTCATATTTTATTCTCCTTAAAAATTCTGTGATATAACTCTAAAAGAAAGATTATAAAATCGCCCTGCGATAAGCAGATATAAATTGGATAGTTACCGACGCACGCGAACGTGCGCCGGTAACATCATCATTCGTATAGGAAAATTACTCTTCGGTAAAGTCGGGATTCTTGAATTGTTCGATGGTCTCCTCAAGCTTGGGTTGAGCATTGGTAGGAATCAAGGCAGAAAGAGTACCGTGGTTGTTGGTGCTTCTCTTATGCCACAGCTCGGAGAGCTCACTTGCCCATCCACCCCAGTCGTAAAGCAGAGCGATGTCATAAACGGTAGAGCTTCTAATAATATCCATTACACGACGTGCATCGGGATCGGGAGCTACGGAGAAGTACAGAGTTCTGGTGTAGTAGCCATCCATGGTGGAGTCTTTTCTTCTAACGTTAGAATAAGCAACCATGGCATCCATCATAATTTGTGCCTTATCAAGATCCTCGCACAGATTGGGGATTGCCCAAAGGTGAACAACATTGTAGAAGTATACTACAGCGTTGTAGGGATCGCCCTCTTCGTATACAGGGTTGGGCAACAGACCATATCTAAAGCCACCGTTGAGGTAAAGATCCGTACGAACATCCCACAGAGTCATATCAGTGAAAAGTGTGTTTGCATTGACCATGAAATTGGTCTTTCTTACGGGAGAATAACCGTTAGGATACTTGACGTTGCGAGCTACAGGATGAAGATTGTCGAAAAGATAGTCAAACAGAGTTTGGTTTTGAGAATTGCCGATAACGAATTCAGGGACGCCGTCATCAGTCATCTCTGTGATACGTCCGCCTGCACCGTAGAAGTAATAAACGGCAGATTCGTTATATTGGAAGTAACCAACACTATCCTGATCGGAAGCACCGAGGTCGCCGTCGGAGGGATCCGCATCAACAGAAGTCAGTTCTGCGATCTCAAGCATGTTACCAATGGTCCACTTGCCGGATGTAACCAGATTGTAGATGTTAGCGTAAAGCGTGTCACCGCCAAAATGATTGACAATACCCTCTGCAAACTTTTCGTAGAGTTCCATGTTAACAACGGTGGGAGCCAAGGTATCCATGGTAGAAATGTTCATATCACCGCTGAGGTAATAGAGCTTATCTGCGATAGAAAGCTCTCTGATGGAGTTTTGGTCATACGCCTCGTGGGTAAGGTCGAGGGACAGATCATTGAGCTCGGTGAGCAGGTTTTTAACAGCTGCATTTGCCGCAGACTTTGCCAGCATGATGGTCAATTCAAAAGTGGAACCATTCTGATAAAATCTTGCAAGCTCCTGTGCCATATTAATGGTTTGGTTTTCTTGACGGATCTTAATGTTGTAATCCGTTTCAAGCTCTTTGTTACGGTAGTAGACCGCGTATGCAAGAGCATCCTCGGGCTCGCCCTGGTTCGGATCGATCCAGAAATCTTCGCAATAGAATTGGGGATTACCGTCTTCAACAGGAGTACCTGTTACAACGTTGGAACGAACGTATGCACGATAAATGTAGCCACCCAAGTCTACTTTTTCGGGCATAACGGGGGGTTCTTCTTCCGGAGGGGTGGTAGTGGTATCACCACCGCCATTATCGGTGCCGTCATTGCCGCCGGTGCCGTCATTGCCGCCGGAAGGGTTGTTTTGTTGCTGGTTGCTGTCGGTGGGTGCGGGAGTTTTGTGACCGCCGCCCTTGTTGTTGTTACAAGCTGCAAAGCAAGAAACCAACATGACGATAGCGAGCAGCAATGTTACAATTTTGACTGCTTTTTTCATAAATCTTTCTCCTTGATTCATTTTTTATATAGCTTCGGGTTCTGCCCGAAAATTATATACTGTGTTGTGTTCCCTTTTGGGATGATTAAAAGTTGATTTCGCGCTTTTCTTCTGCCGACTGATAGATGGCATCAAGCAGCTTCGCGCTCTCGAGGACGTTGCTGATGTGGCTGCGGTTGCGTCTGCCTGTCTCACAAGCATCCAGGAAGTCAGAATCTTCTCTGTAGTACATATCAGGAATGTCAAATTCGGGACGTTCTTCGGTCAGGTCATCCTTAAAGAAGGTGAAATGTCCGCAGTAGTCAAGTCTGACGCCGCCCTTGTCACCGAGGAAGTCAATGTAGGTATCCTTTTTGGCAATGTTTTGTGCCCATGCGCCATTGAAGGAGATGGACGCCTTGTCGGTACGGATGAAACCGGTAACAAAGTCGTCAACGTCGTTCACACCGGTTTCCAGGTTCTTGGTCTCCTCTGCCCACATACCGGTGTACTTATACGCCTTCATATCCTTTGCCATTTCAGAGTAGGTGTTGGCGCTAACGGTTTTGAGCTCAGCACCGCCGAGGATGTAGAGGATGAGGTCGAGGTAGTGAACACCCCAGTCGATGAGAACACCGCCGCCCGACTCTGCCTTGTTGGTAAAGGAACCGCCAAGACCGGGGATGCTACGGTGTGCACGGAAGGAGCAGTAAACGTGATAGATGTTACCAAGCTCGCCGCGCTTGTTCATTTCCGCGATGCGGCAAACCGACTCCTGGAAGCGGTTGCACACACCGATGTTGAGCAATTTGCCCTGCTTTTCAGCTTCGTCTGCCATCTCTTTGGAGAGTGCATAGTTGACGGTGATGGGCTTTTCACACATAACGTTCTTGCCTGCCTTGAGCGCATCCATTGTGATAACGTAGTGCGCATAATTGGGAGTCAGAACGAATACGGTTTGCACCTCAGGGTCACCCAACGCAACTTTGTAATCGGTGATGGCTTGCTCTGCACCGTACTTTTCAACTACGGCGTTTGCCTTTTCGATAATCAGGTCACACGCATATTTTATGCGTACATCTTCCATTTTGGAAAGAGCCGGCAGGTGTGCAAAATTTGCAATTCTACCGCAACCGATAATGGCAATTGTTTTTTGCATGGTCTTAGTTCTCCTTTATTATCTTTCTCAAATAATTTGCTGCAAGGGTAATATCGTCGGCAGGGGTTGCGCCGGCCTCTCGCTCAATGGTAAGGAAGCCGCGATAGCCAATATCCTCAAGGGCCTTGAGGTAAGCCTTGAAATCAACGCTTCCCTCTCCGAGAGGCGTTTCTCGGAAAGCGGTGATGCCTGCCATATCCTCAGGCATGGGAATGACCTGATAGATATATTCCGGGTTGGTACGTTTGAGCATGACGCCGTCCTTTGCGTGGGTGTGGACGATGTACTTCTTCAAACGGTGAACGGCGGCTGCGGGATCGTCCCCCGTTACCATAACGAGGTTTGCAGGATCCAAGTTGACACCAACACCGCAGGAGCCGAGCGAGTCGAGGAAATCGCCAAGAACCGCAGAGGTCTCGGGACCGGTTTCAACCGCAAAGTGTGCGTTTACACTGTCGGCGTACTGTGCGAGCTCGTAGCAAGCCTCTTGCATAATTTTGTAGCGTTCGCAGGTCTTATCCTCAGGGACAACACCGATGTGGGTGGTGACAATGTTCGTTTCCATATCCAAGGCAAGATCAACAACTCTTTTGGAACGTTCTACGTAGATCTTGTTGGATTCGGCATTCATAAAACCGTGGCCGAAATCGCCGCAAATTGCAGAAAACTTGACGCCATTATCCTTTGCGAACTGCAAAAGCTCACGACGGCGCTCTGCCGTAAAATTCTCGGGGGTAAAGTCACCTCTGGTCCCATACATTTGGATACCGTCAAGGCCAAGCTTGCTCGCCTCTTTGATAGCCTCGTGAATTTCTTTGCGGAAAGACTCAACAACAACGCCGATTGGAAAGTGATACATAGATCCTCCTTACTTGCGCGTATATGCACCTCTTTACATGCGTACACGCGCGCGACACATTTTATGGATAATTCATTATATCACACTTCCCACATTTTGTCTATACTTTTTTAGGATTTTTGTGCACTTTTTTCTTCTTTTAAAGCAATTTTAAGACCTTCTTCAACATTCGTTCACAAAGTGTTCTTCAAATCATGCAAAAGTCGAAAAACTCTGTCAAAAATCGGCAAGATGCGCCCGTTTTCTTGCACCTTTTTCCAAGTTCGTCATAATATGATAACAGAGGAGCCACTCACGCTCCCCTATCAATTTTGTGGAGGAACGATTATGAATAACTGTTTTTGCAATCTGTTTGATAACAGCACCCTTTGGTTGATCATCATTGCCATCATCCTGCTTTCCTGCTGCTGCTGCCATTGATGTGACAGCATAAGCCGAGGGCACCGTGCAGTTTGCACGGTGCCCTCGGCTTTTTTCATATTCTGTTTTTGAGTAGCATAAAATGGTATTGCTTGGAAGGTTGTCGCTTGTTAATTGATTCCCTTCAATGCCGCAAGGCAATCGGCGCAGATGCGCTTGTTTTTGTAAAGGGTGATGCCGTCAACGTTGGTACAAAATACGCAGGAAGGTTCATATTTTTGCAGAATGATGCGTCCCTCGTCGGTAAAGATCTCCAATGCGTCGCGTACGTTGATGTCCATGCTTTGACGAATTTCAGCAGGCAGAACAATTCTACCAAGCTCGTCTACTTTTCTTACCATTCCAGTCGATTTCATAAGGTGATCCTCTTTTCGTGGCATTTTGATTTGGCTCGAGACTTTATGACAGAACTCGACTTTTGCCAAGACCATTATATACCATTTTTCGCTTTTTGTCAACCCCCTTTTTGTTTTTGCAGATTTTGGAAGGATTTGGAGGCTGTATGCTCGGTAAAATTTTTGGGGCTCTTTGTGGGCTTTCTCTTCTTTTTGGCGCGTTTTGCGGACGTCTTTCAGAGGTGGCTGCAGCGATCCCGGACGGTGCCAACAAAGCCGTCGAGGTCACGCTCACTCTCCTTGGTATGATGTGCCTTTGGAGCGGTGTGATGCAGGTGCTGACAGATGCCGGCATTATCAAAAAAATAGCGCGCCTTTTTGCGCCTTTTTTGCGTTACATCTTCCCAAAAGCCTACAAAACGGGGGAAGGATATGAAGAAATATGTGCCACTGTAAGCGCAAATTTTTTAGGCGTTGGAAACGCCGCCACGCCTTTTGCTTTATGTGCCATGAAGAAAATGCAAAAGCATAATCCAACCCCCGAGAAGGCAGATGACGAGCAGGTCACGCTTGCCGTCCTGAGCACGGCTCCCCTGACGCTTGTTCCCGCAAATCTGTTGGCTTTGCGCCGCGCGGCAGGCTCTGCCGATCCCTTCTCGATTATGATCCCCGTTTGGATCACTTCCCTTTTATGCGTTGCGTTTTCCTTACTTTTAACCTCATTTTTGCGCATACGTTGGCGTTTTTTGCGCACACGTGCTTTAAAAACCGATGATTGATATTCTCTCAGCACTCCCCATGCCACTCATCCTTGCCGCAGTGGGAGGCATACTTTTGTTTTCTAAAAGGGACCGTTTTGAGTCCTTTTTGGCAGGTGCCAGACAGGGACTTGGAACGGCGGTAAATCTGTTGCCAACACTCTGCGCTCTGATTGTGGGGGTTGCTATGCTGAACGCCTCGGGAGCAATCGAATGGCTCGCAAATCTATTCTCCCCCATTGCAAGTGCGATCGGTGTTCCCGCAGAGCTTTTGCCGCTGCTTTTCACCCGCCCCTTTTCGGGAAGCGCATCGACGGCATCCTTTGTCGAGCTTTTGGAACGCGTTGGGGCAGATAGCTTTGCAGGGCTTTGCGCATCTGTCATTTTTGCAACATCGGATACGATGGTCTACATCATATCGGTCTATTTTTCCTCGGTCGGTATCAAGCACTCGCGTGCGGCTTTTCCCATTGCAGGTGCTGTTATGCTCTTTTGCATCTTTTTTTCCTGTTTTTTGTGCAGAATGTGGTTTTTTTAGGGGACGTATGGCAAATACTCCTAAAAAGACGTTTGTTTAAGGAGAAGGAAAATGATAAAAGGCGCACGGAAACAGATGATCGTTGTTCGCACCGGCAACAGTCCCTATTTTGACGAGGCATATTTTGTGCTCCGGGATGATGCCCAAAAGGACAAGCGGAAAAGCAAGGATATTTTAAGCGAAGCCAACCGCATACTCGCCGAGACGGCACCCGATACAACGCCTGCAGCAAAAAAGAAAAACCGACATTGGTTCTTTTTTGGCGTGGGCTGTTTTTGCGGTGCTGTTTTGAGCGTGATCGTGACACTTTTACTCTTTTGATGTCGAAAGTTTTTTGTGCGGTTCCTATTGACTTTATATCATATATATGATATAATATACGCGTCAAATGTGACCGTTTTGTTTGTCTGCCCGACGGCGTTTGCGTGCGGCAGACTCACCTCTGCAATTAGAAGAATGCCTTGATCGACGGGGATGTGCGTGGTCCTCATCGGGTGCAAGGTCTCGTTTTGTTGCGCTTTTTTGCGTGACGCGGTGCAAAAACGGCGATTTTTGACAGCCTGTTTTTTGAATAACATCTCCCTTTTGGAGAACATTTTATAGAAAGGAACGTTTCAATTCAAATGCCAAGAAAACAAAAAAAAGGAGCTGTGGCGGGTAAGATCCGCATCATCCCTCTGGGCGGACTTGGTGAGATCGGCAAAAACATGACCGTTATTGAATACAACGACGATATGGTTGTGATCGATTGCGGTCTCGGATTTCCCGAGGACGATATGCCGGGCATTGACCTTGTCATTCAGGATATCTCCTATTTGGAAGCGAACAAAGATCGCTTGCGTGCGATCCTTTTGACGCATGGACACGAGGATCATATCGGTGCTATTCCCTACTTGCTTCGCACCATCAATGCGCCCGTCTACGGCACGCCCCTCACGCTTGGGATCATTCGCTACAAGCTGCAAGAGCATCCCCTGCCATGGAAGCCCGATTTGCGTGTGATCAACGCCGGTGACACCGTTAAGCTGGGCGAAATTGCCGCTGAGTTTATTCATGTAAACCACTCGATTGCCGATGCTTGCGCCATTGCCCTGCACACCCCTTTGGGTACAATTTTGCACACGGGTGACTTTAAACTCGACACAACACCGATCGACGGCGAAATGATGGACATCGTTCGTCTGGGCGAGCTCGGACGCCGCGGATTGCTTCTATTGATGTGCGAATCCACCAACGCAGAGCGCCCCGGTCATACTCCCTCGGAAAAGACCGTTGGAACCTCACTTGCAAGCGTTTTTGCAACCTACCCCAAAAAACGCGTTATCATTGCCACGTTTTCATCAAACGTGCATCGCGTTCAGCAAATTATCGATGCCAGTGCCAAGCACGGCAGAAAGGTCGCCATTACGGGGCGCAGCATGCTAAACATTGTCAGTGCTGCCACCGAGCTTGGATATATGAAGATCCCCTCGGGCGTTCTCGTTGACATTGGCGACATCAAACGCTTCAAACCCGGCGAGGTAACGATCATTACCACGGGCAGCCAGGGTGAGCCAATGTCGGCACTCTACCGTATGGCTTTTTCGGATCACGCACAGGTCTCGCTGGACTCCAATGACGTTGTTGTGCTCTCTGCTTCGGCAATTCCCGGCAACGAAAAGCTGGTGGGGCGCATTATCAACGAGCTTTCCAAAAATGACGTCAAGGTCTTGCACGAGGCAGAAGCTGAGCTTCACGTTTCGGGACATGCCTGCCAGGAAGAGATCAAGCTGATGCTGGCGCTGACAAAACCGCGCTACTTTATGCCCATCCATGGCGAGAGCCGTCACCTTTGCGCCAACCGCGATCTGGCGCGCTACATGGGTATGAAGGAGAAGGATATTTTCATCTCCGAGATCGGTCGTGTGCTGGAAATAGATGCCGACGGTGCTCGCTTTGGCGGTGAAGTACCCGCAGGCAAAATTTTGGTGGACGGCTATGGCGTTGGCGACGTTGGGAACATTGTTTTGCGTGACCGCCGGCACCTCTCGCAGGACGGTTTGATTGTGGTGGTTGCTACGGTCGATACCGAGGAGCGACTCCTGATCTCCGGTCCAGACATCATCTCACGCGGCTTTATTTACGTTCGCGAGGCTGAGGAGCTGATGGAAGAAGTACGCGCCGTTGCCTTTGATTCGATGATGAGCATCCTTGAACGTCGCGAGCGCGTTGATCGCATCAAGCTCAAGCGCCGCGTAAAGGATGATTTGACAAAATTCCTCTACAGCAGAACACATCGCAAACCGATGATCCTGCCTGTCATCATGAATATCTGAAAAAATCGTCGAATTTGTCGGTTTTATGTCTAAAATTTCTGCTTTGTTCATAATCAAGACACAAGCATTTCACACTCTAAAGTTATAATATCTTTATATGCGCTATGACACTGTTCATACCCGTCAAAAAAGAAAGGAACATCAACAATGGGAAAAGGAAAAAGAAACAAGCAGCTCCGTCTGAATGAAACAGAGGGAGCACCCCAAAAACGTGAAAACAAAACAAAAAAACAATTCGTTATGCCCGTTTGGGCAAAACGCGCACTTTGCATCGTTCTGCTCGTAGCCGTTCTGGCAGGCATTATTGCTGCTGCCCTGATCAGCGGCGGTGCTATTTTGCGTAACCGCATTCTTGTTGAAAGTAAAACCGGCAAGTTTGATGTCAACCAACAAATGGCTACGTTCATTCTTTGGTTCACAATGTATCAACAAGCAGCCAACGAATGGCAAGACGCTTACATGCAATATCAGTACCAACAACTGTTTGGCGGCGGCAGTTCCACAAACAGCAGCATTTTGAACTATTCTCAAGAGTACTACAGTCTCTCCAACGCTGCATACTACACCAAGCAGATCCTCAACACCGGTCTGCACAGCATCAAGGATTACCTGATCGAGTTGGTTGCAGGCGCAGATGCTGCGATTGAAGCCGGCATGAAGTTTGAAGCACACGACAAGCAAGATGCTAAAGACGTAGTCACTTGGATGAAAAATCTTTATGTAGGTTTTGGTCTTGCCGAAGAAGACAACGCAAATAGAATGACCTTTGATTACTTCTTGACCGAGTATGTTGGCGAAGATTTCAAGGCATCTGATATTGAAGATGCTGCAAAGGTTATGATCATGTACTCCAAGTACAGTGATTATATGAATTTCACCTTCCAGAATGAGGCTACACAGACCGATCTGCAGAACTATATCGACAAGAACCCTGCCGGCTTCTTCCAGACCAAGTACTACACCTTTACCGGTGCAGAAGAGTCTATGATCCGCGAGTTCTACTCCGATAAGTTTATAGAGGAGCGTTTTGAGAGCACCGTTGCAAAGCACTTTGCAACCGTTGACCGTCTTACCCTTGTTGATCTCGAGGGCAATGCGCTGACTGCAAAGATCGCAGAACTCGGTCTCAACACCACCACCAAGTACACCAAGACCACCGACGCAGACGGTAAAGTTACCTACTCCCCTAACCTGCCTGATGCACTGGGTGAGTATATCTTCGGTGCTTCTAATAAGGCAGGCACGTTTGCCTCTGTTACCGGCGAAAAATGCGCTTACTTGGTTTACTTTGAAAAAACCTCTACCGCTACCGAAGCCACTGTTTCCTTCAAGGAATACAAATATGAGGATTACAAGGACAACCTTTCCGAGATTGAAAACCTTAAGGATCTGATTGCAGAATGCATCAAGGGCGGCAAGAACACCACCGACTCTATGACCGCAAAAGAGAAAGCAGATGACCTGCTCGCTAAAATGCAGGATGATCTGCCTCTCGGTATCCCCGAGGATCAAATCATTGCCGCAGATACAACAAAGGACCTTAAAGAAGACGATGCCAACACTGTTCCCGAGGAAATTCTTGACAGACTTTACGACGAGGATACAACTGTTTACAAGGGTTGGAAGTTTATTGCTAACAACTCCACCACCTACTACGTTGTAAAGGTGGATGAAGTCCTCAAAGACGAAAACGATAAACCTACCACCAACTACAAAATCCTTTACGTTGCACTCACCGATGATCTGTTTGCAAGCGTTTTGGATACCTTTGAGGCAGAATACAACCTGTATCTGCTTGAAACCAAGGTTGAAGCTCCCTCCTATAAGCAAGAGTTCAAGCCCTTTGCAGAAAAGGTTGTTAACTGGTTGATGAAGGAAAACTTCAAAGAACTCGTACTGACCAGATATGCAAATGCAGAGCTCAAGGATCTGCTTGCTGCAAAGTCTGATACCGACAAGCAAAAGCTGACCGATGCATTGAACACTCTGTTCACAAACGGCATTCAAGACTTTACCAAGGGTTATAATACCAAGAAAGAATTTGAAACCAAGTATGACAGCGCTGTTTACGATTATATCTTCAACTCCAAAAACAAGGATAGCGCAACCGTAATCGTTGGTGAGGACGATCGCGTATTCCTCGTTTACGTTGCTCCCGTTACCGAAGAGGAAGAAGGCCACGAAGGTCACGACCATAGCAAGATCGTTCACGCTGCTATCAAAGAATATAACTTTGCTGACTACGAGGCAAGCTTGAAGATAGGCGAAGGAGAGGATGCTAAAACCTTTGCAGAGCAAATCGTTGCTGACCTGCTTGCCGAAGGCAGAAAGAACACCACCTCGTTTAAGGCTGCTGAAGAGCTTGCAAAGGCAGAATTTGATGACCTGAAGAAGACCGAAAATGCAAAAACTTGGGAAGACTTTGAAACCCAAATTGCCATCAAGCCCAAGGATGGCGTAACTTCCCCCGTTCCCGATGCCATCATCAACAAGATCTTCCCCGCCGGCAGCAAGGCAGAGAAGATCGAGCTTACTGCAGACACCTACTACCAAGTAGATAGCAACGGAACCTCCTATGTATTCAAATTGACTGAAATCAATAGCAAGCTTCTCTCCTGCACGGTTGAGTATAAGGAATTCAAGGACGATGAATACTACAGCTATTTCCGCGCTATTAAGAGCAAGTTGGATGGTTCCTTGAAGGAAGAGGCAACTACTCTGAAGTATCCTCAATCCATCACCACCGGCTCTTACCAGGATTGGCTCTTCAAGGGCGAATACAAAGACGGTCCTCGTACCTTCGACCGTCAAAAGGGTGATATGACCTTTATTGCTACCACCGACAGCAAGAGCAACATTACAAGCTTGACAATCTATATCGTTGAAGAACCCGCAAAGCAGGTTAACGACGAGAATGAGACTATTTACGCTATTTACCAATTGTACGAAACTGAAAAGGAAGCGAAAAAGGCTCTCAAGAAGCTGGGCGGCAAGACCGGATTTGCTCTGCTTGATCTCTTCTCCTCCCTCAAGATCACCAAAACGATGAAAGAGGGCAACGAAGAAGGCTACTACCCCGGATACGTTGTTACCTCCAATCCTCAAGTAGGCGTGGACTTTACAAAATCCGACATTACGGACGAAAATCTGAAAAATTGGTTGTTTGACGACGCACGTCAAGCATTCGATATGCAGATCATTGAATCCAAGGACGGCAAGGGCTACTATCTGGCTCTCTACGCATCCGGTGAACAAGCTTGGACCCGCAATGCAAGAACTGCTTGGACCAGCGAAAAGTTTGCTGCACACATGAAGGATGTCATCGCTAATGGCGGCTACGAATTCAACGAAGATGCTATGAGCAAGATTGAAGGTGTTCTCACCACAACCACTGCTCCTGCTACAACTACAAAACCTTAATTTAGGTTTTCACATTTATCCGCAAAATGGCACGGAAGCTTCCGTGCCATTTTGTAACCGAGTACATATACTGTATTGACTATTAAAAACTAACCAAAAAGGAATTTTGTGTGATGATTCTTGACTCCAAACACACAACGGTTGCTTACCGTTGTCCGCACTGCGGTGCCGGCGTTATCAGCGCAGTAAACGTTTTTTCTCTTTCCGCCGACATGGTAAAACTCAAATGCACCTGTGGTAAGAGTGAAATGTCGATCGTTTCCTCGCAGGATGAAAAGATCCGCTTGACCGTGCCCTGCATGCTCTGCGCAACGCCGCACATCTTTACTGTCAATAGTTCCCTCTTTTACGGCAAGGAAATTTTCTCGCTCTGTTGCCCCTACGCATCGGATTTTCCGCTCGCTTTCTTTGGTGAGATGAATCTTGTTAAGGGTGAGTTGGCACGCTCCGAGCTCGCGCTCCTCGACATGATGGAAAAGAACGGCTTGACGCCCCCTGAGGAGATCGTTGACGATGAGGACCTTTTGCCCGACCCGCAGGTTTTGGATATTGTGATGTTTGTTATCAACGATATGGACGCCGAGGGCAAGATCTATTGCAAATGCGCCACCGATGACAACGGGCGCGCCTACGAGGCTGAAATCACCCCCGAGGGCGTTCGCGTTACCTGCAAGCAGTGCGGCGCTTCTCGCACCGTCCCCACCGACTCTCGCCTCAGCGCGCACGCGTTCCTCAATGCGGATGCACTTTATTTAGAATAAGAAGGATTGGACGTGGGGGAACTTTTTAAAAAAAGTTCCCCCACACCCCTTCAAAAACTTCCTAACAAAAATAACAAAATAGAATCGTTAGTCCACGGATAGACGGACGGCGCGAGCGAAACGCTCGCTTTGGCTACCGCAAGCGGCTGGGCACCACCAAGACCCCATCCGCTAAGAAAGTTGTTTGCACAAAACGGAAAACACTGTTTTGTGCGGCAAACTAACCAAAAGCCTTCCCCTTGAGGGGTAGGTGTCAAATCCGACTCGCGGATTTGACGGATGAGGTGTAGGACGCAACGCGTCCGTCCAAAATTTTCGGACAGATAAGGAGAAACTATGAACTTTTATGAAATCGCACAAAATCGGCAATCTTGCAGGAACTATGATGCAAGCCGCCTCGTTGAAGAAGAAAAGCTCAATGCCGTTTTGGAGTCCGTTCGCCTTTCTCCCTCGGCTTGCAACGGTCAGCCCTACCACCTGACGGTGTGTCAAGGAGATGTTGCTCGCGAGGTTGCTAAAGCTGTTATGGGCATGGGGATGAATAAGTTTGCCGCTGATGCGCCTGTTCTCATCGTCATTTCCGAGGAGCCCTACTGCAAAACTGCAGCTCTCGGTGCAAAGGTCAAGGGCAACGACTATCGCTCGATTGACATTGGCATTGCGGCGGCGTATCTCACCGCCGAGGCAGCCGCTCAAGGTCTTGGCACTTGTATTCTCGGTTGGTTTGACGATGAAAAGATCCGCAAGATCTGTTCCCTCTCTCACCCTGTTCGTCTCGTCATTACCCTCGGCTACGCCAAAGAGGACGACAAATTGAGAGCGAAAAAGAGAAAAGATTTGAATGAGTTGGTAACAAAACTATAAAAAACACCCCGACAGATTGTAACATCTGTCGGGGTGTTTTTTTGTTTTATAGCTTGAAACTTATCGCACGATGCGGTGCTTGCACATACTTGTTTTTTTGCATTTGGGACAGGTCAGACGGCGTTTGGTAATAGTGTGATACCCTTTTACGTACGCGCTCATGGTTGGTATAAAAAGTTCTTTGCAATGCGGACATTCAAAGTATCCTGCCTTTCTTTCAAGAATTGCCGCTCCACCTATTCCAATCACTGCCGTAGCAACGGCAAAAACGATAATCGCAATTCTATTGAACGTTGACATTTGAATATAGGATGCAATGATAATAAGTGAGCACACCGCAATAATTGTAATAACACCGCAAATAACCGAAAGTGCCATTCGCTGTTGGTTTTCTTCATTTTCTTTCATCAAATTCATCATGTTTTCCTCTGCTTTCGTTTTGTATGCGACATCAGAGATACGCTCACCACTCAGTAAATCGTTGACCGTGATTTGCAACATCTCGCACAAAGGCATCATAAGAGAAATCTCCGGCAGTCCCTTTCCGCATTCCCATTTAGAAACTGTTTTATCGCTGATGGAAAGTGCATCGGCAAGTTGTCTCTGCGTCATATTCTTTTGTTTTCTTATTTCGGCTATAAATTTGCCGATTTTGATCTGATCCATCGGGTTCTCCTCCTTTCTGCCTTTATTATATAGTATGAATTGACTGATGTACACATACAAAGCGTAGAATTTTGGGTATCTACGGAGAGTAGAAGCGTGATTTATAATTTCTGTTTTGCAAAGGACAAGTATTCCCGGTAAACAGTATTGATGGGCAGATTGATCAACTGTTCAAAGTCGTAGTTGTTGGAAATCTGTTGAACAAATTTTGTTCCAAGATAATATCCGACATCTCCTTTTCCGTTATAGCTTACCCAATCACCAAAATATCTTTGATTAAACTTCGTCATAGTTGGCAAGTCATTTTGAAAATCTTTCAATATTTGATTGAAGTGATGGTCACACCAATGTAACCAACCATCTTTATTTTGGTGATAATAATGAAAATCATTTACCAAAAACTGCTCAAAATACATTGCTATGCCCTCTGTAAACAGCTGCCAAACGAAGTCCTCGCAGCTGTTAGTTCCCTGCTGATCAAGGATACCGTATTGCTTATGATATACGTGCCCCAATTCGTGGTAAATCAGTCCGCGCATAGAGTCCTCATCGCACCAATCCAGCTCAAGTATCTTTTCTATTCCTAACAGGATGACATCTCTACCGTTGATATTGGTCACCCATCCTGCGGCATTGCAAAGTCCAACGTATAAAACGATATCAATATTCAATTCACGTCCAAATCGATCAACAACCTTTTGATTTAAATTATTTGTAACCTTGCAAAATGAAGAATGTAAAATTGCCAAGCACGGATGTTCATAAACAGCATTGATAATTGGCAAAACATCCCTTTCGTATACATAGCTACCGCTGTCTAAACATTCTTTTAAGTCATCGACAAAAATATGGGTAGATTGATCATATAGAGAATTGATGTATAGTTCCCATTCTTCGAAGTTGAATTGTTTATTTGTAAATAAAGATTCGATTTGCGGATATGTGTCTATTATTTTTATCATTCCACTTACTCTCCAAATGTAAATTAGAACAGATTATGCAAATTGCTGACGACAACCTCCCAAAAGCTCCAGGATGCGAAGAAAAGCACGAGGGCGGCAAGGGCTTCCAAAACGGCGAGCCGTTTTACCATCTTACTGTTATTCAGATTGATCAAGTACACAACATTGGCAATCGCCATCAAGGCAATAAAGAGTGCCGATAAAACAGCGATCAGTATCAGCGGAATTAGAATAGGGGCATTTGGCGAATCAAAAAACGGAGACATCATCGCCGATAATATGCACATAGCACATTCGACAAACAGTCCTCCAAGCAAACCGACGATGATGGGAGAGATAACCGATATTATTTTTTTCATAGGCACCTCCTAATTCCTTGTTGCAGTCTTTGTTGATTTCATTATAACACACAAATTCATCCAAAACAATATTTATGTCAAAAAACTCTCGTTTTTTTCTCTTACCCTATTGACAAACGCGCAAAATGGGGGTATACTATTAGCAACATCAAAAACCGATGCGAAAGAAGAGTAACCGAGCATCAAGCTTTTACAGAGAGCCGCAGGTGGTGGAATTGCGGCAAAGACGGCTTGGCGAATGGGCTTTCAAGGGCGAACCGAACGAGTATTTTCTCCAGTAGGCTTCGACGGGGTGCGCTCCCGTTACCACTCGCGCCGCATATAATCTACTACCGTATGCGAAAAGTGGAAGCTTTGGCTTCAATGAGGGTGGCACCGCGAATTTTTCGTCCCTATAACCGAAAGGTTTTAGGGCGTTTTTTGTTTTTGCCCTCACGAAAGGAGAACATTATGGCACAAAGAGAGATCCCCTACAAGATTTATTTGGAAGAGAGCGAAATGCCGCGCAACTGGTACAACGTACGTGCCGACATGACCAAGAAACCCGCTCCCCTGCTTGATCCCAAGACGGGCAAGCCCATCACGGCAGAGGAGCTTGGCAAGGTCTTTTGCGAGGAGCTTGTCAAGCAGGAGCTGGATGACACCAACCGCTACATTCCCATCCCCGAGGAAATTCTCAATTTTTATAAAATGTACCGCCCCGCACCGCTGGTTCGCGCTTACTGTCTGGAAAAAAAGCTTGGCACGCCCGCGCACATCTACTACAAGTTTGAGGGCAACAACACCAGCGGCAGCCACAAGCTCAACTCCGCAATCGCGCAAGCCTACTATGCAAAGGAGCAAGGTCTTGTTGGCGTTACCACCGAGACAGGCGCCGGTCAATGGGGTACTGCCCTTTCAATGGCTTGCTCCTATTTTGGACTGGACTGCAAGGTGTTTATGGTCAAATCCTCTTATGAGTTAAAACCCTTCCGCCGCGAGGTCATGCGCACCTACGGCGCAAGCGTAACGCCTTCTCCCTCTGACACCACGCGCGTGGGACGTCAGATCCTTGAAGAGTTCCCGGGAACGACGGGAAGCCTTGGTTGCGCCATCTCCGAGGCGGTTGAAGCCGCCACCGACCGCGAGGGCTACCGCTACGTTCTCGGTAGTGTTCTCTCTCAGGTCATGCTTCACCAATCGGTCATTGGTATGGAGACCAAAGCCGCGCTTGACAAATACGGCGTAAAAGCTGACGTCATCATCGGTTGCGCAGGTGGCGGCTCGAACTTGGGCGGCCTGATCGCTCCCTTTATGGGTGAAAAGCTGCGCGGTGAAGCGGATTATCAATTCATTGCCGTTGAGCCCGAAAGCTGTCCTTCCCTCTCGCGCGGCAAGTACGTTTACGATTACTGCGACACCGGCCGCGTTTGTCCTCTTGCCAAGATGTACACGCTTGGCAGCGGCTTTATTCCTGCCGCTACGCACGCGGGTGGATTGCGCTACCACGGCATGAGTTCCACTCTCTCCGAGCTCTATGACGAGGGACTGATGGAAGCCCGCACCGTTAAGCAGACCGAGGTCTTTGCCGCTGCTGAATACTTTGCGCGCATTGAGGGTATTCTGCCAGCACCCGAAAGCTCTCACGCCATTAAGGTGGCGATGGACGAAGCCATCAAGTGCAAAGAAACAGGTGAGGAAAAGGTCATCGTCTTTGGTCTGACAGGCACCGGCTACTTTGATATGATGTCCTATGAGAAATTCCACGACGGCAAAATGGTCGACTACGTCCCCACCGACGAGGAGATCGCTTTGGGCTTGTCGAAAACACCGAAGATTATTTGATAAGAATTGCGGGGGAACCTTTTTTAAAAAAAAGGTTCCCCCGCACCCCTTCCAAAAAATTTCGCACAAATAAATGTAATAAAACATAGATAACAACTTTCTTAGCGAGCAGGGTCTCGGTGGTCCCTGGGAGCTCGCGGGAGCAAAAGCGAGCGTTGCGCTCGCGTCGACAGTCTATCCGTAGACAAACAACTCTATTTTCTGATCCTTTGTTAGAGAGTTCTTGAAAGGGGCGTGGGGGAAACTTCTTGCAAGAAGTTTCCCCCACAAATCTTTATTTTTTGAAGAGTGGTGTAGACAAATATCTCTCCCCCGTATCAGGCAAAAGAACCGCGATACGTGCATCTTTGGGCATCGTTTTTGCAAGCTCTGTGGCGGCGTGGAGTGCTGCGCCCGAGGTAATGCCGACGAGCAGCCCTTCGGCGGTTGCGAATGCTCTTGCGGCGCGGTAGGCGTCCTCATCGGTTACGGTGATGATGTCGTCGATGATGGCTTTATCAAGGTTTTCGGGTACAAAATTCGCGCCAATTCCCTGCAAGCCATGTGCGCCTGCATATCCTTTGGAGAGCAGCGGAGAGGTTTTGGGCTCTACCGCAACAATGCGGCAATTTGGATTGTGTTCTTTGAGGTATTTGCCAACGCCCGAAAGTGTTCCACCTGTTCCCACGCCTGCTACAAAGGCATCGATTTTGCCATCACAATCTGTCCAAATTTCGGGACCTGTTGTGGTGTAGTGTGCTTTTGGGTTGGCAGGGTTATCGAACTGCGACGGGATAAAGCTGCCCTCAATAGTGGCGGCAAGTTCATTTGCTTTTTCAACCGCGCCCGTCATTCCAAGATCGCCGTCGGTCAGGACGATCTCTGCACCATAGGCGGCAAGGAGCGCGCGACGTTCGGCGCTCATACTGTCGGGCATCGTGAGTATCAGGCGGTATCCGCGATGAGCACACAGAGCCGCCAAACCGATGCCTGTGTTGCCGCTGGTCGGCTCAATAACGGTGGCACCCTGCTGGATCAGTCCGCGCTCCTCGGCATCATCGAGCATAAAGAGTGCTACGCGATCCTTGGCGCTGCCCGCAGGATTAAAGCACTCCAATTTGCAAAACAGATGTGCGCCGTCCGCATACGTTGCGGCAAAATTGTGCGCTTCCATCAGCGGCGTTTTTCCTATCAACTCGGCAATATTATGAAACAGCATAGCGCTCCCCCTTTGTTGGTCGTCTATTTTCCCTATTGTATCACAGATTGAGGCATTTGTCAATTAGGCAGAATAGTATTTCTTGCGTCATTGAACTTTTATAGCCTTCCCCTCAAGGGGAAGCCTTAGTTTACTTCTGCCTTATCCCCATAAAACAGAAAAAAACAGCACGGAAAACTCCATACTGTTTTATTCTGAGACAAAGTTGGGTTAGGACTTTATCGTCTTTGTTTGGTTTGATTACTTGTTCAGCGCGTTGAGCTTCTTTGTGAACTGGCTCTTCTTGTGAGCTGCTGCGTTCTTATGGATGATTCCGTAAGCGGCTGCTTGGTCAACCTTCTTAACAGCTTCCTTATAAGCTGCTTGAGCGGCTGCCATATCACCGGATGCAAGAGCTGCATCATACTTCTTCATTTCAGTCTTGAGCGCGCTGCGGTGCATTTTGTTCTGCAGGGTCTTGGTCTCGATAA
>SVTP01000017.1 GCA_015063725.1 Oscillospiraceae bacterium
CAGACTTAATGTTAGGCATAGTTTTTTACCTCCCTATAGATTTGAAATTCGAATAACTGATATTTCAAAGCGGCACCTGAGAGGGTGTGCACTGCTTCATCCATATACTGCTATATTGTATCACAAACTTTTGCAAATTGCAATACCTTTTTGGAAAAAAGTTTGATTTTTTTTGAAAAAAACGAAGAGAAACTGCCCGTCCCCTTTTTGAAAACAGGCAGTTCCCTATTTTGGAAGTAAGTAGGATTATTTAACGGTGCCCAGGAACTTCAAAACGCAGAGAATAGCACCAACAATGCTGTAAATCTCTACCAAAGAACCGATGATAGCAAAAATGATACCAATGATCGGCAGCTTAGCAAGCACACCAATCAAAATGCCTACAATGAGGCAAGCGATCAAAAATACGATCAGCACCTTAACCAAAGAGCCAACATCGCCGCTTTTTACTTTAAAGGGCATCGGCCAATACTTTCTTACAAAATCCATTTGTAAAACCCTCCAATAAGTCAAAATAACATCTTTTAGATGTAACTATATTTTATCATATTCACATTCAATTGTCAAGTATTCTGAAAAAGGATTCAAAAGAAATTTAAAAATTCAGCAACCCAAGCGACATATCATCATGCGCACAAATTCAACCCACAGGAGAAAAATTCTCTCCGAATAAGTTATTGCATTTCCCTACAAATGTGCTATAATGGTATCAGGATGAGCGCGCATTCAAAATGTTTTGGAGGAATTACAATGATAAAACTTGGAGAAAAAATAAAATCCTTGAGAAAACAGAAAAACATCTCCCAAGAAGTTTTTGCTAACTATCTTGGAGTATCCTTTCAGGCGGTTTCGAAATGGGAAAACGGCAACACGATGCCCGACGTAACAATGATACCCGCCATTGCGTCCTTTTTTGGTGTTTCGACTGATGAATTGTTTGATTTCAATCTCTATGAGATGGAAAAACAGGTGGAAGCAATTTGTACGGAATCATGGAAATATCGCAACAATGATCCTGCAAAAGCAGAGCAAATTTTGCGCGAGGGTCTCAAGCGCTTCCCCGGCAACGAAATTATTTTGAACAACCTGCTCTACACGCTCGATTACAAAACGCGAGCCGATGAGGTGATTCCGCTTTGCAAATCTCTAATTGAATCAGCAAAGTATGATGATGTGAAATATGATGCCTGTCGCATTCTCGCCGAGTGCTATAAGGAAAACGGTCAAGATGATTTGATTGCCCCCACGCTTGAAATCATTCCGGAAATCTATTTTACAAAACTGGAATTGATGGCAACCCTTTTGAGTGGCGAAGAAAGCTATGAAGCCGCACACAAACACAAGAGTATATGCGTCTACGACTTGCTTGATATGCTCATCATCATTGCAAGGCACTTAAAAGAAAAAGGAGAAAAGGAGAACGCGGCTTCGCAACTCAAAATCGCGCAAAAAATTATAGATGCTTTCAAAGAAGATTATCCGGAGCGCAAATGGCCTGAAGCATCTACCTACGAAAAAGAAATTGAAGAGCTGTTAGCCGAATAACCAACTGCCCCACCTCGGTGGGGCTCTTATCTATAAAATTGCAATAGTGGATAAAAATTCGTGGCGACATTTCAAAGGCTCCCTTGTGTAAAGGGAGCTGTCAAATGCCGTAAGCGCATTTGACTGAGGGATTGTCTTTACAGTTTCAACTATTACAATCCCTCCGTCTCGCTACGCGAGCCACCTCCCTTTACACAAGGGAGGCTTTTTTAGTTTCAAGGCTTACCAATACTTTTCATTGTGTCTTTTTGAGTTTTTTTATTTTCAATAAAAAAGATGTGCAAAATCTATTGCATTTTTTCAATTTTGCGGTATAATATATAATGTTGAATTATGGCTATTTTGAGCCGACAAATAATCGGAGGATGAAAAAATGACAAAAAAGCTTGAAAAATTGAAGAATTTTGACGGTGTGCAAGGTCCCGTACTCACCATCGTTATGGATGGCGTCGGCCTTGCTCCCGATACCGTTTCTAACGCCGTTGCAGGCGCATACACCCCCAATCTTGACGCCCTGATGAAGAACTACCCCATGGTCACTCTCAAGGCTCACGGCACCGCTGTTGGCCTCCCCTCTGACGATGATATGGGTAACAGTGAGGTTGGCCACAATGCTCTCGGTGCAGGACAAGTTTTTGCACAGGGCGCAAAACTGGTTTCCAACTCCATCGAGTCGGGCAAGATGTTTGCATCCGCTACCTGGCAGGAGCTGATTGCCAACGTTAAGGCAAACAACTCTACCCTGCACTTCCTCGGTTTGTTCTCCGACGGTAACGTGCACTCTCACATCGACCACCTCAAGGCAATGCTCAAGCAAGCAAAGGCCGAGGGCGTTGCTACTGTTCGCGTACACATTCTGCTTGACGGTCGTGACGTTGGCGAGACCTCTGCTCTGGATTATATCCTTCCCTTTGAGGATTTCCTTGCAGGTCTGAACGGTGACGGATTTAACGCTCGCATTGCATCGGGCGGCGGACGTATGCAAATTACCATGGACCGCTACGAGGCAAACTGGAAGATGGTTGAGGACGGCTGGAAAACGCATGTTCTCGGTCTTGGCCGTCAGTTCTGCTGCGCTGCAAAAGCGGTACAGACTTACCGCGACGAGCTCAAGGTCATCGACCAGGATCTCCCCGCTTTCGTTATTGCCGAGGATGGCAAGCCCGTTGGCACCGTTGAGGATGGCGACAGCGTGATCTTCTACAACTTCCGCGGTGACCGCTCCATTGAGATCTCCCGCGCATTCGATGCACCCGCAGGCGAGTTTGATAAGTTCGACCGCGTTCGCGTACCCGCAGTTGTTTATGCAGGTATGCTGGAGTATGACGGCGACCTCCACATCCCCAACAAGTACCTCGTATCTCCCCCCGAGATCACCAACACTATGGGCGAATATCTTGCCGCTATGGGTGTTCCCGTTCTCGCAATTTCCGAAACGCAAAAGTACGGTCACGTAACCTACTTCTGGAACGGCAATAAGTCCGGCAAGTTTGACGAAGAACTCGAAGACTATATTGAAATCCCCTCTGATGTTGTTCCCTTTGAGCAACGCCCCTGGATGAAGTGCGCAGAGATCACCGACAAGCTCATTGAGTGCCTCAAGAGCGGCAAGTACAAGTATCTGCGTGTAAACTTCCCCAACGGCGATATGGTCGGTCATACGGGCTCTTTGGCGGCAACCCGCTGCTCGATGGAAGCGCTTGACCTTCAGCTCGGCAGAATTCTGCCCGTTCTCGATACCCTCGGTGGCGTAGCCCTCATCACTGCTGACCACGGCAACGCTGACGAAATGTATGAGATGGACAAGAAGTCCGGTCTTCCCAAGGCAGATAAGAACGGCAACTACAAGGCAAAGACAAGCCACACCCTCAATCCCGTTCCCTGCATCGTTTACGATAACACAAGCGCAAAAGAACACTACACCGTAAAGCTTGACGGCAAGTTTGGCCTTTCCAACGTAGCCGCTACCACTGTCAACCTGCTCGGCTACAAAGCCCCCGAAATGTGGGATAACTCCATAATTGAGGTAAAATAATGCAATTCAAAACCGAACTCCACGCGCACACAAGCGAGGTAAGCCCCTGCGGACACGTCACCGCCCCCGAGGTGGCAGACCGTTTCATCGCCGAGGGCTACTCCTCGTTGGTGATCACCAATCACTACTCCCGTTATATCATTGATAACCTTAACGGCACCTGGCGCGAAAAAATGGATTACTACATGTACCCCTACTACCTGATGCGCGAGCACGCGGGCGACCGTTTGCACGTCATTCTCGGGTGTGAATTGCGCTTTGAGGGCAACATCAACGATTATCTCATCTACGGAATTACCGAGGAATTTTTGCGTGAAAATCCCGACTTGCACAAAATGAGCTTGCGCTCCTTTGCCTCTCTGGCACGCGAGAACGGCTTTTTGGTGGTGCAGGCGCATCCCTTCCGCAATGGCATTGAGATCGTTCCCCCCGAGCTTCTGGACGGTATGGAGACCTTTAACGGCACGCCCAGCTATGACGGTCGCAATGCGATTGCCGATGCCTGGGCAAAGCGTTACGGCCTCATTCGCACCTCGGGAAGCGATTTTCACAACCCCGACCAATACGGCACGGGCGGTATTCTGACCAGCGCCGCCATCCGCACGGGCGAGGAGCTTGTCGCCGTCCTCAAGAGCGGCGACTACACCCTGCACTGCACAGGTCCTGCCGCCGAGCGAGAAGGCATTGTAGATTACCCCGCAAAATATTGATTTTTATGGAGGTTTTTATGGAACCCTGTAAATATGCAAATTTAGAAGAACTCCACGCCGCTTGTGCTGACTGTCAGCGCTGTGCGCTTGGCGAGACACGCACAAAACTGGTGTTTGGCGTGGGCAACCCCATTGCCGACCTGATGTTTGTGGGAGAAGCCCCCGGCGAGCAGGAGGACCTGACAGGTACTCCCTTTGTGGGCAGAGCCGGTCAGCTGCTTGACAAATATCTTTACGCCGTTGATATCGAGCGTAAGGACGTTTACATCGCAAACATTCTCAAATGCCGCCCGCCCAAAAACCGCGATCCCCTGCCTGCTGAAGAGGACGCTTGCATTGACTATCTGCGCGAGCAGGTGCGCATCATTCGTCCTAAGGTCATCGTTTGTCTTGGTCGAATTGCCGCTATGCGCCTCATCAAGCCCGATTTTAAGATCTCGGTTGAGCACGGCACGTGGTTTGAGAGGGGTGACTACCTCATGACCGCTGTTTACCACCCTGCGGCACTACTCCGCGATCCGCGCCGCCGCGAGGATATGCTGCGCGATATGCAAGCGATCAAGGCAAAGCTTGACGAGCTTGGAGGAAATTGACACGATGTTAGACTTCTTCCCTCGCCTGCTCACCATCATTCTCACGCTCTTCTTCCTCATGATCTGCGGTTATATTTGCCGCAAGACAAAAATCATTGATGACAAGGCATCTAAGGCGCTCTCGCGTCTGATCGTGTCCATCGGGCAACCGATGATGATTATTGGCGCGCTCAACAACGTCAAATTCTCGCAAGAAAATTTAACAACCGCATGGCAGGTGCTGCTGATCAGCCTTGTGATGCACGCCCTGATGGCGGCAATGGCATTCCTCATTTGCCGACCGATGAAAAAGGGCAACTTTGACCGCGCAAAGGTGTTTGAGTTCTCCTTGGTGTTTGCCAATGCGGGCTTTATCGGCTTCCCCATTCTCGATTCCATCTTCGGGGGCGGCATTGGCAGCTTTATGGGCGCGTTTTACGTTGTCATCTTCAATCTCTTTCTTTGGACCTGGGGCATTCTCATTCTTGCCCGCGAGCGCGAGGACATCAAACTCACACCAAAGAAGATCTTTATCAACTACGGCACAGTTCCCTGTGCAATCGGTATTCTTTTATTCCTTTTGCAACCCTATATCGTTCCCGCAGAGGGCTCGTTCCTCGCTCCCGCATACGATGCACTCTCGCAGTTTTTCAACTATCTCGGCTCGCTCTGCACGCCCATCTCGGTGCTTGTAACGGGCGCGCTCTTGGCAACCATGCCACTCTTGGATATGTTCAAAAACGTGCGCTTGTATGTTCATTCGGGCATTAAGCTGATCGTCTTCCCCATCATTCTCTGCCTGTTGGCAAAGGTTGTGGGACTGAATGACACCTACGTTTTGCTCGTTACAGCGATGGCAGGTGTACCGAGCGCCGCAATGGTCACGATGCTGGCAGAGCTGCACGACATCGAACCCGGCTACGCCTCGCAAACGGTGGGAATGACCTCTATCCTCTCCACCGCAACCCTCCCCCTTGTGATGCTGTTTGCGCAGTGGGTGGTTACGTGGTAATATAAAAAAGACGCTGTTTTACACAGCGTCTTTTTTGTTTAATGATGGTGATGATGCCCGTGATGGTGATGATGATGCCCGTGTCCGCCCTCGTGGATTTGAGGGTTACAGGTCTCTTCGTGGCAGTGCTCGCCGGGGGCTTCAAGCTCAAGAGTTGCATGGGTGATGCCGTGTTCGGCGAGCTCCTCGCGCACGGCTTCTTTGATGTGATGCGCGTCTCCATCAGCGACCACGTGGAGCGTTGCATAGTTATTGTGTCCGTCCATGCTCCAAACGTGGATATGGTGCACGTCCTGTACGCCCTCGATGTGCGTAAGATGCTCGCATAGCTCGGCGATCTCAATGCCGTGGGGCGTCTTTTCGAGGAAAAGATCAATCGCTTCCTTGAGGTTGCGAATGGCGTTGATGAAAATAAATACCGCCACGCCAATGGACATTAAGGGATCGATGATGGAAATATCGGTAAAGCGCATGACAATCGCGCCAACGAGGACCACGATCCAGCCGAGGACGTCCTCGAGCATGTGCAGGTTGACCGCCTTTTGGTTGAGCGAGTCCCCTTCCCTGGTAAAGAACGCCGCAAGGAAGTTGACAAGCGCGCCGATGATGGCGAACAAAATCATTCCGTCGTAGTTGATGGGTGTGGGATTGATGATGCGCATAATGGCGTTATAAATGACGAGAACCGAGCCCACCAAGAGGATGAGCGTGGTCAGAACACTGCCAATGACCGAGTAGCGCGCGTAGCCGTAGGTGTAGTGCTCGTCGGGCTTTTGACGGCTTTTCTTTTCAAGGAAATACGAGGCGCCGATGCTTGCGGCATCTCCAATATCGTGAACGGCATCTGAAACAATGGCAACGCTGCCGGTAAAAAAGCCGCCGACAAATTCAAAAAGCGAAAAAGCGAGATTCAGGATGAATGCAATCAGGATGTTTCTTTCGGTTTTCATGGTTTTCTCCCTTGGTTTGATGGCACTATTATATCATATTCGGCGGCGGATTGCAATAGATTTTCTCAAATTTCTTTGCAAAATGAGAAAAGCCCCCGTCTTGGGGGCTGTGGGGATTGGTTAGTCTTTTTTGATGTGATAGGTCTGCAAAAGATCCTCAATTGCTTTTTCGTTGGCATCGCTGACGTATTTTTTAAAGTCGATAAAGACACGTTTTGCGATGGCGCGGTAGTCGGTTGCGAGAACCTTTTGGATCTTGATCTTGCGGAGCTCCTCAGGCACGCCAAAGAGCAGCATAATGGCGTTGAGGGCGCCCTCGATGCGTACGGGGAGCGGCGCGGAGTGCTTGGTGGTCATCATGGTGGCGTACTCGATGCCCGAAACAATGGCTTCAGCCTCAACAAACTGCTCCTCTGTCCAGTCGGGGCAAAAAGAGCCGAATACCTGTTGCATTTTTTCAACGTCGTTGGCGCGAATGTTCTCAAGAGTCATGGGGTGGGAGTAGGCGGAGACGTAAAAATCGTGCATTTGGGGGATCTCCTCGCTGATGGCAGCCATGGTTGCGAGCTCGAGGCAGTAGGAGAGCAGCGAGCTTTTGCCCTCGTCGGTGTATGCCTCAATCATTTTCCATTGGTGGTTGCACATCATGGTGACGAGGACGTCGAGGATGTGCTCTTTTGTGGGGAAATAAAAGGTCAGATTGCCTGTGCCGATGCCAGCCTTGCGGCAGACGATTGCGGCGGTGGTGTTGGAGAAACCTTTTTCAAAAAACAGGTCGATTGCCACCTGGATGATTGCTAAACGAGTGGGGCTTTCTTTTTTCACTCTCGCCATTTTGAACCTCCTTGGGGGGATGTGAAAGTTTGATGCATCCCGAAATTTGGAACTATCCAAATTATATCATACTTCCAAGGAAAATGCAAGAGGTTTGGGAGAAAAAAATAAAAAATGTTTGAAAAAAGACTTGACAAACGGAATGGATTGTGCTATAATATTCAAGTCGGCACGGAGAGATGGCTGAGCTGGTCTAAGGCGCACGACTGGAAATCGTGTTTAGGCTAATACCCTAACGAGGGTTCGAATCCCTCTCTCTCCGCCAAACAAAACCGCAGGGCGCACATTGCGCGCCCTGCGGTTTTGTTTTGTGTAGCGATACGGTAGAACCCTCGCAAAATGTAAGTTCACCTTACATTTTGCAGAGCGTGCGTAGTTAAAATTTCAATTTTTATGTAGCTATGGCGCACGCTTGGGTTCTGAATCCCTCTCTTATTAGCAGCGGCGCGGCGAAAATACTTCAAATCCGCAGGATTTGAAAATCCCTCGCGGGGTGCCTTTTTTGCGTGGCGGAGAGAGAGGATAAAAAGCAAAGGCAGTACCCTTTTGAGGTACTGCCTTTTTGGTTAGGTTTTTGCGGGGTTATTCGGTTACGGTGATTTTGTAAGTGGTTGTTACAATAACGCCGTCCTCGCGATATTCTACCGTAATGGTGTGCTCACCGGGAGTGTTCAAATTGCCAAAACCGTAGGTGAGGTCAACTCTAAGATCGATTTCCTTTGTTGTTCCATCGGTATAGGTGCAAAGAATTTTGCCGCCCTTTACACTGGGATAATCGCCAACCTTAAATTCGGTTTTGGGCAATGTAGACATCTCAATTTTTTGGAGAACAACTTTTTCATTCGGGGGGGTCAGGATATCAATCTTAAAGGTGGTTTTGAACCCCTTATAGTCTACGGTAATGACTTGATTTGTCTGCGGGGCAGAGCTATCAAAACCGGTAATAATAAAATCACTGGGAGAATCATCATATTGTACTGATTGAAGCGTTAATCCTGTACCATTAATGGCTATAATCAATCCACTATAGTCGGGAGCTTCTCCAACGTGATAACGAACCTTATCGGGATATTCTCTAACGTAAATACTGGATATTTCTTGTTCGTTACTAACATTATCTTTAACTTTCCCAATGATTGAAGGAACAACAATAATTGCAACGATGATAAGAACAACAAGTACAATCGCTGTAATAATTAAAGCCCATTGCTTTTTGGTCAAATGAGAAAGTTTCTCTCCAAAAGAAGAACCACTACCATAAATATCGTGATTTTTTTGTTTATCAAACATAAAGAATTTCCTCTTCTCTAAAATCAATTAATGATATTAAAAAAACTGCCATTTCAGTAGCGGTAACCAATGCCGCTACTGAAATAAAAATTAAGACATTAGGCTGTTAATCATTAGGATTTGTGTCGATCTCATAATAATCATTTGTCACGTAATAATTATTGCTATCAAAGAACGATTCTCCAGGAGCCACAGGAAGTTCCGTACCAACACCATAAGTGTTTACAGAAAGCACTACGTCAATTTTGGAGAAGAGTAAGTTTATGAGCATATCAATGGTACCATTTTTCCCCGTCAACTCCTTTATTCCCGTTTCTAACTTAGTCATGCCGGTGAGCTTTCCACCATTAACTTGATCATATTTAATAACATAGTCAAAAATACTCTCATCTAAAGAATGCGCTGCACCAGATGCTTTCGAATTGCTTACCAAAAACATAATGCCTTCATTAAGGTACTTTGTGCCATCAGAATTAGTGTGCATAATCCCCTTTGTCTTATTCACAATCATGTCAATTTCCATTCCCATAAACTCTCCAAACAGTACTCCCATATAAGTAGCAAGCGGGAGCTTCTCACCGTGTACGGTTACCTCGGGAAGCTTAGCTGTGTCGGCTTGAGTTACCCAGTTATATTGCAAGAAATTTCCACTAATTTCTATGGTCGAATTAAGTGCATTTGAACCTGCCACAATACCTGCACCAAGTCCTTGAGCGATACTTCCAAAAGCTTTATTATTTCTTTGGGCAACCTGTACTGTAGTAACGTTGTTAAGATAAAGATCACCACTTTCAAGAGAAAGATTACAGAAATTTCCGCCAAACAACGTGACGTTATCAACCGTTACAGCAGTATCAGCTCCCTCACCACTATTGGCTTGGAGAGGAGAACGGAATCCGCTCAAATAGGAATTACTGATTGTCGCGTTACCTGTTGCTTTAACACCGGATACGTAGTAGGCGTATGTATCACCCGTATCACGATTTGTTGTATCGTATTGAACTTTTTTGGGATATATGGGTCCTTCAAGATAAATGTTTTCAATTTGACCACCATCGTCAACTTTGATCAAATATTGATCCATTTTATACTTGCTAGAGCCTTCAATTTTTTCAGATGCATAAGTTTTCGCTACAATCTTATGTCCATTGCCGTAAAGAGCATTGGAACCAACATTGATCTTGGTTGCATTATCGGTTACGTCAATATCACCGAACAGAATAGCACTCTTGCCTGCGTCAAGAGCGTCAGTAAGGCCATTCACATCGTATACGTTAGTTCCATCAACTACAACAAGTTCTACAATTCTTGTATCCTTGGTGTCATCATCGGGAACAAACTCAAGAATAACAGGAGAAGGTACACCATCGATATCAGGTGTTACACCTGTGAACTGAATTGCTATGCTGCTCCAATTGTCAGAGGTAACTTTAATGCTACTATCTTCGCTTTCGGTTCCGTTAATGGTTGCCGAGATATCGGGATATACTTCTGTGTTGATGGGATAAGTGAAACCGTCACGAGTTGCCCATCCCTTAATAGTAAGGGTAGAAGCATAGAACGTATCATCTTGTGTAAGAAGATCGGAAATCTTAATGGGAGAACCGTTACCTACATAGATGTAACGAATTGCACCATTGTTATCGGGTGTAGCATCGGAATATCTAAGTGCATTTTGATATACCGCATTGCTATTGTCCAGAACTTTTACGTTCACCTTGCCTTCAAGGCAATTATCAACCAACAGAGTTACCGAGATTTCTTGATCAGCTGCCAAAATAGAACCGTCGCCGTTGGTTTTATATACTTTTTGATCATTTACTGTTTCATAAGCAAATTCAAGAATCTTTTGCTCTTGATTAGCTGCAAAATAGTTTTGAGCTGTTTCATCCAGTACGATTTCAAAAGCACGAGCTTCATCATTGGTTGCATATCCGTAGAGATAAGTTACGGAATTCATAATGAGTTGGGTTGCAGGTGCTCCCAAATAGTTCCACTTGTACATGGGAACCGCATTGAGATTATTGGAAACAGAAAGAGCATCGTTTCCAGCCGTTACAATCGCACTCACGGGCTTATCAATCAGCACCTTAAGTTCTTTGGTGAGTCTTTCGCCCTTGATGTTCTTTGCGGTCGCTTTGATAATGATTGCATTTTCTTCGGTGGGAGTGTCAGCATCCAAACCAACACTGATTGCACCACCTTCGACGGTAAGATTTGCACCCACTACTTCCCACTCGATGTATTCGGTATTGCCGGGAACCTCTCCATTAGAGGATACAAGAGTAAGAGGGATGGTATTGTGTGTGCCTGCAAAGTGACCGTAGTTGATGTACAAGGTCTTTGCATCATCGATGATGTTGAATGTTGCATCGTCATCATCGCAAGAAATGTTGAAATCTTCGAAAGGAAGTTTGCCGGAAAGAATGATGTTGGGAACAACCTGTCCGTTAGCATCAATCAGCCTATTTCCGTTGGGATTTACTACGCCTTCTGCTGTGCCCAGTTTATAGCCTGCACCGCCTGCAACAATAGTTGCATTGGTGGAAGCGTCTGCAAAAATCTTTTCAATTCCCTCTGCATTAGCGCAGGAAGTGAAAACACTAATGTTTGCAGTAACAAAATTGAGCGCGCCCTTCTCTACAGAAAGGATAGAGGAAGGAAGAACGACGGTGCTACTGGGAGTAGGAAGATTGCCTGCGGTAACAGGAACAACTGCACCGTTTTCGTATTTATATTGAGTTGCTTTAACAACTTCTACACCGGGAACAAAATAGATGATGTTGTTATTTGCACTCAAAGCTTCGGCATGATAATATACACCATTATCATTAACAACAACAGTTGCTTTCATTCTTGCAACAATTGCATCTGCCAAATCTTTGTTGTCGCCCTTTACTTCAGTAAGTTTGCCAAGTGCTGTGAGATAACTTTCACCTGCGTGACCAGCACTTTCAAGTGCTGCGAAGAAAGTGGAAATGTCGTTGCCGTTTCCATCAACGATTTGATCCAATAGATAAAATCCGGGGAAAATTGTACGAGGGGCTGCGTGTGCAAATCCTACGTTTGCGCCGTTGCCGCCTGCGTTGAACTTAAGTTGTTCTCTCTTATCGGGATCAAGAAGATCCTCGTTAGAAATCAGCTCTACTGTCTGCTTTTCAGCATTGTACCAGTAGTGGTAGCCGTGCTTTGCGCTCTTGGGATTGAGCTGCGCTGTGAAGTCGGCATCACTCTTGAGTGCTTTGATCAGATCTGCCTCGGTTTCAATTTTGTTGCCCTCCGCTTTGTAAATGCTGAGTTGTGTATTGATAGAGGCTGCCAATTGTTCATCGGCACTGATGTTTGCTCTTTTGATGATGCCCGTAAAGGTTGGAATCATAACTGCCGCAAGAATTGCAATTACCGCAATTACGATAACAAGCTCTACGATGGTAAATGCTTTGCGTCTGTTGTTACGTACCATATACGTATTCTCCTTTTTTTGCAAAAAATTTTCGTATGCGCTATTTTCAGATGTTTTGCGTCCGATGCACATACGATTGCTTGTACATTATATCATATTTGTAGTGAAAAATCAATGATGAATGTGTGAAAATATCGCGAAAACGGTCATATTTGTGGAAATTGCACGAAAAAAGCACCGCCTCGCGGTGCTTTTGGAGTGGTTATTGGGCCTCTAAAAGGGATTTTATGGAAGAATTACCAGCATCAAACTTGACTTCTCCATGAGCCGTAACGCTCTTGATCGCATCACAATGGCGGAAAGCTTCGGCTCCAACAGAGGTCACGCCGCCGAGATCAACGCTCTCAAGCGAGGTGCACCCCGCAAAGCAAGACGCCGGAATCGCCTTTAGCGACGCGGGCAAAACAACCTCGGAAAGAGAGTCGCAATTGTAAAACGCGTTGATGCCCAAGGCGGTCAGCCCCGAGCCAAAGTGAATGGTCGTCAGAGCGTCGCACCCCGCGAAGGCAAGCTCGCGCACTGTGGTAACGGCATCGGGGAGAGTGATGCTCCAAAGGCTCGTGCAACCGTAAAAAGCTCGCACGCCGATGCTTGCAAGAGACGCAGAAAGAGTGATCTCCTTGAGCGATTCGCACTCAAAGAAAGCATAGTTTCCAAGCGTTTGGCAAGCAGTTGTCAGGGTGATTTTTGCAAGATTCCTTGGATAAAAGCCTTTGGCAAAATCAGGCTTCGCTGCTCCAAAAATGTAGCCGAGATAGGTGTTCTCCTCGCGGCTACCACCAACAAACGGCAGTGTCATAGAGCGAATGGACATACACCCCTCAAACGTGCCATAGCCGATGCTCTCGGCAGTATCGGAAATTGTTACGATCTGCAGGCTCGAGCAGTTCATGAGGGAACGGTCGCCAAAAACGGTGACGTTTTCCAAGCCGTCGATCTGCCGCAAGGATGCGCCGTTGAAAATGGCGAATTTTTCAAGGACGGTGACATCCTTTGGGAGAGAGAGGCAAATGAGGTCGTTGCAATCAAAAAGCGAATACGCGGGCAGGCTTTGCCACTCCCCTGTCAGGCGCAGACATTTGAGCGATGCAGGAATGTCGCGCGCGTTATCCTCGTGGTGCAGTGCACCAAAGAGGTAGCCAAGGTATTGGGCGCTCTCTTTATTTGCCCCCATCAGCGGTGTTTGCAGAGAGTGCAGAGTCTCGCATCTTGCAAGAATTCCCGTGCCAATGGTGGTAATGCTTTCGGGAATGATCAGCGTTTTGAGGAGCACTTGGGGTTCTTTTTCGGGTTCTTCCTCCTCTGCTGTTCCCTCCTCGGGGACTTCTGTGTTTTCTTCGGTGTTGGGATCTTTCTTTTCTTCCTCGGGAACGGCAAATGCACCATCAGCAATGGCGGTAACGGGATGACCGTTCAGCTCTGTAGGAATGACCAGATGCTCTTTGGTTCCTTTGTAGGAAAGAATGGTAACGGTGCCGTTTGTAATTTCAAAGTCAAAATCCTCGGCACTGCCTTCGATTGCACTTTCGAAGCCTGCGTTGGTTTCGATCCAAAAATCGACGCCTGCATCCTCGATCTGCACCGGGGACGTATCAACGGGTGCATCGGTGGTCGCCTCTGTTTCATTTGCGTCCTTATCTTTATCGCCGCAGGCACAAAAACTTGCCAAAAGCAACGAGATGACAAGCAACCATACAAGTATTTTTTTTGCGTTCATGTTTCATCATCCTTTAAAAAGATTCTCTGCTAACATTGTACCACAAATTTTGCCGTTATGCAAGAGGCGGCGGCGATATTTCACAATTATTTCAATTCTGTCACGGTTTCATCTTGTAAAATACAGAAAGAAGTGCTATAATAGTGGTAACAGGAATGAAAGGAGGGTGACAATGGATATTCTCATTGACGAAACACTCGCAGGGCAATGCGTCCGCCGCGTTTTGCAGCACGAATTGAAGCTTTCGACAAAGATGATCAAGCACCTCAAGTATCACCCTCTTGGCATTACGGTTGACCAAAAGCCCGTAACAGTGCGCTACATCCTGAGTCTTGGCGAGTGTCTTTCCCTGGCGCTTGAGGACAGTGAACCCTCTCCCGCGCTCACGCCCGTGGAGTTGCCGTTGGACATTCTTTATGAGGATGCCGACATTGTTGTGCCTGCCAAGCCTGCCGACATGCCCACGCATCCCTCACACGACCACTACACCGATACCGTAGCAAACGCCCTCTCCTTTCGATACGAAAAGGAAGGCATCCCCTTTGTTTTTCGCCCCATCAACCGACTTGACCGCAACACGAGCGGGCTCTTGCTGATTGCACGCAACAAGCGCGCGGCGGGAAAGCTGACGCAGTCGATGCAAAAGGGGGAGATCCAGAAGACCTACCTTGCCGTGGCGGTTGGCGAAATGCGTGAGCATGAGGGTGTGATCGATGCCCCTTTGCACCGCACCAAGGAAAGCATTATTGTGCGTGAGGTGTGCTCCCCCACCGCTCCCGATGCCGATGCGGCGCGTACCGAATACCGCGTTCTGGCACGCGAAAACGGCTACACGCTATTGCTGGTTCGCCCTCTTACGGGCAGAACGCATCAGATCCGTGTGCACTTTGCCTATGCGGGGCATCCGCTTGTTGGAGACGACCTTTACGGCACACCGTCCCCCCTCATCGGGCGGCACGCTTTGCACGCGTATACACTTTCATTCCCACATCCGATGACGGATGTACAAATGTCGCTGACAGCTCCCCTGTGCGCCGATATGCGCGCCTTGGTTGAGCATTGCTTTCCCACTTCCCTTTTGAAAGGAGCTCTTGATGAATACACAAAAAATGCATAAAAAGCCACGCTTGCCCCTTGTTTGCAAACTCATTTTTGTACTGACGGCAATCAGCGTTCTTTTGTACGTTGGATTTCGCTTCAGCGCCGATTTTGCCGATGCGTTCAACCGCACCGTCAGCCCCGTGGGGCGCATTGTAATGGCAAAGCTGACGGGGTGGATTCCCTTCTCTTTTGCTGAGATGCTGCTCATTCTCGCCCCCGTGATCCTCATCACCGCCATTGTGATAGGGGTAAAATACCATTGCAACACACGTCGCCAGATGTGGATCTATCTTGCCGGCGTTTTTTGCGTGGTGTGCATGGTATTCAACTTGTTTGTTTGGAACATGGCGCCCGCTTACAGTGCGCACTCACTTGACCAAAAGCTGAATTTAGAACGCAAACCGGTGAGCGCCGAGGAGCTTGCTCACACGGCAGACATTCTTCTTGAGGAATTGAAAAAATTAGAGGATGATATCCTCTTTATGGAGACGGGTTCCTCGCGAATGCCCTACTCCTACACCGAGATGAACACGCTTTTGATGCAGGCATACGACAAAGCTTGTGAAAAGTATGATTTTATCGATAACTATCACTCCAAAGTCAAGCCCGTCATGCTCAGTGAGCCGATGTCCTACACGCACATCACGGGCATTTACACCTTCTTTACGGGTGAGGCGAACATCAATGTCAACTTCCCCGATTACACCATCCCCTACACCGCCGCACACGAGCTGGCACATCAACGCGGTATCGCGCGCGAGGACGAAGCAAACTTTGTTGCCTTTTTGGTATGCATGGAATCGGATGACGCCTATATTCGTTACAGCGGTTTTTTGAACGTTTACGAATACGTTGTTTCCTCTCTCTATACGGCAAACAAGGATCTTTACAAAGAAAATTATCAAAAGCTCCCCAAAACAATTGTCGCCGAACGCATAGCGTATAGCGAATTCTTTGAAAAATACCGCGAGAACATTGCCGCCGACGTAAGTGAGGCGACCAACAACGCCTACCTTCAAATTCAGGGAGAGCAGCAAGGCACTCGCAGCTATGGTATGGTAGTAGACCTTGCAGTGGCGTATTATCGGGATAAATAACGCAAAAAAAGAACGACACCGCGGTGTCGTTCTTTTGCTTTTTTATGTATTTGCTTCGGCAAGCTCTGCCACATCGGGGGCGTTTTTCTCGCGTTCCCATTGCTCGCCTACTTTCTTTTGTACGCGACGGTAAATGATTGCTTGGACAATAAACGTGATTGTCCAGGATGCACCGTAAGCAAAGAAAATCGTCAGGGGGTGACGGATCCAAACAAATACCGTATTGATCCACAACACGCGAACACCGCAAATGCCCACTACGGAGACGATCATTGGCAAGGTGGATTTGCCCATTGCGCGGATCGCGCTCCCGTAAATGCCTTCCAAATGTCCCATGACGTAGAAGCTGCTATTGACGATCAACTTGATTCTTGCAAACTCCACCACCTCTGGATTATTGGGGGCAAAGAGCGTTAAGAGAGGTAGGCTGACAAGGTTGAGAATACTATTCAAACCGACTGCCAAAGCAGAAACTGTAACGGTACTGATCTTCATACATTCGCGAATGCGTGGCATATTTTTAGCACCTGTATTCTGACCGACGAACACATATGCCGCCGTACAGAATCCACCGCAGATGAACTGCGTATACGCACCTACGTTGGATGCGATCGAGCTGCCCGAAACATAAATGCTGCTATTGAAGGAATTGAGCGCCACCTGCATAACAAGGTTGCCAATGGCAAACATAGAGTTCTGTATGCCTGCGGGAACGCCAAGGCGTAATACGTCCTTCAGCGTGGGGATATCAAGCATCAGCTCGCGGGGCTGCAGCTTTAAAAATCCGTTCGTTCTCAGCATGTAGATCAAAATCATGATGCAGGATACCCATTGTGCAACCGCCGTTGCAATACCGACACCGAGTGCGCCCTCTCCAAAGCCGAGCACCATAACGAGATTGAGAATGACGTTGATCACGCCCGACACCGACAAAAAGAGCAACGGACGGGTACTATCCCCCGTCGCCTGCAGCATGGCAGAGCAGTAGCTGTAGATCAGCTGCGCGGGAATGCCCGCAAAGTAGGCACGCATATAAAGGACGGCTTGATCGAGGACTGCGTCGGGGGTTTCCATCAAAATCAGCAACGGGCGTGCAAATGCAAAGCCAAGAACCCCCAAAAGAACACCGCAAATCGTTGCCAGTGTCACCGAGGTGTGAACGGTCTTTTTGATGCTATGCTCCTCTTTGGCGCCGACTGCGTGGGAGACCAGAACGCCGGAACCAACGGAAAGCCCCACAAAAAAGGTGATGATCATGCTCACCAAAGGTCCGCACGCGCTGACTGCCGAAAGTGCGATCTCTCGCGCCTCGGGAGTGGCACCGCCCCACCGTCCAACCACGATGGTATCTGCCGTATTGAAAAGTTGATTGATAATAGACGTTGCCATAGTTGGCAGCGCAAAGCGTGTTAAAAGCGGTAGGATCTTGCCCTCCGTCATATCTATTTTCACTTTTGCCATACCGTCCTCCGCGTGGGCAATTTTGCCCACGGGGTATTGTACACCTATTTATGCCAAATGTCAACCCCAAAACAGAAAAAAGACTGCCTCTTTTTGGGAGACAGTCTCTTTTTTGAAAATACAAATTAATCAATGCTCATATCGAGCTTAAATCTCATGATTTTGCGCAGGGTGTTCTTGGGGAATTCAGTCTCACGAACCTTGAGAACGCCGATCTTCTTGTAAGGAACTGCGGTGCGGTTGTAGTCGTCAACATACTTTTGCAGATGTGCCTTGATGTCGGTCACGTTGTTCTTTTCGATATATTCCTTATCGGGATAAACCTCTGCAACGATTGCGTTATGCTCCATGCCTCTCTTGCTCTGTCCCTCGTAAACGATAATGTCGATAACGCCGGGAGTTGCAATCAGTTCGTTTTCGATCTCCTCGGGGTAAACGTTCTTACCGTTGGAGAGAATGATGAGGTTCTTTTTACGTCCGGTAATATAGAGAACGTTGTTCTTATCGAGCTTACCGTAGTCGCCTGTCTTGAAGAAGCCCTCTTCATCGATGGCATCCTTGGTTGCGGCTTCATCCTTGAAGTAGCCGAGCATTACGTTGGGACCGGTTACCCAGATCTCGCCCTCGCCGTCCTCGTTGGGATGGTCGATTTTAACGGTGTCGATGTCGATAACGTGGCCTACGCTGCCGGGAACGGGGTTCTTGCTGCGGTTAACAGCAATGATGGGGGCGCACTCGGTGATGCCGTAGCCGTTGAGGGTGGAGATACCGATGGCTTCAAAGAATCTGAGAATTTCGGGGTTGATGGGAGCGCCGCCGGAAATGATCATTTTGACCTTGCCGCCAAATGCTGCGCGGATCTCGCTAAACAGCTTTTCGCGAACGTCGATGCCCACCTTGAGCATGCCGTTGCTGACCTTGATCATGCGGGCAACCAGCTTTTCCTTCTTCTTCTCTTTCAGGTTTGCCATAATGCGGCGGTAGAATGTTTCAAGATACAAAGGAACGATAACCAGATGCTCGGGAGCTTGCTCCTTGAGCTCCTTGGCTACGTAACGCAGACCGCCGGAGATATAAATTTCACTACCGATCATCATGTGACCGATGAGCATAACAGAGGAACCAAAGGTGTGGTGAGGAGGCAGAACGCCAACCGTCTTTTTACCAAAGTCCATATAAGGAATGATGGAGGAAAGGTCGGAAAGAATCGCGTTTTGCGAAAGCATTACGCCCTTGCCCTTGCCCGTGGTACCCGAGGTGAACACCAGCAGAGCCATTGTGTGGGGATCGATGGGAGCATTGAAATATGCATCGGGGTTTGCTGCAAACTTCGCTTTGCCGTTCTCAATCAGGGACGCAACAGATACGTCACCCTCTTTGCCGCCAAGATAAACGGTGGGGGTTGCAAGGGATACCTTGCCCTCGATGACAGCTGCCTTCTCCTTGAGGTCTGCATCGCAGAACAGGAACTCTGCCTCGGCACGCTCAACGGTTGCTGCGAGGTCCTCTGCCTGCCAGTCGCGGTCCAGAGGAATGAGCACACCACCGATGGAGAGCATTGCATAGTATATTGCTGCCCAATCATAGGAAAGCTTGCCGATTACAACGCAATGACGGCCTGCACAGCCCATTGCCAAAAATTCACTTGCCAGTGCGCGTACGTCGTCACGGAATTCGAGGAAGCTCTTTTTTTCAATGTCGGCACGGGGGGTGGGACGGAAGGAGTAAACGGTATCGTTGCCATATTCATCAGCAGCCCATTCAAGAAGTTTTCTTACGTTTTCGAAATATCTGGGCTCATGCAGCATATCTTTGTTCATAGTGAAAAATTCCTTTCATATCAAGTATATAGGATTTGCTTTTTATTCAATCATCAATTTGGGCTCTTAACCCTCTGCAGGTGTAGCACGCAGACCGTCCAAAAGAATGCCAAAGCTGTATTTGCAGCCCTTAACGGCTTCTTCCTTAGGTAGTCCCCTGCCAACGGCATCGGCGTTGTATCCACGCCAGAAGCACCAAAGCGAATAACTCAAAACGTCAACATCGACATCAGCGCGAATGTACGCCTTCTCCTTGGCGTATGTGAGCATTCTCTTAATTGCACTCATCCACCACTCATAGTTACTTTGTGAACGAGAGTCATTTTCAAAAATATATTGATTAAACTGTTTTTTAAGGTCATAAGAACGAATGAGCGTATCGGCAACCATTTCGGTAACGTGCTCAAAAAAATCTTCTTCGCTGGTGCTTTCCCACGCGGCGCTTTCGCGTATTTGCGCACTCACCTTTTGGTAAACCACGCCAAGAACGTCCTCTACGTTGCGAAAACGATTGTAGAACACGCGGTTTGTGATACCAAGCTCCAACAGAATTTTGCGTACATTGACAGTGTGTGCACCGTTTGTCATTGCCATTCGCTCGGCTACGGTAATAATTTTTTCGGACATTTCATCAACGATCAGTCCGTTTTGCGATACCGCCATAGTGTCACCATCCTTTCAGCACACAGTGTGTTCATTATAGCACACTGTGTGCCAAATGTCAATCTTTCCCTTTGATTATTAACATCTCGTTCACACTTTCGTCGGTTTTGGTGTGATTTTGTAAATTTTTGAAGGAAAGATTGCATTTTGCGAGAAAATGGAGTATGATAATAAATAGATATTAAAATTGGAAAGGAAAAATCCCTATGATCACATTTGAACACGTTGCCGCAAAAGACGTTGATGCTATTTTTAACCGCATTGACAAGCAATGGATGCTCATTAGTGCCACCGACGGTGAGCACACCAACACCATGACCGCCTCGTGGGGAGCGATGGGCATTCTTTGGCACAAGCCCGTTGCCATCTGCTTTATTCGTCCGCAACGCTACACCTACAACATTACCGAAAAAAGCGATTATCTCTCGCTGGCTTTTCTTGGTGAAGAATACCGCGATGCTCTTGTTTTTTGCGGTCGCAACAGCGGTCGCGACGGCGACAAGTTTGCGCAATCGGGACTGACCTGTGCTATGACCGAGAACGGTGTTCCCTTCCCCTTGGAGGCCGAGATGGTGATGATCTGCCGCAAGATGTATGCGGATGACATCAAAAAAGCATCTTTTATTGACAAAGAGATGTTGAAAAATTATCCGATCGACGACTTCCATCGCGTGTACATTTGTGAGATTGAGAACGTTCTGGTTAGAAAATAATATAAAAAATCGCGCGGCAAATATTGACATTTGCCGCGCGTTGTGCTAAAATATTCCTATTCATTCAATCATCCATCACTGATGGAGCAAAGAAAGGACGAAAGTGATGAAGGACAATCAAAGAAAATTTATTTATACGGCATTATTCGCTGCTGTTGTGGTTGTGTTGCAAATGTTTGTTTCCATTCCTCTTGGAATGTTTACCATTACCCTGACTTTAGTTCCCATTATGCTGGGCGCGATTTTGTTCGGCCCCGCCAGCGGCGCAATTCTGGGCGGCGTGTTTGGCGTGGTGGTTGCCATTCAGGTGGTAACCGGTGCGGCAGGACCTCTTAGCTCTGCAATGTTTTTGCAAACACCTGTTATCACCGTTGTACTCTGTGTTCTGAAGGGTGTTGCCGCGGGATGGGTATCCGGATTGATTTACAAAGCCTTTGCAAAGCATGAAAAAACAAAGCTTGGAACGATTTTGTCGGCAATCGCTTGCCCCATTGTCAACACAAGCATTTTTGCGCTTGGCTTGTTCGTCTTTTATAGCGGACTCATCAACACGTGGGCAATTGACAACGCATTTGCCAACGCCTTTACCTTTGTAATGCTTGGTTGCATTGGACTGAACTTCCTCGTAGAGTTTGCCGTAAACGTATTGCTCATTCCCGTAGCACTCCGCATGATCAAAATTGTAAAAAGACTGATGTAATATGAAATCCAAGGTTTCCCAAAGCACCAAAAAGATCGCCTACCTGTTGGCGGTCGTATACTTTACCAGCTACTGTATGCGCGTCAATCTTGCCGTCATGCTGGTAAAGATCTGCAGTGAAATGCAGGTTGAAAAATCTGCTCTTGCAATCGTCATTACCGGATTGACAGTAGCTTATGGCACAGGTCAGATCATCAGCGGCTTTTTAGGCGACCGCGTCAAGCCCCGGCACATCATTCCTGCAGGGTTGGCGCTTGCCGTTTTGTGCAACGTAGGCATCTTTTTTGCCTCAACAATACCCATCATGACCGTCATTTGGAGTGTCAACGGCTTTGCGCACGCGCTCCTTTGGCCGCCCATCGTGCGACTGATGTCCACGCATCTTTCGGCAGAGGATTACAGCTTTGCCGCAGTACGTGTCAATCAAGGCTCGTCGGTTGCCACCATCGCTCTGTATCTGTTCTGCCCTCTTTTGCTTGGTGTGATGGAGTGGCGCACCATTATGCTGCTTTGTGCCGCGTGGGGTGCTGTGATGATCGTCCTTTGGTTTATTCTCTATCCGCGCATCTTCACCAAAACCGACAAGCCGACAGAAAAAGCAGAGACGCCGACACCCGAGCCCGCACAAAAGGCTTTGCCTGTTCCGCTCTACATATTCGGCGCACTCGCCATGATCATGCCCGGCATTATGATGCAAGGGATGCTGCGCGACGGTGTGACCAACTGGATGCCCTCTTTTTTGCTTGAGACCTTTGGGCTCAGCGAGGAAAACTCGATCGTTTCCACCGTTATTCTCGCCATCTTTACCATGATCAGCTATTCGGCGTTCAGCGCACTGCAAAAGCGGTTCTTCAAGAATGAGGTCAGCTGTGCCGCCGCAATTTTTGGCGGCTCTGCGTTGGTGTGCAGCGCGTTGTTCCTTGTGAATGCTTTCTTGCCCGAGGCGGCGCTTGTTCCCTCTCTTATTTTGATGGCGCTCACCGTTGCCGCTATGCACGGTGTCAACCTGATGCTCATTGCCATCGTTCCGCGCAGATTTGTTCCTTTTGGAAAGGTGTCGACCTATTCGGGCATTCTCAACGCTTGCACCTACGTGGGCGCGGCGATCTCGACCTACGGCTTTGCGGCTCTTGCCGAGACCTTTGATTGGAACTTTACCATTCTCACCTGGGTCGCCATCTCGCTCGTTGGCGCTGCTCTCTGCTTCTTTGCCGCTCGCATTTGGCAGAGGCATTTAGATGCATATAAGTTTTAATAGGACGTTATGTGGGGGAACCTTTTTCGCGAAAAAGGTTCCCCCACACCCCTTCCAAAAAGCACTCGCACAAACATTATCTAAATAGATTTGTTATTTCACAAATAGACGGTCGACGCGAGCGCAACGCTCGCTTTGGCTCTCGCAAACGGTCAGGCACCGCCAAGACCCTGCCCGTTCAGAAAGTTGTTTTCATAAAAAAGGTATAATTTCTTATGGAACTATATCACTTTTTATTTAAACGTGTCAATTAGAAAAATTAACCATTGGTTAAACTATGTGGCGCATCGATACCTTGCAAAAATAGCTTTTTAGCGGTATAATACAACTAGAAGCACCGGTGATTCAATTATGAAAAACGAGGTAAAATTATGCAACTTTACATTGGTGAAAACATCAAACGTCTTCGCAAGCAAAAAAACATTACGCAAGAAACGCTTGCAGATCATATGCACGTTTCAACAGCAGCAGTTTCAAAGTGGGAACGAAACGAAACACTCCCCGATATTGGTATGGTTATTCCGTTGGCATCGTATTTTGACGTGTCAGCCGATGAACTTCTTGGTTTTGATGTAGCTAAAGCTGAAGAAAAAATCCAAGAAATTCTAAACGAGCGAAAGAGATTATCTGCGCTTGGCAAAATACACGAGGCGTTTGATCTTATCGTTCAGGCTTATGAGGACTTCCCCAACGATTGGCGGATCATTGAGGAATACATGTGGAAACTCAATTACGATCCAAATTGTATTGAGCCATACGGTAATGAAATTCACAAGGATGAGCTTTATCGTCTTTGCAAGCAGGTGCTGGACGAATGTACAATAGACAAGGTTCGTTATTCTGCGCTTTCAATCCTTGGTGGGCTATATATTTTGGACAGACAGATCGACAAGGCGGTTGAAACAGCCAAACGCTTTCCAAATTTGGCTTTTTCGCAGGAAAAAGAACTGCAAAACTGTTACGATATGGGATCAAAAGAGTGGTGGGGATACACAAGAGCGGGGTTGGCAGAATTCGCAGAGTATCTGATGGTGGACATCCGCAATATGGCATTAGAAGTGGAAGATCCATGTGAATCTATTCGAATTTTACAAAAAGCGATTGCTTTAATTGAACTAATATTTGATGATGGAGATTATTGCTTTTGGAATTATCATTTGGCCGAACTGCATATTTGGATCGCCCATCGGTATGTTCGCGCTCACGATTTGACAGCAGCTTTTCATCATTTTGAGAAGGGCTTGCAGCATGCCAAAGCATATGACGATCTTCCGCAAACCGCCACACACACATCCTTCCTTGTTAAAGGAAATGTATTTGATGCACGCAATATCAATTCCGGTATGGAAGAAAACGAGGTGGCGCGAGAGCTCGATTATCTCCTTGAAAGTGAGTCCTATAAAGAACTAAAAGATACCCCTCAAATGAAAACACTTCTTTTGCAGTATGAATCATTTGCAGGAAAAAAGAAGGACTATTCATAATACACCGTAGGGCGGGGGCTTGCTCCCGCCGTTTTTTTGTGCACGGGGATGTGCTTTCCGTTTTCTTTTGCATCCTTTGAAATTGGGTATTGAAAACTGGAGAAAAATGTGATATACTGTAAAGAGATATAGATACCAATTCAACTTTTTTTATTTGAAATGAGAGCTTTATGAAGAACACGAAACCGACTTTTTCCTCGTTTACCGAGACCTTGACCGAGGCGGAAAACGCGCAACTCCAAGAGTTTTTCTCGGAGTTTGACACGCATTTTTTGCTCTCCAAAAATGACAGAAAGCAATTTAGGGCCGATTTTGAAGCGGCTATTCTTTTGCTGTACAAAAAAGGCGTTTCGATGTCCGAAATCCTCTCCCGTTTGGCGCTCTCTAACCTCGGTGGTTTTTATGCGCGCCCCTCCGTGATGTGGTTTCCTCTTGATGACGCCGCAAAAATCTATCCCATTTCGATGGATCACGGCAGTCAGCAGGTGTTCCGCATTTCGATCTACTTCAAGGAGGACGTCATTCCCGAGCTTTTGCAAATGGCGCTCACCTTTACCATCAAACGCTTTGCAAGCTTTGCAACCACGCTCAAAAAGGGATTTTTCTGGCACTATCTTGACACGGTTAAGAAGAGATTTCCGATTGAGGAGGAGCACAATCTGCCCTGCCAGCCCATCAAGGTCTCCGCAAGCGGCTCTCAATCCTTCCGTCTGATGTATTACAAAAATCGCGTCAGTGCCGAGTTCTTTCACGTTCTGACTGACGGCACGGGAGCGATGACCTTTTTCAGATCTCTTACGGCAGAGTATCTCCGTTTGTGCGGCACAAGCGCTCCGCTTGGGGATATTTGGGATATCAATGACACCCCCACCAAGGAAGAATTTGAAAACGCCTTTGTAAAGGTTGAAAAAGCCAAAACCAGCTCGGGCTTTGTGGACAAGCCTGCCGCGCAAATGAACGGCAGATTGACGCGCAGAAAGCCTTGCCGCATTTTGCATTTGAAAATGGATGCAGAAAAATTGCGCGCGGTTGCCAAGAGCTATGGTGCTACCGTAACGGCGTACCTTTTGATGCAAATGTTTTACGCTTGCTCGGCTTCTACCGACGAGCTCACAGGGGACATCAACATTCAACTCCCCATCAACATGCGCAAGTTCTATCCTTCCAAAACCGTTCGCAACTTCTCCATGTATTGCGGTATTCGCATTCCCATTGAAAAGATCGGCGATAAGGAAGCGCTGCTTGCCGAGATCAACGCACAGCTCCTTCAAAAAGCCGAAAAGGAAAAAATGCGCGAGATGATCACTGCTGCAGTCAATATCGTCAGCTCCATCCGTGTCATTCCGCTTGCCATCAAGCAGCCCATTGCAAAAATGATCTACGGTATGTTGGGCGAAAAGATCTACACCACGACCTTTTCCAATCTTGGTGTTGTGACCTTCCCCGAAGAATTTATGGAGCACATTGACTCTATGGACTTTTGCCTGGGTGCGCAGGTGACCAACCGACTTGCTTGCACTGCTATTACCTGTGCGGGTATTGCAACGTTTTCTATTTCCAAAATGACGCTGGACCCCGCTTTTGAAGAAAAAATGTATCAGCTTTTGCTGGCTGACGGAATTGAAACCACGGTGGAAGGGAGTGATTACTATGCACGTTAACAACACATACCCAAAAGTGACAAAGTTCCCCCAAAACCGCAAGCGAATGTTGTCGATTGTACGTTGGCCCTTTTTTGCAGTAGCTGCAGCGGCGCTCATCGTCAATCTTTGTGTCAAAGGTCCTTTTTGGAGCATCATTGTTATCCTGTCGCTTTACGTGATATGGACGTTTGTGCTCTCCCCCGATCTTGTAGAGCTGAACCGCATCAGCCAAACCATTAAGGTTACCGTTTGGAGCAGTATTTTGCTTGTAGTCATTGACCTTTTGTTTGTGCACAGCTTTTCCCTGTTTGTTATTCCCATTGTCTGCTTTAGCGGACTTTCAAGCTGCATCGTGCTCTTTTTTACCAATCTGGAAACGCAAAAGCACAATATGTTCCCCCTGATCAATTTCATTTTCGCTTCGATCATCGGCTCCCTCATCACCCTGCATTTTTATCACGGTGAGGACAGCTGGCCGCTCATCGTTCTGCTTTCCCTCTCTATCCTCTCCCTTTTGGCATTTATCATTGTTTTGGGACCTGATTTCAAGCGAGAGATGCGACGAAGATTTCACATCAAATAATTCTTTTATTGGCATTCTCTTGACAAACCGCGACCTTTGCGATATAATAAAGGCACAGCTCCGCTAAACGGTCGCGCGGTATGTTGCCGAAAGGTATTACCGTGAGGAAAGTCCGGGCTTCATAGGACAGAATAGCTGATAACGTCAGCCACGGGTAACCGTCGGGAAAGTGCAACAGAAATAAACCGCCGCTTTGCGGTAAGGATGGAAAGGCGAGGTAAGAGCTCACCCGTTCCTATGGTAACATAGGTCCGCTGTAAACCCTATTTGAAGCAACACCCTAACCAAGGCTTGTCCGGCACATCTTGAGGGGTGGCACGAAACGTTGTTTCGAAGCTCTGCGGCGACGCAGGGCGCAGATTGATGACCGTTCACGACAGAACCCGGCTTATAGGCGGGGCTGATTAAAAAGGCACTTGCCGTTGGCAAGTGCCTTTTTGAAATGATGTTTGCCTTTGGCAAATGATGTTGGGCTACGCCCAATGATGACGCTATCGCGAATGATGTGTGGCTGCGCCACATTTTGCGGCAAACATCGCTTCATTGCGAGCAAAGAATTGCATAGCAATTCGCAAGCAACATCATTATGAGCGCAGCGAACACATCATTAAAAAAGAGAGAACGTCTGTTCTCTCTTTTTTATCAACATCACTGTGCTGTCAGCTGCAAATACTGCTCAAGTGTCATATTCCCGACGTGAATGTCAGTTGCGGCTTCTCTACCCACAAAGCGGTAATGCCACGGCTCGTAGGTGTAGCCCGTGATGCCTTCCATCCCCTTGGGATAGCGCAGAATAAAGCCAAATTTATAGGCATTTTCTGCAAGCCAGGCAAAGGCTTGGGTGTTCTCAAACGCCTCTGTCAACTCTCCCCCCATGTCCGAGGTAATAAAGTCGAGGCAGAGCCCTGTTTGGTGCTCGCTCTGCCCAGGCAGAGCGGAATAGGACTGCACCACTTTGAGAGCGTCCTCAAAGGACAACTTGAAAATCTTTTTGTCCAGGTAGTTTGCTTTGATGTATTCCTCACCAAGCACGCGGCTTGCATCCTCCGAAATGCCGCTTCTTTCAAATGTCAAATACTTATCATAAAGATCTTGCTGATATTCGTAGGAGCGATATGCGCTGGTTACCATAACATCTTTAATGCCTGCGGCATTCATTTCCGCCATCATTGCATAGAGCGCTTGAGCGGCGCGTGCCTCTAGCTGCATACTGCGTGTTGTGGCACAGGTGAGCGTTACCAAGTTGGCAGGCACGTATCCGACATCGAGCTCGCTCTGTTTGTTTACCAAAAGCAAATACGTGGGATCAAAGCCTGTGGTCAGCGTTGCAGGATCGACATCTGTAAGATAGGTGTATTGCATTGTTTTGTAGCTCCCTATGGAGTTTTTGTCAATTTGGCTTACGTCAATGGGAGCGGTGGTTCCCTCCTCTTCCTCGGGTTCGAGATTGATGCAGCCCGACAGGAGCAGCAGGAGTGCCAAAATGACTGTTAAAAAATTGATTTTATTTCTTTTCATGTGACCTTCCGTAAGGGATTTTTTCAAGCGGTTTGGTTTCAATAACGATAAAATAAGGGGACGAGGGAGAATTGAGGATGTTGACCTTGGTAGCACACACCTTGTGGCGGCTGATGCCGGCAAGATAGTCGCAGATCATCTTGCCCTCAAGGTCGCCCTCCTCGTGACCGGGATAGACGGCTACGTTGATGATGGCATCCTTATCCATCAGGTCAATTGCCGCCTCGATGGCAGGAAGCGTTGTTTCACGCAACGTGGTGATAGACTTGTCCCCACCCGGCAACCAACCAAGGTTGAACATGCCTGCCTTGATGGGCTCTTTAACATAATTTTTGACATTGTGGTGCGAATCGTGAATGAGGGTGTAGTTCTCGGGGCAGCCGACCTCGCGAAGGTGCTTTGCGGTGGATTCGACCGCCTGCGCCTGAATATCAAAGGCGTAAACATGCCCTGTCGGTCCTACGGTCTTAGAGAGAAATTCGGTGTCGTAACCGTTGCCCATGGTAAAATCGACGGCAACGTCGCCCTCCTTCAGGTGCGTGAGAATAAAATGCTTATGTAGCTTTAACAGGTCTATCATATCGGTCTTCCTTTACTTGTTGTGCAGATCGGAGCGCAAGAACTTGAAAGCGCGCTCTACGGCGTCCTTGGAGTTGTACCAAGGCTCCTCATGATAACGGTAATCAAATTTTTTGCAGAACCAGCTGACGTCCTTTTGGAGCTCTTCAAAATAAGGCTCTACCACGCCGGCACAGGCTTTTGCAAATTCGGGCTGTCTCTTTTTGCCAAGGCGTTTTTGACCGTATTCCAAAACCTTGCGGTAGTGCGGCAGACAGAAATAAGGCTGTGCCTTGAGCTTTTTCGAAAAATCGGGATCGGTCTCCCAAAGATACACGGCAGTATCGACCATATGCTCAAAATTGTTTTTGATACGGTCACAAACGTAGCAGGTCTCCTCAAGCTCGCCAATACGCTTGATGGGCTTGTTGCCCTGCCCACCGCCAAAGCCGCCGTCGCGGATCTCGTCGCGCAGCTCTGCCAAATGGCTCTCCAGTGTGAGCGCCATACCAAGGCGGTTTTTGCGCACAAACATCATATCGTAATGCGTGCGGCAAAAGCCGGATTTGTTGGTCTTGATACGGATGTCGGGCTCCATCATGGAAGCGCCCAAAATCAGGTCGAGCTCGTTTTCCTCAAGCTTGCGGTAAAGCGCGCAAAAGGGGCATCCGCAGGAGGCATCTGCCGCCGATGCTTCAAACGCTTCGTTGACCGGTATGGTAAAATTCATATCCATAAAGCATTCCTCTTTCGTTTCAACACACAAAAAATACGGGTTTTGTCGATTACGCATTGCAAAAATCAAATTTTTGTGGTATAATGTCCTTATAGGTTTATTATACCATACACGCGCGGGAGTTGCAAGGGATTTTTTGCAAAATCCAAAAGATTTTTCTTCCCCAAAAGGAGTTTTTATGTCGAATTATCAATATTGTTTTTGGGATCTTGACGGAACCCTGACCGATTCTGCCCCCGGCATTACGCACTCGGTGCGCTATGCGATGGAGCAAATGGGCAAGCCCGTACCGCCAGAGCAGGACCTTACCTGCTTTATCGGTCCCCCTTTGCTTTACAGCTTTGAGAACTATTTAGGGCTCTCTCCTGCGGATTCCCAACTTGCCGTTGACCACTATCGCGTATGCTATCGCGCAGGTGCGATGCTGGAGTGCAACGTTTATGAGGGTGTGCGCGAAACGCTCGAGGAGCTCAACCGTCGCGGCATTGTTTGCGTGCTTGCCACCTGCAAGCCGCATGAGTTTGCCAACGCCATCATTGAGCATTTCGACCTCAAAAAGTATTTTGCCTATGTTTCGGGCCCCGAGATGGACGGCACACGCAACGAAAAACACGAGGTCATCACCTACGCCCTCGAAAACCTCGGCATCCCTACCCCTGACGTTGTTTTGATGGTGGGAGACCGCCGCGATGACGTGGTTGGTGCGGCACGCTGCCACATGGATTGCGTTGGCGTTGAATGGGGATTTGGAACCGAACAAGAGCTGATTGACGCAGGCGCAAAAGAGGTTGTTTTCAAGCCCCTGGAGCTGCTCCGCTTTTTTGAAGGCTGAGCTCTCGGTTCTTTCAAAATTCAGCTTTTTTCTTCAAAACACCATATTATTATATAAATAATTTGCAAAAAGCTATTGACAAATGGCAAAAGTTGTGGTATAATATCAACTCGGTACGGACTTTTTGTCCGTCTCTCTGCCATGCAAATTCAATTCTACAGCATGGTCGAATTAGTCCATAGGGAGGTAAAAAACATGGAAAAGATTATCAATTCTTATGAAAGCATGCTCATCGTTAGCCTTGCAAACGGCGAAGAAGCCGCAAAAGCTACCGTTGGCAAGTTCACCGATCTGATCACTGCTAACGCAGAGCTCGTTCAGGTTGATGAATGGGGTCGTCGCCGTCTCGCATATCTGATTGACGATATGAGTGAGGGCTACTACGCCGTAGCTACTTTCAAGAGCGAAAGCGATTTCCCTCAAGAACTTCAACGTTTGATGAACATTGACGAATCCGTTATGCGCATCATGGTAATCAAGCTCGAGCATGAGCCTGTTGCCAAAGCTGTTGAAGCTCCTGTAGAAGAAGCAGCTCAAGAAGAAGCAGTAGCAGAAGAAGTTCCTGCAGCTGACGCAGAATAATCCGGCGTCAAAAATTTTTAAGGAGGCCTATCTAATGTCCAGCTTGAATCTTAACAAGGTCGTTCTTTGCGGAAGATTGACCGCAGACCCTGAATTGAAGCAGACCACCAGCGGCATTGCCGTCGTCTCCTTCACTTTGGCAGTAAATCGCCGTTTTCAGGCAAAGAGTGCTGACGGTGCTCCTGCTCAACAGCAGGCAGACTTTATCAGCGTTGTTGCTTGGAGACAAACCGCAGAGTTCATCTCTCGCTATTTCCGCAAGGGTTCTGCCCTTTGCATCACCGGTTCCATTCAAACCAGAACCTGGCAGGATGCAAACGGTCAGAAGCGTTACGCTACTGACGTAGTTGCCGACGAAGCTATGTTCGTTGACAGCAAAAACGACGGTGTTGCCGGTGGGCAATACACCGAAACCTACAATGCGCCGTCCTACTCCTCTCCCGCATCTGCGCCTAAGTTTGAGGAGCTCAAAACCGACGACGATCTGCCCTTCTAACCAAGAAGCGGCATCACGAATTTGAACAGGAGGATTTCATAAGATGGATACTAACGTAAAAACCGAAGAAGTTGTTGTTCGTCCCGCTCGTCCCGCAAACAACAACCGCAGAAGAAAGAAAGTTTGCATTTTCTGCGCAGACAAGGTTGCTTTTATCGATTATAAGGACACTGCAAAGCTGAGAAAGTTCATTAGCGAACGCGGCAAGATTCTTCCCAGAAGAATCTCCGGTGCTTGCGCAGTTCACCAAAGAGAGCTCAACACCGCTATTAAGCGCGCTCGTAACGTTGCTCTTCTTCCTTTCGTTACTGATTAATCGAATTGCAAACCACAAAAAGACAGCGAACCACACGGTTCGCTGTCTTTTTTCGTCACGTCCTTCCCCTTTTCGACATATCCTGACATCAAGGGGGTGCGATTATGCAATCTGGTTATTATGGATGTCTTGCCGTTATGGGTTCGATGACACAAGCTATGCACGCGCAAAAGGTGCTCGCCGCTGCGGCAGTGCGTGCAGAGGTCGTGAAAGCAGACTCGGCGCACACACGCCGCGGCTGTGCCTATGCACTCTCCTATCCCTGCTCACAGGAAAACAACGTGCGTACCATCCTTTCAGGGGCTGGTATTCGCGTACGCGACTACTATCGGGAGGATGCAGATGATCTATCTCGATAACGCAGCTACAAGCTTTCCCAAACCTCGCCGTGTGGCAGAGGAACAAATGCGATGTATGCAATTCTATGGCGGAAACCCCGGGCGCGCCTCGCACGCGTTGGCGCTTGCCGCCGCCGAAAAAATATACGAATGCCGCGAGGAGCTTGCTTCCTTTTTCGGCTCTCCCAATCCCGAAAACGTCGTTTTTACCTTGAACACGACCATGGCGATCAACACCGCCATCAAGGGGCTACTGCACCGCGGTGATCACGTTCTTCTATCGGATATGGAGCACAACGCAGTCTTTCGTCCCATTTACAAATTGGCGCGGGATGGTGGCATCACGTATGATGTGTTTGACACCTTTCCCTCAACCCCATCGCGCACTAAGGAAATGGTTTTGGCGTCGATTTTGGAAAAGATCCGTCCCACCACGCGCATGCTCATTTGCGCGCATGCTTCCAATATCTGTTCGGCAATGTTGCCGCTCTGTGAGATCGGTGCTCTCTGCCGCAAAAAAGGCATCTTGTTTGTGGTAGATGCGGCGCAATCGGCAGGACACTTGCCCATTGATATGGAGAAGATGCAAATTGATGCGCTTTGCGTGCCCGGTCACAAAGGTCTTTGGGGACCGCAAGGGTGCGGTGCTCTTGTATTGGGCAATGGAATCGTTGCCGACACACTGATGGAAGGTGGCAGCGGTTACAACTCCTTGGAAGGCAGTATGCCCTCGGATGCGCCCGAGCGATACGAGGCAGGCACACTCCCAACGCCTGCCATTGCAGGGCTGCTTGAGGGGGTGCGCGAGGTCAGGCGTGTGGGGATAGATCATATTCATGACCACGAGTGTGCTTTAACCAAGCGTCTATCTGAACGTTTGTTGGCAATGCCAAAGGTGAAGCTCTATGCTCCGCATCACGCGGGGAGCGTATTGCTCTTTTCGATGGATGACATTTCCGCCGACCGTGTTGGTGCGTTTTTGAACGAGCGCGGAATTTGTGTGCGCACGGGCTTTCACTGCGCTGCTCTGGCACACGCAACCCTTGGAACACCGCCGTCGGGCGCGGTGCGTGTCAGCCCTTCCCTCTTTAACACCGCCGCACAGATGGATGCAGTTGCCGATGCGTTGCGGGATTTGCTGTAAGACATTCCTAATCAAAAAAAGAGGTGACCTATCGGTCACCTCGAATTTTTTATTTTGATGTATTAGCCGAGCCAATCGAAGAATGTGCGGCGGCGGATTTCTTGCTTGCGATATTGAACAAGCTTTGCAGCCATGAGAACTACGGTTGCTGCTGCAGCTACGGGAATTGCAACCTTACCGATTTGTTCTGCCTTGTCGAGCTGCTCGTTGGTGATGGGAGTCTTTTCAACGATCTTATCACGAACATATTGATATGCAGGGTGATACTTGGGAGCTTCCTCAACAACTTCTGCTTCCTCTTCAGAGGGAACATCGAGGAGTTCATCGAGATCGGAAACAACTTCTTCGAGAGCAACTTCGGGAGCGGGCTCTTCTACGGGATCAAAGATGCTTGCATCTTCAACAGCTTCTTCAGCAGCTTCCATTGCAGCGCGGATCTTCTCACGCTTTTCTTTTGCGTTAGCAACTGCAAAGAGGATTGCACCGATTACGCCACCGATTGCTACGCAAAGAGCAACGAGGATAAGACGAGTGGGCATCTCATCAACAAAGAGAGCTGCTACAACACCGACAGCGATGCCGATCAAAATAAAGAGAACTGCAAAAACGCGAATGCCTTTGGCTTTCATAATACATTTTCCTCCATTTAAGAAAAATTAAATTTGCTGTGTTCATTATATCATGAAAAAGTGAGATTGTCAACACCAAAAATACATTTTTTTGAATTTTTTTCGATTTTTTTTGCACCAATCCAACTTTTTTAAAAAAATCCTCTTCTATTTCCCTTTTATATTGACATTTTATTATTTTCGTGTTAGAATAATGACAGAACAATTGAAAAAAGGAGATAGCAAAATGCCCTTTATTGATACCAAACTCAACATCAAGCTCACCGAAGAGAAAGAGGTCGCCCTGAAAGCGCGCTTGGGTGAGGCGATTGCAACCTTTCCCGGCAAGAGCGAATATTGGCTGATGCTCAACTTCAGCGATGAGAGCCGCATGTGGTTCCGCGGTTACAATTCCATCCCTATGGCAATGGTGACCGTTCAGCTCTTTGGAACGGCAAGCGAGGATACCTGTGCACAAATGACCAAAACCGTTACAAAAATCTTCAAAGAAGAATTAAACATCTCCCCCGAACACGTCTACGTCAAATACGAATTTGTGGACACTTGGGGATGGAACGGCGAAAATCTGTAATCGCAAAAAAGCAGCAAGGTAACAAGCCTTGCTGCTTTTTCTTTATTGTTTTGCCTCTTGGCGGAATACAAAATTCAGTTTTTTTGATCTTTTGCAATGATCTCCAAAAGGCTTTGGACAGCGCGCTTCCCTTCACTGCCTGCAATGGGAAGTCCACCCGGAGAATTGAGCCACTGTGTTGCAAAAACCGCATTTTTCAAAGGTTTTACGCGGTTATCCAGCTTTTTGGGGAGCGTACGCGGTGTGAAAATAAAGCTCATCCAGGAACCGATATCCGAGCCAATATAACGCTGATAGGTGGCAGGCGTCCAAACGTCCAGTACCGTCAGCTTGCCCGCAAGTGATGGGAACTGATTTGTAATCAGGGAAAGAACATCATTTGCAATTACGCGTTTTCTTTCGACGTATGCCGTTTTATCAGCTCGCAATTCTACAAATTCGCGTGCGGTCTCCTCATCGCAAAGCGTCAGCGTTTGCAAAAGGCTCTTCCCTTCGGGAGCAAAGCTCTCCTCATGGGAAAACTCGCGTATGACGAGATACCTTGTGTGTAGGCGCTCGCGGTATTCCTGCGGAATTTCAAAAATGAAATCCCCCTTGAAGGGCAATTCTTTCGCATCGCAAGCAAATGCACAATGGTAGCTGGAAAAGCGGTATTTGCTATCCTGTGCGTATTTTTTCTTCAATTGTGTAGGAAGCTCCATGGAAAGAAGTTTGCGGTAAGCAACGATGGGATCGGTGGCTATGATAACGTAGTCTGCCGCAATGGTAGAACCGTCCGAGAAGGTGACCGACGTAGCGCGCCCATTCTCGTGTTGAATGGAGACTGCCTCCTTGCTCAGATGCAATTCGCCGCCAAGTTCTAAGAGGCGCTTGGTAATGCGCTCCAGCATTGCGCAGGAGCTCCCCTTGGGGAGTGCTCCGTTTTTGCCGCAAAAGGTTGCAACGATAACGGCAAGTGCAAAGGTCGAGAACTCTGTGCCAACAAGAGAAATGATCAGATCCTGCAGGAGCGGATGGTGCAAACGCGCGGCAAATTCGCCTGTGCTCATCCAATGATGCTTGATGATGCCGGGGAGTGAAACAAGCTTTTCTCCGTTGGTGAGGGGCTGATCATTGTTCTCTCCCCCAATACCGACGTGCCCTTGAATATCGCGCACCGTTTTGCAAAAAGAGCGAATGGCGTGCGTATCGCGCGGAGAGAGTGCTATCATTTCCCGCTCCAAGCGGTCAAGATCGCGGTAAAGAGAAATCTGTTTTCCGTCTCGCTCGCAGGTGTAGAGTGCCTCGCTTTGATAAACTTCGACGTCGCTGCCCAGCGCGCCAAGATCCTCCCACATTTGGTAAGTATCTGTTGCAGGGTTGGTTCCGGTGAGCCAATGGATGCAGTTGTCGATGTGATATCCGCCGCGGTCCCAGCCCGTCAGGTTGCCGCCCGCAACGGTATGTCGCTCACAAACAATAGCGTGATGTCCGCTCATTTGCGTATAAATGCCCGCCGAAAGTCCCGAAACACCGCCGCCGATAATGACTACGTTTGCCATAAAATTCCCTCTCTGTTCTTCTGTCTCCCCTATCATTATAGCACAAAATTCCCGAAAACATAAAAATAAAGTGTAAATAACCTGTCGTATTTTTTGTAAACAATGCAAAAGGGAGAGTTCGTTTGAACTCTCCCCATCTTTTATAGGAAATTATCTTTGAATACGACCGGAGCCGTCGCCGCCTGCAAGCTTTTCAACTTCAGCGAGAGTTACCATGTTGTAGTCGCCCTCGATGGAGTGCTTGAGTGCCGATGCTGCAACTGCAAATTCAACAGCTGCCTGGGTGTTCTTGCCGTTCATCAAAGCGTAGATCAAGCCGCCGCCAAAGCTATCACCGCCGCCAACGCGGTCGATGATGTGGAGATTGTACTTCTTGGAGAAGCAGTACTCGTCATCCGCAACGTTGTAAAGCATTGCCGACCAGCCGTTATCAAATGCGCTGTAGCTCTCACGAAGCGTGATTGCAACGTACTCGAAGTTAAACTTATCAGCCAGCTGCTTTGCAACAGACTTGTAGCCTTCGTGGTTGAGCTTACCGCCGTAAATATCGGTAGCTTCTGCCTCAATGCCGAATACGTCCTTTGCGTCCTCCTCGTTGGAGATGCAAACGTCAACGTATTGGCAAAGCTCGGTCATGGCTTCACGTGCTTCGGCTCTTGTCCAGAGCTTGCCGCGGTAGTTCAGGTCGCAGGAGATCTTGAGTCCCTTTGCCTTTGCAGCCTTGCAAGCCTCTTTGCAGATCTCTACAACGTTTGCGCCCAAAGCAGGAGTAATGCCGGTGAAGTGGAACCACTCTGCACCTTCGAAAATGCTATCCCAATCAAAATCTTGGCAGGTTGCCTTTGCAATGGCAGAATTTGCACGGTCGTAGATGCAAACGGAGCCGCGTTGAGATGCGCCCTTTTCGTTGAAGTAGATACCTACACGATCGCCGCCGCGCGTGATCTTTGTGGTATCAACGCCGTATCTGCGCAGGCTGTTGACTGCTGCCTGACCGATTGCGTGGGTGGGAAGCTTGGTAACGTATGCAACGTCCATGCCGTAGTTTGCAAGAGAAACCGCTACGTTTGCCTCGCCGCCACCAAAGGTGAACTCAACGTGGTCGCACTGTACAAATCTCTCGTAGTTATAGGGCTGCAGGCGAAGCATCAGCTCGCCAAAGGTAATTACTTTGCTCATAATTTTATTCTCCTATATTCTTTCAATTATTTTACAAGGTGATATGCAAAACCGTTGATCTCATCTGCCAGATAGATGAACTTCATGTTGCCCTTATCGTCGTAAGTAGCGGTAGACATATCAAACTTGACACCGCGGCGAGAGAGGTGATATACGGCTCTGTCAACATTGTTGGTGGAGATTGCGATGTGACCGTGTGTGCCGGGGCCCTTTTCGTTCATCAGTTCAAGTGCGGAGCTTGCGAAAACAGACTTGGAGCCCGCGTTTGCGGGGAACGAGAAAGCATTTGCCAGCACCTTGGCAGCTTCGGTAGAAGTGGTGCCGCAGGGATTGATGCCGACGTGACGGAACTTGAGGCCGAGCATGGTGTCAACTGCCTCGCGGACGAGCTTTTCAATGCCTGCAAAGTCGCCGGCTGCGATCATGTCGGGGTTAACCATCCAGGAGCCGCCGCAGCAAAGGATCTTCGGGTTGGCAAGATAGTCGTTTACGTTGCCGGGGTTGATGCCGCCTGTGGGCATAAACTTAACGGCACCGTAAGGAGCGGACATTGCCTTGATCATATTCAGGCCGCCCGACTGCTCTGCGGGGAAGAATTTAACAACGTCAAGACCGAGGGTGAGTGCTTGCTCGATGCCGCTGGGATTGTTGATGCCGGGCACGATGGGGCAACCCTTGGATTGACAGTATTTTACGATTTCGGGGTTGAAGCCGGGGCTGACGATAAACTTTGCGCCTGCCTCGATTGCGTCGTCAACTTGCGCGGTGGTCAGCACTGTGCCTGCGCCAACGATCATTTCGGGGTATTCTTTTGCAATGATAGCGATGGCTTCCTTTGCCGCTGCGGTGCGGAAAGTGACCTCTGCACAAGGAAGTCCTCCGTCGATCAGTGCCTTTGCAAGCGGTGCGGCGTCTTTTGCGTTATCAATTTTGATGACCGGAACAATGCCGATCAGAGAAAGTTGTTTTACGACTTCGTTCACTTGGGTTTCCTCCAAAGCATTTTTTTACATTTATCATTTTACAACAAATTTAGAAGGATGTCAAGAGGTTTGGCAAATAATATGGGGAAAACTTCTTGCAGAAGAACATCGCAACGTTCCGTTGCTACGATAATATTTCGCAAGCGAAATATTATGTTTCCCCCACGCCCCTTTTGAGAACTTGCTCACAACAATGATCTAAACCAATTTGTTTGTACGCGAACAGACAGTCGACGCGAGGTAAACCTCGCTCTTGCTATCGCAAGCGGCTAGTGACCACTAATCCTATCCGATAAGAGGGTTGTTTGCCTTGTTAGAGAAATGTTAGTCGTTTACTTTTACATTATTTTTGGAATAAAAATGCAAAAAGGTATTGTAAAATTTCTTTTGGTTTGGTATAATATTATTTTGGAAGGATATGGCGGAACGACACCCCTATCCGACATCTATCTCCGCCTGCCCATTCGCAGGCTTGGAACAGAAAGGAACTTTGAACTATGAGTGAAAAATTCTATTTGACAACGGCTATCGCCTATGCATCCCGCAAGCCCCACTTCGGTAACACCTATGAGGCAATCATGTCCGACGCAGTCGCGCGCTATCAGCGCATGTGCGGCAAGGACGTATTCTTCTGCACGGGTACTGACGAGCATGGACAAAAGATTGAAAATCTCGCAAACGATCAAGGTATTACCCCCAAGGCATACGTTGACGGCGTTGCAGGCGAGATCCGCAAGCTGTGGGACGAGATGAACGTCAGCTACGATTACTTCATTCGCACCACCGACGATTACCACGAAGCCGCTGTTCAAAAGATTTTCAAGCGCTTTTATGAACAAGGCGATATTTACAAAGACATATATGAAGGCTGGTATTGCACTCCTTGCGAATCCTTCTTCACCGAAACACAAGTAGAAGAAGGCAAGTGCCCCGACTGTGGCAGACCTGTCCACATGGCGAGTGAAGAAGCTTACAAGTTCAGAATGAGTAAATACGCAGACCGTCTGATGAAACACATCGAGGAAAACCCCGATTTCATTCAACCCGAGCTGCGCAAAAAGGAAATGGTCAACAACTTCCTCAAGGCAGGACTTCAAGACCTTTGCGTTTCCCGTACCTCTTTCAAATGGGGCGTTCCCGTTGATTTTGACGATAAGCACGTTGTTTACGTTTGGTTGGACGCGCTGACCAACTATATCACCGCCCTCGGTTATGACCCCGATAAGAGCTTTGACGAGCAAAGCGAGCACTTCAAAAAATACTGGCCTGCTGACGTTCACGTCATTGGTAAGGATATTCTCCGCTTCCACACCATCTATTGGCCCATTTTCCTGATGGCTCTCGATCTTCCCCTTCCCAAAAAGGTATTCGGTCATCCTTGGTTCAACTTTGGCATGGACAAGATGTCCAAATCCAAAGGCAACGTCATTTATGCCGACAAGCTCGCCGAGCACTTTGGTGTTGACGGTGTTCGCTACTATGCCCTCTCCGAAATGCCCTTCGCATCCGACGGATCTATTACGTATGAGTCCGTCATCAAGAGATACAACATGGACCTCGTCAACAACCTTGGTAACCTTGTCAAGCGCACGCTTGATATGGAAAAGAAGTATTTTGGCAAGGTGATCCCCGCTCCCACCGCTCCCGATGCTCTTGATGATGAGCTTAAGGCCGCTTGCAAGAAAGCGTACGAAACGCTGACAACCGCGATGGACGATTACCACATCGCAGACGCACTTGAGGGACTGTTTGAGATGTTCAGCCGCGCTAACAAGTACATTGACGAGACCACTCCTTGGTCGCTTGCAAAGGACGAGGCACAAAAGGAACGTCTTGGCACGGTTCTCTACAACCTGATGGAGACCATTCGTCAAGGTGCTGTTATGCTGCTGCCCTTCATCCCTGCAACGGCTACTGAAATTTTGGACGAGCTCAACACTGACCGCCGTGACTTTGCTTCCCTTGCCAACTTTGACGGCATGGTTGCAGGAGGCGAGGTTTGCGACTCCAAGGTTCTGTTTGCTCGCGTAGACGAGGAAAAGAAGCTTGCCGAGTTTGAGGCAGAGCGTCAGGCTTTGATTGCCGCCGCGCAAAAAGAAGAAGCAAAGCCCGAAAAGCCCGAGGGTTGTGCTCTCATTGGTATTGAGGACTTTATGAACGTAGAGCTCCGCACCGCAAAGATCATCGCTTGCGAGAAGGTTCCCAAGGCAAAGAAGCTGCTCAAGCTCCAAGTTGACCTCGGTTACGAGCAACGCCAGGTTGTTTCGGGTATTGCAAAGTTCTATGAGCCCGAAGCGCTCATTGGCAAAAAGATCATCCTCGTTGCCAACCTCAAGCCTGCGGTTCTCTGCGGCATTGAGTCTAACGGTATGATCCTTGCCTCGGGTGAGGAGACTGTTCGCGTGGTATTCCTCGCAGAAGACACCCCTCTTGGTGAAAGAGTGAGATAATTCAAAATATGATTGTTTGGATAACGCTATCGATAAGATGGCGTTATCTTTTTTCTTCAAACCTCTTGACAAATCCCAAAACTTGTGCTACACTTTAGGTGTTTCATAACAACCGCATAAAATCGGGGGTGCTGCCAGTGGCGGCTGAGATGGCGTGAGCCGAACCCTTTAACCTGATACGGATAATGCCGGCGTAGGGAGATATACATTTTGTCATTGGGTTCTTTCCCCGACAAATATTGACCACACGGAAGATTTCGTGCGGTCAATTTTTATTTAAGGAGGAAAAACATTATGAAACAAGTAAAACCCGTTCGCGCTCTGTGTGAGAGCGCAATCCTGTTGGCGCTCGCCATTGTGCTCAGCTACGTCAAGTTCTTCCAGCTCCCCTTTGATGGGGCGATCACCCTGGCATCCATGCTTCCCATTTGCCTGATCTCCATTCGCTTTGGCATCAAATGGGGACTTGGCGCGGCTTTTTGCTACTCGTGGTCGCAAATTCTGCAAGGCGGCGTCTTCTCCTGGGGGCTCACCCCCGGGATGCTGATTGCTTCCCTTTTGATGGACTACATCATCGCTTTTACTGTCCTCGGTCTTGCAGGAATGTTCCGCAAGCAGGGCTTTTGGGGCAAGATCGGCGGCATTACGCTTGCTTGCTTTTTGCGCTTTGTCGTTCACTTCCTTGCGGGAATTATTCTGTGGGCAAATTTTGAGGAATTCATTGCCTTTGGCACCTCTTGGGTAGGTCGCCCCGTTCTCTACTCCATTTGCTACAACGGCGTTTATATGCTGCCCGATACCGTTATTTGCGTGGCGATCGCCGTGCTGCTGTTCAAAATTCCGCAGGTCAGCAAAATGATGGCTCCCGTGAGTGTGAAAAAGCTCAACTCTATGTCGGACGCCTTCTATCCCTCTGTTGCGGATAAAGAATAAAATTTTTGGGACGTATGTGCAAGTTTTTGCTCATACGTCCTACTTTTTTTGAAAAAACTTGGTAAAAACTTCTCTTTGGGGCTTGCAATCGGTCAAAAAAGATGGTATACTATAATTTGGTATATTATATTTAACTCTACTTAAGAGTTGATTGACTTTGATATTTGCAGAAAGGACACGGAAACTATGACCGACCAAACGCCAAACGGCGAAAAAAAGCAGACCGCTCCCGCGCCCGCAAAAAAGAAAACCTCGGCTTATGATCAACCCTTTAACGTAATGAAAGAGGCAGATCAAATTGAGGTCGATGCCCGTCCCGAGCCCCTTGTGCGCCAGACGGAAGAGCATTTGCAAAGCGATTGGAGAAGCACCTCCACAGCTGAACCGCAAACGTCGGTGCCCGTTCGCGAGCCCGAGCCCAAAAAGACGGCTTCCCCGTCCGTACACAAGAAAAAGAAGAGCTCCGGCACCACAACCAAAAAAGCAAAAAATGAACTCCCCAAGCAAAAGGGCTCTGCCCCTCTCCCCAAGGGGAAAGAGAAAGATAGCAAAACGAACACAGATCTCCCTCGCTCAGCTCGTCCGGGACACAAGGTTCTGCCCTACGTTTTTTACGGGTTGGCACTCTTTATCGGTATTTCTCTTCTCCTTAACATCTTTTGCAACTGGGAAAACCGCCTTCAGGACAATCCCTCTCAGCACTGGATGGGTGTGATCGGCTATCACATTTGCTACGGCCTGTTCGGCTTCTTTGGTCCTGCTATATTTACGCTCCCCGCCCTCTTGGTGGTTTTGGGTGTATTCTGGAAGCAGTATATTGACAACAAGGTAGCTACCTCCAAAATTATTGCCTCTGTTATTTTCATCGTTTCGCTTTCGGCAGTGGTTCACATCTTTTGTCTGATCCCCCTCATCGCTAAGTACGGTGATGCAGACCTCCCGACAGATGTTTTGATGCGGTGCGGTGCAGAAATGACCAGTGGCGGTGTGATTGGCGGCTCGGTTGGTTATTGGTTGTGGAGACTTGGCAACTTTGTCGGTTCGCTCATCATCGGCTTCTTCCTTTTGGCAGTTTCTCTGTTCTATCTGTTGGGCATGACTCCTCAGCATCTGTGGAACCGCCTCCGCAACCGTCAACGCAAGCATGGTAGCCGCGCTCCCTCTTATTCGGAGCAAAACGCCGAGGATGCCGAGGTTCGCGCAAAGATGGATGAAAAGATCCGCCGTACCACTTCCCGTCAAATGACGGTTGACGATACTGTCGATTTTGCCGCTGAAGCGCCCTTGGGTGCCGTTCGTGTGGTGCAACCCGCCACCAAGAAATCGCCCGAGGACAGAATGGCACCTATGCCGATGCCCAAGCTTGACCCCACCGAAGAGGACAAGCTCTTTGTTCCCGATAAGATCAGCGAGAGAATGTCCGCTATGGGCAAAGAACCCGCACCAAGTGTGTATCCGTCGATGAACAGCTCGATGAATACCTCGATGAACATCGCGGCGGCTCCCCACTCTGAGAGTGTTCCCTCTCCTACCCTTGAAACCAAGCCCATTCCGGCACCCGATGCCGCCCTCAACCGCGACGCGGCTGTTGAACCGATCTTCCCAAAAGCGGCTGAGAGCCGTCAGGTACGCCGTGTGCCTCGGGAAGACCGCAATTTTGACCTGAAAAACGTCTTTATCGATTTGAACGAAAGTGATGCAAAGCTGACCAAGCGTCACGCACCCGTTCCCCCTGAGGTTCCACTCTCTGCTTCCGCAAAAGTGGCACAACCTGCGCAACGTCCTGCAGGGGCTCCCCCCACTGCAAGACCTGCTGCTCCTGCCGGCGCGACAGGCGTAAGACCTGCAACTCCTGCCGGTGCAACTGCCGCAAGACCGGCATCCCCTGCAGTCAGACCTGCCCAGCCCGGCACAAGACCTGCAGGTTCTACTCCCACGGCTGCAGCAAAGCCTGCCGCCCCCAAAGTGGCACAGAAGCCCGCGGGAACCAACCCCTCGGTTGCCCCTTCGATTGCGGCTATCAAGCAGCCTACACGCGGTATTGAGCAACCCAAGGACTTTGGTCTTACCAGCGAAGAGTTTGAAAAGCTTGAGTCGCAACAGCAAAATACACTGCCCCGTGCAGGTGCTACGGCAAAGAAGCCCGCACAACAACCTGCAAGCGATGCTAAAAAAGCTACGGCATCCTCTGCAAAGCCAAGTGCCGGTGCTACCGCGGCAAAGCCTGCGCCCAAGCCGGCAAAGCCCAAAAAGTACGTATTCCCGCCCATCTCCTATTTGCAACCGGGTGAACCGATGACTGCCGAGAACCGCGCGGAGCTGGAGCAAAGCAGCATGGCTTTGGCGCAAACCCTGCGCAGCTTCCACGTTAACATTGAGGATGCGCCCAGATATTCCTGCGGTCCTACCGTTACCCGTTACGAGGTCACTCCCGCCGCCGGCGTTCGTGTACGTACCATCACCAATCTTGCTGATGACATCGCGCTCGCTCTCCGTTCCTCGGGCGGTGTCCGTATTGAAGCACCTATCCCGGGCACAAACTCGGTTGGTATTGAGATCCCCAACAGAACCCGCAGTACCATCTATCTGCGTGAGCTGATCGAATCCAAGGCGTTTGCCTCCTCGCAAAGCAAGCTGACAGCTTGTCTCGGTTCCGGCATTGCAGGCGAACCCCTCATCTTTGATATTGCCAAGATGCCCCACTTGCTGATTGCAGGTACTACCGGTAGCGGTAAGTCGGTATGCATCAACTGTATCGTTATGAGCTTGCTCTACAAGGCAACGCCCAAGGACGTACGCCTGATTATGATCGACCCCAAAAAGGTTGAGTTTAGTATTTACAAAAACATCCCTCACCTGATGGCTCCCGTAGTGACCACTCCCAAGGATGCCGCAGGTGCCCTGCAAGCCGCTGTTGAGGAAATGGAACATCGCTTTGAACTGTTTGAGCAGGTTGGCGTGCGTGACCTCAAAGGCTACAACACGGCTACCAAGGATGACCCCGATATGCCCCATCTGCCCTACGTTGTGATCATTATTGACGAGCTTGCCGACTTGATGATGACCGCACGCGACGAGGTAGAAACCGCTATTTGCCGTATTGCGCAAAAGGCGCGTGCCGCAGGTATGCACCTGATTATCGGTACCCAACGTCCGTCTGCTGACGTTGTAACCGGTCTGATCAAGGCAAACATACCTTCCCGTATTGCATTTGCTGTTAAATCGCAGGTCGACTCCCGCGTTATCCTCGACCACATCGGTGCGGAATCGCTCACCGGTCGCGGTGACATGCTCTTTGTTCCCATCGGCTCTATGCGCGATACCCGTGTGCAGGGCGCGTTTGTTGACGACAAAGAGGTTGAACGCATTTGCGAATTCATCCGTGCCACCAACGGCACTGCTGAGTATGATGAAAAGTTCATCTCCAAGCTCAAGGAGCTTGCCGCACAGTGTGGCAACAAGGGCCGCAGCGGCGGTGATGTAGTCCCCTCGGGCGGCGAGGACGGCGACAAGAGCGCAGATACCAAGTACGCAGATGCAGTTCGTATCGCAATCGAAGAAAAACGAATTTCCACTTCCCTCTTGCAACGCAAGCTGGAGATCGGCTATAGCCGTGCGGCAAAGCTGATCGACCGTATGCAAGCTGAGGGATACGTCTCTCCCCCTGACGGCTCCAAGCCGCGCACCATCCTCATCACTCCCGAAGAATATATGGAGAAATTCATTGACAATCCCTCGGGCGGCGAGGAAGCTTAATTGACACATTACCATCTCGGGGACTGACATTGTCGGTCCCCGTTTGTGCTTTCTTGCATACATAATATTAAGAAAGGAGTGTTCGTATGAAGAAGATCAAATACCGCAGCAAATTACGCCTGATTTTTGGCAGACGGATGTTTATTGCTTTGATGATTTTGGCGCAAATTCTATTTCTTTTGGCTCTGCTCTTGCGCGGAAGTCAGCTGCGTTTGTTGAACATTATTTTAAGCAGCTTGAGTGTTGTGACCGCTCTGCATCTGATTACCCGTCCCGACAAATATGCTTTTAAAATTTTGTGGACGTTTCTCATCCTGCTCTTCCCGCTTTTTGGCGGCGTGATGTATTGGACATTCCATTTTCAAACAGCGTCCACGGGCTTTCGTAAAATCCTGAAAAAGATCGAGGATGCACAGCAAGCCGAATATCGCGCGCTCTGTGCGCCCGAGGAACCACATCTGGTCGGTCAGGATCAGCGTCTCTTCTCCTATTTGCGCAATGCAGCAGCCCTCCCTGCCTATGAGCACACCCAAAGCCGCTATTTTGGCGACGGCAAGGAGATGCTCTCGGCAATGCTTGCTGATATGCGCCGCGCCGAAAAATTCATTTTTATCGAATATTTCATCATTGAAGAAGGCGTTATGTGGAATTCCATTCTCAGCGTGCTCCGCGAGCGCGTGGCGGCAGGTGTGGACGTGCGCGTGATATACGATGATCTTGGATGCTTGCTCACACTCCCCGTCGGGTATCAAAAAACCTTGCGCGCTCAAGGGATTCAGTGCGAGATATTCAATCGTTTTCATCCCTTCCTGACAACACTGCAAAACAACCGTGACCACCGCAAGATTGCCGTAATTGACGGCAAGATCGCCTACACGGGCGGCATCAATCTTGCCGACGAGTATATCAATGAAAAGCTCCGCTTTGGACATTGGCGAGACTCCGCCGTACGGATGCAAGGGGCGGCAGCCGAAAGCTTTACCACCATGTTTTTGCAGGCCTGGCATTTGCTCTCGCGCACGCGCGAACCTTTGCGCGACCTGATTGCCGACAGAGACTCTACCACCCCCTCAGACGGTTGGGTGCAGCCCTATACCGACAGCCCGATGGATAAGATCCATGTAGGCGAGCGCATTTACAGTCATGCCATCTCGCGCTCGCAAAAAAGCTTGTATATCACCACTCCCTACCTGACGGTGGGCGAGGAAATGATCGCGTCGCTCAAATGCTGCGCCGAGAGCGGTGTGGACGTACGCATTTTTGTGCCGGGAATTCCCGATAAGAAGGTCGTATTCTTCACCACGCGCTCCTACTATCGCGAGCTGCTTTCGGCAGGTGTGAAGATCTATGAGTACACCCCCGGCTTTATTCATTCCAAAATCGTGGTATCGGATGACGATTTTTGCATGATAGGCAGCACGAATATGGATTTTCGCAGCTTTTATCTCAACTACGAGTGCGGCGCGTGCTTTTACGGCTCGCAAATAACCGCCGACATCAAAGCCGACATTCTCAATCTGCAAGCCGACTGCCACGAGGTCACCGAGGCAGATTGCAAGACCAACTTTTTGGTCCGCTTTTTGCAAAACATTTGCAGAATGTTTGCACCGATTATGTAAAACAAAAAGGGAGACGCCAAATCGTCTCCTTTTTTATGAAAAATAAGAAAACCTATTGCAAAAAACGTTTTTTTGTGCTATAATAAGCACTCTATACATTTTAATAAGACGGATCAAGGGGAATACTATTTGCAAAAAATGTATTCTCTCCCCTTTGACGTCGTCAAAAATGTGTAGCAACATTGAGAGATGCATTTTTGGTGCGTCTCTTATGAGGCGCACTTTTTATTTTGAAAGGAGAACAGCAAAATGATTTTGGAACTGAAAAACATCGACAAATCTTTTGGCGAAAAGGAAGTTCTCAAGGGCGTGACCTTTACGGCTGTTGGCGGCAAGGCATTTGGCCTACTCGGCAGAAACGGTGCCGGTAAAACAACGTCTATTCGCATTTTGATGAACGTCTTTCCTGCAGACAAGGGAGAGATTTTGATTGACGGAAAACCGATCGATTACGATAAAATCGGCATTGGTTATCTTCCCGAGGAGAGAGGGCTTTATCCCAAAAAGCTTATTATCGATCAACTTGTGTATTTTGCGGAACTGAAGGGCATGAGCAAAAAGGAAGCCACAAAAGCGGTTGATTATTGGCTTAACAGACTCGGCATGAGTGAATACCGTAACAAAAAGCTTGACACGCTCTCCAAAGGTAATCAACAAAAAATTCAACTTGTTACCGCACTCGCTCACGATCCCGATATCGTTATTCTTGACGAGCCCTTCTCGGGGCTTGACCCTGTAAATGCAATGCTCCTTAAGGACGTGGTAAAGGAGCAGATCGCAAAGGGCAAGATCGTTTTGTTTTCAAGCCACCAAATGAGTTATATAGAGGAATTTTGCGATAGCATTGCAATCATCAATGCAGGCAAGGTTGCCATCAGTGGAGATCTCCACGATATTAAGAGAAATTATGTTCGTGATAAGCTCGTGGTCAGCACGATGGCACCTGAGCAAATCAAGGCAGACTTGGGAGAAGCATGCACAGAACGTGAGGATGGAACCTTGCTCATTCAGCTTGCAAATCCCAATGAAAAACAGACTATGATGAAACGACTTGTAGAAACCTATGATATTGACGAAGTAAAAGTATTCGAGCCTTCCCTCAATGATATTTTCGTTGAGTACGCAGGCGCGCAGGTGTAAGGAGGTAAAAAAATGAGTCAGTTTGGAAAAATACTGAAATTTGAACTGAAAGGTTACCTTCGAAACAAGGTGTTTGTTGGAATTACGATCTTTCTTGTAGTTGCCATCGCCATTGTAATGTTCATTCCCAATATTATAGCAGCAATTGAATCGGACAATGAGGGTAACGTAACCCCCACCGACCTCCCCACTATGCTTGTTTATTCCGAGAATGAAAACCTTTCTGCCATAGTAAAAGAATATTTTGGGGACGCTTTTATTGATTATAATGTCCAGATTGCAGAAGGCGACGTTGACGATCTGAAAAATGATATTATAGCCGGCAATGCGGAATGTGCATTTGTAATAAACAGCGCATCCTCTTATACCTACTACGTAAACAACCTTTCGATGTACGACAGTAATACCGCTATTGCAGATACCGTATTGCAAGAGGTATACCGTGTAAACGCTATGGTGCAGAGTGGACTTACACCTGAACAGGCAGGAGAGATTATGTCTGTTCAGATTGAAAGCAGCACCGAAACACTCGGCAAGGATCAAATGCAAAACTTTTTCTATACTTACATAATGATCTTTGCTTTGTATACAGTTATTCTTCTTTACGGGCAGATGGTTGCCACAAACGTTGCAACCGAAAAAAGCTCCCGTGCTATGGAGCTGTTGGTTACAAGCGCAAAGCCAACGAGCATGATGTTTGGCAAGGTACTTGCTTCTTGCATTGCTGGCTTTTCACAGCTTGTTATCGTATTTGGCACGGCAATATTGCTCTACAACATCAACAAGGAATCTCTTTCCAATCCTCTTATAGCATCTATTTTTGATATTCCGATTGAATTGTTTATCTATCTGATCGTATTCTTTGTGCTTGGCTTCCTTATCTATGCGTTTATGTTTGGCGCAATAGGCTCAACAGCATCCAAGCTGGAGGATATCAACACCTCTGTTATGCCCATTACCTACCTTTTCATCATCGCGTTTATGGTGGTCATGTTCTCCATGAGCTCGGGAGAAATTGACAATGCTATAATGCGCGTATGCTCTTATATCCCCTTTACCTCACCAATGGCGATGTTTACAAGAATTTGTATGAGTACGGTTGCTTGGTATGAGATTGCAATTGCGATCGTGATTCTCATCGCTTCTACGATGGGAATCGGTGTTCTCTCTGCAAAGATCTACCGCGTAGGGGTTCTTCTCTACGGTACTCCTCCAAAGATTGGCACAATCATCAAAACAGTATTTAAAAAGCAATAAAACAAACGCCCCGACAGATTTATCCGTCGGGGCTATTTGCAAAACGAAAACCCCGCCATAGTGGCGGGGTTCAAAAGAGGTTAACCGGTGAGAGGAAATCCTCCAAATATGTTATAATAGAAGAGACCTGCCAGTCAAAACTAAAAAACATATTTGGAGGAT
>SVTP01000018.1 GCA_015063725.1 Oscillospiraceae bacterium
CTTTGACGGTCTGCAAAGCGCATACTACACCGGCTTGACCGTAGAGCTCCAAGAGGGTGAAAACACCATCACCATTCTCGTAGCTGACGGCGTAGCAAAGAGCCAACACTTCAGAGATCTGTACCTCCTTCTCGTTGAAGAAGCTCCCAAAACCGTAACTGTTGAGGAAGCTATCGAGATCGGCATGACCTATGAAAAGGCTGCTTACAGCGAAGAGTACTACTATGTAACTCTCACCCTTGACCACCAGGTTAACGCCAATGGCTTTGCAAGAGCAACCATTGCCGAAGGTCTGTACGTTACCGTTGCTGGCGGTTACCTCACCGGCGATGCTGAAGGCACCATCAAGGTAGGTGACACTGTTACCTTCCTCGCTAAGTTGGGCGCAGCTAACTCTGCACTCACCACCGGTGGTAAGGAACTCCGTCTGTACGAAGTTAAGTCTTGGGAGATCGTTACTCCTGAAGCATAATAGCTGAAGTTTTTAATCGTTAAAAGTTAATAACTTGCAAAAAGCAAGGCAACGGCTCTGCCGTTGCCTTGCACTTTTTTTATAGGAAATCTGTCATTTTTTGCACGTATTGTAAAATGCTCTTGAAAAGATGTAAAAAGTATGATATAATGAGGATAATGGGAATCTGTACCAATAAATCGAAATAAAAATGTGAGGTATCTTATGCGTAAAAAGCCAACCATTGCCCTGATGTACGATTTTGATAAAACTCTGTGCGATCAGGATATGCAAAACTATACGTTTATCCCCAACCTTGGCATGACGCCTGCCGAATTCTGGGGCAGGGTAGAGAGCTACCGAAAAAAGAATTATATGGAAGGTATCCTTGGATATCTTTATTGCTCCATCAAAATGTGCGAGGAAAAGGGCATTGACGTTACAAAGGAATATCTGCGCTCCACGGGCAAGGACATTCGCTTTTACAAGGGCGTCCTCAATTGGTTTGAGCGCATCAATCTGTATGGCGAATCCATCGGCGTCAATATTGAGCACTACGTAATTTCCAGCGGCATCAAAGAGATCATCGAGGGCTCGGAAATCAGCAACCGCTTTAAAAAGATCTTTGCCTGCCAATATCTTTTTGATGAGGACGGAAAAGCGGTTTGGCCCAAAATTGCTATCAACTACACACAAAAAACGCAATACGTGTTCCGTATTTCCAAGGGTGTTTACGATGAGACCGAAAACAAAAAGGTCAATGACAAGGTGCGCGAGCGCGAGATCCCTTATCAAAACATGATCTATTTTGGTGACGGTATTACCGACATTCCCTGTATGACGCTTATCAAAAAGCAGGGCGGTGTATCCATTGCCGTTTATCAAAAGGGTGAGAAGAACAAGGTTACCGATCTGCTGCTTGACGACCGCGTAAACTACATTTGTTCTGCCGACTATCAGGAAGGCGGAGACCTTGACTCTTTGGTGAAGTGCATCATTCAAGAAAAGGCACTCACACACAAGCTGCAGCTCAAGCAAAGAGAGCAACGCCGCCGCGAATCCAAAAACCAAACCTCCGGTACGTAAAGGAGCAAAAAATGGAACTTTGGGATCTTTACACCAAAGACCGGGAAAAGCTCGCTGAAACGATGGTGCGAGGGGCACCGCATCCCGTGGGCAAATATCGTCTTGTGGTGCACGTAGCCATTTTCAACCGGCGTGGGCAAATGCTCATACAACAACGCCAAGCCGATAAATTCGGCTGGCCGAGCATGTGGGACATCAGCGCCAGTGGCAGTGTTATCACGGGGGAAACAAGCTCTATGGCTGCCGAGCGCGAGCTTGGCGAGGAGTTGGGACTTTCTATTTCTTTTTCTAATCGACGCCCGGCACTTACGGTACATTTTCCCGATGGTATGGGAGATGTTTTCCTGGTGGAACAGGATGTTGACCTTTGTGATTTGGTTCTTCAAAAGGAAGAAGTCCAAGCAGTTCGGTGGGCGGACGAAGAAGAAATTTTGCAAATGATAGAAGAGGATTCTTTCATTCCGTATCAAGCGCATTTTATTGGACTGTTGTTCTATTTGCGCAACCACGCAACCCTGCACGTCAAGCCGGACCTTACAAGAGAATAAAAAATAAACCGACCAATTCTTGTGAATTGGTCGGTTTTTTTGTTATACGGTGTCAATTTAAGGCTCGCAGGTTCCGCAAGGGGAATACCCGTTTGCGATCATCTCCTCGCGCGTGGCGGTGATGGGTTGCTTGTTCTCCTCCTTCATTTTGGAGACCGAGGAGCAGGTAGGCTTGTGGAAGGTTCCGCTGTTTTTGTTCAAGATGTAATCGGTCGGCTCGCCGCCCTCGGTTGTGGGGGGAGTGGGATCTTCTCCTGCAAGAGCGCTCTTGCCGGTTGCGTAGTCAATGGTAATGCCGGGCTGCGCGTTGTAAACAAAAACGTTAAAGCAAATGCCGTCGCCGCCATCCTCTATGGACCAAGCCTCCATCAAAACACCGCGGGCAACAAGCTCGTCGCCTACAAAAACGGGCGTAACGCGATAGAGCACATGGTTGCTTGTTTCCTTGACGTAGTCGGCTACCATGTTTTCAAAGGTCAGCATGCCGCTCACGTTGAAATAACGCGTACCTGTAATGAGGTTTTGCTCGTTGTCGTTTTCGCCCGTCAGTTGAAAACCAATCAGGTGGGCGCGGTTGTAGAGGTACTTGCCGTCAACAATGTCATAAGAGGCCTGCTCCCACCCCGACGGGTAGACGTGGCTGATGCTTTCTCTATCCTCGGTGGGCATCAGGTCACGCCCAACACAAGCCACGGTCGTTCCGCAACGCCCAAGGGAATCGAGGGCGGAGTAGTATTCATAGGACTTGCGGGTGAGTTGGTTTTCTGTGAAAAAAGGGATGTTGTTATTGACTGCCGCATAGGGCTTGCCGTCAAATGCGGGGATGCTTGATAGGTCAAACGGCGGTGCCGACAGTGCGGGGATCTCCGCTTCACCGTCAGATGGGAGTGTGACGCTTGGCGTGGTTGCCGTTGGCGTTGTCCCGTCGATGGGGACTGTTTGCGGTGGCGTATTGCAGGATGCAAGCAGCGTGCAAAGCACCAAAAGGAGCGCTAACAGTATCGGTTTCAGGGCGCAAAAACGTTTCATTTTGTCCAAACCTCCTTGGTGATCTTATCGTGCGAGGAGCCTGTAAACTCGGTGCTTTCCCTCAAAACAAACGATGACGTGTCGCAAGTAAAATAGGTATCCGAGGGGTAAAGGCGATTCCATCGGTAAATGATGATCTCCTCGATGTCCGACGAGGTCGGGGGCAGAGGGGTATCCTCTACAAAGCAGTAGTCGCCCATGCGGGCGGATTGCACAGGCGCTATCTCTGTGCAAAGCGTTGGGCAGTCCCCCTCAAACAAGGGGGCAGAGTAGGGGCTTACCCAAAGCGGTGTATTTTTTACGTGGCGGACGATGTCGGCGACCAAGATGCGGTCGCGGCTTTGCCGACGGTGATTGAACATCATACCGCCGTCATCTCCAAGGCAAACAATCAGCTTCACGGTCTGTCTCCTTTCGCAAAAAAGCTTCTGAACTCATTATAACACATCGCGCACCAAAAAACAACCGTTTGTTGAAGGGAAAGAAAAAAGTTTGCATTTTTTGGGGAGATATGATATAATAGAGAAAAAAGAAAGGATGGTGTTGGATATGGCAAGGGTGAACCGCAAAAACTTGGGGGATACCATTCTCGAAAGCCCAAAGGCAACCATCATCTTTGGCGTTGTTACTGTTTTGTTCGGTCTCCTCTTTGCGTTTGTGCTTACGGGGAACACCGCGCCCGTGTCTCGCAACGAGGCTCTGGCATACGAGGGCGAATTTGAAAAATACCGCGACGGTAGAAACTGGAGCACCATCTACTTTACCGACGGAACAGAACACGCGCTTTATCCGCACACGCTGGGGCAAAACGTTATCGATCGCCTCAAGGCGCTTCCACGGGGAACAAAGCTTTATCTGTTGGTCAATCCAAACACCGAGTACGTGGCTGAAATTCGCACCGACCAAACGGAAATCCTCAATTTTGAAGCAACGCAAAAGGAAATTGACGATTATCAAATTGGCTACACCATCATTGGTGTCGTGGTTGCCCTTGGCGGCGTGTTTTTGATCGTGTACGGCTGTGTGTCAAGAAAGCACGAAAAGAAAAAGATCGAGAAGAAAAGCAAAAAGAACATCGCCAGAAAAACACCCCTGCGACCTGCCAAAGAGTGTCGGGCGCGCATCCTTTTAGAGGCGCCAAAAGGGGAGTACAACATCTGTTATCGCCGCGTGGGGCGCGTCAATGAGCTTATCATCAACGGCGAGGTGTGGGACGAATACGTGGCTGCTATCGAGTTTGAGCATTGCCTTTCAGCCGTTGTTGACGGCAACAAAATAGAGGCAGGACATAGCGAAGATAATTACAGCTACATTTCCTTTAACGGTCACTGGATCAAAGAAAAAAAGAGATGGATATAAAAAAAGACGGTAACGAAATCGTTACCGTCTTTTTTGTCATTTTTGCGTTTCTTCCTCAACGGGATATTTGGGCTTGGGGAGATTCCAACGCAGGAAGGATGCCAAAAAGCGGAGCGTGATGACCACCGCAGCTCCCGAAATCGAGGCGAGCAGGGGAGTGTCAAAGTATTTTTCCAGCACAAAGGCAACGATAGCACCTGCAATGGATGCGCAAGCATAAAAGTGCTTGACGAAAATTTTGGGCAGATTCATTGAGAACACGTCGCGCAAAACACCGCCGCCAACACCCGTGATCACACCCAAAAAGACGGCGGTAAAAAAGTTGGGGCTTTCCAAATTTTCAAAGCAGGCGTTCACCCCCACAACGGTAAACACGCCAAGACCGACCGAGTCGGCAATCATCAGGGAGAGTGCCTGCACGCGGTGCTTGTTGCGCGCAAAGAATTTTTGAATTTTGGGCAGATATGTAAGGGCAGGGATGGCAAGACCGAGGACTGCGTGCATCGGGTTAACAAACGCAACGGGGGGCGTCACACCCAAAATCAGGTCGCGGATGATGCCGCCGCCGATTGCGGTGGTCATGCCAAGCACACACGCGCCGAAAATGTCCATCTCCTTTTTCATTGCGGTCAAGGCACCCGAGAGCGAGAACGCGATCACGCCAAGAATTTCAAAAACAAAAAAGACAGTATCCATAAAAGTCTCCTTTTGAGCCAAACAATCAAACAAAATGGCTTGCCTTAACAGTATAGCACAGGTTTTTGCAAAAAGCAACAACAAATTCACAACCAAGCATCATTTTTTTACAAATGATAAGATATCGGTTCTACCAACGGTTTATTGACTTTTGCTCACAGCTGTACTATACTTTTAGTATGAGACGAAAAAGAAAAATGAAGAAAATTCTCCACAATTTGCAAAAGACGGCAAACCTTTTTGCAATTTTGCACACTATATAAACGAGGACTTACAGCATTTGGACAAGAGGTGATACGACGCAATGAAAAAACGAAAAACAGAAAAGCAAACAACAGAAAAACAAGAAAAAAAGAAGATCAATTGGCGGCGGACGTTTCAAAACAACGTCTATATGCTCAGGCTTTTGATCAAAGCCTGCCCCGGGGTGTTTATTCTCGACCTGATCACTACAATCGTGAGCGCGGTCCGCTCCTTTTTGACGGGTACTTATCTTTATATGTACGCACTCAACGCACTGCAAGAGGGCGTTGCGCTGGATAGCATTTTGGTAACGCTTGGGTGCATGATCACGTTTTGCGTCTTGGAAATGCTCTTTCAAAACCTCTCGGCATGCTATTTCAACATCAAATACCACGTTGTCAATGGTTATTTCCAGAGCATTATGCAAAAAAAGGCGGTCGAGGTCGACCTTGCCTGCTACGAGAACGCCGCGTTTTTTGACACCTATATCAAAGCGGCGGATGAAGCAACCAGCCGCGCTTATTCCGTTATGAACAACATTACAGGTGTGATTTGGGTGATTGTCAACGTCGGCGCCACAGGTGCATTGATCGTTTCCATCGACCCCGTGTTCATTCTCATCGCGCTCGCGCCTGCTATTTGCACGCTCCTCATTGGCAAAAAGCGCAACCGCCTCCGTTACGATTACGATATGCGCAACAAAGAGGTTGGCAGACAACGCGACTACGTGCGCCGTACCTTTTACCTCAAGGACTTCTCCAAGGAGATGCGCCTGAGCGAGATGTGGAAGGTTATGTACGAGCGTATGCACAACAGCGTAGCCGAGCTCAAGGAGAACATTCACAAGTACGGCTACAAGGTCATGCTCTTCCGCTATCTGTATGACGTTATATACAACGTGCTGGTCTATTCGGGCACAGTTTTTCTGGCTTCCTTCAAAACACTGGTGCTCAAAAACATGCTCATCGGCGATTGCTTTGTGGTCATCAACTCCATCAGCAACGTTGCGGGCAACATCAACTATATGGGCAACGTGTTCCTCAAATTGGACGAAAACTCGCTCTACGTCGACAATCTGCGCAAGTTTTTGGAGTACGAGGTGCGCATTGCCGAGGACGAAAACGCGCCTGTTGTTTCTGCTTTTGAAAAGCTGGAGCTGCGGAACATGACCTTCTCCTACGAGGGACAAAAAACGCCCGCTCTCGCAGGCGTTAGCTTTGAGGTCAAGGCGGGGGAAAAGATCGCCATCGTCGGTCACAACGGCGCAGGCAAGACCACGCTCATCAAGCTCCTGCAGCGCTTGTATGACCCCGACGAGGGTGAGATCCTCGTCAACGGTGAAAACATCAAAACCTACCGTCTCTCGTCCTACCGCGCTCTCTTTGGCACCGTCTTTCAGGACTACTGCCTCTTTGCCACCACCGTTGCCGAAAATGTCATGCTGCGCGGCAACATCACCGACGAGGACCGCGAAATTGTCAAGGCGTCGCTTCAAAAGGCGGGTATTTCTGAAAAGATCGAAGCCCTGCCAAACGGTGTTGACACCACCGTAACGCGCGAGTTTGACAAAGAGGGCGCTATGTTTTCGGGCGGTGAGGCGCAAAAGATCTCCATTGCACGACTTTTTGCAGGCGGGCAGGAGATCGTCATTATGGACGAGCCCACCTCGGCACTCGATCCCATTGCCGAGCAGGAAATGTACCGCAATATGTTCGAGGCGTGCCAAGGAAAAACGGTCATCTTCATCTCGCACCGCCTCTCCAGCGCCACCATGGCAGACCGCGTATATCTGTTTGAAAACGGACAGATCATCGAGGCGGGAACGCACAAAGAGCTGCTTGCCCTTGACGCCAAATACGCCGATATGTGGCACAAGCAAGCAGATACCTATCTTGACAAAAAGGAGGTGACGGCATAATATGAAAAAGAAAGAAAAGAAAGAGAAAAAGCAAAAGAAGGAAACAGACGAGAAAAAGAAGGAGCGGCACAATCCCGTCAGGGTTGTTAAAAACCTTTGGTTTATGCTGCAGTTCGTGTTCAAATACACGCCCATGTATGCCGTTATCACGGTCATAGAGGCTCTCGGACGCGGCGCGTCGCACGTTATCGGCATCCTCTTTACCAAGTACATTTTTGACGCCATAGAGAAGGGAACCGACTTCAGGGAGGTCCTTTTCTGGATACTGCTCGTCACGGGCTATAACGCGGCGTTTGAGCTCTTTAACAAGTGGCGCTACGACGTCTTTTTCCCGCGCGCAAAGCTGACCTTGCACGAGACCATTCAAAACGAGCTTTACAAAAAGGCGCGCGAGCTTGACCAAAGCTGCTACGACGATCCCGAATTCTACAACGACTTCATCTGGGCGATTCGCGAGTCCGACGGACGTACGGCGAACATTGTGGAGTGCTTCAGCATTATGATCAACCGCGTCACCTCAAGTGCAGCAGTGCTGGGACTCCTCGCCTCAATGGATTGGGTGGTCACCCTGATCCTTGTTTCGTCGGTCATCCTCGGCTTTGTTGTTAAAACCTGCCTCAACAAAATTGGCTACCGTCACAGCCTGGAGGCAAATCCCATCTGGCGCAAGGTCGGTTATTTCCGCCGCGTGTTCTATATGCCTGACTACGCAAAAGAGCTGCGCCAAGGCGGCATTGCCGAGCACTTGCAAAATGAATATCAAAAGACGAACAAAGAGATCATCGCTTGCAATAAAAAGTATCAAAAAAAGTATCTTGGGCTTTGGATCCTCTCGGACCTTCTCGTCTACCTGATGCCCTCTGTGGGCATTACAAGCTATCTGGTGGTGCGTTACATCACCGATGCTACCCTGTCGCTGGGTAGCTTTTCCGCAAGCATCAGCGCCAGCCACAAGCTCTACTACACGCTCGATGATATTGGTAACTACATCAACAAATTCCACGAGCATAGTCTCTACATCGAAAAGGTAAAGACCTTTATTCAATACCAGCCCAAGATCAAGGGAGAGGAGACCAACGTCCCCGCGTTTGAAACGCTGACGGTGAAAAATCTCGACTTTGTCTACCCCTTTACCAAGGACGACAAAAAGACCTTAGAGGGGCTTGATCTGGAAATCAAAAAGGGAGAAAAGGTCGCCTTTGTGGGCTACAACGGCGCGGGCAAGACCACGCTCATCAAGCTTTTGATGCGGCTTTATGACGCCACGAGCGGCGAGATCCTTTACAACGGCCGCAACGTAACCGATTTTGACCCCGAAAAATACCGCGAGCACATTGGCGCGGTGTTCCAGGATTATAAGGTTTTTGCAGCAACGGTTGCCGAAAACGTGATGGGCGGCACCTATACCGATGCTGATGAAGAAGCAGTGCTGTCGGCGCTGCGCGCGGCATCTTTTGAAGAAAAACTCAAGCAACTCCCCGACGGCATTCACTCCCAGCTCACCACCGAGTTCAGCAAAGAGGGCGTTGGGCTCTCGGGCGGCGAGGCGCAAAAGATCGCCATCGCACGCGTGTTTGCAAGACCGTTTGAGCTCATCATTATGGACGAACCGTCCTCGGCGCTCGATCCCATAGCCGAGTACGAGCTCAACCAGTCCATCCTCAAGCACGCCGAGGGCAAAACGGTCATCTTCATCTCGCACCGTCTTTCCACCACGCGCATGGCGGATAGAATTTACATGTTCGACGGCGGCAAGATCGTGGAGAGCGGCTCGCACGACGAACTCATGGCACAGGATGGCAAATACGCCGAAATGTACCGCGTGCAAGCGAAAAAATACAAAACGGCATCGTAAATTCAAAAAATAAAGCCGAGTGGTTTTGCACCAAAACCACTCGGCTTTGCTTGTTCCAAAGATAGGTAAGGGATTCAGAACCAAGCCTCGTTCGCCTGCGGCTTTCGCGGCGTGCATTTGCTTGACGGCGGAGTGCCGTCATTTTGCAAGCAAAAACGCAAATCCACCGCGGCGCGCAAGCGCGCGTGATTTCTTATGGCATGCAACCCACACGAAACAAACAAGGAGCACCATTTGGTGCTCCTTGTTTGTTTGTGAGTAATTGGTGAATAGGATACAAAAATCCTAATGGGTTCGTTTTGCAAAATGGAGTAAAAGTCCTACGGTACTGACCACAACCCAAGCAGCCAAGCTCGTTGGCTGTTCAAATGCCACTATAAACAAATGGATGAAGAATGAGGATGGTCTGCGGTTTGCACGAGCGCAAAACGGAGTTTTCACAACCAAGGAAAGGTTGATCGACTACTTCGCTCACTATACGAAGGAGAAGAATCAGCGATATCGGATTGCAAGATTGTAAAACAAACTGCAGAACGAGTCAGGCATCGGAGCAAAATCCGATGCCAATTTTTTGACACGAATCCTTGCAAATGAGTCAAAACGCCTTGATTTATTCACACTTTTGTGATATAATAAAATAATCAAAACGAGCAATTTGAAGGAGGTAAGCCTATGACAGTAGGATATGCGATATGTTTAACAGCCGCCGCGGGCTTGCTGATAGCCTATCTGCTAATGGTCAAGGATAAGGAATTTTGGCTGACGATGCTGTATATCAGCATTGCGGTGGTCAATCTCGGATACCTTTTGATATCCCTTGCAAACACCGTAGGATTTGCGCTGTTCGCAAATGACGTGGCGTACCTCGGCAGCGTGTTTCTCTCGGCGTTTATGTTCCTCACGATAGTCCGCCTATGCGGATTTGAGATCAAGAAAGCCCACGTGATCACCTGCGTGTCGATGGGTGTTGTAATGTTCGCTATCGTTGCAAGTTCACCGATGCTTCCGCTTTACTACAAGAGCGTGGATATTGAAATGATCGATGGCGCGGCGAAGCTCGTCAAGGAATACGGAGTACTGCATCCCTTCTATATGGTGTATCTGCTCGGCTACTTTGCCGCAATGATAGGTGCGATCGTTCACTCGGTTAGAAAAAAGAAGATCGCCAAGCCCAAGCTCGCAGGCTTTATTGCCGCCATCGTTTGCAGTAACATCATGATGTGGCTGTTTGAAAGGTGGCTCCATTGGGGATATGAGTTCCTTTCGGTTACCTACGTAATCTCCGAGTTATTGCTCTTGATCGTCTATTGGATGATGCAGGACTACGTTCATAAGGACGATGTTCCCGTCCTCACTCCGGCAGAGTCGGAGCAGCTTGGAATTGATATTGCCACGATGCCGATGGACGTAAAGATCGGCAAGGTGCTTTTGTGCTTAAAGAACGGTGAAACTCTTGCTCCCCGTGAGCGTGAAGTGCTTGAACTGATACTTCAATATAAAAAGCGCAGAGAGATCGCTGAAATATTGTACGTATCGGAAAGCTCTGTGAAGCTCTATACGAGAACACTTTACTCCAAGCTCGGCGTGACCTGTCGAGAGGAATTGTATGCGATTCTCGTAAAAAAATGACCAAAATATAAACTATAGTTTACATAAGACGACGGTAAAACACCGCCGTCTTTTTTTGTCTCAAAAATTGGACTTCTCACCCTTTTTTACCCCCAAGATAGCGTAATTACCCTTTTTCTACCCCTAAATTTAGAAAAACCACCCCAAACCTACCCCTAATTTTGATACTTTTACCCCTAAGGGGTAGATGCCAAAGCCAAAAATTCATGATAAAATGTAGGCAAGACAGAATTCGGTACTATCAATAAAACGCAAACGGAGGTGGTGAAATGTGACCGAAAAGCGAATTCTATTCGACAGGTTTGAGTTTCCTGTGGAGAAAGGACTCGAGTATCTTATTAACGAGAACGTACCCGAAACCGACTTTCTGCTGATAAGCGGGCAGCACGATTCCTTTTTGCTTATGTTCGAGAAGGACTTTCCGATCTTCACTGTACCCGAAAGCAGCGACCGACCGTATTGCTTATTTGAGATGAAGCGCCCTGGCAGGGTGATAAAATTCTTCTGCCCCGAAAGGCATAAAAATCTTGATTCGGTCGTTTGGTACTTCTACGTAGAGCTGTTTGATGAACAGGGTGTGGCGCACGGACTTCCCGGACAGGTGCGAGTGGAAATGAGCGAGTCTTGCATAAGGATGGCGAAGAATAAGCCCAAATTCATTGAGATACTTGAACAGGTTAGATTAAAAGACACGGCGATATTCGCCTGAACGCATTCTTTGGAAAAGGAGAATTACAATGAAAACAAAACACACAAAGAGATTTTTTGCATTATTGCTCGCTATTTTTATGGTTGTAGCGATCCTGCCGTTTTCGGCGATCACCGCGTTTGCGGCACCGGGTAGTGGCGGAACCGTTACGGTTGACGGAGGAGCCTCCTCGGCGGGCTCTTATTCGGTATTATCGGGCACCGAGGTTACCCTTACGGCACAAACGCCTCCCTCGGGACAGGTGTTTTTAAGGTGGGTATGTGAGTCGGGAGGCGTGACATTTGCAGATCCCGATTCTCCGCAAACTACTTTTACTATGGGCTCGTCTGACGTAAGCGTTAAAGCAATATATAAGGATATATCCGAGATCGTGATAACCTCTGTGGAATATGCAATGACGCTCGGCGCACCCTCTGTTGGTGCTACGCTTGAAGTACCTACGCTCGTCAGTGTAAACGGGCGCGAGCATTGGACAAGCCTGATCGATTCAGGCTACGGCGTTTGTGAATGGTACACCTGCATTGACGGCGGCGACGTTGCTGACCCCGAAGATTATACTTTTCCGTACAGCGAGGCAACCTTTGAGGCTGGAAATGCTTACGCCTTGTATGCAGATATAACCGCTGTAAGCGGAGTGCTGTTTTCAAAGGATTGTACCTTCAACGTCATTACTCCTGCCGATACATACACCGTAGATAAATACTACGGGGCATACGATGAATACGCTGAACCTATCGATGAGGTGACCGAAACCACGAAGATCACAAACCTTTCTTATCTCTGGATAGTTGGCGAGATCGATGACGAGTATTCGATATCCGAGATAGATTTTGAGCTTAGCGGCTACGAGGAGGGAATGACTGCAGGCAATCTTAGCATCAGCGCAGATCATGAAGGTGTGGCTATTGGAAGCAATAGTGTCTACGGTGTGGACTTCGCACTCATAGATGCCGGTGGCAATCAGCTTGCCGAAGGTGCTGCTTTAGCGAACAATACGCTGTATACACTTGTAGTCATCTTTTCTGCAAGAGAAGGCTATGAGATACTTATAGACGAGAATGATTTTGGCAAGGTAACTGCTTGCGGTGTAAATCCTTTCAGTATGATGTATGACAATACTGATAAAGTGTATACCGCAATGTTTGTATTGCCTCCTATCAATACAACGACGGAAGCGGTTGAGTCTGTTGACTTCACGCTTGACGGATATGCATACGGCGCCGCGGTAAATAACATGAGCATCGTTTCTGAAAACAGCAACGTGATGGTGGCTACAGGTTCGGGCGCCGTTACGATAACCAAGGAGGACGGTACGGCTGCAACGGGCAATTTTTTGGAGGGTGCGCATACTCTTACTTTTATGATTTCCGCCCTTCCGACACATGACCTTTGGCAGCTTTCCTGTGAAAACGTAACCCTTGGCGGCATATTCCCGGCATCAAGTGTATCTCACGCAATATTTGGCAGCGCACTTGTAACGATCGTTACATTTGACCTCCCCGCGCTTGACGAAAATATGATAGAAAACCTGCAATTTGCAGGCAACCCATACACCTTTGTTCCGGGAAATCCCATAGAGGACGCAACGGTATCTACTACCGACACGAATAAGATCGTTATTGACGAGTTCGTGATAATAAATGAGGACGGCTCGGCGGCAGAGGGCGTACTTCTGCCTTTGACCAAGTATCTTGCGAAGATCACCTTCCACGCAAAGAGCAATTACAGCCTTGCGGGACTTGATACGACCAAGATACTTGAGTTTGGCGGCACTATTCCCGCAAAGAGCCTTACTTATGACCCCGAAACCGATACGATGACAGCGGTGCTTGAAATTACTACGGGCAAGCTCACGGTACAATCGGTAGAGCTTGAAGCACCGAGCGTTATCACTGCGAACGGACCGCTATTCTATCCCACGATAAAGAGCGTAAACGGCTGCGAGGAGCTTGCAAGCTACGTTACCATTCTTGATGATAGCATGGAATGGACCTACAACAAGGTAGGCAACGGCAATCCCAGCTATGAATACGAGGAAGATACCTTTATTGACGGGAATATCTATGCGCTTCACGGTACTTTGGGTGTCACGTCGGAAGAAAATGCCGTTATGGGTGATCTTGACAGCTTCGAGATAACCTATACACCCGACACGATGGTGAATTATGTATCGGAAGGCAACAGCGCTGAAGGAAGAACCTTTACCGTAGAGTTTCAAGATTTTCTCCTTCCCGATGATATAGTCATCAGCTCTCTTGAATTTTCCTACGACGGCTCTCTTCCTCCCAAGGCAGGCGAAGCGGTAAAATATCCTACCCTCGTCAGCATTAACGGAGATCCCTCGCTTGTATATAAGCTGAAGGATGAATTATATTTTGAGTGGCTTTACGCAATAGTACTCAATTTGGACGATAACGGATATGAGGATTTTGAGCTGCCTGCATTCCTGCCCGGCTACTCATACGCCTTAGGTCTTGAAGCATATACCTATAACGTTTATAACATGACCTTTGCCGATGACGTTGCTTATACGGTAACCCATTCGGACGGAATCCTGACGGGAAGCTTCAGCGAATGGTCGGGAGAAAACCACGCCTACGTTTATCATTACTTTGAAAATACCGAGGGCGAGATCCCCAATAAGCGCCCCGAGAAGATCGAGCTGACGCTTGAAGGATATGAAGCAGGGAAAGCGGCAAATACAGTAAAGGTAACGGCCACCGGAGAGAGATTCAAGTTTAATGATTCCTACGGCATGGGGTACGGAATGATGGACAGTAGCTGGAGTCCTCTTAGCACCGAGATTTTGAAACAAGATGCTTACTATGTTTTGGCGGTTAGCCTGCTTCCCGAGGAGGGATATTCCTTCCTCTCGACTTACGGCGACTACTCCTATATCACTCTCAACGGCTGGACCTGTTATTCTTACGAGTTTGGATTTGATCCTATCGTAGGAGAATTTTTGACACTCTTCTTTGACCTTCCCGTGCTCCGCCAGAATGCGACTGAGATAGAGAATATAGATATCACATTTGACGGTTATGAAATAGGCGGCAGAGTAGATTCTATTACTGCCGTAACCGCGACACCAGGTGTTCTTCTTGACTTGAAGCCCGAGGATTACGGTTATGAGAATATATTCTACTTCTATGGCTTTGAGGGCAAGGATTACAGATATATCGATTATACCGAGAAGCTTCTCAAGGATACTCCTTATGAATTAAATATCTTCGTTTATATAGCCGAGGGCTTCTCTGTAAACAATATCAAGCCAGAAAATATCAAGCTCGGTAACGTCACCGCAAGCTCTGTTGCAATGTGCGCAACATCTGATGCCGATGACGTGGGGCACAACTACTTGTTGCTCACCTTCAAACTTGACCCTCTGCACGAGGCAGGCAGTACGTGGGATTACGATGAGAATAACCATTGGAACGAGTGCGATTGCACCGAGATGATGAACGTAGCGCCTCATGCTGATAAAAACGGCGACGGCAAGTGCGACGTTTGCGGCTACGATATGTCTAACGAACCCGGCACTGACCCCAAAAATCCCGATGGTCCCGACAAAAAGGATGGACTCGGCACAGGCGCGATCGTTGGTATCGTGATTGGTTCGGTTGCAGTCGTCGGCATCGGAGGCTTTGCGATCTTCTGGTTTGTGATCAAAAAGAAATCCTGGGCTGACCTTCTTGCAATCTTCAAGAAGAATTAAATTCCGAACGATAGGCGGCAAGTCCGCTTGCCGCCTACCCCCCAAAAAAATAAATTGAAAAGGAGAAAAACAATGAAAAAGTTATGGCTTATCACTTTGACGCTTATTATGGCGTTAACACTCTGCTTTGGGCTGACAGCTTGCGGAGATAAGACCGTAGAGCAGCTTCAGAACGAGCTTGGCGCATTGCTTGAGGGCGGAAACTTCAAAGAAGGCTCTGTTCTTAACGTCAATGACATTACAGCAGAAAGAGCAACCGAGATCCTCGGCAAGCTTGAGGATAACGGTATCACGATTGACGACGAAACCAAGGCGTACATCTACGATATTTTCGTAACCAAGGACAACTCCGAGGTGCAGCCCGACGGAAAGGTGAAGGTGACCGTTCCAATGCCTGCTGACGAAAAGGCAGAGGGCTACAACGTATATCACATGAAGGATAACGGCGCGGTTGAAGTGATCCCTTCCACCTACAAGGACGGTAAGGTATCCTTTGAAACCGACGGCTTTTCCTCTTACATTTTTACTCCTACGTACAATTGTGTTGTTAGCGGTATATTAGATTCGGACGTTACCGGCATTGTTGTGGACACTGATAATACGGTCGTTTACGATCCCAACGGCGACACCCCGCTGCCCAATTTTGAAAGCGTAAAGGTTACAGCCGTTGCCCCCAACGGTACGTTCGTGCTTTCGGCAGACAAATATACGATTGACCTTGGAGGTCTCGACGCTACAAAGCCCGGTTCATACACCGTAACCTACACATATAACAAGAATACCGACATTAAGGCAACCGTTAACGTTGTCGTCCTGAATGAAGCCGTAAGGATCATGGTTGAAAATTACGGCTGGGGCGGACACACGGATATTCTGGGTGAGATCTTCGTGGAAAAGGGCGAGGAGGTCACCATCAACGCATATCTTGATGACGAGGAAAGATTTATTTTCTCGGGCTGGTATCAAAATGATTTCGGCACTCGCGTAGCAGGTGCTATGACCTACACCTTTACAGCGACCGAGGATGTCACGTTGATTGCAAGATTTGAAAAGAATACCAAGGTGGATCTGATAATTGAAGCATACTGTATGTCGAATGGTATGCTCTCCGATCAGGTCGATATCTTGGTTGACGGTTTCCACCTTAAAGAAGAGAATATGGAAATGATCCTCAGACAGCTCCACGTTGGCAAGATCCTACATCTTGAAGCGCATTCTCCGGATGAAAGCCTCAGATTTGTTGGCTGGTATGAAGTCAGAAAGAATGACGAATTCAACGATGCCGTTTACAGAGAGCCCATTTCCGAGGAAATGTTCTTAAGCTATCAGATAAGAGACCTGGACGTTCATCTTATCGCGCTTTTCGCAGACGATACCCCCTATTCCAACGCACAGATCATAGGAGCGGATCAGGACGGAGAGCTTATAGTTAATGGCGAGTCTGTTGGAATAAGTACCACCCTTGAGGTTGGAAAAACCTATACCTTTGACGTAAATATTGGAGAGGATTACAGATTCCTTTACTGGCAGATCGAGGAGTATAATCGCAGCTTCACGATTGAAAATGTAACCCTGGAATACAAGGTTATTCCCGCATCCCGCCACGTATACGCGGTCTGCGAGCCCATTTTTGTGGACATGAAGATGGCGTACGGCAAGGACGAATACACCTTTAAGGCAGGGGATGACGTATTTGCGCAATTGCAGTCTGCGGACGTTCGTCTGTTCTTGCCGTCCGGCAGCAGTATGTGGTCCACTTACGGTCAGACCCATACCATTGATTACGTAAACCTTGACCCCTCTAAGGTCGGTACGTACTGCATAGTCTACGAGTGCCTAAGCAACCCCGAGCTTTACGCAAAAGTTACCGTACATATCATCTCCACAGAGATCTCGTTTAATGCAACAGCAAATAAGGGTACGCTTATGATCGACGGTGAGGATATCGGTTCTGCTTATTCCGCGACCTATGCGGATGGCTATGGCAAGGTGACCCTTACAGCAAAGGGTGTTGAGAACACCGTGTTCAAGGGCTGGTACGTAGTGAACGGAAATACCACCGAGCTTGTCAGCACCGATGAGACCTTTACCTTTGAGATCGATAAAACTACAAGTGTGTACGCGGATTTCGAGTATGTAGTTACAGATCTTGTCGTAGATATGGGTGATCTTATTTATGACGTGACCCTGCTCGAAAAGTACGAGAGCATCAGCATTCCCGACTTTAATGCGATCTGCAAAGAAGGCGGCACAAGCGAAAAATGGAAAACAGATTACATTATTTTCGGTAAGATCAAGAGCATTTCCAACACCACTTGGGGCAATATGATCATTGTTGACGATCAGGGTAACGAGCTTCACGTTTACGGTCTGTATTTAGAGGACGGTACCCGTTACGGCAAGATGGAGACTAAGCCCGCGGTTGGTGATTTCATTGCCGTTCACGGCAAGCCCTACCTTTACGGAACAGAGCCCGAGATGCAGAAGGGATATCTGCTGAACGCCACTCCCATACTCCCGAGCTTTGAGAACGTAACGGTTCACGCATACACTCCCGAAGGCTCGTCCGTTCTTAGGGCAGACGAATTTACGGTAAACACGAGCGCGCTGAACCCGGCGAAGCCCGGCGAGTATCTTGTCACCTATACTTATAAGGAAAATCCCGAGATCAAGGCGACCGTAACCGTTAAGGTCCTTGCCAATGCACCCGTTGACTTCAGCGCGTGGGTAAACGGCGGAACTCTCCTTCTTGACGGCGTAGAGATCGGTCCCGATTACTTTGAGACCTTCAAGGACGGCTTCGGCAAGATAACTCTTACCGCTGTCGGCGAGGAAAACACCGTATTCAAGGGCTGGTACACAAATGAGGATAATCCTACTCTGATCAGCACCGATGCAACCTACACCTTTGAATTTGATGAGAACATCTACGTTTACGCAGAATTTGAGTATACCGCAACCGAGATCTGGCTTGACGGCATGAACATGGGCTTTGATACTGATGGCGGTATTACCAACATCTATCTCCCCGTTCAGGGAACGTATGATCCGAACCGTATTCTTGTTTTCGCTTTGATAAACGGCGAGCCTGAGGCTCTTACCGCTGACGAGTACACCATTGATCTTGGCGGCTTTAACGGTACAAACCCTGCAAAGGGTGACTATGTGCTCACCTTTACCTATAAAGCAAATCCCGAGCTTAAGGCAACGCATATGATCCGTGTTCTTGACGAAGAAAATCTGGTGAACTTCAATGCAAGCTCTGCTCCCGGTGGCAGAGTAAATGTTGATAAGCCCTACGACCAGTTCAATAAGGGCGAACAGGTTACCGTAACCGTTGAGCTTCGCTCCGAGAGCGATTACGAGTTCCTCGGTTGGTACACGGTGGATGCAAGCGGTGCGGTTGGCACTACCTGCGTTTCTACCGAAAGAACCTATACAGTTACCTTAAACGAAACCACTTACCTCTACGCAAAGATAGAGCCTAAGATCACCCGTCTTGAGGTTGAGGGCTATGAAGGTGAGCCTACGAGAATTCACATCAGTAAGTTCTGGCTTGCTGACAGAGAGATCAAGGTTTACGCTTGCGGCGCACTCGGCAAGAGAGTAGAACTTACCGCAAACGACTACACCGTTGATATGGGCGGCCTTAATTTGACCAATCCCGTTGTTGGTAAATACACAATAACCTACACCTATAAGGCAGACACGAGCATCACCTACACTGTTACCGTTTGGGTATATGATGCGGATTACACGTTCTCTGCCGATCAGGACAGCCCCGATAACGGTTGGTTGCTCTTTGAAGGGTCTCTTACCCATGCGGTAGAGCCGTATCAGTACATTAGCGGAGAAGAAATCACCATTACCGCAGCGGCAAAAGAGGGTTATACCTTCCTCGGCTGGTATCTTGCGATCGATCACGATACTCACGTCGAATACGAGCTGATTACAACCGATGCGACCTACACCTTTACCATTGATAAGGACACCAAAATCCAGGCGAAATTCGGCGCACCTGTGACCGAGATCGACCTTGGCGGTGCGAACCCCATCACTGTTTATCGGGGAGAATTTGTGGATCTTTCGCATATTGGCGTATGGTCGTATAGCTTGATCGAGTCGAGAAATCTGAACACTGACGAATATACCGTTGACCTTGGCGGTCTTGACGTGAACGACCCCGTCGCAGGCACGTACACGATCACCTACACCTACAAGGAAACCCCCGAGCTCACGGCAACGCTTACCGTCACCGTTTTGAAGAGATCCTACTATGTTGAGGTAACAAGTGATAGCGGACGTTTCAAATACAACGGCGATGAAACCATGCACCTGTTTGAAAAAATTGAGGAAGGCACTACGATCGTTCTGGAGGCAGTCATTCCCAATCCTATGTACCGTGCATTCCTTGGTTGGAACAAATTCGACTATGAAACCGGCGAATGGAAGCTTTACAGCACCAACAAGATTCTCACGCTCGTTGTGGAAGAATCGGCAGAGGGTGAAATAAGACTTCGCCCCGTATACGGTTATGTAACCAGGAATCTCGAAATGTATGTAATGGGTCATAACAAGCTTTACGAAGCAGGCGTTCAGCATTGGAATTTTGACGATATGGGATACTGGGATGAGGAGCTTGGCAGATACATTGCCTGCGGCAATATCGATCTTTATGCAGACAGCGAATATGCCACCGATATTGCAAAGCTCTTTGAGAACTTCCATATCTTTGCGGCAGATTGCAACGGACATCGTCAGCAGATCTCTCACGAGGATCTGACCATCGACCTCGGCGACTATAAGGCTGAGGAAGGCTGGTATGAGATCAAGGTCTCTTACGGCTCGTTTACGATGACCGTTAACGTGATGGTCATGCCTGCTGAAAACGCATAATTACTGAAACGAAACAATAGTTTCGCCTATCAATCAAGGCGGTGGGTGGAAACGCCCACCGCCTCTTGTAATAATCTTCAAAAAGGAGAAAAATAAAGATGAAAATAAAAAAGAGATCAATATCTGCGATATTCGCCGTGATATTGATGCTGACAATGCTTATCGGCGTGATGCCGATGACGGTGTTTGCATATTATGAGGCACCCTTTTTTGATGGGGGCTCTGTTGATGTATGCACCGAGGGAAAAACGTACAGCCTTTACACCGAGGAAAATTTGGAGGGACAGAACGGAACAACCTTCATTTACGTCGTAAAGAGTGGCGATCGCTATTACACTCCCGGTAATCCTCGTTACACCGAATTTGAAGAAGTTGATTCCGTGTATGCAATTGACATTACCGAGTACTACGATGCACAAACCAACACCTTCTCCGGTATTTCTAATAGCGTAAATGTTGGTGCTATGCAGTATCAGATGAACTCGGGTTCTTATATGTATGTTGACGGCGATATGCTGTTTGCCTTGAGCGTTCCCTTTGAATCTGCAGGCGAAGCGTGGTTTGATGGCGGTATTCGTTATTACAGCCCCGATGAGACTTACAGCTATAGCCGTCCTTTGTGGCAAGCAAACGGTGACGGAAGCGGTTATTTTTACGATTCTTATAAGGATTGGTATGGCGATTCTGACACGTGGGTGTATGGCGTACTTGATTTGAAATATACAGGTACAGATTACGTGTTTGCTTTGAGTGACAAATCTGCCGAATACAACGAGGCGAAAAATGCCGACCCCGACAACTATGATATAAGCGTAAACGTGAAGGCGTATCTCTACGCTGCTCCTTGCGGACATGAGCAAAACGTTCACGGTAATGCTGATGAACCTACCTGTATGGAAAAGGGCTGCCATGAATATTGGTATTGCCGTCTTTGCGACACCTATTTCTCCAACAAGGAGATGACGGCGGCATATGATGGCTTCCCTGAAATAGATGCACCGGGTCACGATTGGAATGGAGAAAAATGCAACAACTGCAACCGCCCGGTGCCCGTATATAGCAAGGTGACGAACAAAACCGATTTCTTTGCCTTGGCTGACGATACCATGTACGTTCTTGTGGCTGAATATGAAGGTAAATATTATACCCCTGATAGCAGCGTTCTTTATTCTTATGTTTTCGACACTGACGATGATGGTTACGCAGACATATACAACGTTGATGAAAACAATAACGGAACCCCCGACATTGCCGAGATCGACTATGATGATAATGGCGTGTTTGATTTATGGGATTATCCGACCGAGGAAGAACGCCGTGAATATTTTGACTCTATATGTCATGGTTATCTTACAGATATGCTCTACGGTCAAACTGTAGGCATACCTATAAAGGAAATTACCCTTAATCCCGATGGCACGATCTCTCACGATGCGGTAAAAGATGCTCTTGCGTTTGAGATGGTAAAACTACATACAAAAGAAGATATTGACCAATATATCGAGGAAGGATATACGGAAGAGATCTTCCGCTACGCTCACGAATGCGTGATGCAATTCGTTATCCCCAATACCTTTATCAACTCGCCTGCTTTTATCCCTGAGGACAGACCGTACAATAAGCTGTACCCCGATGAGGGCGACACCTACTACTGGGCAGTGCTGTTCTACAATGACAGAGACAGCTACTACACCTACGATTGGGAGAATGACGAGTACGTTGGCGGTTTGGAATTCCTTGATGTTTGCAAAGAAGGCAGCGTTGCACTTAGTAAGTCTAATTCTATGTTCTCGCCTGAGTGGGGGAGTCAGTTAGAATGTCTCCGTCTCCGCGATTATAACGGTGAGCTGCGTTTCGTGGTCGGCAATAATTATGATCTTGAAGGTAGCGAGTATATAGACGATGAAAACGGTGGCTACTTGGACACCCACGATACACAGGCGTGCGTATATCTTTACGCTTCTGCTCCGTATGAGCCTGCTCACACCTGCGAGTTCGGTGATTGGGTTGACGATAAGGTAACCGAAACACATACACGCACCTGCAAGGACACCACTTGCCAAAAGACCGAAACCCTCCCTCATAATTGGGATGCAGGTGTGCAAAGCGGAACTGCCAATTGCTTAACCGGTGTAACCACGACCTATACCTGCACCGATAACTGCGGCGCGACAAAAAGTGAAACGGCAGAAGGTCTCGGTCACGATTGGAATAATTGGACGGATGACGGAGAGAATTCTCCGACCGACACACACTCACGTACTTGTAAGCGTGATTGCGGAGTGACGGCTGAAACCCAAAACCACACTTGGAGCAATTGGGTGAAAGAGGATGCTACCAACCACAAAAAGACTTGTTCGGGCTGTAACGGCACAAGACTTGCAGCGCACACGTTTGGCGAATGGACACCCGTAGGTGACGGCACGACCGAAAGGCGTGATTGTACCGAGGCAAGCTGCGATGCCTACGAAACGAGAACACCTCACGTATGTGAGTTTGGCGATTGGATACCCGATTCGAACAACGATATGAAGCACATTCGCAAATGCGAATGTGGTGCAAGTGAAAGCGGCGACCACACCTATGGCGAATGGACGATGAAGGATGGGAATTACCACACGCATTCTTGTCCCACTTGCGGAGCTACCGAGGACTTCGAGCATAGCTTCTACGATTGGATCGCAAAGGATAATAACGACCACGTTCACGAATGTATGGAATGTGATTATGAGTCTGTTCTTCCTCACGATTACGTGAGAGAGGTAACAAAAGAGCCGACAGAAACAGAGGTTGGCGAAGCGACCTATACCTGCACGCTCTGCTCTCATTCCTACACCGAGGAACTGCCCAAGAAAATCGCTCAGATAAGCGGCGACGTAGTAGGTACGGTGCTTAACGTTCCTACCGGCAGTAACGCATATATTCCCGAAGGAACGGTGTTTGACGTGGTTGAACAGCCTGTAGAGCAGGTTCCCGCAGAGGTGCTTGGCGAAATTGCCGTAACTGCCGATGGTGCTGCAAAGCCACTTGGAATGTTTGATCTTTCGCTTCTCCTTGACGGCGCAAAAATTCAGCCCGACGGTATGGTTGAGGTAACGTTACCTGCACCCGATCTTGCGGCAGAGTATGACAAGATTATAGTGGTTTATATCGCTCCCGACGGAAGCTACGAGGAATGCAAGACCACCGTCAACGAGGACGGTACGATCACCTTTGCAACCGACCACTTCTCGCAGTATGCCGTTATCGGTATCACCGAGGATGCAGGTCTTGGAACAGGCGCAATTATCGGCATCGTTCTCGGTGCGGTCGCAGTTCTCGGTATTGGCGGCTTCTGTCTCTATTGGTTTGTATTCCGCAAAAAGAGAGCGTAAAACAAAACAATTACGAAAAAACACCCCCACAAAATCTTTTCCCTTGCCCTTTTGGGCAGGGGAAAGCAAAGGAGGATAATATGAAAAAAACGACGAGATTTTTGAAATTTGCATTCATTATACTACTTTGTATAACCTTTGGTATCGGACTGATGGCGGTTTCGACTTCGGCTGAAGAAGGAACGCCTGTATCCATCACCGTCACCGACGGTACCGCCGATCCCACGACTGCAATGACGGGCGATACCGTCACCGTTACGGCAGATACCGTTGAGGGCAAGACCTTCAAGGAGTGGCAGGTCGTCAGCGGCGGCGTTACGCTTGCAGACAAGACCTCGGCTACCACTACCTTTACGGTTGGAGGCGAAAGCGTGGAGCTGATCGCCGTTTACGACTACGTCGATTACACGGTATCGATCAAGGACGGCAAGGGCTACGTCAACCACACCGCCGACCAAATCACCGACGCGCACGTTGGAGATACGGTACAAATTTCCGCCGACGATCCCAACGAGGGCTACTACTTCGTTGGTTGGAGCGTGCTCTCGGGAGAGGCGACGCTTGCGGACAGCTCTGCCGATAATACCACCTTTACGATGACGGCAGGCGACGTGGAGCTTGAGGCGGTCTACGCCGAGATCACTTACCTGACGGAGATCAAGTTCACGGTCACGCCTCCCGCCGTGGGTGACCTTGCGGAGAGCGTCACGCTCATTCCCGCCGAGCCGGAGAAATACGGCTATACGCTTAAAGAGATCTATAGCTACGACAGCGGTTATCCGATCCTTGCTCCTACCGACGCGTTCAAGTCGGGTACGCAGTACGCGGTGCGCTTTGAGGTCGTTTGCGCCAAGGGTTACGCGCTTGCGAGTGATGCCGTGACCACGGTAAACGGCGATACGACCGGCTGCTACAGCGGTGTTGAAGATCGCGAGTGGAATTTTGAGTTCCCCACAGCCCTCACCGTTACGGGCGGCAAGGCGTACACCTCAAATACGTACGAAACCGAGATCGGCGAGGTCTTTGCAGGTGACTATATTTACCTCAAAGCGGATGAAGCTCCCGAGGGTAAGATGTTCCTGTATTGGAGGATCACCATAGGAGAGAATACGAGCTACGACTATTATAACACCACTTACATTTACGTTTACAGCTCTTATAAGGTGATCACCTGCGAGGCGATTTACGTAACCCCCATCGAATCCGTTGAGGGAACGATACCCGCCATCAAGGTGGGAGACACCCCCATTACCACCGTTACCGATGAGAGTGACCTTTACGATATTTATATCGAAGGATGGTACTACTACGATTCGGAAAACACCAAGTTCGAAATGCTCCCCACCGACACCTATCAGGCAAACGTACAGTATGAGTGTGAGTTCCGCGTCGAGCCGATCGATGGCTACGGGATTGCAGGTGCTATCACGATCAACGGCAGGTCTATGAACGTTTCCGGTTGGTCTGCCGGTACCGCGATCAGGTACGGATACCTCTACTATTACGATACCGCCTACGTAACGGTCACCGTTACGGGAGGTAAGATTTGGGTTGACGGCGTGGAGACAACCGACTCCCAGTTCCTGCCCGGCACCGTGCTGACGCTGGTTGCCGACGCGCCCGAAGAGGGCATGGCGTTCCGCAGGTGGAATACGCCTTACGTTTACGCCACCGTGCTTGGCGTTACGGACTACCGCGTGTCCACACTCACCTTTACGGTTGGCGTGCCTTCGAGCTTTGATCACGAGATCGTTTTTGAGTCGGTGTATATCACGCCGCAGGTTCTCTACTATCCGTACACCGACGTGCCTCACCCCACGGTGGGCGGCAACCCCTCCTACAGTGCGGGTCTTGATGCTTACGACAATTACTACGGCGAGGTGCTTGGCTGGTACGAGGGCGAAACGCTTCTCGATCCCACCCACGTTTTTGAAGCGGGTAAGTCCTACACCGTAAGGGTAAAGCTTACCCCTGCGGCAGGCTATTATTTCGCCGAGGCGATCGCTTGTACGTTCAGAAACTACTTTAGCGATAATCAGGTGGACGGCACGTTGGTCGAGTATGAAGAAAGTGGCGCGTACATCGTGGTTGAATTCACCGCTCTCGCAAAAAGTTATCAGGCAAGCGCGTCCGTCACCGTCACCGCTCCCGTTGCGGGCAAGGCGCCCGACGAGACCGTGACAAAGGGCGCAGATACCTACTGCGACGTCACCTTTGACGGTTGGATGGTTTACGATACCGAGACCTCAAGCTGGCGGGATATGACCGACGGCGAGCTGTTTGAGGTTGGCAAGCAATATCGCGCCTTCGTTGAGTTTACCAGCAACGAGACGCACTACGTCAGGTGGACTCAAACCGCGGTACTGATCAACGGCGTTGAGGCTGAGGGTTGGAGTAACGGAACCAACGCAAGCGGATATACCACCACTACCAAATATATCGAGTTCACCGTTGCGGCAGGCGAGAGCTACGGCATCACCGTGGAGAACGGCACCGCAAGCGTTGACGCAACCCCCGTCACCACGGTCGGCGGCGGTATCACCGTTACGATCACCGCAGACGCGCCCGCCGAGGGCAAGGCGTTCAAGGAATGGATCGTCGTCAGCGGCGAGAACGTTTTCCTCGTCGACGCAACCGCGGCTACCACCACCTTCGTTATGCCTGCGGGCGACGTCAGCATCCAGGCGGTCTACCGCAACACACCTCACGATATCACCGTAACTGACGGTACGGCAGACCTGACCTTTGCAGGCAGTGAGGAAATCGTCACGATCACCGCAAACGAAGCCCCCGACGGCAAGTATTTTGTAGGCTGGGAGTGCGTCAGCGGCGGCGTGACATTTGCAGATGCAACTGCAAAGACCACCACCTTCGTGATGACGGGCGAGGAAGTTACCGTCAAGGTGATCTGGGCGGATAAGACCTATCTTGAGGAAGTGATCTTCACGATAGCAAAGCCCACATACGGTGAGCTTCCCGCAACGTCCATCACCGCTGCAGACCCCGACAAGTACACGGCAACGTTGGAATACTGGTATAACAACTCCGCAAACGCAGAGATGGGAGCCGAGGAAACCTTTGCCTACGGTATCCGATACGGCTTGAACTTCTATATTGCGATCGACGAAAAATACTACATCGACGGCGATACCGTCGTTAAGATCAACGGCTATACCACGGGGTACTATTCAGGCACGCCGGGCTATCTGCGCAGATACGAGGATGATTTGTACGTTCCCGTTCCCATCACGGTTGAGGGCGGTAAGGCGTACACGTCGAATACGTTTGAGACCGAGATCAATGAGATGGAGCCCTACAACTACGTCTACCTCAAGGCAGACGTTCCCGCAGGTAAGCGCTTTGCAAGGTGGGAGGTCGTCATCGGCGGCGTGTCCATCAGCTACGCAAACTATGCAGAACGCGCATATTTCTATCTCGATACGAGCACCACGGAGCCTGTCGTGATCCGCGCGGTCTACGACATGCCCACCGTTACCGTGACCGATGGTAAGATATACGTGGGCGGCGAGGAGATTGAAAACGGCGCACAGATCCCCATTGGCACCGAGGTCACCGTGGTGGCAAACGATCCGCCCGAGGGAAAATATTTCCGCTACTGGTCGGAGAGCGGCGTGACCTTGGAAGATTCCTATGTCGAAACCGTGACCTTTACCGTGGGCGTGTCCAACGTTACCTTGAGTGTGACCTGGTACGATTGCGCCACCGTCACTGTAACGGACGGTAAGATCTACGTGGACGGCGTTGAGGTCGCAAGCGGCTCCAAGATCACCCCCAACACCGAGGTCACCGTCGTTGCCAACGCTCCCGCTGAGGGAAAATACTTCCGCTACTGGTCAAGTAGCGGCGTGTCCTTGGACGATTCCTACGCCGAAACCGTTACCTTTACGATGAGCACGTCCAACGTTACCTTGAGTGCTACATACTACGATTGCTCCACCGTCACCGTAACGGGCGGTAAGCTCTTTGTGAGCGGCGTTGAGGTCGCAAGCGGCTCCAAGATCGCCCCGGGCACCGAGGTCAAGATCGTTGCCAACGCACCCGATGAGGGCAGGTACTTCGACGGCTGGTCGGGCAGCACCTCGCTCCTTGCCGACAGCAAGGCAACCGAGACCACCTTTACCATGGGAATGGTCAACGTTTCCTTTACGGCAAATTACAAGGACTATCCCACCGTCACCGTAACGGGCGGTAAGCTCTTTGTGGGCGGCGTTGAGGTGGCAAGCGGCTCTAAGATCGCTACGGGCACCGAGGTCAAGATCGTTGCCGACGCACCCGAGGAGGGCAGGTATTTCAACGGCTGGTCGGGCAGCACTTCGCTCCTTGCCGACAGCAAGGCAACCGAGACCACCTTTACCATGGGAACGGTCAACGTTTCCTTTACGGCAAATTACAAGTCGTATTCCGCCGTTCCATACGATTCCTTCTATTTTGACTTCCTTATCCCCTATACGGGCGGCAAGCCGGTTGACGGCGATCAGGAGGATACCTATAACAAGTCGGTTTCCACCGTCATCGGGTACTACGACGGTGAAACCAAGCTGACCTCTGCCGACACCTTTGTGCAGGGCAAGAGCTACACGGTCGAGCTTCGCATCGTTCCCCAAATGGGTTACTATTTCGATACGGCAAAGACCTACAGGATATATCAAAATGATGATAACACGAAAGGCGAGATCGTTAGCTTGACCGCAAACGAGATCCTTTGCCGCTTTACTTTCGTAGCGCTCACGCCCATCACCGAGATCAACGTCAGATTCACGCTCCCCGTCAGCGGTCAGCAGGCAAGCTTTGTTGCAACGCTTCCCGATGATGCCCTCTATACAGTGAGCGAGTTTGAGTGGTACGACGGAGACACATGGTACACCTTCGAGGACACCCTGATTTTTGAAAACGGAAAAACGTACAGCGCATGGATGAAACTGATCCCCAAGGAGGGGTACACGTTTTCTCCCTGCGTAGAGATCAATGTGATCCTCCCCGCAGGCTTCGTGGAGGATTCGGATTGGCTTGAGGCCTACGGAGACAGTGGCTACGTTGGAGCCGATTACGTTTGCGCCCCCAACCCGAGTAAGGCGACCGTCAGCGTGACCGACGGCGGCGCGTACGCATACGAAGCTGACGATCCCTCCGCAGAGGAGCCCATCGGCACACGCCTTTACCTCTTTGCAAACGACCCTGCCGATGGCAAGGTATTCCTCAAGTGGGAGATCGTCAGCGGCAACGCGGTCATCGGCGAGCCCTATGCGGCAGAAACAAGCTTACTTTTGACCGAGAATGTGGTACTCAAGGCAACCTACACCGACGATATCGAGCGCGCGATCACCGTCACGGGCGGTACCGCCGACAAGACAGTCGCCAAGGCGGGAGAAACGGTTACACTCACAGTAGGGACTGCTCCCGAGGGCAAGTACTTCTACATGTGGATCGTCAAGAGCGGCGGCGCAACGCTTGCCGATGCAGGGGAAACCACAACCACCTTTACCATGACGGGCGAAGCGGTGGAAATCGAGGCGGTATTCCTGGATCCCATCACCGAGATCGTGCTCAAAACAGACGCCAACAAGCCCACCGCAGGCGCGACTGCCGCACCCTTTACGGTCTACAGCGTTAACGGCAGCACCGAGCTGGCTTACCTGATCGACGTTGAAGGATATTGGTACATAATGCCCACCGCAGAGATGGATTGGGATAATGAAAGGTACGTGGGCTACAGTCCCATTTTTGAAGCGGCTTACTACGTGATTTGGTTTGAGCTCTGGAGCGATTCGGAGACCGTACTGTTTGACGAAAACTGCAAGCTGACGCTAAAGTTCAACGACGGCGAGGTCGAGGCGGTGATCAAGAATAGCGGTTCGGGTTGGATCGATTATACCGCCACCTTTGATCTCGCCCACACCCACACCGCAAAGACCGAATGGAAGTTCGATGCGGATAACCATTGGCACGAATGTACAGGTTGCGAAGGTCAGCAGCTTGATAAGGCGGCTCACACCGACACGGATACCAATGGCAAGTGCGATACCTGCAACTATACAATGCCCGCACACGATCCCGATACCGAGCCAGGAACTGAGCCCGGAACCGAGCCCGGCACGGATGGAACTGACGGAACGACCGATGATCCCGATGGCAACGAAGACGGACTCGAAGCAGGTGCTATCGTTGGCATCGTTGTAGGCTCCGTAGCAGTCGCGGGCGTTGGCGGCTTCGCACTCTTCTGGTTTGTTATCAAGAAGAAAACGTGGGCAGACTTCCTCGCGATCTTCAAAAAGAAATAAGCACTAACCTATATAGGCGGTAAGCACCGCTTGCCGCCTATCCACAAAGAGCTGAAAGAACAATTTGAATAAACACATAAGCGGTGAGCAGAAATGCTTGCCGCTTTTACTATCCCTACATATAAAAACTGATACGTAAGCAAAGAAAAAAGCCTTGGAACATAATGCTCCAAGGCTCTGGCGGAGGCAGAGGGATTCGAACCCCCGTGGGGTTGCCCCCAAACGGTTTTCAAGACCGCCTCGTTATGACCGCTTCGATATGCCTCCGTAAGAGAGGTGCAACGTCGTTGCACCTCTCTTACGGAGCAAAACGAGAAGTGGCTCGATGAGCGTTTGCTCATCGAATCCGCTGCGCATACCCCACTCGAAGATCGATAAGCTTGCTTATCAGGCGCAGAGTGTGGGTATATTCGCCATGGACGAAATATGCCTCCGTAAATTCGATGCAACGTCGGTGATTTTCGCCACAAGCGAAATAACCCTCCGTATTTACCCAATTATTCTATCACACATACAGAAAATTGTCAAGAGTTTTTTGGAAAAGAAAACGCACTCTTTCTTTTTTTATAATTGACAACCGCGCGCAAATGTGATATAATATACTGAATAACTATTTAAAGAGAGGAGTGACGTGATGGCAAAGGTCAAATGGCGTGGCGGAGCAATGCTCGCACCTGTCCCGCCCACAATGGTGACCTGCTCGCACGATGGCAAGGATAACGTCTTTACCGTCGCGTGGACGGGCATTACCAACACCATCCCGCCCAAAACCTATATCTCTGTCCGTCCGTCGCGTCATTCTTACAAGCTCATCAAGGAGAGCGGCGAGTTCGCCATCAATCTGACCACTGCGTCCTTGGTTCGCGCCGCCGACTTTTGCGGTGTACACACGGGGGCAAAAATCGACAAGTTCGAGCGATGTCAGCTTTCAAAAGAGAGCGCCAGCGAGATCGGGTGTCCCATTCTTGCGGACTCACCCCTCGTTTTGGAGTGTCGCGTGACCGACGTCATTCCGCTTGGCTCACACGATATGTTCCTCGCCGCCATCGTTGCCGTTGACGTTGACGAGGCTCTCATCAATGCCGATGGCAAGCTCCGCTTGGATAAAGCAGGGCTGGTCGCCTACGCACACGGCACCTACTTTGAGCTTGGCAAACAGATTGGCACCTTTGGTTTTTCTGTTGCCAAAAAGAAAAAGAAACAGCAAGGCAAAAAGAAATAATTTTTATTTGACACACCACGCGGAGCTTTCCGCAAAAGGAGATAGATTATGCAACTTTACAATTCACTCTCAAGAACAAAAGAGGAGTTTATCCCGAACGAGCCCGGCAAGGTCAGCATGTATACCTGCGGACCTACGGTCTACCACTTTGCGCACATCGGTAACTTGCGCACCTACATTATGGAAGATATCCTTGACCGCTACTTCCGCTACAACGGCTATGACGTTACGCGTGTTATGAACATCACCGACGTCGGTCACCTGACAAGTGATGCCGACACGGGCGAGGACAAGATGCTCAAGGGTGCAAAGCGCGAAAAGAAGACGGTTATGGAGATCGCGCAATTCTACACCGAAAAATTCTTTGAGGACTGCAAGGCGCTCAACATCCGCCACCCCGAGGTGGTGGAGCCTGCAACCTCTTGCATCGACGAATTTATCAAGGTCATCAAATCACTCATCGAAAAAGGCTACGCGTATGAAGCGGGCGGAAACATCTATTTCGATACCTCCAAGCTCGATCAATACTACAAGTTCCACAACTTTGAGGAAGAAGACCTTGCAGTCGGCGTGCGCGACGGCGTTGAAGCCGACGGCAACAAGAAGAATAAGGCAGACTTCGTTCTGTGGTTTACCAAATCCAAGTTTGACGACCAGGAGCTCAAGTGGAACAGCCCTTGGGGTATCGGTTACCCCGGTTGGCACATTGAGTGCTCCTGCATCAGCATGAAGCACCTGGGCGAGCGTCTTGACGTTCACTGCGGTGGCATTGACAACGCATTCCCGCACCATACCAACGAGATCGCACAGTCCGAGGCGTTCCTCGGTCACAAGTGGTGCAACTACTGGTTCCACGTACTGCACCTGAACACCAACTCGGGCAAGATGAGCAAGTCCAAGGGCGAGTTTTTGACCGTCTCCTTGCTTGTAGAAAAGGGATTTGATCCCATGGTCTACCGTTTCTTCTGCTTGCAGTCTCACTACCGCAAGTCCCTCGTGTTCTCTTGGGAGAACATGGAGAACGCCAAGGTCGCCTACAACAAGCTCATCGCGCGCATCGCGGCTCTCAAAGAGGACGGCGAGGTCGACGCGGCAGCTCTTGCCGAGCTCAAGGCAGGATTTGTCAAAGCGCTTGACAATGACCTGAACACATCCCTGGCAGTCACCGCCGTTTATGACGTCCTCAAGGCAAAAACCAACGATGCAACAAAGAGAGCGGCGCTTGCCGATTTCGATACCGTTCTCTGCCTCAATCTTCTCGAAAACGCTGCAAAGCTGAACGAGAAGAAGGAAGATGCGACCGAAGCCCCCGTATCGAACGATCCCTTTGCACAAGAGGTCGAGCGCCTGATCGTGGAGAGAAAAGAAGCCAAGGCAGCTAAGAACTATGCCGAGGCAGACCGCATCCGCGCATACCTTTTGGAAAAGGGCGTTGTCCTCATTGACACCAAAGAGGGAACGACTTGGAAAAAAGAGGGCTGATGATGATCGCAAAAATCAAAACCTTGTTGCAAAAGCACCGCGAGGTGCTGATGTACCTTGTTTTTGGCGTACTGACGACTGTTGTTGGTTGGGGCGTGTATTATGCCGTTCTGCTTGGCGGACGTGCGATCTTTGACATCCCCGCAGGGGAGACAACGTCGGCGCGTTACTTCGCACTCTACACCGCGGCGCAGATCATTCAATGGGTGTGTGCAGTGCTCTTTGCCTTTTTTACCAACCGCGCATGGGTATTTACCGAGGCAGATAAGTCCACCTCTCTTTGGAAGCAGCTGTTGCCCTTTGCGGGCGGACGTGTCATCACGCTTGGTCTTGACTACGTCATCACCTTTGGCCTGACGTTGGGGCTTGGTGCGCTCATCCCCGCGTGGACAAGTGCCGCTTTGCTTGGCAAGACCGTCAACCTTTGCGAGCTTGCATCCAAGGTTGTGGCAGCCGTCGTCGTTATCGTTTGCAACTACGTTATCAGCAAACTGTTCGTTTTCAAAAACAAGAAAGAACAATAAAAAAACGCCGCACTTCCATGGAAGTGCGGCGTTTCTTTTTTATTTCAGCAGCTCAATCAAAATCGCAAGTCCGTAAAGGATAACGAGGTGCGCGGGGTAGAAGATGTAAAAGAGGTATTTCATTTTTGCTTTGCCGCGCTCGCCGTTGTAGAGAGCGAGGAGCGGAAGGGAGAGCAGTGACCACCACTGAACGGGGTAGGGCACAACAACGGTGTAATAGATCGCTCTTATCAACAGATAGAGGGAAGCCGCGCCAACCTTCCACGGGCGGCTGGGCATCAGGTAAACGAGAACAGGCAACAGAATTCCCCAAATGCCGTAGTCGATATCAAAATCGGTTTCCGTCAGCACGCGCGGCAGAACGAACACAAACGCCGCAACACAAAGGAGCGCACCAATGGCGGCGAGACGTCCCCACACCTTTTTGGATTTTACAATACCGTCAATGGAATAAATCACAATGATGGAAAGCGAAAAGGTGATGAGAATGCCTTGATAAAGGCTCTGCATTGCCACAAAATAGACGATTTGAAAAACGGTTCCCATGCCCGCGATGATGCCAAGATATTTGGCGCGGTTTTTGGTATAACGGCAACCCTCGGCAATCATGTAGGCAAAAATCGGAAAGGCAATTCTGCCAAGAACGCGGAAGATGATCATATCGGAGAAGAACAACAGCCCTACGTGGTCGAGCACCATGCTCACCATGGCAATGATCTTGAGTTGATTGTTTGTCAACCCAAATTTACGTTTTTTTGTCTGATCCATAACAGTTCCCTCGGTTGGATTTTGTAGATGCATTCATTATATCACAAAACCAAGAGGATTGCAATACCCTCGGGTGGAAAACAAAAAGGACATCTGTGCAGATGCCCTTTTATTTGTAACGTTATTCGGTTGTTTTGGGCACGTAGATGCGGATGCCCGCTTGATCGTCGTGGGTAGCGTTTCCGCCGGCGATCTTAGAAATGTTAAAGCCAATGTAACTATACGCTGTATAAAGCGCTTCGTCAACGATCATATCGTTATAGTTGTTGCTGCGGCGTTCTTCGCTGTTGGGGGTACCCAACGTTTGCCAACCCTCAAGACGGAATTGGTAGCCCGGCAAAATGTTGATGACCGAGCCAACGGGGAGTGTTTCTTGGGTAAAGAGCTTGGTTGCAATAAATCCGGGGCTGTTGCCGGCGTTGGTAACCATATTGGATGACGTGGCAGAGGTGGAGTTGTAATATGCACCAATAACCATGCCAAGGTCAAGAATTTCGTAATCGTCGGGATTGAGGCCAAGACCGATCAAGCAGTTTCTGTCGTTAGCGGTCATTCTGTCAAGTGCAAGGTCGCGCTCGGTGTAGGTGGAGGGGGTAACCTCAAAAGGATTTGCAATGGCATTATTGACCGCCTCCTTAATGGCGGGGAGGTGATCGGTAATGTTGCTATAAGCCTTTGGCACAACCGTAAGGTCGGTGATATCTGCACCTGTGAGCTCCTTGTACCAAGTGAGAGCCGCCGTATATCTGCCGATGTCAGCGGAAAGGTGATAGCCGTCGCGGGTGAGGGTGTCACCAAGGTAAGAGGTGCGCAAATTCTGAATTGCCGTACCGCTGGGGATGTAGCCCTCAATGTTGTAGTTGCCAACCACCAAGGTTTGCACGGTGTTGACGATAGCATTGTACATGGTCATTTGGTTTCTGTTATACTTGGCAAAATCTCCGTGACTCGAATTGGACTGATATGCCCATGTTATGTGGAAGTAGATTTTTACAAAGGGATCTACGCGGTCTCTAACGTAATCAATAATGTATTGCATATTGCCGTAAGACTCGGGAATGCCACTGTAACCGCTGACCTGCTGGACGGTGATGATCTGCCAATCGGCATAATCCAAGCCGTATTGGATGTTTTGCTTGGAGGATGTCCAACCGCTGCCGGTGTTTACACGAAAATCGTAGGCAGCCGCGCCGTTTTCAATATGGGTTCTGTGTCTGTCAAGCGAGCAACCGCCATAGTAGAGATTGCCAAGAATGAAATCTGTGTAGCCTTCGCCAACAAGAATTTCGGCAAGGTGCTCCATTGCATCCGAGCTAAAGCTGTTGCCAATAGCCAAAATTCTCAAGGGCTTGGGTTCAACAGGGGTCTCGGGAATGTCATAGTTTGGCTCACTTGTTGTGGTTTCATCGGGGGTGGTAGTATCGGGGGGAGTTACCACGGGCGTTGTTTCTTCAGGAGTTGTGACCTCGGGCGTGGTTGCCGCAGGTGTTGTGTCCTCGGTGGTTGCTTGGTCGGGCGTTGTGGCTTGCGGACCTTTTGGAAAATCGCAGGATGCAAACAGCATCAGCATTGCCAAGACGAGCGCGAGCAGAGAAACTGTCTTTTTCATAAAACTTCTCCTTATGCCAAAATTTGCAAAAGCTTTGATATTTATATTGTACCACAAAAGGGATAGCGTTGTCAATATTGAAATAGAAAAAAGGACACCGAGGGTGTCCTTGATTTGTGGGGAGGCGGAGTTTTTACGCTATGTTTGTAAACGAGGTTATGTATTATCGGAGAGCTTCACAAACTCTTTCATCCAAGCAGATGTGTTTTCAAAATCCTTTACACCGTAGATGACAAAGGAACGCTGCTCTTTTTCGGTTTCACTCACGTTGACATCGCCACATATGCGTATATGACCGCAAGAAAATCTTTTTTCAAAAGGGGTTTGCAGATACTCTATGCTTTCTATATTGTAAAGAGTATATGTTCTTTCATATTTGGACACGTTTCCGGTGCCTCCCCATATACGTCTCGCCAAAAGCAGGTTTAGCATATCCGACCGATGTTGAAATTGAATCGTACCGTGCGTTACGTCTAAACACTTTGGACTGCTGAGTAGTTTTATAATCATAATTGCTAAACATCCGCAACAGAGTATGAGAAGCCTTTGCCAATCAAATGTATGATTTACAATATCGAATATCGTATAAAGAATAGGCAACGCAAATAATACAGTGAGCCATATTAAATTTTGTTTTGTTTGAATGTTAAAGAGTCGATTTAATTTTACTTCATAGCAAGCATTGTTTTCGTTTTCCATATTGCACCGCCTTTCTGTCGTTATTATAGCATAAACTTGTAAATATTGCAAGAGGGAAGTAACAGTGCCGGATTTTCGCCTTCGGCGAAGTTTCGTTCGCCCTGCGCCTGGTGAATGTCTCGCTGCGCGAGCCGCTCCCCGATCTCTGGGCGGCGAAAGCGCACCAGCATCCCGCGCCTGCGGCGCGGGTCTGTTTCGAAGAGCTACCCCAGCCAACACAAAGGGCTCACCGATTGGTGAGCCCTTTGTGTTGGCTGGGGTAGCTGGATTCGAACCAGCGAAAATGCCAGAGTCAAAGTCTGGTGCCTTACCGCTTGGCTATACCCCAATATTTGGTTGACCTTTGGTATTATATCACATTTTATTCCCCGTGTCAAGAACTTTTTTCGCTTTTTTTGCAATCTTTTTGTTTCGTTTTTTCGGATTGTTGAGATTTTACATCTTTTTCGTTCTCAAATTGCAAAAATTAGGTAATTTTTTTTGTCGCTTGGTCTTGCTATTTTGCCCCAAATGGTGTATTATTATAATAGAGAAATTTTTTGTGAGGTGTCATTTATGAAAAAAAGCGTAAAAGATATTTTGGCTATGATCCGCGATAACGGTATTCAAATGGTCGACTTCAAAATGGTTGACATCAACGGTCAGTATCGCCACGTCACCATTCCCGCAGGGAACTTTTCCGAGGAGACAATGAAGAGCGGCATCGGCTTTGATGCCTCCAACTACGGCTATGCGGTTGTAGAAAAGAGCGACATGGTCTTTATCCCCGATCCCGACACGGCTCTCATCGATCCCTTCTGTTCCATTCCCACGCTCACCATGACGGGCAATGCGATGATCATCGACACCCCCGAGAACAGACCTCTGCCGCAATACCCCCGCAATATCGTTAAGGCGGCTGAACAGTATATGAAGGATTGTGGCGTTGCCGATACGATGCTCATTCTCCCCGAGTTTGAGTTCTATCTTTTTGACAATGTCGGTTGGGAAGTACAGCCCAACAGCATCAGCGCGCAGGTCGACGCATGCCAATCCTATTGGAACAGTGCAATTGCAGGCGACGGCGTGATCGTTCCCAAGCAAAAGAACTACCACATTGCCAAGCCCTTTGACGTTGCCTACGAGTGCCGCAGCGAGATGTGCATGCACATGAAGGATGCAGGTATTGAGATCAACTATCACCACCCCGAGGTAGCGGCTTCCGGTCAGTTTGAGATCGAGCCTCAGCTTGGCAAGATGTCCGAAATGGCAGACGCCACCATGATGATCAAATATATCATTCACAACACCGCGCTCAAGTATGGCAAGTCGGCAACCTTTATGCCCAAGCCCATCTACGGCGAGGCAGGCAGCGGCATGCACGTGCATATGCTTCTCCTCAAGGACGGACAACCCGTTTTTTCGGATGACAACGGCTACGCGCATCTGAGCCGCGAGGCGCACTATTTTATGGGCGGATTGCTCAAGCACATCCACTCCCTGTGCGCGCTCACCAATCCCAGCACCAACTCCTTCAAGCGTCTTGTTCCCGGCTTTGAAGCACCCGTAACGGTTGGCTACGCAACCTCGAACCGCTCCGCGGTCATTCGTATTCCCGCTTACGCAAAAGCGCCCAACAAGCGTCGCTTTGAGCTTCGCAACCCCGATGCCACCTGCAATCCTTATTTCTGCTACGCGGCAATCCTGATGGCAGGTCTTGACGGTATCAAGAACAAGATCGATCCTCACGAGAACGGCTGGGGACCTTACGACTGCAACCTCTTCCACCTGCCTGAGGAAGAAAAGGCAAAGCTGCAGGGCCTGCCCACCTCTCTGGACGAAGCACTCACCGCGCTGGAAGCCGACCACGACTACCTGACCGCAGGCGGTGTATTCCCCGAGGAACTCATCAAAAACTTTATCAAAACCAAGCGCGAAGAATGCCGCCGCATGGCTGCTATCCCTCACCCCGCTGAGTTTGAGCAATATTATAATTTGTAATTGGGACGCGTTTTGGGGGAACTTCTTGCAAGAAGTTCCCCCAAGCCCCCTCAAGAAATTTCGCACAAAATTATCAAAATAGAGTTGTTGCTTTACGGATAGACGGTCGGCGCGCGCCATGCGGCACGCTTTTGCTGCCGCGAGCGGCTGGGTAGCGAAGCGGCGTGAGCGTAATGAATGACAGTCCGGTGGACTGTCAGAACGCGAACGGGACCGAGCCGCAGCGAGACCCACCAAGACCCCATCCGCTAAGAGCGTTGTTTGGCGAGGGTGATTATAAAAACGGCAATACATCTTGTAGGGGCGATTCAAGAATCGCCCGAAAACAAACAAATGATCGATTGTTAACAATCAACCGGTAGGGGAGTCCCTTGGGGCTCCCGAAAAAACGAGCGATTATCCTGCACAAAGGCAGGCGATTCGTGAATCGCCCCTACGGTGAACATTAAAAATGCGGCAGGGGACGACCTCTCGGTCGTCCGAAAAACGAACGATTATTGTGTGCAAAACGGGAGGCGAAACGCCTCCCCTACGAAAAACGATAAAATCTATTTGTAGGGACCGACGTCCTCGGCGGTCCGCGGAATGGATATAATGCAGAGGAAAAGACTTTTTATGAAAGGAGGTCAACACCTTGCAAAGAGAAAAGAGATTGAGGTTTTCCACAACGCAAATCATCTTATTCAGCTTTTTGGGCGTTATTTTAATTGGCAGTATTCTTTTGGTATTGCCAATCAGCTCGGCAACAGGGAAAAGCGTACCGTATTTGGATGCGCTCTTTACTGCTACCACATCAACGTGTGTAACGGGACTTGTTACGCTCCCCACGGTTTCCACGTGGAGCATGTTCGGACAAGTGGTTATTCTTGTTCTCATACAAATCGGCGGTCTTGGCTTTATCGCCATTGTGTCGGGGTTGATGCTTCTTGTAACACGCCGTATGGGCATTGGACACAAGCTGTTGATTCAGGATGCGTTTAATTTGAACACGATGCAAGGTCTCTCCAAATTCATTCGCAACGTGCTTTTGGGAACACTTCTGATCGAAGCGATCGGAGCGGCGCTTTGCATGACCGTTTTTGTGCCGCGATTTGGCGATCGAGGGATCTGGATCTCGATCTTTCACTCTGTTTCCGCATTCTGCAACGCAGGCATTGATATTTTTGCAGAGAACAGTCTTTGCGATTTTGCAACCAACCCCATCATCAACGCAGTGACCTCTGCGCTTATTATTCTGGGGGGCATCGGTTACATCGTTTGGTGGGACGTATTGCGCGTGGTGCGGAGCTGCGCGATCAAAAAAGGTCATTTTTGGTGCCATTTGACGCTCCACAGTAAAATTGCCATTACCACATCAGCGCTTTTGATTTTTGGTGGTGGGCTTCTCATTCTGATTTGCGAATTCAATAATCCCGCTACCATTGGGGATATGTCATTTTTCGATAAAATACAGGTTTCTTTGTTCCAGTCGGTTACCACAAGAACCGCAGGCTTTGCAAGTGTTCCACAGGAAAATCTGCGAGACACGACGTCGGTCATTTCTATGGTGATGATGCTTGTGGGGGGCTCTCCCGTAGGAACTGCGGGCGGCTTGAAGACCGTTACCGTTGCCGTTCTTGTTTGCTCGGCATTGGCGACTGTGCGCAACAAAAATGAGGCAACACTCTTTGGCAGACGCGTCTCATCTGATTCTATCCGCCGCGCGGTTGCGGTGGTCATAACCTTTGGTTGTATCGCACTTGTCAGCACTGTTCTTTTGGCGGCGGCAACGGGGGCAAATCTTTTAGACGTTGTTTATGAGTCGGTCAGTGCCATTGCCACAGTCGGGCTTTCCCGTAATTTTACGGGCAGTCTCAATGCGTGGGGTAAGCTGATTGTTATTGTTACCATGTATCTTGGTAGGGTAGGACCTATTTCTTTGGCGGTTGCTATTGGCAGTCAAAACGAGAGCCAGAATGTGATCTCCGAGCCCGTTGAGGACATTAGTATCGGATAAGGAAAGGAAAAGATTATGAGAAAAAAGAAAACGTACGCCGTGTTTGGTCTTGGCCGTTACGGCAAGGCGGTTGCCACCGAGCTGGTAGATGCAGGTATGGAGGTGCTCGCGGTTGATACCGATCAAAAGAAGGTGAACGATCTGGCAGCGATCCTTCCCATTTGCAAGTGTGCAGATGTAACCGATCCCGAGGTGATTGCACGTCTCGGCGTTGCCGACATCAATACAGTTATTGTTTGCATGGCAAGCGATCTTGAGGCGAGCGTAATGGCGGTTACCCTTTGTAAGGAAGCGGGCGTTAAGACCGTTATTGCCAAGTGTGCCACCGAAATGCACCAAAAGATCCTTTTGCGTGTGGGTGCGGATGAGGTCGTATTTCCCGAAAACGAGTCGGGGGTGCGCCTTGCCAAAAATCTGCTTTCGTCGGGGTTCATTGATATGATCTCTCTTTCAAAGGATACCTCTATCGTGGAGATTGAGATCAAGCCCGAGTGGGTTGGCAAAAACCTGATCGAGTTGAATTTGCGCAAAAAGCACGGCTTTAACGTTGTAGCCATTCGTGAGGGCAAAAAGGTAACGGTGGATATTGATCCCGAGCAACCTTTGTCGGAGCATATCACACTCATTGTACTTGCCAACACAACAAAGCTCGCAAAATTCAAATAGAACAAACATAAATTAATGCACAATAGCGGCAATCTCCGTGAAACAATAAATGTTTACGGAGATTGCTTTTACCTTTTGAAAGAAAAAACTTGCAATTTTTTCAAATGTGTGTTATACTATTATTGGAATTATCCAAATAATTCCCAACAAAAGGAGAGAAAGAACATGAAAAAACGCTTATTGATTGCGCTGTGCTGTTTGGTACTGCTTATGCAAATGCTCCCTATTGTCCCCATGGCGGAAACAGTAGATAAGGGAGCGGCTCCCAAGGAGTTTTACTATTGCCGTGAGGCGCTCAAGACTCTTGAAAACAGTGATGCACTTTTGTTTGCTTATGACAGTATTGTGGCGGGCATTGATGCTTGTGCTGAGGAAATTATCGTCAGCAATAACCAATACAAAATTTCGCCCGCCGAGTTTGAAATGGTGCTGGAGGCAACCCGCCGCGACCACACCGAGCAATTCTGGATGGGAGGCTCCTACACGCCTAGCCACGACGGGGAAGTGCTTTGGTCACTCAAACCCACTTACCTGATGAAGGGGGCAGAGCTGCAGGATGCCAAAGCCGCGTTTGAGCAAGCCATCAGCTTGATGCTTGCCCGTCTCACCCCCGAGATGAGCGAGTACGAGATGGAAAAGGCGTTGCACGATATGCTCGCCAGCCAAATCGTTTATGATGGCAGCGCTCCCAACGCGCACAATGCTTACGGCGCGCTTGTTGAGGGCAGAGCAGTGTGCGAGGGCTATGCCGAGTCCTTGCAATGTCTGCTGCACCGTGTCGGCATCCAATCTGTTGAGATCTTCGGCTACGGCATCAATCCTTCCACCGGTTTGGGTGAGCCCCACGCTTGGAATGCTGTTCGCATTGACGGCGAGTACTATCTTGTTGACCTGACATGGAACGATCAACAAAATATTCTTTTGCACGCATACTTCAATCAAACCACCAAAATTATGGACGAGGATCACGATCAATGGATCATCGGTCAGGATGCGGATAACATGATACTGACCTGCGAGGTCTTTGATCTGCCCGTATGCACCGCCACCGAGGCAAACTATTTTACCAAAGAGAATCTGCGCATCCAAAACTACACAGCAGAGTCTATCGGCAAGCTTTTAAAGGAAAATAATCTTTCTGTCAGCCTCTTTATTGATTCCGATCTGGCTGCGTTCAAAGCGTGGTATGAGAAAAATATCGTTGATATCGCAACCGCTGCGGGTGTTTCGGGCGAATTTCTGTTCGGCAGCACCAACATCGGCCGCGAGATCCGCATCTATATTGAAACCTGCCTGCACGAAAACATGACCTTTGTAGAGGCAAAGGCTGCCACCTGCAATGAGGACGGTCACACCGCCTATTACGTTTGCCAAGAAAAGGATTGCGGCAAATGGTTTACAGATTCCACAGCCAAAAGTGAGATCGTCAACCGTGATAGCGTCAAGATCCTTTCCATCGGGCACAACTGGTCGGTGCGCGATACCGAAAACGAAGCGGCACTTGTCAGCCGCGCGACCAACTGCCAGGAGCATGACACCTATTGGTACATTTGCTCCGCTTGCGGTGAGATGAGCGATACATATACCTTTACCACTGTAGCGGGCGCGCACGTAGATGCCAACGGCGACAAGATTTGCGATCTTTGCGGCGACGGAGAGCAGCCCTTTGACTTTGGTGCCATTCTGGACTTCCTTCTTGCCAACCCCATTATCCTTGGCGGTGGCGGCGGTGCTATTCTGCTTGCCGTTCTCATTGCCATCATCCGCAAAGCAAGGGGATAAAGACCGGTTTTCTACCGATTTATTATATTTATACAAAGTCCCATGCACGGTGTCATCCGTGCGTGGGGCTCTTTTTTTATGTACTGATCGGGGGGCAAGGGCAGGGGAGAGCGGCAAAAAGCGGTTTTTTGTCGATTTGACGAATTTTGCCTCTCGCGAGAAAAATAAAAATATAAAAAATGAATTTTTTTACAAAAAACCCTTGACAAATGACAAAAAAGGTGATAAAATAGTAAACTGCATTATAATCGCTCGTATTGCGGAAACTTTGGTGAAAGCGGCAAAATGAGGTATCGTCAAATTGCACAAACACCGGATGTCAAAAAGGGCTCCGCAACCGATTGTGATTTTTTCCAAGCGTTATCAATGATTGAATGGAGTGATTGAATTAATGATCAAAGTAAAAGATCAAAAACTTGGTCAGAACACAAGAAAAAGCTTCTCCACATCTCGGTTTGATTACCCCCTGCCGAATCTGGTAGAAATTCAAACCAAGTCCTACGAATGGTTCAAAAAGGAAGGCTTGATGGAGGTGCTCAGAGACGCATCCCCCATCACCGATACTTACGGCAACCTCGTTATCGAGTTTATTTCCTATACACTCGATGAGGAGCACCCCAAGTACCCCGTAGAGGAGTGCAAGGAGCGCGACGTAAACTATGCAGCACCGCTCAAGGTCAACGTTCGTTTGACCAACAAGCAAACGGGTGAGGTTAAGCAGGCTGATATCTTTATGGGTGACTTCCCGCTCATGACCGAAACCGGCACCTTCGTTATCAACGGTGCAGAGCGTGTAATCGTTTCGCAGATTATCCGTTCCCCCGGCATGTATTACGCATCCGAAATTGATAAAGCAGGTAAAAAGACCTATGCGTCCACCGTTATTCCTTACCGTGGCGCATGGCTCGAATACGAAATCGACGCCGCAGGCGTTGCATACGTTCGCATTGATAAGAACCGCAAGCTCCCCTTGACGATGTTCATCCGTGCGCTTGGTTACTCCAACCGTGAGGACGTTTATGCGCTCTTTGGCGATGAAAAGCACCTGACGACCACCTTTGAAAAGGATGAGAGCGAAGAGCTTGCTCTGCAAAACCACTCCACTCCCGAGGTCGAGGCGCTCAAGGAGATCTACAAAAAGCTCCGTCCCGGCGAGCCCCCCACAGAGGAGGCTGCACGCACCCTGCTCAACAACTACTTCTTTGACCCCAGACGCTATGACATCGCGTATGTAGGTCGTTATAAATTTGATGAAAAGATGGCAATTCGCCACCGCATTGCAAACCACCGCTTGGCAGAGACCGTTGTCAGCCCCTTCACGGGTGAGGTCGTTCTCGAGGCAGGTGCTGTCATCACCCCCGAATTGGCAGAGACCATCGAGCGTGCGGGTGTCAACACGGTTATTCTGACGCTTGATAACGGCGATACCGTTAAGGTCATGGGTAACAACACGGTTGATCCCCTCTACGTTCTGGGTGAGGACCTCAAGGATTACGGCGTACGCGAAAAGGTATATATCCCCGCACTGCTTGAAATTATGGAAGCCTGCGAGGGCGATATCGACGCCATCAAGGCAGAGGTCAAGAACCGTCTTGCCGATCTTTGCCCCAAGTGTCTCACACTTGACGACGTGCTGGCATCCATTGGCTACCTGCTCAATCTGACGCACGACATCGGCAACGTTGACGACATCGACCACCTTGGCAACCGCCGCATCCGCTCTGTTGGTGAGCAGCTGCAAAATCAGCTCCGCATCGGCTTTGCGCGTATGGATAAAATTATTAAGGAAAGAATGGCAACGCAGGACAACGAGAAGCTGACCGTACAAGCTCTCATCAACATCCGTCCCGTTACCACCGCTATCCGTGAGTTCTTTGGCTCCAGCCAGCTCTCGCAGTTCATGGACCAGAACAACCCTCTGGCAGAGCTGAGCCACAAGCGCCGTTTGTCGGCGCTCGGCCCCGGCGGTCTTTCCCGTGACCGCGCATCCTTTGACGTGCGTGACGTTCACTACACCCAGTACGGCCGTATCTGCCCCATCGAGTCTCCCGAAGGCCCGAACATCGGTTTGATTTCTTATCTCTCTACCTACGCTCGCATTTCCGACTACGGATTTATCGAGGCACCCTACCGCAAGGTTCTGCACATCGATAACGGCGACGGCACCTTTAGCCACAAGGTAACCGACGAGGTAGAATATATGACTGCTGATACAGAAGACCGCTTTATCGTTGCGCAGGCAAACGAGCCCTTGGATGAAAATGATTGCTTCATCAATTCCAAGGTCATCGGCCGCGAGCGCACCGAGATCGTTGAGGTTGACGCTATGAAGGTCGATTACATGGACGTAGCACCCAAAATGCTCGTTTCCGTTGCATCGGCTATGATCCCTTTCCTTGAAAACGACGACAACACCCGTGCACTCATGGGCTCCAACATGCAGAAGCAGGCAGTTCCGCTGCTCGTCAACGATTCTCCTATCGTTGGTACGGGTATGGAGTACAAGGCAGCACTCGACTCCGGTGTTACCGTTATCGCCGAGAGATCCGGCTACGTTGAAAGCGTACAGGCTGACCGCATCGTCATTGCTTGCGAGGGCGGCATCAAGGATGTTTACACACTGCTCAAGTTCAAGAGAACCAACCAAGGCACCTGCTTCAATCAACGTCCCATCGTCTCCAAGGGCGACTACGTTGAGGCCGGTCAGGTAATTGCCGACGGTCCTGCAACCAGCAACGGTGAGATCTCCCTGGGTAAGAACGCCCTCATCGGCTTTATGACCTGGGAAGGCTACAACTACGAGGACGCAGTTCTTTTGAATGAAAGATTGGTTCGTGATGACGTTTACACGTCTGTTCACATTGAAGAATACACCCACGAGGCAAGAGACACCAAGCTCGGCCCCGAGGAGATCACCCGCGAGATCCCGAACATCGGTGATGACGCTCTGCGCGACCTGAACGCAGAGGGTATCGTCAAGAAGGGTACCGAGGTACGCTCCGGTGATATTCTGGTTGGTAAGATCACGCCCAAGGGCGAGACCGAGCTGACCGCTGAAGAAAGACTTTTGCGCGCCATCTTCGGTGAAAAATCCCGCGAAGTGCGCGACACCTCCTTGCGTTTGGCACACGGTGAGTCGGGTATCGTCGTTGACGTACGCGTATTCTCCCACGAGCAGGGCGACGAGCTTCCTGCAGGTGTCAACAAGGTCGTTAAGGTCTACATTGCACAAAAACGTAAGATCTCGGTAGGAGACAAGATGGCAGGACGTCACGGTAACAAGGGTGTCGTTTCCCGCATTCTTCCTCCCGAGGATATGCCCTTCCTGCCCGACGGCACACCTCTTGATATCGTGCTCAATCCTCTGGGCGTACCTTCCCGTATGAACATCGGTCAGGTGCTTGAGGTCCACTTGGGTATTGCATCGAGAAAGCTCGGCTGGAAGATCATGACTCCTGTATTCGGTGGCGCAAACGAGCAAGACATTCTTGCTTGCCTTGAGGCTGCCGGCATGCAAAGAGATATGTTCCCCTTGGAAAATCCCGAGGGCAAGGCGCTCTACGAGGAGATCGTCAACGAGGAGACCGGTGTCAAGACGTTGCGTACTCTGTCCGAGGAAGAGCGCGCAAACGAGGAATATATGAATACCCTGCGTGCAGAGAAGAGACTGAAGATCCTTGACGGTAAGACTGTTCTTTACGACGGTCGTACCGGTGAGCCCTTCGATAACCCTGTAACGGTTGGTATCATGTATTACCTCAAGCTCCACCATTTGGTAGACGATAAGATCCACGCACGTTCCAACGGTCCTTACTCTCTCGTTACCCAGCAGCCCTTGGGCGGTAAAGCTCAATTCGGCGGTCAGCGTTTCGGTGAGATG
>SVTP01000019.1 GCA_015063725.1 Oscillospiraceae bacterium
TATCATCGGCTACGCTCCTTGCGAAATGCACGGTATTAAGGGCACCATGCAGAACTGCCAGCTCGAAATGAAGAAGGCTGTTGAGGCAGGTTATTGGCAGATGTTCCGCTATAACCCCACTCTCGAGTCCAACAAGCTCTCCATCGACTCTAAGGCTCCTACCGCTGACTACGTAGAGTTCATTAAGTCCGAGGCTCGTTACGCTCGTCTCGCTCAGTCCTTCCCCGAAAGAGCTGCTGACCTCTTCCAAAAGGCTGAAACCAACGCAAAAGCAAAATATGAAAGACTGCTCAAAATGGGCAAGCTTTATGAATAATAATTTGTAAAGAACTGCGGGGGAACCTTTTTCGCGAAAAAGGTTCCCCCGCACCCCTTCCAAAAAGCACTCGCACGAACAAGGCTAAATAGAATCGTTAGTTTGCGGATGTGTAATATAATTAAATTAATAAATGAGAATTTGTAGGAGAGCGATATGAGACTCAAGAACATTCTGATTGTTGTGAAAGACATAGAAAAATCGAGAAAATTCTATCAAGATTTGTTTGGCATAGAGATGGTGCTTGATAATGACGGCAATATGATTTTAACGGAAGGTCTTGTCCTTCAAGACGAGAAAATATGGAGATCGTTTTTAGATAGAGATATTATCCCAAAAAGCAACTCTTGCGAACTGTATTTTGAGGAGCAGGACATTGAAGCATTTGTTGAAAAATTGGAAAGACTGTATCCCTCTATTGAATATGTAAACCGTCTTATGACACATAGCTGGGGGCAACGAGTAATCCGATTTTACGATTTGGACGGTAACTTAATTGAAGTCGGAACACCGATATAACTAACAAATTCCAATTTGTTTGCGATAATCGTTTGCTTTCGGGGCGTCGAGGACGTCGCCCCCTACAAATATTGTTTTCCCTTTGCGAATGAACTCTCTTAGCGGATAGGGTCTCGCAGGCGCCACCAAGACCCTGCTCGCTAAGAGAGTTCTTGAGTTATAATGTAAAAATTGATAAAAATTCAGCGAGGTGATGGATGTATGAATGCTACCTTTCAAATAAACGGATTGGTGATTGAAACCGAGCGCTTGCTATTGCGTCCGTTTGCGCCTTCGGATCTGTGTGACTTTTATGAATACGCCTCTGTAGAAGGTGTTGGCGAAATGGCAGGTTGGAAGCACCACGAAAGCATTGAAAAATCACAAGAGATTTTGGATGTTTTTATAAAAGAAGACAAAACCTTTGCCATCGTCCTCAAAGAAAATAACAAGGTGATTGGTTCTTTGGGAATTGAAAAATACGGCATGGAGCACGCCTTGACCGAGTTTGACGGCTACCAAGGACGAGAAATCGGCTATGTTTTGAGCAAATCCTATTGGGGAAAAGGTCTTATGCCCGAGGCGGTGCGCGCCGTTATTCGGTATTTGTTTGACGACTTACATTTTGACTTTTTGCTTTGCGGATATTATGATTTTAACATTCAATCAAAAAAAGTGCAAGAAAAATGCGGCTTCAAGCCTTACAGAAAGCTTGTAATGGACACGCGTATGGGAACGGCCGAACCGGGGGTTTTGAACCTTTTGATAAACCCCGACAAAAACATCTCCTTTGTTTTTTCGCATCCCGAAACGTTGATTTATCAATGATGCAACCAAAAGCAAAAAGAACAAAGCTTCAAATCCCCCCACCGTTGGTCTATTTCGCCCTACTAAACCAACGGTGGGTGTACTTTACAGAAAATAATTGTTATACTGTATGTGAAAGGAGGCGCCTATGAATCAAATCAAAATAGGAAAATTTATTGCCGATTGCAGAAAGCAAGTCAATTTGACGCAAATGCAGTTGGCAGAAAAACTCGGCATCACCGACAAAGCAGTATCCAAATGGGAAAGAGGCATTGCTATGCCTGATACGTCCATTATGCTTGAGTTGTGTGATATCTTGCACATCAGTGTAAATGAATTACTTTGTGGGGAGAAAATCAGTATGGAAAACAACAACCAAAAAAATGAAGAGCTTATGCTCGCTATGGCAAAAGAATTGGAAAAAAAGAGTAAAACCGTGTGGACTTCGATGTGGGCTATTATGATTGTCAGTATGACCGCCCTTTTGGCAGGCATCTTTACTGTCGCATTCCTCGTTCCCGAGGGGCCGCTCATGGCAGTTTTGATGATTGCCCTTTGCGTTGTGTTCTTAATTCCTTGTTTTTATGCGGTGAGACTCGAGGTGAGCGTAGGTGCTTACAAGTGCAAAAAATGCGGCACCGAAATTGTACCTACCTATAAGGAAGCGATGATGGCACTGCACCGCGGCTTTACCCGTCACCTATATTGCCCTACCTGCGGCAAGCGCACTTGGTGCAAAAAAGTGTTGAAAAAATAAAATGAAAAAGGAGAGACGTTTTGTCTCTCCTTTTTTGTATGCGATATGCGTTTGCTTTCGGGACGTCGAGGCGCCGTCCCCTACCGGCTGGTTGTTTATACTCAAAAATTCGTTGCTTTTCGGACCGTCGGGGACGCCGGTCCCTACAAAGTTTGTGTATGCCATTGTAGGGACCGACGTCCTCGGCGGTCCGTTTTTTTCATCAGACAATATTAAAATTGGAGTTTTCTATTTACTTTTTCGCGGATATGTGCTATAATCAAATTGATGAGTAAAAATGCATCAAGAAATGAGGTTTTCTTATGTTCCATTATTATAAGGTTATACACAAATATAAATTAGATAATGAAGATGAGACGAAAGAAATCGGTGTTTTTTCATCACAAGAAAGAGCGCTTGAGGCAATAGATAAAGTAAAGAGCAAGCCCGGGTTTGCTGAATATCAAGATGGTTTCACAATAGAAAAATTTTTCAAACTATCAAAACCTCTATTTCTCAATAATGTTTTTTGGAGCGACGGATTTGATACATATTATTTCAATCGAAAATCCAATGTCATTTGTTGCGACAGAGAAAAAGACTTAATGAAGCATTTTGCTTTTTTATTAACCGAGCACAATTTTAAGTTTGATAAGCTTGAGCTGGGTGACATGGTTGATGAAAACGGAAAGCTTTGGTTTTACGGCCCATATAATTGCTACTATTTTTACAACGACAAGGTATGTATTAATTTTATGAATTTGGTGCAAAGAGGCGATTGGTTCGTGTATATGACCAAAGAGGTGCTTTCCGATCAAAACCTTATTAATAAAGGGAAAGAAGCCCCCGAAGAATTATGGTACAGGTGGCCATTGCTTGCAGCGGCGATAAAAGAAGAGCTTGCAAAAAGCAATTCAATTTTTGGCATTCCATTGGATTGATATCAATGTGCTTAAAATAATCAATTGATCTATAAAACACCCCATCGGTTTTCGATGGGGTGTTTTGTTTGCGATAGTCGTTTGTTTTCGGGACGTCGAAGGCGCCGTCCCCTACCGGTTATTGTTTGCTCTCTATAATTTCTTAATTCTCGGACCGTCGAGGACGCCGGTCCCTACAAGGAAAAACAAAAATTTTGTAGGGACCGACCTCCCGGGCGGTCCGTGTTACCGCGCAACAACTCTCTTATTTTGTAGGGTCTCGGTGGCCCCTACAAAATTGCGACAGCCAAAGCGAGGTTCCACCTCGCGTCGACTGTCTATCCGTTTGTTTGGAGTTTTCTTTTGATATTTTTGTTAGAGAGTTCTTGAAAGGGGCGTGGGGGAAACTTCTTTTAAGAAGTTTCCCCCACATAAAATTCGTTCTTCAATTAAACAATCTGCTTTCCTCTAACGAAAACGTGTTGCATGTTGATGTTCTCGTCGAAGATGACGATGTCGGCATCCTTGCCGGCGTCGAGGGTTCCCTTGGTGGAGCACTTTGCCATCTTGGCGGGTGTTTCGGAAGCCATCTTAACGGCATCCACGAGGGGGATGCCTGCGGCAACCATGGTGCGCACAAGGCGGTCGGTGGTAGCAACGCTGCCTGCGAAGGCTTGTCCGTCGAGCATCCAAGCCACGCCGCGCTCTATGCGGCAAGGAAGTCCGTTATCAAGCTTTCCAAGAACGGTCTCGATGCCCTCGGGCATACCTGCACCGCGCATAGCATCGGTAACGAGGGCGGTTCTGTCCGCTCCCTTGAGCTTGTAGACCATTTGCAAGAGCTCGTAAGGCAGGTGCATGCCGTCGGCAATGATCTCTACAGTGATGTCGTCCGAGAGATATGCGGCTTCGATTGCGCCTGCAATACGCATACCGTTAACTCTTTCTACACCCTTCATGCAGGAGTAGAAGTGCGTCATGTGCGTGTAGCCGTTCTCGGCTGCCTCCAGCATTTGGCGGCAGTTAGCATCGGTGTGCGCAGCGGCAACAGAAATGCCGCGCGCGGTGAGCGCCTTTGCAAAGGCATAGCCCTTGTCGCGCTCGGGAGCAACGCTCCAACGAACGATGTCGTCGGTTGCATTGAGAAATCTCTCGTACTCTGCGGGATCGGGATCACGCACGTAGCGAGGATCCTGCGCACCCTTTTGCGAGAGGGCGAAATAGGGACCTTCCATGTGCAGACCGATAAAGTCGGAGCCGAGGCGGTCCTTTTCTTTGATCGCCTTGTAGGAACGGAACATCTCAAGCGTAGCTTCAAACTCGCCCGAGGTTGCCGTAGGACACATAGCGGTGGTGCCGTGCTTTGCATGGAATGCAGCCGCGCCTTCGAATGCTTCCTCTGTTCCGTCGAGGAAGTCGTATCCGCCGCCGCCGTGCAGGTGCAGATCAATAAAGCCTGCCGAGACGTAGTTGCCCTTGGCATCGATTACTTGGTCGGGCATGCCGAGCTTTTCGGCTTCGCAGGGACAAAGGATCTTGCCGTCGGCAAACCAGAGTTCGCCCTCGGTGATCTTGCCGTCCTTAATGATGCGGCCATTGATAATTTGTGTCATCATAACAGCTTTGCACCGCTGTCGGGATCGCAGTACATGACTGCGTTATCGTGCAGACGCATGATGGTTGCGGGAACGTCTGCGCTGATTTCTGCATTGACGGTGTTGTAAACTGCCTCTGCCTTGGTTGCGGCAGGAACGGTGCAGATCATCACCTTTGCTGCGGTGAGCGAGGGGATGGTGAGCGTAAATGCGTGCGTGGGCACGTCATCAAGGGTTGCAAAGCAGCCGTCGTGTACCTGCTGGTTGCGGCAGGTCTCGTCCAGAGGAACGAGCTTGACCTTTTTGGGATCGTTAAAGTCTGCTACCCAAGGATCGTTGAACGCGATGTGTGCGTTCTCACCGATGCCGAGGAAAACGATATCGGTGGGATACTTGGTGAGCAGCTCGCCGTATCTCAGACATTCTGCTTCGGGATCGGGATTGTCGCCGCCAACGTAGTGAACCTCACCAAAGGGCAGCTTGCCAAATACGTGCTCATACAGATAGTAACCAAAGCTTTCCTTCTTTTCCTTGGGGAAGCCAACGTACTCGTCCATGTGGAAAGCGCGGCAACGTGTCCAGTCGATGTCGGGCTCTTGGAAGAGAGCTGCCAGGGTATCGTTCTGCGAGGGAGCAGCGGCAAAAATAATGTTTACCCACTCTTGCTTTGCAAGCAGCTCGCGGATAGCGTTTGCACCGTCGCGTGCGGCATCTTGACCTGCAAGTGCGCGGTTTTCAAAAATTCTGACGGTGAGTTTATCTTTGATAATTTGTTTCAACATAAGTCGTAAAACCTTTCTTTTTGTGTTACGAATAACGCCGTTTACAACGGCTACACCTCATCAGTCACCTATCGGTGACAGCTTCCCCTCAAGGGGAAGCCTTTTGTTAGTTGCACCGTCGAACTTGCTTTAGCCTTCCCCTTGAGGGGAAGGTGGCGAGTTTACGAGCCGGATGAGGTGACGGATGCGCAGCATCCGCTAATTGGATAGTATTTATACGGGCAAAATGCGTACAGGCTCGATCTTGCCGGATCGCAGGGATCTCTCCAGTGCTTCGAGAATGAAAACGGGACGGATAAAATCGTCGTAGCTTTCTTTCATCGCGCCACCTGCAAGCAGGTCGTGCATATCGTCGAGCTGACGCTCAAACGCATAGGAATGAAGCTCGCATGGCTCGCTGAAGATGCCGTTTTCAGCATAGACGGTGGCGGCAAAATGTCCACCGGCAGATACGTAAGAGCCCGTGATGGGATAATCGCGGTAATTTGCTACAATGCCAACGTCACGCCCCTGTCTCACAGCACTCACCTCAAGGACGTCACCGCCAAAGAGAGTGATCATCATTTGCACAAGGTGCGGTGTGTAAAAATAGAAGCCGCCATATGGACTGTCGATCTCGATCGGTGCGCAAAGATTGCCGCCGTGAATGATGCCGATCTCGCCACTTTTGATCTTCTCGGAAAGTGCAACAACCCCATTCAAAAACTTGCCAACGGAGCTGCCGCAAATGCGGACACCGTTCTTTTGCGCATCGCGCATAAAGGCAACCGCCTCTTCCCCACTGATGGTAACGGGCTTATCGATGAACATCGGGATGCCCGAGGACAGATAGGGCTTTGCATATTTGTAGTGGTTGTCACCATGGCGCGCCGTGATCATAATGCCGTCTACCTTGCCCACGAGCTCGTCATAGCTTCCCATTACGGGAACGCCAAACTCCTCGTGTAGCTTGCGCGCGGCATCAGCGTCATCGGAATAAATGCCGATGACGCTGATATCGGGGTGTCTCCCCTTTTTGTAGATCTGGCGCAAAAAGCTGTTGGCATGGGTGTTCTCACACCCCAATATCGCAACTTTATACATTCAAAATCTCCGTGTAGAGGGATTTCCTCCAAATCAATACTTAACGGGCAGCGGATTTTGTGCGTGCATAACCTCGATGAGCTCAATTACCTTGGCTGCCTTTTCGGGGGTAACGTACAGAGGTGCACCGTTCATAATGGTCTCATACATTTGGTTATAGAACAGGTTGCAAGCGGTGCTGAAGGGATCGCCCTCGGTGGGAACCTCTTCGGTATGGAAGGGCAGCTTTTCGCCACAGTACATAGGTCTGCGGGTTTCGGGATTGGTCAGAGGAGTAGAGATGACCTCGCGAGGTGTAAGCTCCTCGTCAACGATATATTTCAAGCTTACGGCACCGGAAACACCGCAGGTGATGTTGCCACGGTCACCCATGATCTTGAAGTTCTTGGGCGGGAATGCGTCGGCACTGTTGACCTCGATATCAATTACAGGCTTGCCGGGAGCGGTGATGATGAGCTTTGCCATATCGTTACCGTCACCAAGGGTGAGAGCGGTATCCAGATGAGAGTATGCAACCTTTGCTTGGGGATCCCAGTCGATCAGGTCCATAGCAATACCGATGGGGTGAGGGCCGGTGTTGTAAACGCCGCCTGCGCAGAAGGATTGCAGAGTTTGCCAGTCCCAACGACGGCCGAAGCTGGAGTAACGTACGTTGATCTGCTTAACGTTACCGATCTTGCCGGATGCGAGGATCTCCTTCATTTTGAGCACGGTGGGGCCAAAGAGAGATTGATGGAACGCGGTGATGATGACGTTGTTCTCTTTTGCGGTTTTGATCAGATCCATGCACTCATAAGCGGTTTTTGCAAAGGGCTTTTCGTTGAGCACGTTGTAGCCGTGTTGCAGGCAGTCCTTAGCGATGGCGTAGTGCATGTGGGAGAAGGATGCGTTGATGATAAGGTCGATATCCTTGCGCCCAAAGAGCTCGGTGTAGGATGCGTAACCGTCGCAACCAAATTCCTTCATGCTTCTCTCGCGGCGCTCTTCGATCTCGTCAACAATTGCAACGACTTCGATATTTTTGTTCAGGTCGGAAAGGAAGTATGCACCGTGAATATCGCGGCCGCTACGTCCCTGACCAATAATGGCAACTTTCATTTTCTTCATAATACAATTCCTCCTTGTATGTATGTGTAAATCTACAAAGTTTTCGGTACCGAGACCGATACAAGTTTAGTATATCATAATAAAATAAAAAAAGAAAGGGGTTTTTTTATTTTTTATATTGCAATTCTTACTTTTTTGTGGTAGGATATAGAAAAAGAGAGAAAGTGAGGTGGGGCTATGTTTGAGGTAACGTCAAAAGGTCCGATTTTTGAAATTTCGCACAAATACGTTGAAAACCCGACGGCTTCGCAATATGCACAGCACACGCATCCGTATTGTGAGTTGCTTCTGTTTGTGCGCGGGGATGCCAATTTTAACGTTGACGGCATTCTGCACCATCCCCGTCCCTATGACCTGCTCATCATACCGCAGGCAACCTACCACTACTTCATCCCACGCTCCCCACAGGCGTATGAGAACTACGTGCTTGACTTCTCTCCCGACCTCATTCCCATCGAGCACCGCCAAAAGCTCTTCTCAAAGCCCACCATTCTCAACATTGGCGAGGATGCCGATTTTTGCCGCTTTTTCGAGCTGCTTGACCTCTACCACGAGACCTACAAGCCCACGGATTTCTCTCTTGTTTGCCGCTCCCTTTTGCGTGAGCTGCTCATCTTTTGCAGTTACCGCATGGATAGCTCCACACCCGTGGAGTCGGCGCGCAACCCTTTGGTGGAAACGATGCTCGGGCTGATTGCCGAGAATTTGGAAAAGCCACTCGATGCCGATTTTTTGGCGCGCGAAATGATGCTTTCCAAATCCTACGTACAAAACGTCTTTTCGCAGTCGATGCACATTGGACTGAAAAAATATATCACCCAAAAGAAGCTCTTTGCCGCACAGGCAGACCTTGCCGCAGGCATGTCCGCCGCCGACGTGTGCGCCAAATATGAGTTTAGCGACTACTCCTCGTTCTTCCGCCATTACAAGCAGATGATGGGCGTCTCGCCAAGGGAGACGAAAAGGAATGGAACCTAATTCAATGGAAATCACAAGCATCCCAAAGCAAACGACTATAGCGTAATAAACCCACTGTATGTCATCCTGAGCGAAGTCGAAATTTCTCCGAGCGAAAAGCGAGGAGAAATCGCAAGGCGTAGCCGTAGCGGGATCTCGTCCCGAGCCTCGGTGGCTTTTCAATGGGATGTTACATTTGCTATGGTAAGCCACCAAAATGTTTTAGGAGATCCCTGCGTCGCGTTGCTCCTTGGTTTTACCTCGCTCTTCGCTCAGTAAAACTTCGACTACGAGCTTCGCTCTCCGCTCAGGATGACATGCTAAAATGTTTTTGCAACCATCTTGCACACCCCCAAAAGTATGCTATAATAAAACCAATCATGTTTAACAGGAGGTCCCTTATGTTTTTGCCAAGAGTGAAAAATGAACGCTTGATTTCGGATAAAACCTTGACGCTTTCCTTCCCACTGAAGGTGTGGTGCGGTGACAGACCGAGCCGCAATCTGCTCCCGGTTCTGCACGAAATGATGCCTTACAGCTCTTTTGTGCAGTCTGCAAGGGAGGATGCCGATGTGACGGTTTGTGTGACGCCCGGCTTTATTCAAAGACCTGAGTTTTACACCGTTACCTGCGCCGATGGCAAAATTGACGTGATGGCAACCGACTACCGCGGACTTATCAATGCGGCTGCAACACTGGCACAAGCCATCCGCTTTGAGGACGGAAAATTTGTCATTCCCGAAATCGCCATTACCGACCATCCCGACTCCTCTTGGCGTTCGGTCATGCTCGATCCCGCACGCCACGTCATCCCCATGGACGAGGTCCGCGCCATCATTCTCGGCATGGCAAAATCCAAGTATAACAAGCTCCATCTACACCTGTGCGACCACCAGGGCTTCTCTTATTTTTCGGATGTTTACCCCGAGCTTCCCCTCTCCCCCGGCACGACCTACACCAAGGACGATCTGCGCGAGATCGTGGCTTACGCAGGAATGTTTGGCATTGACGTTATCCCCGAAATCGATCTGCCCGCGCACAGCTTTCATCTGACCAAAAAGTTTGACTACCTCAAATGTCACTCCGAGGACGAAGAAAATGGCGGCAAACCGCTCAGCGGCTGGAACATTTGCATCGGCAACGAGGAAAGCTACACGTACATCAAAAACATCCTCTCGGAGCTTGCCGAGATCTTCCCTTACGAATACATTCACATGGGCACGGACGAGATCTATATGGATGACATTGACCGCGAGCCGCGCATCACGTCCTTCACCTGTCAATGCAAGGTGTGCAACGCGCGCTTTTTGCCCATGGGATATAACACGCTCCTGCCTCGCTTTTACTACTTTGTTAACCGCGTTTATAACATCGTAGGTGACCTTGGCAAAAAGATGATGATGTGGAACGATCAAATCGATATATCAGACGGTGCTCCCGATATTCCGCGCGACATCCTGATCGAATTCTGGCGCGTGGCAATGCCCCACCGCGGACCCGTTGAGGGGTGCTCGATGCAAGCCTTTGTAGAAGCTGGCTTTGAGGTCGTCAACGCCGATTATCCCAACACGTATGTCGACCTTTATATGAAGTGGAACAAGCTGAAGGACTGGAACCTGCGCAAAAATCCCGCAGACACGCCTGCCGTTGATTTTCGTATTCTTGGCGGCGAGACCTGTGCTTGGGAGGGCAATAACTACCCGCACTACCGCCACGCGCTCTATTTCACCTTCCCCACTTTTGGCGACAGATGCTGGAATGTTGAAAAACCACTTGCAGAGGACAAAGAAACTATGCTCGACCTGACGCGTGCTTGCCTTGGCGCATCCGTCCCCGTGGACTTCAATCTCTTTTCTTACCTCAAGGGTGTTCCGCTCGGCGATGCCTACCGTATGGAAGGCAAAATCTTCGCTGACGACGCTGACCTTTCCGCACTCCGCGCAACGCTCGAAAATCTCTCCCACCTTTCGGTTGACCAAGAGCACCTCAAAAACAATCTTTTGAGTTTGATCCAATAAAAAAGCCCCCGACAGATCATTCTGTCGGGGATTTTTTATTTTAACTTATCAAGCAGAAAATACGGTCTTTCGCCAATGATAACTTGATCGGTCACATCAAAGATCTCATAACCGTCCTTTTCCTGCGCTTGCAAAAAGGCATCCTCGTCATCGTAAACGAGCTCCTTGCCGTACCACGGCTTGCTTGACTGTGGGGTGAGCTCCAGATAAACGGTCTTGCTCTCTGCCAAAAAGGTGAGAACGGTGTGGACCTTGTTTTTTTGCTCATGGTGTGTGAGCCAGATTTTGCTTGGAACATTGTAGGCATCCAGAATTTGTCGCATCACCAAAACGGCATCGATGCAGGTGCCAACCTTTTTTTGTTTGGTAACCTCGGGATCCTGCACCCGAGAAATGGTGTTGGCAAGATGATAGAACACGGCATCAAATCCCCTCGCCATATTGGGTTTATAGATCTGCCCATCAACCACAAAGCCGTACTCGTAGCCACCCTTTATCAGTTCTGCTCGCAAAGCGTCACACAGTTGTACAATTGTCATCATTTTTGGAAGCTCCCTTTTTGTATGAACACGACCGCCTCAAGTGAGGCGGTCGTGTGTTGCGTTTTATTTCTTAAGGAAATATTCGTTCATGCTGATGTACAGCTGCTCGTCCTTGAAGGATCGCATACCTGCATGGGTAAGGATCTCTTCCATGGTCATTCCCGGGTTCTCATCAACGTATGTGAAGAGCTTAAGGTATGCATCCTTTGCTACATCAAATCCCTGGGTATTTGCAATATCGTACAGTTGAAGAACGGAGAGTGCAGATACACTGTAGGAAATATAGTAGCAAGCAGAGGTAATGGTCATACCGTATTGCCAGTAGTCACCAATTACGTCAAGAGCGCCAAAGTCGGTGCAAATGCTCTTGTAGAGGAAATCATACTCATCATAGGTGATCTGACCGTCAGCCATAATAACGTCTGCGTTGAGGCCGTCATATTGGTTGAGGTAGATTGCCTGTTCGAACACATCAATGGTCATGCCTGCCATAACGATGTAGAACATATTAACCAGCGTGTAGGTTTCTACAAGATTGAGTGCAACCTCGGTAAAGCCTGCATTTTCCTTCAGATAAGTGAGGTACAGCAGCTCGTTGCCTTGAGAGTGCATCTCAAGCAGGTCAAAGGATTGATTGAATTCGGGGTTTTCTTCAGCAACGTCAGCACTGTAGATCTCGTTCATAAAGTGACCGAACTCGTGAACAATAGTGAATGCGTTATCATATCCCTCGCCAAAGTATGCAATGGGAAGTCTGACACCGGAGATGGTGGTAACGAATGCACCCTGATATTCACCGCGGAACATGTTGCCGTCGCCCATGAGCTTGTTGAACTCATCAGAGAAGGTGATGTTCTTATCGGGGTTGGAGGTAAACGCCATCAGATCAATGTAATCGTTTACAAGCGTATTGGGAGCAAGATCCTCAAAGAAAGAGTTTTGAACCTGAGAATAGTAGGTGTCAATATCCGCCTGTTCTCTTACGGCAATGTGATCCCACTTGTAGTAAATAGCAGCAAAAACAGGTGCGATGTATTCCTTAACCATATCTGCGAGCTCTGCAGCATCTTGGTAGGTGTAATCTCTGCCGTAAACGTTTTCGTAAGCATACTCAAGGTAGTTTTCATAACCCATCAGTTGTGCCATCTTATTGTTGTTTGCAGCAAACTCGGCATACAGTTCGGCAACCTTTGCTTTTTGTTGCATTTCGGAAAGTGCCAAGAACTCGGTTTCGATTGCGTTGTTTCTCTCTTTGAGAGCGGTGTACTCGGGATTGGAAACTGCATCGGAGTCAAACAGGAAGGAGTTGATCTCTTCCTCGCTCATGCCTTGGTAGTAGAACTCACGGTAGCAAGAATCATAGAAGGGACGGGACAGCGTATAGAACTTTGCTACGATTTGGGTGTGGTAGTCCAGCATTTCGGCATGGGTTTCCTCGAGCTCCTTGTTATCCATATCGCAGTAGTAAGCGATTTCGGCGAGCTGTCTTTGGGAAATTGCATTCATGATGAGGTCGTACAACTCGGTGTGTACAGCATCAACAGCTGCAAACTCGTCGGCAAGTGCGCCCTCCTCTGCAAAACCGTGAAGTGCGGGATCGTATTTGGGAGCTGCTTCAATCAATGCCAAAACTTCATTGTACTTGTCGTCGATCGCCTTCTTATCCTCTTCGCCAAAGTTGAAGGTGAGCGCCTCGGTGTGCTTGCCGTTGGACTCTGCCCAATAGCAGCTGGGGCAACCTTCATTAAGACAACGAACAAGGCGAGATGCCTCGGTGTCGGTTGCATAATTATGGTCAAGCGCGTCGGTGGTTATGTATTCTCTTTTTCCACAGTTCGAGCACTTGAGAATTGTCGTACCGGTTTCGGTGCAACTGGGCTTGTTCTCCATTTGCACTTTCATGTTGTGGCCAAGAGCTCCTACTTCTTTCTCCTCTCTTTCGCCGCAAGAGCAAATGCTGACCTCAAGGCCTGCAGCTTCGCATTGTGCGGGGGTGGAGTCCGCTTCGGAGAGTACAAACTCGTGGACATGTTCGGTAGTGGCTTCGGGAGTAGTTACTTCGGGAGTAGTTACTTCGGGAGTAGTTACTTCAGGGGTTGTTCCTGCGGGTGTTGTTTGTGCAGCAGGGCCGAAATTACAGCTTGCCATAGAGAACAAAAAAGCAAACACCAGCAAAAGGGCAATAATTTTTTTCATAGCTATTCTCCTTTTCTAAAATAGATATGGTAATTGTACCACAGAAAATGGAAGATTGCAAGCCTTTTGCTTCTGTTTTGTATTTGATTGCGATTTTTTTGGCATTATTGACAAAATGCGTATCCTTTTTTTGGATAATTTTAAAGGCAAAAAAGCACTCGCAAGCGCGAGTGCTTTTTGGTGCCGGTAGTCGGGGTCGAACCGACACGGTATCGCTACCACTGGATTTTGAGTCCAGCACGTCTGCCAATTCCATCATACCGGCGTATGACAAATGGTATTATACCATATTCAAAATCAAAAATCAAGGGCTTTTTAAAAATTCCTGAAATATTTTTCACGCAAACATCTTTCCCCAACAAAAACGCCCCCGCCTTTTAGCGTGATGTCCTTAACGGACAAATCACGCTAAAAGGCGGGGTGTTGTTTTTTGCTTTTTACGATTGAGGTGTTTCTACAAAAGTGGAGATATCAATAACCTGCTTACCGCTCTGCTTAATAACTTTTGCGGTTCCCACAACAACAGATGTCAGATCTGGATACCATCTTGAGGAGGATTTTCTACCAATGGTTCTGTAAACCACTACCGTTTTACCCTCGTCTGCCTTGTCTAGCGCATCATACGAATAAACAACAACTTCATCCTCGGCATCGTTCATGTCAACCGTAAAATGCAGCTTGTATGCGTTGGCATTCTCTAACGCTTTTGGCAGGTTGCCGCCCGACGTGCTGGTGTGTGCGCTGTGCAAAACACCTTGGTTGTCCCTTATCAATTCATTGTAAAGGAAACTGCCGACATGGTTGAGGTTTGCCGCCTCATACGCATCTTCTTCGATGCCCAAATCCAGACATTCCTGCAAGCTACCAACAATCAGCGCAATCAAATTGTAGTGATTTGTGCCGTCCAGCTCCGGTGGTGTGGGAGGGGTAGACGGAGTTGTTTCTTCGGGGGTGCTTCCCTCGGGTGTGCTTTCTTCAGGCGGCGTGGGGGGATCGGGATCAGGTGCAGGGGTTGTTCCGGGGTCTCCCGGCAGGGTTACGACGGGGGCATATTCAAACTCGTTCATAACAAATCCAAACTGATCGGAGCCGTCTTCCGGATATTCGGGATAAGAATATATCCACGTGGCCATAACCGGCGTTAACAAAAGCAAGGTTGAAAACAACAATATTGTAATGATCTTTGAAGACAACAGCCTTTTCATAATATCCCCCTTTCCGTGAGTTTTGTTTGTTTTTTGAAATTGCAAAAACGTTTATCGCTCTTACCCAAAGATAGCGCCAAGACCGAGATAGAAAAGCACGGTCATAATGGCGGTAGCAACCAAGACGCCGAGAACGGCGGCAAGAAAGCTCTTTTTGGCATCGAGCCCGAGCACCGAGGCGATCAGCGTTCCTGTCCACGCGCCTGTTCCGGGTAGTGGCACGGCTACGAAAATAGCAACGCCCCAATAGGAATATTTTTCGATCGTTCCCTTGTGCTTTTCTATTTTACGGTCAAGCCATGCGGCAACGCTTGCAAAAAATTTGACGCGGCTCTCTCTCATCCATTTGAGAATAGCACGAATGAACAAGAGAATGAACGGCACGGGCAAAAGGTTCCCTGCTATGCTGAAGAGCGCGGTCTGCCACCACGGCATACCAAGCCCCCAGCCGAGCGGAATTGCGCCGCGACACTCGATGATGGGAAGCATTGAGCAAAAGAACACGCAAAGCTCTCGCCCAACAGTTTCCAAAAAAAACTGCTTAATCGCTTCTACCATAAAGGAATTACAGAGCCTTTACAAGTTCCTCGGTATCCTTTGCGATCATCAATTCCTCGTTGGTGGGAATGACGAGCACGCGAACCTTGGAATCGGGAGCGGAGATATCAACCTCGGCCGCACCGCGGATCGCCTTTGCGTTGAGTTCTTCGTCGATCTTAACGCCCATAAATGCCAAATTCTTGGCTACGTCGGAGCGATAGTTGGGGTTGTTTTCACCAATACCACCTGCAAAGGTGATGGCATCAACGCCGCCCATTGCCGCTGCAAAGGAGCCTACGTACTTGGTGAGCTGGTGAACAACCATCTTTTCAACGAGTTGACAACGCTTATCGCCATTCTTTGCACCCTCGCCGATGTCGCGGTTATCGCTGGTCTTTTGTGTAACGCCCAGCATACCGGACTTTTTATTCATAATGGTGTCGATCTGGTCGGGAGTGAGGTTCTCTTTCTTCATCAGAAGCGGAACGATTGCAGGGTCGATGGAGCCGCAACGGGTACCCATCATAATGCCTTCCAGAGGAGTCAAGCCCATGGTGGTGTCATAGCACTTGCCGTCCTTAACTGCAGCAATGGAAGAACCGTTGCCAAGGTGGCAGGTAACGATCTTGAGTCCCTCTGCGTTTGCGGGATCCTTGCCCAGCATCAGAGCTGCACGCATAGAAACGTAGCGGTGGCTGGTGCCGTGGAAGCCGTAACGGCGGATGCGGTACTTTTCGTAGTATTCATAAGGAAGCGCATACATGTATGCGTAATCGGGCATGGTTTGGTGGAAGCCGGTATCAAAAACAGCTACCTGAGGTACGCCGGGCATGGTCTTTTCGCAAGCGCGGATGCCGGTGAGGTTGTGGGGGTTGTGCAAGGGGCCGAGCTCGCAGCACTCTTCGATGGCTGCAATAACCTTTTCGTCAATAATAACAGAGCCCGAGAACTTTTCGCCGCCATGGAGCACGCGGTGTCCGACTGCGGTAATCTCAGAAAGAGACTCGATAACGCCGTTTTCTTTAGAAGTCAGGGTGTCCAGAACGATCTCTACTGCTGCTGCGTGGTCCTTCATAAAGATGTCGAGCTTATAATCTTCTCTGCCCTCTACCTTGTGCTTGAAGTTGCCGCCCTCAATACCGATACGGTCGCAAAGACCTTTTGCGAGCACGGATTCGTTCTCCATATCGATCAACTGATACTTAATAGACGAGCTACCTGCGTTGATAACCAGAATTTTCATAATTTTGTTCCTCCTCGATTTTTGCGTGCGCCAAGCGCCGCGCGATTTTGTCCGACTGTGCGGACATATTCTGTCATTGTATATTATAAAACAAAAAGTGCCGCAATGCAAGAGCAAATTGAAAATTTGTTTTTGTTTTTTCGGCTTTGTGACAAAAAAGCGGGAAAGTTCTTTCATTTTCGCCCCATCTTATTTTATTTGGGCTATTTTTTTGATTTTGTCTTGCAATTGGCACAAAAAAAAGTTATAATAATACCAACGAATACCAAAATCGAGATTGGAGGCTACGAATATGAGTAAGCAACAAAAAATTGAATTTGGTACGGGCGGATGGCGCGGCATCATTGGTGACGATTTTATCAAAGCCAACGTGCAGCGCGTGGCGTATGCCGTTTGCCGTTTGGCTCGTGAAGAAGGAAAGACCGACCAGCCCATTGTGATCGGCTATGACCGCCGCTTTTTGTCGGAGATCTCCTCTCGCTGGATCGCAGAGGTACTGGCGGCGCAGGGCATTGCATCTATCCTGGTCAATCGCTCCACCCCCACGCCGCTGATCATGTTTTTGACCGAGCATCACAAGCTGCACTACGGTCTTGAGGTGACAGCAAGCCACAACCCCTCTGCCTACAACGGCATCAAGCTGATCGTAGAGGAAGGCCGCGACGCACCTTTGGAGACTACCGCGCGCATGGAAGCGCTCCTTGCGGAAGATGCCGACCTTGATATCCCCACCCTTTCCATCAAAGAGGGAGAGGAAAAGGGGCTCGTCTCCTACATGCACGCGCCCTTTAACGATTTTATCGATCACATTCTCTCCAAGCTCAACCAATCTGTTATCAAGGAGCGCGGTCTGCGCATCCTCTTTGACCCCATGCACGGCTCGGGTATTTATCCCATCACCGTCATTTTGCAAACGCTGCGCTGCACGGTTGACCTGATCAACGACAACAAGGACGCCTACTTTGGCGGCGGCATTCCCGCGCCCACCGAGTCTCGCCTGTACGATCTGCGCAACCACGTGGTTGCAGGCGGTTATGACCTTGGCATCGCCTTTGACGGCGACGGCGACCGCTTGGGCATTGTGGATGAGAACGGCAACTACATTGATGCCAACCAGATCCTTTGCCTGCTCTACTACTATCTGCACGCGCACAAGGGCTGGAAAGGTCCCGTTGTACGCAACCTTGCCACCACGCACATGCTTGACAAGATCGCCGCATCCTTTGGCGAGGAATGTCACGAGGTCCCCATTGGATTTAAGTATATTTCCGCAGGCATTGACCAATACGATGCAGTCCTCGGCGGTGAGTCCTCGGGCGGCTTGACTGTTCGCGGACACATTCACGGCAAGGACTCTATCTATGCCGCTTCCCTCTTTATCGAGATGGTCTGCGCACTCGGCTCTCCCACCAAGATGCTGCGCGAGCTGGAAGACCGTTTTGGCACTCATGAGATGGTGGAAGCCAACCTCGAGTTCCCTGCCGAGCGCAAGCCCGAAATTCAAAAGACCTTGATGGTTGACAAAAAGCTCCCCGACTTTGATGCCGACGTCGTTCGCGTCAGCTACGAGGACGGCTGCAAGGTCTATTTCTCGGATGATTCCTTCGTCATTTGCCGCTTCTCCGGCACCGAGCCTCTGCTCCGCATCTTTGCCGAAGCATCCGACGCCGCCCGCGCCGCGGCTTATATTACACCGTTTAGAAAGTTGTTAGATATTTGAGGATTTGTGGGGGAAACTTCTTGCAAGAAGTTTCCCCCACACCCCTTTCAAGAACTCTCGCACAAAAAATCTATAAAAATAAGTCGTTAGTGTACTGACGGACGGGCGGCGCGAGGATAAACCTCGCTTTGGCTCTCGCAAGAAATCAGGGGCCACCGAGACCCTGCTTTCTAGGAAACTTGTTTTGAGGAGAAACGGACCGCCGGGGACGTCGGTCCCTACAAAAAATTTAATATTCACCGTAGGGGCGACCATTGGTCGCCCGTTTTTTATTCACATATAATCGTTTATTAGCGCACCGTAAACGAAAAAGTTTGGCGGTTTGTCTTATCCCACTTGAAAATTCCCCGTTTTTCTGCTATAATGGGTTCAAACAACCGATGGTTGAGTGAAAAATCTCCGCTTGGTTGAGTAAATTTGCCTTTATTCAACTGTTGTTCGCTTCACTTTGCCGCTGGGGGATGGTATAATGGAGCCATCACAAGAAAGGAGTTGTACTTATGAACACAACACTTGGAAAAAGAATTGCGGCTCTCCGCCACGAAAAAGGATTGAAGCAAGATGAGCTTGCCGAAAAATTAGGTGTTAGCGCGCAAGCGGTCAGCAAGTGGGAAAACGACCAGACCTGCCCCGATATTTCCCTGCTCCCCCTGCTTGCAAAAACGCTTGGTGTGAGCGTGGATGAGCTTCTCTCGGGCAAGCAAGAAAATGCACCTGCCGTTCAAATCGTTCCCGCAAGCGAGAGAAAAAATATCAACAACATGATACTCCGCATCATTATAAAATCTGCAAGGAAGAAAGACAACGTGCGTATCAATATTCCTATGCCTTTGGTAAAAGTAGGACTTGATATAGGCTTGAACATGACGCAAGTATCAAGCGGCAACGAAGCGCTCAGAAACGTCGACCTTTCCAAGATTTTAGAGCTTGTAGAGCAAGGCGTTGTTGGAAATCTTATGGACATGGAAAGCGATGACGGTGACAGCATACAGATATTTGTGGAGTAAGACAAAATGAAAATCTCTATCAAAAGCGATAAATTGAAAATGGTGCTCCGTTTTCCAACAGGTCTTGTTATTAATCGCTTCACCGCGGGCATCATTCGCAGATCCTTGAAGAAGAAAGGAATTCATCTGTCACGCAAGCAAACCGTTTTGTTTATCAAAGAGTTGAAAAGGTATAAGAAAAAGCACCGCGACTGGAACCTTGTGGAAGTCACCGAAAGCGGCACAAACAGCGTCATTATTAAAATTTAACCCAATATGCAAAAGGGATAGCAAGTATGCTATCCCTTTATGTTTACTTTTGTGAGTGCTTTTTTGAAGGGGTGCGGGGAAACTTTTTTCGCGAAAAAAGTTTCCCCGCGTCCATTCCACAAAAAATCAATCCATACTCTCAATAATCCAAGCTCCGCCGCGTTTGATCTCAATGAGGGCACAGTTGCCCACGATCTCGTTTGAGACCGCCCACTGGTTGCGGCGCAAGATGCGGCCGTTTTTGAGGGGGTACTTGCAGCCGTCGAGGGTGATACCCTTGACCGTTTCGTCGGCTGCGATGAGCGAGAAAAAGCGATACTGCGAGCGCGGCAGAATAGTGCCGCCATTGCGGATAAAGCGCACGCGGTTTTTGCCGTCGGTGAGGATGGCAAAGATGCGCCCCTCCTTGCGCTCCCACAAATCCTCAAGAATGGCGAGGGTGGAGAGCGTGTGATCGATGCGACCGCTCATTCCGCCAACGATGGTGATCTCTTCCGCTCCGCGCTCGATGGCAACCTTGACGGCAAGCTGCGTGTCGGTGTCGTCCTTCTCACGAGGGACGCGCAGACACTCCACACCGTCGGGGATGTTCTCCTCACCGAGGGTGTCAAAGTCACCAAGGACAACGTCGGGCGTGATGCCCAAGCGACGGGCAGTCAGGTATCCCGCATCGGCGGCGATGACAAGGGCGCCTACCTCGGGTTTTTCGGTTAGGTATTCGTCAAACACGGTGCCGCCCGTGTAAATAAACGCTGTTTTTCGTTCCATATTGCACTCCTTTTGGGTTACAATTGCTTTTGGAAATCACCTCATCCGTCTCGCAAGCTCGCCACCTTCCCCTCAAGGGGAAGGCTTTTGGCAACCAACGCGCGAAACTGCCAGAAGAAAACATCCATATTCTTTACAAATCAGGGGAAGAAGCGCGTGTCCTCTTCCCCGTGTTTTTATGCGTTGAGTTCTGCTTGCAAGTCAGCGAGAGCAACCTCTTTTTCCTCGCGCGTAGCAAGGTTCTTGAGGCGAACCACGCCGCGTGCGTACTCGTCACCGCCCATGATGACGGCGTGCGAATATTCGCCCTTGACGGCGTATTCGAGCTGCTTGCCAAACTTCTTTTGTCCGAGATACATCGAAGACACGATGCCTGCATCACGCAGATTCTCTACCAGCGAGGTGTACGCCTCGTAGGGAACGTCGTCAAAACGAGTGACCAGCACCTTGACTGCCGAGCCAAAGCTCTCGGGAACGAGGTTGTGCGTAGTCAGGAAGTTCTCCAGCGTTACGTCGCCCATGCCATAGCCCACGCCCGAGATGCGCGCGTTCTTTACAAACAAGTCAACGAGGTTGTCGTATCTGCCGCCGCCAAACATGGCGCGGTTGTTTTCGGGGGCGTTGTCGAACACCTCAAAAACAGTGCCCGTGTAATAATCCAAGCCGCGAATGATGCCGAAATCAAACATACAGTATTTATCCAAGCCCATTTTGCGCAGTGCCGTAAACAGAGACAAAAGCTCCTGCGCGCCTTGCGATTCGGGGCAAAGTGCAGTGGCTTCTTCCACGCTCATTTCATACAGAGCATCGATCTTGGCGATCTGTTGTGCGGTCAGACCAAGAGCGGTGAGATCCTTTTCGTAGCTTTCGCGCGTGACCTTGTTTTTGCGGTCGATGACCTTGGAGACCTGACGGCTGCCCTCGGCATCCTTGCCTGTAATGGCGGTAACAACGTCATTGAAGAAACGGCGGTTGTTGATGCGCACGGTGAACATCTTTTCATCCGCGCCAAAAGCGCGCATAATGCGAATAGCGCTTGTGATGACCTCAAGGTCGGCTTCGTATGTGTTACAACCAAAGATATCGACGTTGATCTGCCAGAATTCGCGCAGGCGGCCTCTTTGGGGTGCTTCGTAGCGATACATATTGCCAATGGAGAACCACTTGAGCGGAAAGCTCATCTCACCCATCTTTGCCGCGACCATACGGGCAACGGTGGGCGTCATTTCGGGACGGATCGCCAAACGGCGGTCGCCTCTGTCGGCAAAGTTGTAGGTCTGCTTGGTAGCGATCTCTTCGCCGCTCTTTGCAGCGTAGATGTCCAAGGATTCCAGCATGGGACCGTTGTATTCGTCAAACGTCGCGTTCTCAAGCTCTTTGCGAATGACGCCAAAGAACCAGTTGCGCAGCTTCATTTCCTGCGGATAAAAATCTCTTGTGCCCTTGTAGGGTTGCATAGAAAGCTTTTCTGCCATGTTTATAACCTCTTTGTGTATTTCGTGTACTTCATTACCCTTTATTATATCAAATCCCCGACACGATTGCAAGAGGTTTTGAAAAAAAGCAGACGGGATATTCAAAAATAAAAAAGCCACAACCGTGGCTTTTTTATTTTTTCAAAATCTTTGGAAATAAATTACCCATGTTTGCGCCAAAACAATCAAATTAAAAAGAAAACCGATGCCAAAAGAAATCAGGCTGGCAATTAAGCACGCTCTCACTCTTCTCGGTCTTTCGTGCTCAATCGCCCAATAGATAAAGCCAAACAAAGGAATCAGCACTGCCAAAATGCAAAGTCCAACACTGATTTTATCATATTCATAATCTTCATAATCTTCATATTCTTCATCCTCTTCAGGTCTCGCATCACCGATAGGATCCTCGATCATAAAACCACATGAGGGGCAAAAGTCGGAGGTATCAGAGATTCCATTTCCGCATTTCGAGCAAATTTTCATCATTCTTCTCCTCAAATGTTTATTATTCCTTTTTGGAATTATTTATATTATAATTCTGTTTTAGAATTTTGTCAAGTGTTTTTCGGGTTATAATTCTAAAAAAGAACAAAAGCAAGGAATCATTATGAAAATTCGCAAGCAAGAATACGGAAACGCCAATATGGTTGGAAGAAATATCGAATTGCTCCGCAAAGAACGCGGCATTAAGCAAAAGGATTTTATTGCAAAAATGCAGGTGATGGGATGTGACATCAATCCGACAAGCTACTCCAAGCTCGAGGGGCAAGTGCGCAGTGCAACCGACAAGGAGATTTATGTAATTTCGAAAATTTTAGGCGTAAAGATGGAAGAACTATTTGATAAAGAATAAGACAACGTAGGGCGGGGGCTTGCTCCCGCCGCTTTGTTTGAGCAAAACACTCTTAAGGCGGCAGGAGCAAGCCCCTGCCCTACAAAAGATTTTTCTTTTGCCGAAAAATGGCGGCGAAAAGTTTGCCGCTTTCGATTTTTTTGTGCGGAACGGCTTGCAATCAGGCAGAAAATATGGTATAATACCATCACGGCAAACGATGCACCATTAGCTCAGCTGGATAGAGCACAAGCCTCCGACGCTTGGTGTCGACGGTTCGAATCCGCCATGGTGTGCCAACAAAAAACGCACTTTTGTCTACCAAGACAAAGGTGCGTTTTTTGAATGATGTTTGCCTTCGGCAAATGATGTTGGGCTACGCCCAATGATGATGGCTACGCCTTATGATGCGTGGCTTCGCCACATTTTATGGCAAGCATCGCATCATTGCGAGTGAAACGAGCAACATCATTATGCGAAGCATAACATCATGTCGCCGCAGGCGATGCATCATTTAATAAATATGCAAATTTACAATACACATTATGTTTAACGCAAAAAGTCCAAGTCTTTCGACCTGGACTTTTTTCTTATTGTTCACTGTAATAGGCTTCTAAAATTCTTGCGGCGGTAATGGCGGAATAGTAACCGTGTGCACCATCCTCCAAAACCACTGAGATGACAATGTCGGGATCGTTATAAGGTGCCGTCGCTACAAAGAGCGCGTTATCGGGGAGATCGGCCCCCTTTTGCGCGGTTCCTGTTTTGCCGCCAACTGTCACGGGAATGTCATCGTTGTCGCTTAACCAGCGACGCGTGAAATTTGTTTCCTGCACCATTTCTTTCATGCCCTCAAAAACGGTGTCAAGGTCATTTTGTGCGATGTCCAAACGGCTCAGCACAGTATCTTCGGTTTGCGTATACACAAAGCTGGGTTCATCACTGCCAAAGCGATAAACGCTATGCAGCAGATGTGCCGTATATCTTGTGCCGCCGTTGGAAAGTGTGCCTATGTAGCAAGCCAGTTGCATGGGGGAGAGCTGGTGATCGGACTGCCCAATGGCTGCCTGCCAGGTCATGCCGGGCTGCCAGAGCTCGGGGCTTTGAATCTCCCCGCGGTAGCTGGGACCTGCAAGGATTCCCGGATCGCCGCCAAGCTCCAAGCCTGTGAGTTGCCCAAGGCCGAACTGTGAGAGGTATTTCTCCATTTTTTCAATACCAAGGCGATCTCCAAGCTCGCAGAAAAAGCTGTTGCAGGAATAAGCGATAGCTTCTACCACATCAATGCTTCCCCACGAGTGGGAATCGGAGTAAGTTGAGCAGCCAATGGTGTTTTTGTATCTGCCTGTGCAGACGATATTTTCTGTTTGATGCAAAACGCCTTCCTTAAGTGCAATTGCTGCCATGCCGGGCTTGATTGTAGAACCGGGGGCATAAAAGCCAAACAATGCGCGATTGGTTAAAGGCTTTGCAGGGTCCTGTGCCAGCAGATTGTAATCGGCATTGTAGGTGGTCAGATCATAGGTGGGATAGGATGCAATGGCAAGCACCTCAAAGGTGTTGGGATCCATTGCCACAACCGCACCTGCCTGACAGGAGCCACCCTCGGGTTGTCCCGCAACGTACTCTACGTTTTCTTTCAAGCCATCCTCTGCGGCAATTTGCAGGTTGATGTCAATGGTCAAATAGACGTCATTGCCCGCTACGGCATCACTCAAAACCTCAACGTCCAAAACGTTGCCGTTTTTGTCCTCTTTGATCTTGACCTTGCCGTCGGTGCCGCGCAGATAATTTTCAAATGCCGCTTCGCAACCCGATTTGCCGACAATGGCATTCATTTGGTAGCCAAGCTCGTTGTAGTAATCCCACTCTTCGTCATAGATGGGACCGACAAGACCGAGGATGTGCGATGCATAGCCGGGATAGCAATACTCTCTTTCGACGTTAACGGTAAAGTTGACTGCCTGGATGTTTTGTTCCTTGATGTAGGTCATCAGCAACATATCCGCGCCCTCGCAAAGAACATACTCTCCCGACGAGCGGAAGCGCGCGGCATCCATATCGTAATACATTCGAATCAGGGTATCGACCTCTTGGTCGCTGAAGCGACGGTTACCTTGGTTATCGGTTTGCAAAAGGTCGTAGGTGTCGGTGTAATAGTCGCGCAGCTCTTTGGCAGTGGCTTCGGCTTTGAGTCCGAGGTCTCCGAGCACGCGCTTGAGGCGATAGGAGCGGATCGAGTCACCGTTCAGGGTGTCGGCACTGTAGGTGTAATTGGGATAGGTGCCGTCAAACGGGAAGAATTTTTGTTCTCTGACCCCCTCGCCGCCGCGCTTGGCAAGCGCCGACTGTATTTTGAGACAGACATCGTTTCTTTGTTGCACCGAAAGAGCAAAAAACGGCTTGTGCGCGACGGAAAGATCATAGCTGTATCGGTTTGCCACAAGCTTGACGCCGTTGCGGTCATAGATCTCACCGCGCACCGCTTGCACAGTGACCTCACGTTCTTTGATGTCCGCTGTGTACTCGTTCTCGCGACCGGAGATCTGTATGAAGAACAGTCTGCCGAGATAGATCACGCAAACCAAGCAAAACAGTGCTACAATGCCAAGATAGCGCAACGTGTGGTTGGGGTTGCGATTGTTCACACGGACACCTCCTTTCAAAAAAATCGAAATGAAAAATCAAGTTATACCAAAAGGCTGGAAAGGATCAAAAATGCGATCATCACCACAAGCACCCATGTGCCGGGGTTGGCAATGATGACGTTTGACCATGCCTCGCGGGTGAGGGTATATTCCCCTTGCCCGAGGGATCGGCGGAAGCGGCGCAGGTTGGCAATCAAAAAGATAATGCCAACAACGAGAGCGAAAATAACAAAAATGTTATAAGCCATCAGCATCGCCGCACCCAGGGTATCGCCCTCGGCAGGAGTAAGCGTTTCGCCCAGGCGGCGAAGAAGCTCAGTTGTATAAACACCGCCGATCATGTTAAAGGCGGAGTGGATGGAAATGGTATAGAGCACGCTGCCCGTGCGCACGTAGATAAAGCTGAGCAAAATGCCAACTACGGTTGCATAAAAGAGCTGACTGAGGTTGCCGTGGATCAAACCGAAGATCACACCCGAGATCAGGATAGCGGGCAGGTCTCCGTAGCGGCGCAAACGGTCAATGACCGCTTTGCGATAAAAGAGCTCCTCAAAAATGGGGGCGAGGATACCCACAAAGAGAATGTTAATGCCAAGAGGGGTGACAACGGTCATTTGCTCCAGCTCGTTCTCCACCTCGGCCCCTGTCAAAAGGGAGATCCAGGAGCTGATATACTGCCCCACAAAATTTGCTGCAAAGGAGAGAGCAAAGCACAGGCAAAGAAAGCCCACCCACATCAAAGGGTTCAGCCGTCTTTTTTGCGGTGCGCTTTTGGGAACGGTGCACAGCAACAAGAACGCCAAAGGCATGCCAACAAAATACATGGGCAAGGAAGAAAGCGCCCACATGTACCACTCGTTTTCGGTAACGGCGGGGAATTGATTGAGAACAACACTGTGAATGACCGCCTGTGCCACCGAGGTCAAAATAATGACCAGTACAACGGCAAATGCAATGATGCCGATATGCCAACGCACGCGGGAAAGCTTAAGGGGCGGCGTTGTAGGTGCAGTATAATAATCTTGATAGCTGTAATCCTGATAATTGTAGTCTTGATATTGGTTCATCTTAATCTCCCTTCTACCGCTCTGCGGCGGTACAAAACGATGGCGAAAGCGGTGCATTTCGGCTTTTCAATTACGAAACTTTCACGCTACTTTTTTGATAAAAACAAGGGCGGTGATGTGCTCGCCCTTGCTGTTGATGATCTACTTGACTTTGTATTTGACAAACTCGGAGAAGTCTCCTGCGCTTTGCAGCATTCTGCCAAGTCCGCGGCATACTGCCTCCATCGGCTTTTTGGCAATGATGACGCGAATGCCCGTGCGGTCACTGATGGCGCGGTCGATACCGGGGAGCAATGAGCCGCCGCCAACGAGCACGATGCCAAAATCAAAAATGTCGGCGGAGAGCTCGGGGGGCGTTTCCTCGAGTGTCATTTTGACCATGGAAATAATTTCGGAGAGCGGCTCCTTGATCGCCTCGCGCACTTCCCCGCTCTTGACCTCAATGGTAACGGCAAGACCTGTGCGCAGGTCTCTGCCACAGACCTCCATGCTGCCGCGGTCGATGTCGGACACTGCCGTGCCGATGCGCTTTTTGAGCACCTCGGCGGTGATATCACCGATGAGGATGTTGCGCGTTTGCTTTAAGTAATTGACGATTGCGATATCCAATTCGTTCCCCGCAACGCGCAGAGAGTTGGACTGCACCACGCCGCCAAGACTGAGGATCGCCGTCTCAGAAACGCCGCCGCCAAGGTCAACGACCATGGCGCCTCTCGCCTTGGAAATTTGAATACCCGCACCGACTGCCGCCGCAATGGGTTGGTCGATCAGTCCCACGTTCTTGGCTCCCGCCTCAAAGGTGGCATCCTCAACGGCGCGGCGTTCAACGCCGGTCACTCCGTAAGGAATACACACAAGCGCTACGGGGCGGTTGAAGAAGGACGTCATATCCATGCGCTCAAAAAAGTCGTGCAGCATCAAAGAGGTGGTATGTAGGTCGGTGATAACACCGTCCTTGAGGGGGCGAAGGGCGAGAATGTTGCCCGGCGTTTTGCCCACCATGCGCTTGGCAGTTGTGCCCGATGCGATGACCTCTTTGGTGGTACGGTCGAGAGAGACCACCGAGGGCGCGCGCAACACGATGCCCTTGTCTTTGAGATAGATCATTGTGTTTGATGTACCAAGATCAATGCCGATCTGCTTTGCCAACGGTGCTCACCTCCTTAAAAATTTTAAAATCTTAAATCTATTATATCACAAAGATTTGCGTTTGCCTACCCCTTATAGCAAATTTTCTTTGAAAATTTCTTGGTGCAGGCGGCACATACGGTGCACGGGGAGCCCGACCACGTTGAAATAGTCGCCCTTGATACCCTCGATGTATGCCGATGCAAGCCCTTGAATAGCGTACGCGCCTGCTTTGTCGTAAGGCTTTGCGGCTCTGACGTAGTTGCAAATCGTCTCCTCGTCCATCTCGTCAAAGGTGACGGTGGTGACCTCGTGGCTCACGCCAAGCACACCCTTGCCAATGAGACATATACCGCTGACGACCTCGTGGTCTCTGCCCGAATAAAGGCGGAGCATTCTTTTTGCGTCTTCCTCGTCCACGGGCTTGCCCAAGATCTCACCGTCGATGGCAACGATGGTATCCGACGAAATAATGACCGTATCGCTCAAATCATATCCTTTTGCAAGAAGTGCATCGCGCACGGCAAGTCCCTTGCGGAGAGAAAGCTCATCGACAAGTTTGTAGGGATCGGTGATGTCGCTGCTCTCGTCGGCATCCGAGGTGATGACCTCAAAGGTGACGCCGAGCATTTCCAATATCTCGCGACGTCTGGGAGACTTGGATGCCAGAATGTATTTCATAGTTTGTTTTCACAGAGTTTGTCTCTGTTCCTTTCGTGCTCAATACTTTTATCGGATGCTCCGCATCCGTCACCTCATCCGGCTCGTAATACTCGCCACCTTCCCCTCAAGGGGAAGGCTTTGGGTTTTTGCCCACACACTCTATTGCAGCGTCTTAAGTGTTTTCGTGCGGAAAGTTTTTTCGAGACGAGTTTTGCAATTTCAGCCTCCCCTGTGCAAGGGGAGGTGGCACGAGCTTGCGAGTGACGGAAGGGTTGGTTCTTTCGAATACCAAAATTACGGGATTTCTACATTGCATCGGGGGAAGAAAGCTCGGCTCCCCTCCCCCACGTAACTTATTTTTTCATCGAGATCGCTTTTTTGGCAGCCTCGGCAATTTTTTCGGGGGTCAGTCCGTACGCCTCCAGGAGTGCGGGAACGGTGCCCGAGTGCCCGTAGGTGTCATTCATACCAACGCGAATGACGGGAACGGGACAGCTCTCGCAGATCGCCTCGGTAACAGCCGCGCCAAGTCCACCAATGATGTTGTGCTCCTCGGCGGTAACGATCGCACCCGTCTCGGCGGCAGCCTGTGCCAAAATTTCTTTGTCGATGGGCTTGATGGTGTGCATATTGATCACACGTGCACGGATTTTCTTTTTAGCAAGCAGGTCTCTTGCTTCCAGCGCCATGGAGACCATCAGTCCGGTTGCCACAATGGTAACATCCTTGCCGTCTGCCACGCAAACACCCTTGCCAAGCTCAAACTTGTAGTCGGGGGTGTCGTTGATGATCGGTACGGCAAAACGTCCGAAACGAAGATAGAACGGGCCGTTTGTGGTGAGTGCCGCCTCGACTGCAGCTTTTGCCTCAATGGCATCCGAGGGGTTGACAATGGTCATGCCGGGGATGGTGCGCATCAGCGCGATATCCTCGTTGCATTGGTGGGTTGCTCCATCCTCGCCGACGGTGATGCCTGCGTGGGTTGCGCCGATTTTGACGTTGAGGTGGGGGTAACCGATGGAGTTGCGCACCTGCTCGAAGGCTCTGCCTGCGGCAAACATGGCAAAGCTGGATGCAAAAACGGTCTTTCCTGTGGTGGCGATTCCTGCCGCCACGCTCATCATATTGCCCTCGGCAATGCCGCAATCAAAAAATCTTTCAGGACACGCCTTTTTAAACTTGATGGTTTTGGTCGCCTCTGCGAGGTCGGCATCAAGAACCACAAAATCGTATTTATCTGCCAGCTCAACAAGAGCCGCGCCGTATGCTTCTCTGGTTGCCAATTTTTCTGCCATTCTGATACCCTCCTTACGCATTCAGTTCCGCCAAAGCCTGGGCACATTGCTCATCGTTGGGAGCCGCGCCGTGCCAGTTGACCTTGTTTTCCATGAAGGATACGCCCTTGCCCTTGACCGTTTTGGCAACGATGGCGGTGGGCTTGCCCTTGACGGCTTTTGCTTCATTGAAAGCCGCTTCGATCTGCTCGAAATCGTGACCGTCGATGGAAATAACGTGGAAGCCAAAGGCTTCGAGCTTTTTATCGTGGGGTGTGGGGTTCATAACCTCGGAGACGGGACCGTCGATCTGCAATCCGTTCCAGTCGATGATCACACAGAGGTTATCAAGCTTGTAGTGGGCTGCGAACATGCAAGCCTCCCAAACCTGTCCCTCCTCGCTCTCGCCGTCGCCGACGATGGTGTAAACGCGGTAGTCCTTGCCGTCAATTTTGCCTGCCAGCGCCATGCCTGCCGCCGAGCTGATGCCAAGCCCCAAAGATCCTGCCGACATATCAACGCCGGGGGTGAGTGTCATATCGGGGTGCCCTTGCAGACGTGCACCGATCTTGCGCAGCGTGGTCAGCTCCTCCACGGGAAAATAGCCGCGGTTTGCAAGCGCGGAATAAAGCCCCGGGGCGCAGTGTCCCTTGGAGAGAACAAAACGGTCTCGCATGGGATCTTGAGGATTTGCGGGGTCGATGTTCATTTCTTCAAAATACAGATACGCCAGAATGTCGGCGATGGAAAGCGAGCCGCCGGGATGCCCCGACTTTGCCGCGTTTGTACTCTTGATAACACCAATGCGGATCTGTCTTGCTGCCTCGCGCAAGGCTTGCAGTTTGCTTTGCTCCATTTTGTACCTCCATGGGGTTTAAACTTCCCTTTTATTATATCCCAATTATGTGTTCTTGTCAATAAGAAAAGAGATTTTGTGGGGAAAACTTCTTGCAAGAAGTTTTCCCCACGCCCCTTTCAAGAACTCTCTGACAAAAGGTCTAAAAATAGGCTCACTACTACACTAACAGACAGACGACGCGCATCACGAGGATGCGCTTTTGCTACCGCTAACGGTCAGGTAGCGAAGCGGCGCGAACGTAATGAATGACAGTCCGGTGGACTGTCAGAACGTTAAGTTGCCGCAGGCAACTTTTGTGACACGAGCCGCAGCGAGACCCTCCAAGACCCTGCCCGTTAGGAGAGTAGAAACACAACAAAGGGATAGCGTATTTGCTATCCCTATTATTGTGTCTTGGTAGGGGACGGCGCCTCGACGTCCCGAAAACAAACGCACATCGAGAATAAACGCGGGAGGCGAAACGCCTCCCCTACAATCAATTTTTATGTTTTCGTAGAGGAGGGGTCTCCCCTCCCGCAACAAAACCAAACAACCTTTGTAGGGGACGACGTCCTCGACGCCCCGCCTCTAACGATAATAACCAAATAAAAAATCAACATGTCATCCTGAGCGAAGAAAAACGCTTGCGTTTTACGCAGTCGAAGTTTTACCGAGCGAAGAGCGAGGTAAAACCGAGGAGCTATAGCGACGACGGGATCTCTTTGCGAGTTTGGGTGGCTTGTCATAACAAATGTAACATCCCCCGCGGCAAGCCACCGAGGCTCGTTACGAGATCCCGCGGCGGCTTACGCCTTGCGCTTCTGCCTCGCTTCTCGCTCAGCAGAAGTTCGACTCCGCTCAGGATGACAGGTTGACGGTTTATTTGAGGTGTTTTTTTCAAAAATCATTGACAAACCCGCTTCCTCGTGTTATAATCAAGGTGTCACACAAACTGAATAATTTCGGAATAGGTCTTTTTCTTTTGTAGGGATAACTGTACCCTTTTTTAGCCAAAATAACGTCTCACCGGTTTACGTTACGTAAAAACGTAAACCCCTTAACGGTGAGATGTGGCTGAAATATTCCTATTCCTATCGGTTTGTGTGACAACAATCGGGGTTTGCGTTTTTCGGTGTGCATGACTTCGGTTGTGCACACCTTTTTGTTTTTAGGAAGGACAGTAAAATGAAAGATCAGCAGATACTAATTAGTGACTTGTTAATTTTGCTTCTCGTCCTTGTTGTTATTGATGTTATTTGGAACTTGATAATGGCAAAGGCGATGGAAAAGATTGCCCGCCAAAAGGGGTACGGTGAGGAATTTAATTGCTTTATGATATGCTTTTGGCTTGGTATGATCGGTTGTCTCTATGTAATCGCTCTGCCCGACCTGAAGCAACGCGAGCAGCTTGACAGAATTATCGAGCTATTAGATCCACAGACGCCCACGAGTCCGCCCCAACAGGATGTTGTTTGGAAAATGCAAAAATTGCCCTCTGTTACATCCAAAAAGGATGGCAGTGCCGAGGCATATCTCCGCGAGGTTGGAATGACGCCCGAAGAATATTCCTGCAAATCCTTGGCTGTTTTTGGGGAAGATTCCGTCGGCGAATGTGAGATGTGCAAAAAGACACAAAAAACAAGAAAGCACTGCGGCATTAGAAGAAACAACACATTCAGCAACATCTCTGTTTGCGCCGATTGCATCAACGTGTTTGCAGAATACAATCCTAATGCGGTCTTTGATCTGGAAATCAAGAAACCAAACTAACAACTCTATAAATGCCCCTTTGCGTGAAAGTTCTTGAAGGGGGTGCGGGGGGAACTTCTTTCAAGAAGTTCCCCCCGCATTCTCTCCAAAAACTTTTCTCTCAAAGTAAGTCAAAAATTTCACAAAACCTATTGATAATTTTCCCAATTTGTGGTATGATATATGCGTATGAGCAAAATTCTTATTTTTTGAAAGGAATGAAAAATTATGACCTACAACAAAAAGTCGATTGAAGATATCGAAATCAAAGCCGGTCAAAAGGTATTTGTCCGTTGCGATTTCAACGTCCCCATGAAGGACGGCGTTATCACCTCCGATAAGAGAATCGTTGGTGCTCTGCCCACCATCAAATACCTGATGGACAAGGGCGCAAAGGTTATCCTCTCCTCTCACATGGGCAAGCCCCACGCAATCTTCACTCCCAACTTCAAGTTGGATAAGAAGGAGCAAAAGAAGGTTGACGCTCTCCCCGAGAACGAGAGAGAGGCTGCTACCGCAGAGCTCAAGGCAAAGGCGCTCAAGAACGATCCCGTTAAGTTCACCCTTAAGCCCGTAGCTGACCGCCTCAACCAAGACCTTGACGGCAAGGTTGTATTCGCAACCGATATCATCGGTGAAGATGCACAGGCAAAGGTTGCCGCTATGGAAAACGGCACCTGCGTACTCATTGAGAACGTTCGTTTTGACGCTCGCGAGACCAAGAACAACCCCGAGTTTGCAAAGGCTCTGGCTGACCTTGCAGGTGAGGGCGGTTTGTTTGTAAACGACGCTTTCGGTACTGCTCACCGCGCACACGCATCCACCGCAGGTGTTGCTGATTACCTCCCCGCAGTTTGCGGCTACCTGATTCAAAAAGAGATCGGCGTTATGGGTAAAGCCCTCGCTGATCCTGCACGTCCCTTCGTTGCTATCCTTGGCGGTGCTAAGGTTTCCGACAAGATCGGCGTTATCAACAACCTCCTCGAAAAGTGCGACACCCTCATCGTTGGCGGCGGTATGGCTTACACCTTCTTTGCTGCTAAGGGCTACAGCGTTGGTACTTCCCTTTGCGAGACCGACAAAATCGACCTTGCAAAAGAGATGATGGCTAAGGCTGAGGCAAAGGGCGTTAAATTCCTGCTCCCCATCGACAACAAGGTTGGTAAGGAATACGACGAGAACACCGAGGCTATGTACGTTGACTCCAACAAGATCCCCGACGATTGGATGGGTCTTGACATTGGCCCCAAGACCTGCGAGCTCTTCTCCGCAGCTATCAAGGGCGCAGGCACCGTTGTTTGGAACGGCCCCATGGGTGTTTCCGAATGGAAGAACTTTGCAACCGGTACCGAGACCGTTGCCGCAGCAGTTGCTGAGTCCGGCGCAGTTTCCATCATCGGCGGCGGCGACTCCGCAGAGGCTGTTGAGCGTCTCGGCTTTGGCCCCAAGATGACTCACATCTCCACCGGTGGCGGTGCATCTCTCGAGTTCCTCGAGGGCCTTGAGCTCCCCGGCATTGCTTGCCTGCTTGATAAGTAATTTATCCTAAAAATTCAAACGGGGAACGGCGAGCCGCCGTTCCCCTTATTTTGTAAATAAGAGAGGAAATTGACATGAATCCTGCAAAAAGAAGAACTGTGATTGCCGGCAACTGGAAGATGAACTTCACTCCTGCCGAGGCAACTGCGTTTATCAACGAAATCAAGCCCATGGTTGCAGGCAAAGACAACTGCGACATCATCTTCTGCGCTCCCTTTGTTACCATCGCGGCTGCGCAAGAGGCTGCCAAGGGCTCTAACATTCAAATCGGCGCCGAGAACGTTCACTTTGCTGAAAAAGGCGCTTACACCGGCGAGGTATCTGCAAAGATGCTGACCGCTTGCGGTGTGGAATACGTTATTATCGGTCACTCCGAGAGACGTCAATATTTTGGCGAGACCGACGAGACCGTTAACCTGCGCACCAAGGCTGCTCTCGCTGCCGGCATGAAGGTTATCCTTTGCCTGGGCGAGGTAAAGGAGCAACGTCTTTCCGGCATCACCGACGAGGTGGTTGCTATGCAGACCAAGCTCGACCTGCAAGGTGTTTCCGCCGAGGAAATGAAGAACGTTATCATCGCTTACGAGCCTGTTTGGGCAATCGGTACAGGACTGACCGCCACTCCCGAGCAAGCCGAGGAGACCTGCGGCGTTATCCGCAAGGTCCTCGCTTCGATGTACGGCGCAGACGTTGCCGAGTCCGTTACCATTCAATACGGCGGTTCGATGAACGAAAAGAACGCAGCTGAACTGCTCGCAAAGCCCAACGTGGACGGCGGCCTCATCGGCGGCGCTTCCCTCGTTGCAGAAAAATTCACCGCTATTGTTGACGCGGCTCAATAATTTTTGACAGAAAAGAGATTGTGGGGGAACCTTTTTCGCGAAAAAGGGTTCCCCCACACCCCTTCCAAAAAGCGCTCTAACAAAAGGTCTAAAAATAGAGTTGTCAGCGCACTAACAGACGGACGGCGCGAGGGTAACCCTCGCTTTGGCTCTCGCAAACGGTCAGGCACCTCCAAGACCCTGCCCGTTAAGAGAGTTGTTTGCCATTGGCGCGGACCGTCGAGGATGCCGATCCCTACAAGGGCAAACATAAATTTTGTAGGGACCGGCCTCCCGGACGGTCCGAGAAAACGAAAAATCTCTGCAAATAAAGGCGGGCGACCAATGGTCGCCCTACGGTTATTATGAAATTCATTGTAGGGGCGACCAGTGGTCGCCCGCTTTTTGTAAACGATAACCGTTTATTTTCGGGACGTCGTGGGCGCCGTCCCCTACGATAAATTTTATTATATATCGTAGGGCGGGGGCTTGCTCCCGCCGCTTTTTACGGGACGTCGAGGGCGCCGTCCCCTACCAAGATACAATAATAGGGATAGCAAGTATGCTATCCTTTTATTTTTATTCATGGGCTCTCAACTTTCTGAGCGGATAGGGTTAGTGGGTCTCGCTGCGGCTCGGTCACGCTCACGTTCTGACAGTCCACCGGACTGTCATTCATTACGCTCGCGCCGCTTCGCTACCCAGCCGCTTGCGAGAGCAAAAGCAAGTCACGGACTTGCGTCGCCCGTCTGTCCGTATCTTTGGGGTGAATTCTTTTTCTTTTTGTGCGAGTGCTTTTTGGAGGGGGTGCGGGGGAACCCTTTTTCGCGAAAAAGGTTCCCCCGCATCATCTACCAATCACTCCCTAATACAAATCCATTCGGCGGCGCAGGGGAGAGATTCGATCCAGTCGCAGAGGGTGTGCCACTCGGCGAGCTTGTGGGTGCGGCGCGCGTAATAGATGTTAATGAGGTTTTCGTAGTTAAGCGTAACGGTACGCATTTGGTTGTAAGAGGACGGCAGCATTTGGATCATATTGTGCCAGCTTTGGCGGTCCTCTTTGTTCTCAAGGAACTTTTGGCGTTCGCACTCGAGGTAGTCGATGATGGCATCGAGCAGATTGAGTCCACCCTCGTCGAGGCGGTCGTGCGAGAAATCGTCGCGAGAAAATTCCTTGGCGTGGATCTTGTGCATGGTCGAGGTAGAGTTGGCAACGGTGCCGACCTTGTAGGTGTCAAACTCCTTCCACCAATACAGGGGCGCGGTGATGTCAACAGAAACGAACACCTGACGCAAAAACTTGCGATGGTCGCTGCCTGCAACCGCCAAGCGGTGACCAAAATCAAGGTCGGCGGCGCCGATAATAAACTTGCCGTTCTCGTCATAGGTGCTATCCGACTTTGCCCAGCTGTTCATGGGGTTGCGTGCGCCACGGATGGCGTTGTCGATATTCATAACGGATGTGCGTTCCACTTTCAGCATTGTACTGTCCTCCGCGCGTTTTTTCTGTATTCAGTATACCATATCCGCACTCGAATGTCAATTCCTTTTTTCTTTTTCGTTCTTTTTAGATTGTGAAAAAGATGTTTAAATTTTTTTAATTTTCCTATTGACATTCACGCGCAATGGGAGTATAATAGTCGATGTTTTGTGATTTTGATTATTTTACATAAAGAAGGTATTTAACTATGTTTTACGAACAATTTGCAGGTGCGTTCTCCGAGGGTGGCAGCTCCCAGGTTCTGTTTGGTCTGGCGCTGGCACTGTTTATGGGATTGCTGCTCTCCCGTTTTGCAAAGCCCTTGGGACTTCCCGCCGTTACGGGATATTTGATTGCAGGCGTGCTGATCGGTCCTTACGGTCTTGGCGCGCTTGGCATTACAGGTGTATTTTCGAACGCCGAAATGATGAAAGGCACCGGCGCGATCGTGCAGGACGTTGCCCTCGGCTTTATTGCGTTTGCCATTGGCTCGGAGTTTAAGCTCTCCTCGCTCAAAAAAACAGGACGTCAGGCAGCCATTGTCGGTTGTGCGCAAGCAATTGTGACCATGCTGGTGGTCGACGGCGCGCTGATCGGGCTTCACTTTATCCTTGGGGAAGAAGTGCTCCCTCTCTCGGTTGCTATCACACTTGGCGCAATCGCTACTGCGACCGCTCCTGCGGCAACCATGATGGTCGTGAAGCAATACAAGGCAAAAGGTCCCCTGACCAGTCTGCTTTTGCCTGTTGTTGCACTTGACGACGCAGTTGGTCTTGTTTGCTTTGCGGTTTCGATGGGTATTGCCCAAGCGCTGGAAAGCGGTGCAGAGGCAGTTGGCATCGTTTCCCTTTTGATCAATCCCCTGTTAGAGGTTCTTCTTTCGTTGGTACTCGGCGCTCTTGCCGGTTGGTTGCTCTCGGTGGTTGAGGATCACTTCCAATCCAACAGTAAGCGTCTTTGTATCACTCTGACCTTTGTGCTCCTCACGGTTGCTCTGGCACAGATGGAATTCCATCTTCCCTTTGGCATTGAGATCGCTTTCTCAAACCTTCTCGTTTGTATGATGATGGGTACACTCTTCTGCAATATTTGTGATAGCGCGGATGAACTCATGGAAAAGACCGATAAATGGACAATGCCCGTGCTCATTCTCTTCTTTGTATTCAGCGGTGCGGAGCTTGACCTGAGCATCTTCGGCTCGCCGATGATCATTCTCATTGGTGCGGTTTACGTGCTCTTCCGCGCGCTTGGCAAATACGTAGGCGCGGCAAGCAGCGCAAAGCTCTCCGGATGCCGCAAATCGATTGTCAAATACCTCGGTATCACACTCTTCCCGCAGGCGGGTGTTGCTCTTGGAATGTCTGCCATTGCAGGTGCGCTCCTCGCGGAAGGATACATCGTGCGCAATATCGTGCTCTTTGGTGTGTTGGTATATGAATTAGTAGGTCCTATGCTGACAAAGATCGCCCTGACAAAAGCAGGCGATATCGTTCCCAAAGAAGAAGCACACACCCACCACACCTTGGCAGAAGTTTTTGCCGACGACGTGGATGATGAGGAGTAAATTTTAAAAGATTGCAGGGGGAAACTTTTTAAGGAAAAAGTTTCCCCCTGCACCCCTTTCAAAAACTTTTGAACAAAAGGAAGAAAAAAGAGTTTATCATACACGGACAGGACACAAGATGTCACCCATCAATCACGGCATTTCTCGCTTTGTGTCGTGGAGTTTTGCATTTTGGTGTGATATTATTTAGACACAAGGAGGAGTGACAAATGAACCAACAAAAAATAGGCAAATTTCTCAAATGCCTACGCAAAGAAAAAGGATTGACACAAGAACAGGTTGCAGAGCATTTTTACGTATCTTCAAGAACAGTATCGCGATGGGAGACCGGTAGTAATATGCCCCATATTGATATGCTCATAGAGCTTGCAGATTTTTATGATGTGGATATCCGCGAAATAATAGATGGGGAAAGGAAAAGCGAGAAGATGAATAATGAAACCAAAGAAACCCTGAAAAAGGTAGCAGAATACACAACAGAAGAAACTAACAGACGCAAAGAAAAATTGCGAACAATGTTGGCTTCCTCTATTTGCTTGATGCTTGTTAGTTATCTGCTTTTTGGAAATGAGCACAAAGGACGATTGAACGGCATAATTCCTGCAAATATTTGCGATAATATTATGTCATTTGTGTGCGGTTTGGCGCTTGCTTCATTGATGCTTTATGCACTTCACTGTTTGGGTGTATTTGATAAAATCAATCAATGGAAAAGAAGTCGCAAAAGAAACAAATGCCAATAAAAACCAAAGGGATAGCACATTTGCTATCCCTTTGCGTACCTAAACAACTTTCTTATTTTGTAGGGTCTCGGCGGTCCCTACAAAATTGCGGTAGCCAAAGCGAGGTTTACCCTCGCGTCGTCCGTCTGTTAGTGCACTGACAACTCTATTTTTAGACCTCTTGTTAGAGAGTTCTTGAAAGGGGTGTGGGGGAAACTTCTCGAAAGAAGTTTCCCCCACATTTTCATTCTAAACTAACTGGTCTGCTCTCAAACGCAGTCTTCCCTTTCGGGTTTCTCCGTCGAAGGAGCGCAGGACGAAGCGTCCGTGGCCGCGAACAGAGACGGTAATGGGCGGTGTGAGAACGGCATCGACGCGTTCCTCGGGCTCGAAATCGACCTCAACCAGACCGCTGCGCACGGCGTTTTGCGCCGCCTCACGCGAGAGGTTGCAGAGTGCGGCAACCACGCAGTCAAGTCGCGGAGATGCGACGGTATCACTGACGGGACGGTACTGCTTGCCGTCGGTGAAGGTTTCGTCAAGGGTACACTCGCGGCAGCGGACGGTATCCGCGCCAACCTTGGTCAGCTCCCCCATCAAAAATCCTGCGAGCGTGCGGGGGCAAAAGAGGATGGCACTGTGCGCGTCTTGCACGGCAATGTCACCAATGGCATCTCGCTCGATGCCAAGCCCCAAGATAGCACCAAGATAATCGCGGTGCGACAGATTGCGAAAGCCGCTGCCCTTGATAGAAAGCGACACGACCGCATCGGTCAGCTCCTCGGCAAGACAGTCAAAGAGAGCCGCCTCGCGCGCGGTAGCATCCTCGGGCAGGATGGCAGTCAGGTAGTCGGGCAAGAGAAACAGACACACCCTCTCGGCGGTGCTGTGCCCTCCCCAAAACCAATACGCATCCTGCAGTCCACGCGCATCCAGCATCCGTTCGGCGCGGCGGCGCTGGCGCATGGTCAAAAAAGGAATGTGCGCAACGCTCCCCGAGGTGCATTTGCGAATGGCATCCTCAAGTCGCGCTTCAAACAGGTCACGCGTGTTCTCTGTCCCCATTATACGAGGACCTCCAGGATGGTTTGCAGAATGACAATGGCAAAGACAGCAAACAGAAACGGCATATCGATGGGCGAGCCGACAAACCAATTCATTTTGTCAAACAGCTTGCGGAACGGCAGAATGATAGGCTCGGTGATGGTATACAAAAAGGATGCCATGGGGCCATCCCCCATCGGATCGATCCAGGAAAGAATGGCGCGCGCAAACATGGCAATATCCAAAACGCTCAGGAGCGCCAGTGCAATATTTTTGATAAGATTGACCACGTAGATCATAGGGTTCTCCTTTGAAAAACACAAAAGCAAGTTGGAATTTTGTTTTATAGCAAAAGGCTGTTGCGCAAACCGCAACAGCCTTTTATGCGCAGGGATTACGCAAGATTATGCTTCCTCTTCGTACTCCTCGGTCAGACCGCTTGTTTCTTGTGCGGGAGCCGCCTGGACGGGTTGGGGCTCTGCAGGTGCCTCTACGTCGGGAGCAAAGCCGGAGATATCAACACCGGAAGGAGAGATAACGATGGTGTTTTTGTTGGTTCTGATCATCTCGCCGCCAAGCACGTATGCAACACCGGACAAAAAGTCAACCAGGCGGTGTGCCTGCTCTTTGGTCAGGCGGCTGATGTCAAGCAGAACGATGCAACCGTCCTTGAGCTTGTCGGCAATTCTGGTTGCCTCGATGTGGCTCTTGGGTTGGAGCAGCTTCAGGGATACCTTATCGGCTGCGCTTACAGGACGGAATTCGGGATCCTTGCGTGCAGGGTTCTCCAATGCGGAAACGCTGTTTGCAGTATCGTCGGGGATCTGAATATCCTCGGGCATTACGTACAGCTCGTTCTCGTCGTAGCTCTCGTCAAAATCCGCATTGTCATTGCGAACAAATCTTTTCAGTAAATTCATTTTTTGCCTCCTATATGTTCCTCATACAAAATACTAATGATTACGTGGCGCAAACAGTGCGCGCCCGACGCGAACGATATCCGCGCCCTCCTCGATAGCGACCTCAAAGCTATCGGACATTCCCATCGACAAAATGGGCCTACTTATATTATGAAGTGTTTTTTGCCAAATGTCAAGACATAATTGAGAAGTTTTGCGAAAATATTTTCGATATTCCTCAATTTTTTCGCATTTTGGCGCCATTGTCATAAATCCGCAGAGTCTCAAATGCGAAAATTGACCGAGTGCCTCGCAAAACGCGGCGGCGTCGGCAGGGGAAATTCCGCTCTTGTTTTCTTCCATGCCGCTGTTGATCTCTACCAAAACGTCCATCACAATACCGCGCTTTGCAGCTTGCTTTTCGATCTCGGCGGCAAGCGGGAGACTATCCAGCGAGTGGATCATGGACACCTTATCGATAATATACTTGACCTTGTTTTTTTGCAGGGTACCGATAAAGTGTACGCGCAGATCTTTGCGGTCAAGTGCATCCCAATGCTCCAGCAGCTGCTGCACGCGGTTCTCGCCGATATCGTTAACACCAAGACTGTGCAGATAATTGATGTGCGCGGTGTCGGTGTATTTGACCGCCGCCAGAAGCGTGACCTCTCTGCCACCCGACCGCGCTCTTGCCGCATCGATGCGTGCGCGGATCGCGGCAAGGTTTTCATCCACGTATGAAAAAGCCGTCATCGGTACACCTTCCCTTCGTAAAGATCACTTCCCGAAACGATCAGGATATCGTTTTCGGCAAGCTCGGTTGAGGAGCCTTCACCGGGGAGCTCTGCAATAGCATAGCCCTCTCCCATCCAAATGATGTGCGCTTGGCGGAAGCGCACGGTGCTTTCCTCAAAAACGTAAACGCCCATAAGATTGCCCTCTGTGACGAGTGCGGACTCGGGAATGTAAAAGCCCTCCGTTTCTCCCACAACGATCTCAACCGTTTGCTCGCGGTAAAACAAGAAGTCATTGGGATGATCCTCACAACGGAACACGGCAAGGACTGTGCCCTCTCCCGCAACCGTTCTCTCAAGCGTCAGGACCGCCTCGGTATCGTTGTTTTCGGGGAAGGTAAAGCGGTATTCCCTGCCCGCGAAAAAGCCGGATGCAACCGAGGGGGAAAGCTCGAGCGCCAGATACCACTCGTACCCATACACCAGCTTGCCCACTGTTTGCCCATCGGGAACCTTGGGGGTGCTTTCGATAAGCGTGTGCAAGGATTCGGGAGTCAGGTTTTCCAGAGCGGCGGTGCTGAACGCGCTCTCAAAGCCGTCTACGTATCCGCCGTCGTAAAAAAGCCCCGAGGATATCTCGCTCTTGATTTCGACAGAGCTTGCCGCCCCGAGCAGGTCTTCTTTTTCCTCTCGCAAGGCTTGCAGGTGCTCCTTTGTCTCGTTGGTCTCGCCCACCAAGGAAACGTAGCGGTTGAGCGCTACGAGCAGTTTTTCCTCAAGTGCGGGGATCTGGTCGAGCCTGCCTGCCTCGGTTGCCGCGCTGATCTCGCGGTAGAGCGCGGTGTATTCGGCGCGGTATTTGTTCGCCTCGGAAAGCGGCGTTCCCGCCTTGAGCTGACTATCCTCTAAAATGCGGATGGCGCGGTTGATGCGCGAGAGCTTCAGCTGTGCCGCCGCGAGTGCATCGCCGCTTGCAGCGGTAGACCAAACCTTGGCAACAGACACGTTTTTGCCAACCTTGGTGCCGTTTTCCACCAAGGTGTCAACCAATCCGGTACCCGTAGTGGTGAGCACCTCCTCATTGCGGAAGAGATACCCCTGCGCAGAGGTGATCTGCGTATCGGTGATGCGGCGCACAGGTGTGGTGAGCACGTTGCCCATGGCAAAGTCCATGGCGTGTGCCACTGTATAAACGATCAACCCCAGCATTGCCAGAATAGCGGCTATGCGGAGTGCGTATTTTTGCAAAAAGTTTTTTCTTGTCACGGCGCGCCCTCCTCTCCTCGGAAGAGAGAAACGATCTCGTCACAGACCGCGTCAAGGGAGCGAAGCTCTCCCTCGCGCTCCATATCCACCCAACGGACATAGGGCTTTGCCGAGAACCAGGTGAGCTGACGCTTTGCATAGCGACGGGTGGCGGTTTTCAGGTTTTCGGTGGCTTCGGTCAAGGTTTCATTGCCGCCGAGATAGCCCAAAAGCTCCTTGTAGCCGATGGCTTGTGCCGCGGTGAGATTGACCTCGAACACGCCATCCTCCAAAAGCCCGCGCGTTTCCTCGAGCAGTCCGTCCGCCATCATCATATCCACGCGGCGGTTGATGCGCTCGTAGAGCACCTCGCGGCGCGGATAGAAAAGACCGACGACAACGGCTTCAAAGGGAGACTCCACCGCTTGTGAACGGCGGTCAAATTCGCTTTTGGGAATACCCGTTTGCTCGTAGATCTCCAAGGCGCGAACCACGCGCTTGACATTGTTTGGGTGAATGGCATCGGCGCTTTCAGGGTCGACCGCGCGTAATCGCTCGTGCAAAGCAAGAGCCCCCTCACGCTCGGCAAACGCGAACAGAGATGCGCGCAAATCCTCGTCGGCGTGCGTTTCTTCCATCTCGCCGCACAAAAAACGGTCGAGATAAAGCCCTGTTCCACCGCAAAGGATGGGCAATTTTTGGCGCGCGACGATCTCGCGGACAGCCTCGCCTGCCATAGTGACGTAGTCGGCGCAGGAGAACGCCACGTCGGGCTCGACCGCGTCGATCATGTGATGTGGCACACCGCTCATTTCTTCGACGGTCGGCTTTGCCGTACCGATGTTCATACGGCGGTAGACCTGCATGGAGTCGCAGGAGACGATCTCGCCGCCCAGGCGACGGGCAACCTCAATGGAGACTGCCGTTTTTCCGCTTGCCGTAGGGCCGACTATGGCAAGTATTTTGATTTTTTTGTGACTTGTCATCTCTTCCCTCCCGCAAGCATTTTTGTGTGAGCGCATACCGCCCCATCATAGAATCATTATCTTTATTATACAATATCCCCGCTTGTTTGTCAAGAAAAAAAGCTTGCCAAAGCAAGCTTTTTTCCCACTGTTTAGACTTCCATATGGGGCAGAGCATCCGCAAGGGTTGTGCCCTCTCCAAGATAGAGATCGGCGGCGGCAGCGAGCCGCTCGGCAGAGGAATGGTGAGAGTCATAAACACCAACGGTAACAAATCCCGCACGCCTTGCCGTCTCGAGCGCGAGGGCGGAATCCTCAAATACGGCGGTCTCGGATAGGGGCGTTCCCAAGACCTTGCACGCCGCCAAAAATACGTCGGGGCGCTCCTTCCCCACGCCGATATCCGAGCAGGAAATGATGGTCTCGGGTGTGAAAAATTCGGCAAGGCCGCAGCTCTCAAGTGCAATATTGAGGTAGCGGCGGTCGGTTGCAGAGGCAAGACACATCCGCACACCGCGCTCGCGCAGAGCGGTCAAAAGTTCAATAGCGCCCGGCTTTGCCATTGCCACAGTGGTGTAAAAATGATGAACGTAATCAGCGGCAAACGCATCAAATTCTTCGGGTGGGCACGGAATTTTCAAATACCCATGAATGTAAGAAATGGCTTTGCCAAAGATCATCGTGCGCACGTAGGTATCAAAGTGCACGGGGTCCATGCGAAAATCGGGATCTCCAAAATACTTCTTTCCCATATCCTTCCAAAAACAGTCCCAGAACGCAAGAGAGTCGACAAGCGTTCCGTCCATATCAAAAATGACGCCTTGGATCTTCATAAAAGCCCTCCTCTATCTGACGCATGTATTGTTGCAACCATTATAGCATCTTTTGAAAAGAATTGCAAGCGGATGACAAAAAATCGCACATTTCTCTCTACGTCCGTCGGATGCTCCGCATCCGTCACCTCATCCGTCAAATGACGCAAGCGCATTTGACACCTTCCCCTCAAGGGGAAGGCTTTGGAGTAGTTGCCGCTTTGCAAAGCGTAAATTTCAATAATGTCTGATGTGCTAATATTCTTTCTTTCGGCGAACTTACTTTTAGCCTTCCCCTTGAGGGGAAGGTGTCAAACGTCGCAAAGCGACGGGTGACGGATGAGGTGACGCCATCGCAGATGGCGCAGGATTACCGCGCAAAAAAGCTCCCCAACCTTGCGGGTTGGGGATGTTTTATTACGGCGTGTCGGTCAGTCCGATAAAATAATCTGCGCTGACCTTGTAAAAACGGCATAGCTTGATCATGTCATCAATCTTCAGCTCCGCTCTGCCATCTTCAATGTGGCTATACCCTTGTTGAGATTTGTTGATTACTGCTCCAACCTCTTTTTGCGTCAGATCATGGTCCTCGCGTAAATTTCTCATCCGTATACGATAATTCATACCCTACTCCTTGCATGAAACTATACAAAAAGTTTATCATACTCATATTTTGAGTATTGACAAATACTCAATATTTGAGTATAATGGTGATATGGACTTTTGCTTTTGGGTAGAGATATGTTTTTTGAGGAGGTAAAAATGTTTTGTTCTGAATACGAAAAAGAAACCGGTGATACGTCTTTCCGTGTACGAAAGATCATTATTGCACAGAAAATAAAAGAATTTCGTCAAAAAAATCGCTTGACACAAAGTCAATTTGCAGATCTGTTTGGCATAACGGCACAATGCGTCTCCAAATGGGAGCGAGAAAAATGCTATCCCGATATTGCTCTTTTGCCTTCGCTTGCCGAAGCAATGGGGTGCCGGATCGATGAATTTTTTGATTGATTTCATATAACAATAAAAATCCCCCCGTAAAACGGGGGGTATTTCATTTTCGGGCATAGCCCTAATAATACTGGCTGCGCACAAGTGCGCTTGAGATTGGCCTGCCAGCCATGCAATTGTTACTTACTACCCATA
>SVTP01000038.1 GCA_015063725.1 Oscillospiraceae bacterium
AATAAAGTACGATACTTCTCGATCAAAAAGAGGTGTTTTGGAATATCTCTCAAAAAAATAAAAAAGGAGAAAAACCATGAAACACACAAACAAAAAAGGCTTTACAATCGTAGAGCTCGTAATCGTAATTGCTGTTATCGCTATCCTCGCAGCAGTTCTGATTCCCACGTTCTCTAACCTGATTAAGAAAGCTAACATCTCGAACGACACAGCAATTGCTAAGAACCTTAACACTGCTGCGATCTCCGCTCAAGCAGACACCTTCGGTCAAGCTATCGAAGCTGCAAAAGAAGCTGGTTACCTCGTTGCTCACCTGAACGCAAAGGCTGAAAATGTCTACTTCGTTTGGGACGATAGCACCAACCAATTCCTCCTTTACGATCTGAAGGCTGGAAAGGTTCTCTACTCCAACACCAAAGAATACAGCGCAGCCGGCGAAAACTGGTACTTTACCGTTAATACCAAGGCTGAAAAAGATGCAGTTCTTGCTGCTCTTGCAAACGTAAACTGCAACTACCTCGTTGGCGAAGTTGCTGCTCTTAAGGAAATCCTTGCAGCAGGCGGCGAAGTTTACATTGACGAAAGCCTTGTTCTTGATGCTGATAACCGCCTTGAATTCGTTACTGATGGTGCAAATGTAGAAATCAACCTCGGTAGTGCTCAACTTACCTCTAACGGTGTTATTGCCAACAAATTCCCCATCGACATTAAGAAGGGAACCGTTGTAATTAACGGCGGTGTTGTAGGCGCGCTTGGTTCTGATGTAGACCTTGATGGCAAGGTTTATTCGACTCCCATCAACTCTGACGAAGGCACCAATGTTACTTTGAACGGAACAGAGTTTAATGGTGATGATATCCCTGTTCAATTCCGCGGTGTCGCAGAACTCAATAACGTTAAAGTAAATGGCGGATATCTCTACTCTGTTTACAACGGACAGGTTACTCTTAATAACTGTGAAGTTTATTGTGGCCCGGACGTTGCTATTTGGGTAACCAACACACGCACGGAAAATGGAACAACATATTATGATGGAACCTCTACCATGACCATTAACAGCGGTAAATATGAGAGTGGTATTACCGACGCTAATTGGGGCGCTGTATCTGTTCACGATGGCACAATCAAAATTAATGGCGGTGAATTTATCTCCGCAGAAGGTCATATGTTCGGTTTGATCGGCACAACCTGCCCCAAAATTGTCATTACAGGCGGTACTTTCAACAATGCAACCTTTGATGAATTGGTAGCAGCAGAAGACAGCGTTAAAGCTTGGAAAGATCTTTGCGCAGGCGACTACGATGTTGCAATCTCTGTAAACGAAGAAGGCAAGACTGTAGTAACAATCACTCCTTAATTGATGCTATCAAGAGAAAAATCGCTCAATAATTAAATTTTATGAAATAACACTTCCCCCTCGGCTTGCCGAGGGGGATTTTTTGCATCTTTTTAGGCGGCGGGCGACCACTGGTCGCCCCTACAAAAACAAAGGTGCCCCACGGCATTGACGTGGGGCGCTTTTGTTTTGCAAATCTCCTTTGTTGCGTCGGCTTGTCCCCATCTACCTGTCTATCCCATCTATCCTGTCCATCCTTTACTGTAAGGATAAACAAAAAACTCCCCTCGCATATGCGAGGGGAGTTTGTTTTTTGTCTTTTTTGATCAATGCTTGTGTCTGATAAAGCCCAGCAGCTTTGCGAGCTCCATGACTACGAGGGGTACGAGGATGAGGCCGAGGGCGATCAGGTACATATGAGGGGGCAGAGTTACCATGCCAAACGCGATGCCTACGGGTGTGAAGAGCACGAGTGCGACAAGCGCAACAGATGCCAGCGCCGCCAGGTTGAGCGTGCGGTTGGTGAATACGCCGATCTTAAAGAGCGAATGTTCGCTTCTCATATTGTATGCCTGCACGATCTGGCAGAGTGCGAGTACAGCAAACGCCATGGTGCGTCCGCGATCGAGGTTGGCTTCAACGCCGCCCCAGCCGATCCAGAATGCGATCAGCGTCAGCGCCGCGAACATCATACCCTGAAGCACGACACGGATACCAAGTCCGCCTGCAAAAATGCCTTCGTTCTTGGGCTTGGGCTTGCGGTCCATAACGTCTTTTTCAACCGCTTCCATACCCAGGGCAATTGCGGGGAGACTGTCTGTAACAAGGTTGATCCAAAGCAGCTGCATCGAAAGCAGGGGCGTTTTTGCCCATGCGAGCATTGCCACGAATACGGTAATGACTTCACCAATGTTGGTGCCAAGCAAGAAGCCGACAACCTTTTTGATGTTGGCGTAAATGCCGCGGCCTTCCTTAACGGCTTCAACGATGGTGGCAAAGTTATCGTCGGTAAGTGTCATATCAGCGGCACCCTTTGCAACGTCGGTGCCCGTAATACCCATCGCGCAGCCAATGTCTGCTGCTTTGAGTGCGGGAGCATCGTTAACACCGTCACCGGTCATGGATACGACCTGTCCCTTGCGTTGCCATGCTTTTACAATGCGGATCTTATTCTCGGGGGATACGCGTGCGTAGACCGAGATCTGCTCGACCTGCTCGTCAAGCTCACTGTCGGTCATGGCATCCAATTGCGCACCGGTAATGGCGCGGTCGCCATCCTCAAGGATGCCGAGCTCACGCGCGATGGCGGATGCGGTAACAACGTGGTCGCCTGTGATCATAATGGGCTTAATGCCGGCGCGGCGGCAGGTTGCAACGGCTACCTTTGCCTCGGGACGGGGCGGGTCGATCATGCCCACAAGTCCCATAAAGGTGAGGCCGTTTTCAAGCTCGTCAGAGGTCGGGTTTTGGGGAACGGTGTCGATCTCCTTATAAGCCACTGCAAGCACGCGCAGAGCGTTCTCGCTCATGCTCTCGGTCATCTCGCGGGCTTTTTCAAGGTCACCCGCAACACAGCGGACAGCCATCATATCAAACGCACCCTTAACGATGACGATATTTTTGCCATCAATGCGGTTGACGGTGGTCATCAGCTTGCGGTCGGAGTCAAAGGGGATCTCGGCAAGGCGGGGATAGGTGTTGTTGAGGCTATCCTTGGGCATGCCGTTTTTGTGCGCCGCCAGAACGATCGCAGTCTCTGTGGGGTCGCCGATGTGCTTTTCGGTCTCCCCTTCAAATACAACCGAGCCGTCGCAGCAGAGCGTGCCCCAAGCGAGCAGCTTTTTGATGGAGTCGGAGTTGTTTTCGGTAATATCTTCGGTGTTGGCTTCGCCATCGAGGTAAGCCTTGACCAGTGTCATGCGGTTTTGCGTGAGGGTACCGGTCTTATCCGAGCAGATGATGGATGCGCCGCCGAGTGTCTCAACTGCGGGCAGGCGACGGATAAGGGCGTTTCGCTTGACCATTCTCTGCACGCCGATGGAGAGCACGATGGTAACGATTGCGGGCAGTCCCTCGGGAATTGCGGAAACGGCAAGGGAGACAGCCGTCATAAAGATCTCAAGCGGGGGGGTATTGTTGATAAGACCTACAACAAAGATGACACCGCAAGCGGCAAGAGCCACAATGCCAAGATATTTGCCAAGCTGCGCCAGCTTTTGTTGCAAGGGAGTCTGGGTTTCGCTTTCGTTATCCAAAAGGTTTGCAATGCGTCCCATTTCGGTATCCATACCCGTTGCGGTTACAACGGCAAGAGCAGTACCGTAGGTTACGCTACAGCCCGAGAATACCATGTTGGTACGGTCACCAATGGGGGCTTTTTCGGCAACGTCAGCCTCGGCATCCTTTTCGGAAGGAACCGACTCACCCGTCAGGGCGGATTCCTCGCTCTTGAGGCTTACGCTGTGGAGAAGTCTTGCATCGGCGGGAATGAAGTCGCCGGCTTCGAGCTTGATGATGTCACCGGGAACCAGATCGGCAGCGTCGATGACGCTTTCCTTGCCGTCACGAATCACGCGCGCGTGCGGCGCGGACATATTCTTCAAGGCATCCAAAGCCTTTTCGGCTTTGCCTTCCTGATAAACACCCATTGCGGCGTTGAGCAGAACGATGAGCAGAATGAGACCGGGCTCAAACAGCTCGCCCCAGTTCTCCTCCACGCAAACGATCACAAAGGAAATGATCGCGGCGGCAATGAGGATGAGGATCATCACATCCTTGAATTGATCAAAGAAGCGTTGTGCCAGTGTTTTCTTTTTCTTTTCGCGCAAGCGGTTGGGACCGTGCTTTTGCTGCAGCTCGGCAACCTGCTCGGACGAAAGTCCGTTTTCGCGGTTAGTAGAAAGGGCGTTCAGTGTTTCCTCTCTGCTTTTGTTGTGAAATAACAATGAAAGTTTCCTCCTTTAAAGATGTCATATAGTGAACGCGTAACGCGCTCAAATGTTCATTCATATACTATACCATATTTTAAAGGATTTGTCAAGAGAATATGCAAAAAAATCGCAAAAATTTCACACAACAAAAAAGGAAGACCGAAACCGATCTTCCTTTTTGTCATTAGGCTGCATATTTGAATTTGTCGATAACGGGACAGAAGAAATAAATGATCTCCACAGTATCGTTCTTGACGCTTGCAACTGCCAAACCGGGCAGGGGGGCGAGAACGACCTCAACGTAAGGTGTAGGATTGTAGTCATACTTGCTGGAGATCTGACCGCCGCCGGTGATGTTGCCAAACATTTCACCCCAGCCGCCATAGTAGTTCAGGTATTCCTGAAAATCATTGTAGTGATTGTAGGTGTAAAAGAGGTAACGCTCGTTGGGGTCAATGATCTGGTTGCCGTTGGCATCGTAGCGAGCGTAAACGATGCGCGCCGCGCCACGTTCAATGCGGTAACCGTTGTTGTAGAGGACTGCGTCATATTTGGGATCGCAGTCGGTACCTGTGGTGCCAATATCGATCTCATAGTAATACAGGTCGCCGCCGCATCCGCTGATGTCGGGGAGAACGGGCTCGTAAGGATATTTGCGCGTGTCGCCGCTGAACTTGGAATTGTTCAAGCGCAGATACTCACCCCAAATGTTGGAGGAAGGAGACTCTCTTTTGTTGCTGACGTAGTTTGCGGGCACGTCGCCAAAGGCGTAAACGTAAGCGGCAACCTCTTCAAGCGTGATGTATCCGCCGCCGCGATAGATCTCCATCACAACCTCGCCGCCTGCGTCCACCAGAACGTAAACATCCTCACCAATAAAGGTGGTCACCGAGTTGCGGATGTACTTGCCGTCCTCTGTGGGGCGGTTTTCAGCCTCTGTAGGGGCTTGATCGGGCACAGTAAGGCTTCCGGACATAAAACCGTATTTCGAGCGCCAGAAGGCATCCTCGGCGTTCTCTGCAGGCTCGTAGTCGGCATAGAACTCCTCACGGGACATATTGGCGTATTTAGAAGCGTAGTCTTCGGGCTCGTCAGGCGTTACAGGCGTGTTGGGCGTCGTCGCCTCGGGTGTCGTGACTTCGGGAGTTGTAACTTCGGGCGTAGTACTCTCAGGCGTGGTAACCTCGGGAGAAGTGATCTCGGGGGTGGTTTCAGCCAAGGTTGTCCCGGAGGTAGCGGACGGGATCAGCTCAAGGAGCCGATCGCAGGAGCAAAGAGGCGTGGCAACAAGAGCCAACACCAAAAGGAGCAGGAAAAGCCGCTTGATGGAATGCATAAAATGACCTCGTTTTCTTTCTGAATTGATACTAATCGGTCGGTTGTAATAAAGACAAGAACATTATACCATACCGCGCAAATAAAGTCAACCGCACCAAGAAAATTCCCGACAACAAAAAGACAAAATTCGCAGTCACAATTCTAGTCAAAAAAATGGAAAAATGCCCAAAAATCGTGCTATACGGCGGTTTTTGGGCGTTTTTGCGAGGACGACAATAAAGTACGATACTTCTCGATCAAAAAGAGGTGTTTTGGAATATCTCTCACAAAAAATTAAAAAGGAGAAAAACCATGAAACACACAAACAAAAAAGGCTTTACAATCG
>SVTP01000020.1 GCA_015063725.1 Oscillospiraceae bacterium
CGCATCCCAATCACGCCGAAGGCGTGTATATCATCCGCAACTTGTTGCGGTATATCATCAATGCGAAGCATTGTATATCATCAAGCCGCAGGAGAGATACAGCCCCAAAGGGGCTGATGAGATACAAGGGCGGTTTGCCGCCCTTGATGATATACACGACTGCGTCGTGATGATATGCCAAGCCTGCGGCTTGGATAAATAAAAAAGGAACTTTTGGTAAACAAAAGTTCCTTTTTTGTTGGTGGAGACAATAGGAATCGAACCTATGACCTCTTGCATGTCAAGCAAGCGCTCTAACCATCTGGGCTATGCCTCCGTAACGGTGTATATTATAACATAGTCTTGAGAGTTTGTCAAGAGCCTATCACGATTTTTTTGCTTGAAAATGTAACAAAATAAGAGGTTTTTTCAAAACTGCAAGGATGCCGCGCGCCGGTTATGGGCGCGGCATCCTTGCAAGGCTTTGGTATGTCAACCGCTCCAGGTGGATGAGGAGTAGGTGATGTTGTTCTGTTTGCAAAATTCCCAAAAGAGACGATCACTGAAATTGCGAGTGAATGCTTGCTCGATCATGCTATCCAGACTGCCTTTGTATTCCTTTTTCAGTGCAACAACGAGTTTTTTTGAGTTTTCTTCATCCAAGTAATAGGTTTTTTCAAAATCTCCGCCACCAAACTCGGAAACACCAAAATCAACGTATTCGATGGTGATTTTCCCTGCTTTTTTGGTGACCGAAAAGCCGCTTGTTCCCTCTCGCATAAGATCCTCCCTGCTGTGTTTTTATTGCGCTTTTTTGCTTTCAAAGCGCTTCATTGCCTTCCAAAAGCCGGAGTAGGAGCGGTAGCCGACGTATTTGGCGATCTGCTCGAGCGATGCGTTCTCTGCCTGCATCAGTTGGTTTGCGATGCGCATACGCACGGCGACAAGCTCCTCGCGGAAGCTATGTCCCGTATATTGCAGAACCAGTCTTTCGGCGTGTCTCTCGGAGATGTGAAGCTGCTCGGCAAGGTCGGAAAGGTACACGTCCTTATCGTAGTTGAGAATGAAAAATTCGCTGATGAGGAAGTTATAATCCTTAATTTCGGTAACGCCGATATGCTCCTGACGGTAGAGACTGCAAAACAGGGGAATATAAAGCGCCACAGAGCTGTAATTGCCCGTAAATCGGCACCTTTGAATTTCGTCAAAAAAGGTTTTTACGATGCCTGCCTCGACGGGATAGGTGCGAAGTTGATCGGCTTGACAGTCGGTTTGATAAGCAATGTGTAGCAGATTTTCATCCTGATACGTGCAGCAATGCATATGGGGCGCGGGAATGGTCAGGATCGCGGGGCCGACTACGGTCAAGGTGTGATTGTCGATCCGGAACTCTACCCTGCCTTCTCCTATGACGTGTACTTCTGTATAGTTGTGCTTGTGCAAAGAGGTATCTGTTTTTGGGGAGACGTAAAAGCCGTCCTGCAAAAAGGCTTTATAGTCCCTCTCAATCATTTTAAAAGATAATTCGTAGTGCATAATGATTTCCAAACAAGACATCGAGATTTCATTTTTGTCGTGTAGGCTTATTGCAATACAGGACAAAATGATGTATAATTATTGTAGCACACCAAAGATGGATTGTCAAGGAGATTTTGTATGAAAATTGCGCACATTGGTGAAAAAAAGGTCATTATGAGTGCCCCTGCAATGCGAAACAACTATTTTGCCTGGCCCAGTGCCAAGCGCTTGCAGGACGGGAGAATTGCGGTGGGTGCTTCGGGATTTCGCCTGCGACACGTATGTCCGTTTGGTAAAGCCGTTATAATGACAAGCGAGGATGATGGAGAAACCTACTCCCTCCCCTCCCCCGTGATCGACACTTGCCTTGACGACCGCGATTGCGGCATTGCCACTTTTGGTAAGAGCGGTGTGATCGTGACCTCCTTCAACAACACCGTCAACTTTCAAAGGTATCACGCAACAAAGGAGGACAAGCTCCATCTTGACAGTATCTCTCCAGAGGACGAAGCGCGCGATCTCGGCGCAACCTTTCGTATCAGTCACGACGGTGGACGGACGTTTGGTTCGATCCATAAAAGTCCCGTTACCTCTCCGCACGGTCCGATTGAGTTGAAAGACGGAACAGTGATGTGGCTCGGGCGTACTTTCAGCTCTGAAAACGCTCGCATGGATACCGACTGCGTCAAGGCGTACCGTCTGAACACCGAGGACGGCAGCATGGAGTATCTCGGTGAGATCGAAAACATCGAAATCGAGGGGCAAAAGGCGCTCTCCTGCGAGCCGTATGCCATAGAATTGGATGACGGAACGATTTTGGCGCACATTCGCGTGCAGTGCTACCCCATCAAGGTATTTACGCTCTATCAATCCAAGTCCACCGACGGTGGCAGGACTTGGAGCACGCCGCGTCAAATCCTCGCTCGCGAGGGCGGTGCACCTGCACATCTCTTGCGCCATTCCTCGGGACTGCTCATCTGCACCTACGGTTATCGCGGTGAGCCGATGAGAACGCCGCCCTTTGGCATTAAGGTAATGTTTAGTCAAGATAATGGCGAAACATGGAGCAAAAGTGAAAATATTTATGGAAACGAGGTCAGCCTGGATCTTGGCTACCCTTCAACGGTGGAGTTAAAAGACGGAAGCCTTTTGACAGTCTTTTACGCACATCTTGCCCCCGACGAGCCTGCCGTAATTTTACAACAGAAATGGAGACTGGAAAATGATGAGATTTAGTGGTGTAATGCCGGCTTTGGTATCCCCTTTGGATGCCAACGAAAAAATAAAGGTTCCCGTACTGAAGCAGCTCCTCGGTGACCTTTTGGCAAAAGGTGCTGACGGATTTTACCTTTGCGGTGCTACGGGCGAAGGAATTGCTATTAAGACAGAAGAACGTATGATCCTTGCTGAAGAAGCCATCAAGGCCGTTGACGGTCGCAAACCTTGTATTGTGCAGGTGGCATCGGGCAACTTTGAGGATGCCATTCGTCTTGCCAAACACGCAGAACAGGTGGGCGCGGCGGCGATTTCGGCAACGCCTCCCCTGTTCTTCTCCTATGACAAGGACGACGTTTACAACTACTACAAAAAGCTTGCCGACGCGGTATCCATCCCCATGATGATTTACTACAATCCCGCAGCAGGCTTCCATATCAATGCGGATATTGCCGCAAAGATGTTTGAAATTGACAACGTGACGGCAATTAAGTGGACGAGCTCGGATTATTATCAAATGATGCGCTTGCGCGACCTTACCCATGGCGAGATGAACATTATCAACGGCCCCGATGAGATGCTTTTGATGGGGCTTTCGGCAGGGGCGGACGGGGGTATTGGCACGACCTACAACTTTATGTTTGATATCATCCGCGGCATTTACGATAACTTTGTAAGGGGTGATCTTGAGACTGCAAGAGAATATCAAACACGTGCCATTCGCATCATTTCGGTTCTGCTTGGTTACAAGATCATTCCTGCGGCAAAAGCAGTTCTTGAAGCGCAAGGCTATGCCGTTGGCAACGCCACCTTCCCCATGAAGCGTTATTCCGACGAGGAAAAGGCAACCATCGTTGCAAAAATGAGAGAAGCAGGGTTGGAGATATAAAGTGATTATGAAAAACAAATATAGTGAACTGCCTGTTGAAGAGCAACTAAGGAAACGTAAAAAAGAAAACAGAACATTATTCATTAGTGCTATTATTTGTACAATTGTTATTGTCGCTGTTTCAATTGTCTTTTTTGTTTATGAATTAGATAAGGCTATAGCAATCGGGTTCTTGGCTTTATTACCTTTTTCTTGGTGGATAGGTTATTATATTCCGAAAAAAGAAAATGATAAAAAAATCAAAGAACTAGGAAAAAGACAATAAAAATTGTGTAGAGAATATGGTTTCGGCATAACAGGAAGCAATAAAACGCCACAGACAGTTTGGTTGTCTGTGGCGTTTTATTATTACAGAAGAATACAAATCAGTCCGTTACTACCCTCGTTGATGATGCGCTCAAGCGTTTCGGAAAGCTTTTTGCGCGATTCCTCGGGCATGTGCTCCAGCTTGTTGTGCAGTCCCTCGTTGATAAGCTCGTAAAGGGATTTGCCAAACAGATTCGAGCCCCAAATGCTCTTGGGATCTTCTTCAAATTCTTTGAGAAGATAGCGAACCATATCCTCGGTTTGCTGCTCGGTGCCCACCATGGGGTTGATCTCTGCGGCAATGTTGGCGCGGATCATGTGAACCGACTGTGCCGCCGCGCGGAGCTTGACGCCGTAGCCACCTGCCTGCTTGACGATCTGCGGCTCTTCAAGATGCAGATCCTCAACGTCGGGCATGACAATGCCATAACCGCGCTCGTTGACCTCTTCAAGCGCCTGTGCAACCTTATCATATTTTTCCTTCATTGCCGCAAGGTCGCAAAGAAGCGCGATCAGCTCCTCCTCACTCTCTACCGCAAATCCGCTCAATTCGCTGATGATGTCATAATACAGTCCGTCCTTCATCAAGAGCGAGACGGTCGCCTTGCCTGTGCCAAGGTCTAAAATATCGATGTTTGCGCGCTCCACGTACTCGTTATCTGCCATATTTTCGAAAGCGGCTTTGACGTCGCCTGCGCGCTTGATGTTCTCGGCACAGCGACAAACAGACGTGCGCACCGCCGTGCGGATGCGATGATGTGCATCCAGGGCGCGCATCCATTCAGGGCACTTTACGCTAATCTCGGTTACGGGAAACTCCTCAAGGACCAACCCAAGAATGTGGCGAATATCCTCGGCATCCAGATCCAAGCAGCTGACAAGCGCCACGGGAACACCGTATTTTTCTTCCAATGCATAAGCAAGCGTGCGTGCGGCTTCCCCCTCGGGATGCGCGGAATTGAGGATGATGGCAAAGGGCTTGCCCAGTGCCTTGAGTTCCCCAACGATGCGCTCCTCGGCTTCGACGTAGGCATCGCGCTCGATGTCACCGATAGAGCCGTCGGTAGTGATGAGCATACCGATGGTAGAGTGTTCGGTAATGACCTTGTGCGTGCCCATTTCTGCGGCTTCGGCAAATGGCATGGGTTCCTCACGCCAAGGGGTGCGCACCATGCGCGGCTGACCGTTCTCGATCGTTCCCATGGCATCGGGGATCAGATACCCCACGCAATCAATCATGCGCACGCGCATCTGTGCGTTGTTATCCAGCACAACAGGCACGGCTTCTTCGGGTATAAACTTTGGCTCGGTGGTCATAACCGTTTTTCCCGCCGCCGACTGCGGAAGCTCGTCACGTGCGCGGTCACGGGAGTAGCCCTCCCCTATATTTGGAAGCACGACCGCTTCCATAAAACGTTTGATGAAAGTGGATTTACCACTCCGAACAGGTCCTACTACTCCTACGTAAATATCTCCGCCCGTCCGCTCGGCAATATCCGTATAAATCGAATGCTCAGGCATCTCAAAACCTCCCATATATCGCGTTGGTACACTATATGGCGGACTTGTCAACTTTAGAACAAAATTTAAAAATCCCCTTTTTCGATTGGCGAAGAATTTGCAAAAAGATTGACAAAAAGACAGTTTGGTGGTATAATACAAATAACAATAAAAAGACTTTTTTGCAGGAGGTTGACGGATTGAGTAAGAAACTGAATTTTTTTACTGCCCTTTTACGTCCCGTTGGCTACACGGTTGCCAAACTGAAATTCAAATACAAATACAAGAAGGCAAAGGACTTGCCCGAGAATTATATTGTACTCTCGAACCACGTTACCGACTTTGACCCCATTTTTGTGGGACTGAGCTTTGATCGGCAAATGTACTACGTTGCCAGCGAGCACATCACACGCTGGGGTTGGCTCTACAAGGTTTTGAACTTTGTGTTTGAGCCCATCATTCGCTACAAGGCAACAGTTGCCGCCTCAACGGTTATGGACATTTTGCGCAAGGTTCGCAAGGGCAATAACGTTTGCATTTTTGCCGAGGGCGTGCGCAACTGGGACGGTGTAACCGCTCCCGTTGTCCCTGCCACGGCACAGCTGATCAAATCCGCTCGTTGCGGACTTGTGACCTATCGCATTGAGGGCGGATACTTTGCGAGCCCCAACTGGGCGTCCTCAGGCAACACTCGACGTGGCAAGGTTTACGGCGCTCCCGTTGGCGTTTATACAAAGGAAGACTTGGCAAAGATGACCGTTGCGGAAATTGATGAAATTATCAAGCGCGATCTGCACGAGGATGCGTATACACGCCAAGCCGTTGAGAGAAATCGCTATCCTTCCCAAAAGCGCGCCGAGGGAATGGAAAGTCTCATCTTCCTCTGCCCTCACTGCCACGCACACGGCACATTGGCATCAAAGAAGGATACCGTTACCTGCTCCGCTTGCGGTGGATCATTCACCTATGACGAATACGGCATGCTGGACGGTATTCCCTACAAAACGGTTTATGAACTGAACCAATGGCAACGCGGCGAGCTTGCAAAGGATGTGGAAAACGGCATCTCTTATACCGCTCCCAATGCGTCTCTCTTTACCATTGAGGGACACGAGCTCAAAGCCGTTTGCGAGGGCGATGCACACATCACACCCGACACCATTACCATCTCTGACGTGACGATCCCCCTCTCCACCATCTCGGATATGGGCATGCACGGTCGCAGAACCCTGATCTTTTCAACTACTGACAACTATTACGAGCTCAAGGTTCCCAAGGGACAAAACATGGTCAAGTTTATGTATTACCGCGAGTTTGTAAAAGCCAAAGCCGAAACAAAAGAATAAAAAGCCACAAAAAAGCCCTCGCGCAAAGCGCGAGGGCTTCATTTGTTTGCCGATTAAACGAGCAGATTCTTTTGGGTTTCGGGATCGAAAAAGTGCATTACCTTGCCCTCAAAGGTTACGTAAATGGTGCTGCCATATACGAGAGCCTTGCGTTGCTCATCCTCAAGGGATACGGTAGGAATGCGAACGATCAGTCTGTCGCCGTTCTCTTCAACCACGTGCAGGTGGAGCTCACTACCCATCATTTCATTGACAACGATCTTGCAAGGAATTGCGCCGGGGTTAGCCGAGTTGCTCAAAACAAAGTGCTCGGGACGTACGCCAAGAATGACCTCGCCGCTACCAACGCCCTTTTCCTTGAGCATTTCTGCCTTTTTGCCGGTAACAGCAATCTTTGCACCATAAGGTGTTACGTAGTAATTGCCGTTTTCGCAAACAAGATTTGTTTTAAAGGTGTTCATCTTCGGTGCGCCGATAAACTCTGCAACGAAGAGGTTGATAGGCATATCGAATACCTCGGTAGGTGTGCCGACCTGTTGGATAAAGCCATCCTTCATAATAACGATACGGTCACCAAGCGTCATAGCCTCGGTTTGGTCATGCGTTACGTAAATGAAGGTGGTATCGATCTTTTGACGGAGCAAAATGATCTCAGCTCTCATCTGGTTTCTCAGCTTTGCATCAAGGTTAGAGAGAGGTTCATCCATCAGGAAGACCTTGCTATCACGAACCATTGCACGGCCGATTGCAACACGCTGTCTCTGACCGCCGGAAAGTGCGCGAGGCTTACGGGTAAGATACTCGGTAATGCCCAGAATTTCGGCAGCCTTGGTTACTTTTTCATATACCTCGTCCTGAGGAGCTTTCTTGAGACGAAGGCTGAATGCCATGTTCTCAAATACAGTCAGGTGAGGATAGAGTGCATAGTTTTGGAATACCATTGCGATATTACGGTCGCGGGGTTGCAGATCGTTTACAACAACGCCGTCGATTTCAATGGTACCGCCACTGATGTCCTCAAGACCTGCGATCATACGCAGAGTGGTGGATTTACCGCAGCCCGAAGGTCCTACAAATACGATAAATTCCTTATCGGCAATATCCAGGTTGAAGTTATCAACCGCTACTGTGTCCTTGCCGTAGACTTTCTTTACGTTTGTTAACTTTAATGTAGCCATAATATTCTCCCCTTATCCTTTAACCGCGCCGCCGGTAACACCCTCAACGTAGTACTTCTGCAACAGCAGGAATACCGTTACAACGGGAATTGCCACAATTACGCCCGCGGCACAAAACATCGTATAGTTTGTGTTCAAATTTGTTGCCGAAAGCCACTCAAACATACCCACGGCAACGCTCATACCTTCGCTATTTTCGTGGATGAGGTAGCTTGCAAGCATAAAGTCACCCCAAGGTGCCATAAAGCCCATCAGGATGGTGTAAATGACAATAGGCTTGGACAGAGGCATGATGACCTTGTAGAACACCTGCCAGCGCGTAGCACCATCCACTCTTGCCGCTTCGTCAAGGCTCTTGGGAATGGTATCAAAGAAGCCCTTGGAAACATAGTAGCCCATACCACTGCTTGCACAGTATACGATGATAAGCCCGAGGGGGGCCATTTCCATAATCAATCCAAAATCTGCAAATACCTTGTAGATCAGGATCATGGTGAGAAATCCCGGGAACATTCCCAAGATGAGCATAAAGTTCATCAAAAACTTTCTGCCCTTGAATCGCAGGCGAGAAAGTGTATAACTCATCGACAAAATGAAAAATGTTTGCAAAAATGCGGTTGCAATACCCATGATTGCCGTGTTCTTGAACCAAAGCAGGAAGTCGGTCTCCTTGAACAAGCGTTCGTAGTGAGTAAAACCAAACTCCCTCGGGAACAAGTAGCCGGTTTGCATTTTGGTTTCGGTTTTAAAGGACTCAAGCACAATACCCACAAACGGGAACAACCATACAACGGTCATAATAACGAGGATTATGTAAATGATTGTATTGCTGAGACGTCTTTTGGCTTTTGCGCCCATGCTCTTGCGTTTCAGTTTTTTCTGATTGTTCTTCATCACTTATAATCCTCCTCATTTCTAGTAGACGGAATGACGTTATAAACGATCAAGGACAAGACCGCAACAACCAAGAATACCATAATACCAATGAGGGATGCCATATAGTACTTGGATTCGGGACTGCCAAGCGTCATCTTAAAGAGCCAGGTTATCAAAAGGTCGGTGTGACCTACCGCGACACCGCCCGCAACACCAATTTCGGAATTGAGCGGATTACCGCGAGAAAGAAGGTAGATAACGTTAAAGTTGTTAAGGTTGCCTACAAAGCTGGTCAAGAGGTACGGACCCGTGACGAACAGCATATAAGGCAGTGTGATTTTGGTGAACTGTTGTACCGAGCTTGCACCGTCAATGCGTGCAGACTCGTAAAGATCGTTCGGGATGTTCATCAAAATGCCCGTTGCCATCAGCATAATGTAAGGAATACCGATCCAGATGTTGATCACGATCAAGAGGATCTTGGCAACAACGGGCGAATCCCACAAGGATACAAAGTTATTGGAAACACGCCAATCGTGAATGAACGGAATCTTTTCCAGAACCGATCCGATGATACCGGAGGTTGTAAAAAGGTTGGATACGTAGAGCAAGGATACGAACTGCGGAATGGCAATGGTCATAACCAAAACCGTTCTCCAGAACTTCTTGATCTTAATACCCTTTTTGTTGATCATAATTGCAACAAACATGCCAAGGAAGTAGTTGGTGAAGGTTGCAAAGAAGGACCACATCAAGGTCCAGGAAAGGATCTCACCAAATGCAAGACCCAAGCCACCCTTGCCAAAGTCAAATAGCTCGTTAAAGTGCTCAAGACCTACCCACGAGAACAGGTTTGCATAACCGTCATGCGCAGCATCGTAGCTGGTGAACGCGATGAGCACCATGTAGATGATGGGCAGGACTGTGAATGCAAGAATACCAATGAGAGAGGGGGCGAGCAGGGTTTTGTGGAACTGGTCATCCAACAAGGATTTGAGGTCATCCTTGCCGCTCTTGATCTTTTTGCCCTTTGCGGTAATATCCATGCAAATGCGGCATTGCTTAACCTGCATTCTCCAGGTGATAACAAAGGCTACAATGAAGATAACGGTGAGCAGTGCGTACAAAAGCACCTTAACCGAGTCGTCACCGTCTACCCATTGTTCGACGAAAAAGCCCGTACCGGGTGCCAATTCAACTTCAATGTTTCCGCCCTGAACGGTACCAACAGTGCTGCCGACTTGGAACCAGTTACACTTGCTCATCCAATACATACCGCCGCTGGGAACGATCATATAACCAATAAAGACAACTTCAAACAAAAGGAACAAAATGCCGCGTGCAATTTGTCCGTAGTAGAAGTTACCAAAGCCGAAGATCAGGAAAGAAAGCTTAACAGCCCAGTTACCCTTTGTAAAAGTAGTCACAATATCAACTACCTCATTCTTGATTGCCAAGCCGCAGGATTTAAAGAAGCCAAGGATAGAAAGACCAATACCCTTGAACCAAAGCGGAATGGAAACAAAGAACATCTTCAGCTTATAAAGAAAAGCTTGAAACTTATTCAGCTGTAAATATTCTAAATCTGTTAATCTTTTCATAATCAAATATAAACTGAGTTTACACTCCTTTTTGTATTGAAAAGGCATTGTTAGCCGATGTACAAAAGACAACTGTTGTCCTTGCATATCGGCTAACAATGCCTTTTTTGTGAGAGTTGGGGGAGCCGTTGGCTCCCCCAACCTTATGTTATATGTTGCTTAATCTAAGGATAGATTAGTTAGCAGGAACCAGATCGATAACAGCGGTTGTGCCGTCGAAGGTAAATCTTACCTTGTAGTTGCCGGTAGTCTCAACAATGATGTTACCACCGTTGGGAGCGCCACCAACACCAAAGTTAACCTCCCAAGATGCACCTTGGCGAACCTTGAATTCCGCGCCTGCTTCGAGCTCGAGAACTTCAGATTCCCAAACGCCTTCGCCTACACTGGTCAGCGGGAAGTCGGTATCCCAGCTGGTGCCGCAGATACTACCGATAACGCTCCAAGCTTGCTTTTGATCTTCGGTCATGTTAAGAACTGCATCGATAGCTGCATCGTATGCATTGAGAGCTGCAACGAGGTCTGCTTCGGAGGTAGCGTTCTTAGCGTCTGCGCCGAGAACCTTAGCGATATCCCACCAAGAACCGTGGATCTGGCCCTGAGGAACGCAGTTTTCGTTTGCAGCCTGCTTAGCGAATGCTGCGAGAGAAACGTTGGATTGAACAACTTCATTTTGAGCTGCTACGAGGTTAGAGGGACCCCATTGGAAAGCTTCAGCTCTTTGGAGCTGGCAAGCCTCACCGGTGAGGTACTCAGCAAGGAGAGAAAGGAGAGCTGCCTTCTTCTTGTCGGTTTGGGGCTTAACACCCATCAGCTTGTAGCCGGTGTAGCCACCGAGGTGGTAGGTCTTACCGTCAACGGTGAAGGAAGGAAGATCGGTTGCGCCAAGGTTTGCGCCGAAGTGCTCTTCAGCGGTGGGTGCATTCCAGATACCGGTAATGATAACGCCTGCATCGGTGAAGATATCAGCGTTGGAATCGTAGCAAGCGGATTGAGCGAGCATTTGCATACCCTTCATAGCAGCGAGACCTGCATCAGAGTTGAAGTTATCGTCGATTGCGTTGAAGTTACCTTCTGCATCCATAGTCCAGTTGGAGTGACAACCGGTTGCGAAGAAGAAGGAAGCGGTGTACCAAGCGTTCTCAAGAGCGAAGCGGAACTTCTTGCCTGCTGCATTACATCTTTCGATGAGAGTAGCAAGATCTTCAGCGTCAGCCTCAGAGATGATGCTGGTATCATAGTACATGAAGTAACCATTGTCGCTGGTCATGGGGTAAGCGTAGAGCTCACCTGCAACGGTAGCAGCTGCTACAGAGCCCTTATCGTTGTTAGCCTTGATAGCGGTTGCAACGGAGGAAGCGGGCTTAGCAAGAGCTTGAGCCTGAACCAAACGTGCGAGCTGGTCTTGTGCGAAGCAGTAGATGTCAGGAGCAGTTGCAACGTCAGCAACTACCTTGGAGCCTGCGTCAGCCTCGGTTACGCCTTCAATTTCAGCATTGATAACGATGCCGGGGTGGAGAGCTTCAAAAGCGTCGATCTGCTGTTGGAATTGAGCAGCAACGCCGTCCTTTTCGGAAACCCACATGCTGATGTTGTAGGTGCCCTTCAAGGTTTCAAAAATGTCTACAGTGGATTGGTTGTTGTCTCCGCCGCTGGGAGTAGTCGTGTCGGGAGTCTTAGGAGCGCAAGCTGCGAAAGACGCTACGAGCATGAGTGCTACCAGAACGAGAGCCAGAATTTTACTCATTTTCATAAGTAATTCCTCCTAAAAAAGTTTTTTTATTACGCTTTTGTGCGCAGAAGTATTATATCACTTTTAGACATATTTGTCAACAATCAGTTTCGATTTTGCTTCAAAATCGACATTTTGACCAAAAAAGATTGATATTTTCTTGGCAAAATGCCAATTTACTTTAGCAAATTCCCATTTCATTTACCCGAAAAACATCAAAAGCCGGGAGTTTTTTTCCTTTATAATCAAAGAGACATTGGTTCGCCCATTCGTTTGCGGTGGACTTTCCTTCCTCTTTGATATAGGATTGCCCCTCGTGGGATGCCCAGCAGATCCCCTCCCCCGGCAACCACAGGGGCTCCCAGTAAACGGCTGCTTCAATGCCATTCTCCTCTGCTTTTGCAAGAAGATCCTTCAAAAAAGCCGCCTGCCCTTCAGGACTGATGGGATATTTATCGGCAAGCCCGGGAACGTTTGCACGGTCAGCATCAATTACGAGTCGGCTTTCTTTGCCATCCAGCACGTACGCCTTTGTGGTAAAGCCATAACCGATCTCCACGAGCATGATCCGTTTTCCAAATCGGCGGCAAGCCGCAAGATTGGCAAAAAGCTCCGCCGGTGTTCCATGCCAGTAAGGATAGTAAGAAGCACCGATGATATCATAGTCGATATTCGCCTCCTGCATTTTGGAGAAGAACTCCTGATAGACGGCAGCATCGTTGCTGCGTTCCAGGTGCAAAATGATGCCGGCTTCGGGCAGGATCTCACGGCATGCACGGCATCCAGCCGCAATCAGGCGACAAAGGCTTTTGTAGTTTCCTCTTTCGCCGCCGTCGGCTTCCGTCAATCTGCCAACGGGCCAAAGCATACCGTTGGTGATTTCATTTCCCACTTGAATAAAGGTAGGAGCAACGCCTTCGGCAGAAGCTTTCTCGAGGCAGGATTTGGTGAACGTATATACCGCGTCTTCCAGCTTATCGATGTCAAACGACGCCCACGCTTTGGGGATCATCTGTTTACCGGGATCTGCCCAAAAATCGCTGTAGTGAAAATCCAGCATCAGACTATACCCTTTGCTTTTTGCCAGCTTTGCAAGACGGACATAGTGATCGATATCACAAGTTCCTGCCAAATAAGGCGTGCCATCGGGGGCGTGCGGATCGTTCCATACGCGAATACGCATACAGCTCACGCCGTTTGCACGCAAGGCATCCAGAGGATCGATTTGCACCTCACCGTCATAATACCGTGCGTTGTGCTCCAGCTCCTCCAGGTATGTGGAAACATCTACGCCAAGGATCATTGTTCCCCTCCCTTATGCGCTTGAAAACGAACAGGCTCATTATCCTCGCCAAAATCCACAACGCGCAATTTCATGGCGCGGTAACGGTATCTTGCCATATCGTTCAGTTCAAGAACTCTCTCCTCCGCGCCGGAAAATCCGCAACGCAGGCAGTAGTACTCCTTTTTGCCCTCATCAAAGAACATATCAATGTCGATATCTCTCATAAAGCAGGAGGGACAACGGTAATTCAGTTTGCCTTTTGTAGCTTGAGCCATGTTGTTATTCCTCCTTTTTGAACGGTTTTGCGGAGCGCCAAACGGTAAACGGGTGAGAAAGCAATTCCCTCCTCTACCTCTGCCTCGTCATTGTCGCCACCCATTTCGATGAGCGTAAGAACTGCCGGAACTGTGACGCGTGCACTTGCGGCATTCTTCTTTGTAATCTTACGGCCAAGGTAAGAATACTGCATCCCCTCACCGTCAACCGCAAGCGTCAGGTCACTCATATCTGCCTGGTATTCGGTGGTGCCGAACGCGCCGGTGAAATATTCCTCAAAGGTGACCTTTTCGTCACCAATATCATTGAGGATGCGGCGCTCGGTAATCACCTTGCCTTCACCCTCGACAATGGTGAATACGGATTGCACAATCACTTCAAGTCCACCAAGATTGAGGATGACGGGATCGGTGGTAAGACTGACACCGTTTGCCGTTTTTTGATAGGTTGCCATTGTGCGGCACAGGCAAAGATCGGCACTCTCTCCCCTTGCACTGACGCGACAGGACTTGATGGTGCCCGCGCCTGCATAGTGCGTAAAGAAGCCTGCACGGTAGTTGATTTGAATGAGATAGGGATAAGAAGCATCATATACGTTTTCGGTTCCGATGCCTGTTTTTTGCGGAATACGTGCAACATAGGGGCGCAGATCGATCATGGCACCGCCTTGGTTGAAATCGAGGCAGGTTCGCATCGAGGGATCGGCATACCAAAAATAAGACTTGTTGCTGCCGTAGAGAATATCCTTCCACAAAGCGCACTCACCACGCTTGTAACCCGGATGACTTGCGCGGTAGTAGTCGGCAAATTCGCTCATGGTCATATCCACAAGCTTGCCCTCTGCCTTGAGCTTGCCGTAATACTTCATGCCATCATCATAAGACTTTGCCAAAAGCTCGTAGGGGGCTTCCCAACGTCCGCGGCGGTTAAGCCAACCGGGACCGACGAACATCATATTGTAGCTGTATCCGTCGTTGTATTTGGCAAGATGGCGGTATTGGTCGATGAGATTGTAAAGATAGGGATATTCGTAACCGTCTCCGTCCTTGTAATAGATCATACCGCGCAATACGTTTTGCGGATGCGTGCCAAAGTTGGAGCCGTTGCCGTCAAAGCATGCCATCAGGTCGCGGGAAAGGTGCGGAATGGCAACGATGCCTGCATCATCTTCAGCATCGGATGCGGGACAGTGCGAATTGATCTTGGAAGGGATCCAAGGATTCCACGGGCCGCCATCCATAAAGGTATACCAGGAGTTGTTGCAGGTGTGGTAAGCCTTAGGACCTTCTTCCCAACAGGTGGCAACCGCGCATTTTACTGTGGGATACTTCTTTTTAATGTAGTTGATGGTGTAAGCGTCCAGAAAATAACTGCTTGTAGAAGCCGGATAAAATCCGAACTTCTCATAGAATTTTCCAAATACGTCGTCCACGATCTCTTCTTTTCGTTTGTCATCAAACATCCAGATGCAAAAATCTTCGGTTTGATATTTTTCTTTAAACTCCGGGCAAGGAAGTCCCAAAAGGGAAAGCCCGATCTCGTCACCGTACTCTCTGTTTGCCTCCTTTGCCATTTCGATGATCACATCGGAAAAGAGAGAGGCGTAGGTGATTTGAATGGTGGTTTTCAAGCCGTATTTGTGTGCACAGTCCTGCTGAAAACGGAAAATATCCAGAGATTCGTCACGCACGTCCTTCCCTTTCCCGAGTGCCTTTTCGGCATACTCGGGAGAAAGCTCGGGACGGTGGATGATGTTTACAATAAATTTATTCTCCATAAAAACCTCACTTTGGTATTAGCCGAGGATGACGCTGGTTTGCGGAGCAATGGTGAGAACCGTTCCTTCCAGCTTGGCGTCTCCCGTTCCAATAACGTCGAGAATAGCCGCAAAGCTATGACCTGCGAGATCTGTACAACCGGCAAGATCAATAGAAAGCTCTTCGGTAGAGGTGTTGTGGAACAAGCCAATCTTTTCTTCACCGTAGGTGATCAAAAATCCGCCTGCCTTCTTTTGACCGCAAGAGATCGAATTGTAAGTGCCACGTGCGATCGCTTCATACTTGTGGCGAATGGCGATCAGCTTGCAATAGTAGTTATAAAGGCTATTGGGATCTTCGAGCTGGTCAGCCACTGTTGTGCTGATCTGCTTGGAGGAATCGTATGTGGAGCCGATGGGATTACCAACCGTATCTCCGTCTCCCCACAGCATAGCAAGACGACGGTTGGCATCGGTGTTGGCACTGCCGCGCGAGCCGCGTATGCCGATCTCTTCCCCATAATAGATGGTGGGAGAGCCGGGGCTGAGCAAATAGAGATTTGCAGCCATACGCATATAGTTTTCGGTAACAAACGTGCCTGCAATACGGTCCATATCGTGGTTGGAAAGGAAGGACATGGGCATACCGTCAGGGTTATTTGCCAATACGCTCTTTTGATAAGACTCGATGTAATTGGTAAAGGTGGAAACGGAAGATGTCCCCTTTGCAGCCATTGCTGCTTTTCCTTCTGCTTGAGACATAGCAAAATTAAAGCAGTTCATAGCACTGTAATAGTCCAAAATTTCGCTCTCACCGGACCAACATTCGCCTACGCAATAAATGTCCGGGTAATCCTTTTTGAGCTCGCCCATATACCATTCCCAAAAATCGACCGATTTTTGAGTGTCGCCGTAGTAGATGTATTTAATAGCATCAAAACGGAAGCCGTCAACGCCGAGCTCCATATAATACTGAGCAACCTTGAGCATTTCCTCGCGAACGGTGGGGTTATCAAAGTTCAATTCAGGCATATCACCCGAGAAGTTGCACTCAAACCATGCATCAACGCCCGCAATCTTTTGATAGGCGCGACCGCCTACCTTTTCTTCAGTGGTTACACAGGTGTAGTAATCGTAATAAGGATTGGAGGTATCCCCTTCCATACGTGCCTTTTTGAACTGCAAGAACCACTCGTGCTGAGAAGACGTGTGGTTGATGGCGAGGTCAAGGATGAGTTTGACGTTGCGTTCTTCACACAACTGGGCAAGCTCGCGCAAATCGTTCATATCACCAAAACGCCAATCGATCTTGTAGTAATCCTTTGCATCGTATTTGTGATAGGAAGGCGAGGAGAAGATGGGAGAGAGCCAGATGCCCTGCACGCCCAAGCTCTTGCCGGAATTGATATTACCGTCATTGAGATAATCGAAACGATTGATCAAGCCGCGCAAATCGCCGTACGTGTCACCGTTGGAGTCGGAGAAGGATCCGACAAAAACTTGATAAAAGGTGCGATAATTATCCTTGATGGGATCTAACATAGGCGGTAACGATTCTTCCCCCTTGGGAGGCTCCTCTTCTGGATTTGGTTTTGTAAAATGATCGATGAACTTATCTAGGAGATTATGAATTCTATCTACATTTTTGTCTACTGTCTTCTCGACAACACTTACGATACGGTCAACCGTCTCGTTGTATATAAACAATAGCGCAGAAACGGCGAGCGCTGCCACCAGTACAACAGATATTACTGCTATTATGGCTATCTTCTTTTTGCTTTTGAAGGAGCCGGGCGCAGATTGTTTGTATATGTTTGATTTTGCCATGCTTTACCTCTTACTCTTTGGTTGAATTGAAACGTGCATCATCAATTTTACCCCATGCGTTGGGACCTGCACATTTGACGTAAATACCAACAACGATTGTGTCACCCTCATTATAAACGATATCGTTGATAACCGCTGTGTGCCACTCGTTGTAAACGGTGATTTGTGTTTCGCCGCGATAAACGATCTCACCGTTGACTTTGACGTAGGCGTAAATATCTGTCGCGCCGCCGTCGCCGCCCATAATGGAGATGGAATAGTTATATTTGTTGCCGGCGGCAAGTCCTGTCAGCTCCTGCTCCAGGGTAAACTCAACCGTGTTGGCGGAAGCACCCCAGAAGTGATAATGCTTGGTGCCTGTGATGGAATCGGTAACCTTGTCCTCTACGTTGAATTCGTCAAAATTACCGATCTTGTTTGCCACCCATGCGGTGTCGCCTTCTTCAAAGCTCCAGTTCTTCAGGAAGTTGTATTCCTCCATAGAAACATAACAGTGTGCAGTCATGCCACCTGCGGTTCCAATGATGTCATACTTTTTAACGCCACCCGATTTCATAGCGTCGATATCTACGTTATGCCACACAACGTCAATAGCCTTTTTGGAGTTATCCAACATGACAGCATTGACCGTTGTGGGCATAATAACGTCACCGTTTATATCGAATATCAGATTGGTGTCCTCAATGGCATCCGCTTTATTTTCAACAACGTTGCCCTCTTTTACAAGAGCAAAGACCTTGAGCGACTCAAGTGCATGTCCCGTTGCATCAAAGAAGGTTTGGTTATCAACGGCACAGCCGCCATACCACTGTCCCGCATCATCGGGATCGTATTCGCCGGCATGAGAGCTTGCCCAACCGGAACCGTACTTTTCCCACAGAGCGAGGTTTTCTTCGTAGTTTGCACCGCCTGCGGGGATCCAGGTGCCTTCCCAATAGAACACACCGATACCGTTGGTCATACCGTTAACCGTAACATCAATTACATCACGGACAAGATTTGCTTGCCCCTGAACGGTAAAGGGATAATTCTTAACGATTCCACCACCCTCACCAATGGTGTTGCCGTAATAATCGTTATCTGCGGCGGTAAAGGCATAGGATGTTTCGGCAACCATAACCTTTTTGCCGTATTGTTCGCTGACTTTATTCAAAACTGCAGCAAGATTTTCATACGTTCCGTGCCAGAAAGGATAGTAGGAAGATGCGAAAACATCATAGTCAACGCCATAGTAATCCAGGTTTTTGCTGTAGCTTTCATAATTGGTCACTTTTTCGGGGTTGGCAAAGTGAACCGCAATGAGTGCACCGGGGCAAACCTCACGCACGGCGCGGGAGCCTGCACGCATCAATTGGGTGATCTTTGCCCAGCCGCCGAGCTTTGTGCTGCTTTCACCACACATAGCACCGTTTGTCTCATTACCGATCTGCACCATGCCAACGTCAACGCCTGCGGCTACCAGCTTTTCAAGGCATTCTTTGGTATACGCGTAAAGGGCTTCACTCTTTTCATCAATGCTCATATTCTTCCAAGCCTTGGGAACCATTTGCTTTGCAGGATCTGCCCAAAAATCGGAATAATGGAAGTTTACAAGCAGTTTCATACCGTACTCGGTTGCGCGCTTGCCAATAGCGATGGCATTTTCGATATCACAGTTGCCGCCGCCATATCCGTTGCCGTCAGCATCAAAGGGATCGTTCCATACGCGTACGCGGATGTAGTTGATGCCGTTTTCGCTCAAAATTTGATAAACATCTTTTTCGTTGCCATCGTGGTCATAGTACTTTACGCCGCCAGCCTCCAGGGAAGGTACACAGGAAGCATCCATACCCATGATGAAGTCTTCGGGCAGGTTTTCTACCTTGGTAACATACAAAGAATCCGATTTGACATCAAGCTTGATATCATTCGGACGCCATTTTTCAACATTGACCTCTTCTTGGGTGGAAGTTCCCTCTGTGGTGGGAGCCGGATCATCGGTTTGCGGCTTGCACCCGGTAAACAAAAATGCACCCGCGAGGACAGAGGCCGCCAAAACGGCGGCCACTGCTGCGGTGCTGTATCTTTTCATAATACTTGACATAAAATTCTCCTCATGATTTTGATAACGGCACCTGCCGTAGAATTTAGGGAAAATCTGTTTCTTTTAAAAACAATTATTTTGCCAATACGTCGTTAACGTAAACTTGAATACTCAAGCCTTCAATAGTGATGCTGCCGCTAACACGTTCGATGGTTGCAGCACCTGCCTGCTCTGCGTTTGCAACGAGATTCCACTCACCTGTGAGCGCGTAAGGAATGTTGTTGCGGGTGGGGTTGATAATGATGATCGCTTCGCCGCCGTTGCCGTCCTTTATTGTTAGAACAACTGCACCGCCGCCAAGACCGTCATTGGACACAACCTCTACATTGGATGTAAAGATGGAGTAAGCCTTACGCATTTCGATCAAGCCCTTGTAGTAGAGCATCGTTTCATATTCTCTACTGTCTTCCTTAAGGACAGACCAGTCGATATTGTTGATAGCATCGCTGGACTTGTAGCTGTTTTCATCTCCGTCCTTGGTGCGCAGCATTTCTTCGCCTGCCTGCCAGAAAGGAGTACCTTGGGAGATCATTAGGATAGCAGCACCCAGCTTGTTCATGCGGTTGCGGATGTCCTCGCTATCATTGGGGTTAGAGAGCAGGAGCTTATCCCACAGAGTGTTGTTATCGTGGGCGCTCATATAGTTGATAACCATATCATTCTTAACTGCCCAACCGATACCGATGCCCTCACCGCCGCGGATACCGAACAGAACCTTTGCAAGGTTTTGCTTGCCCGCGCCGCTGATGTAGCCTTGAGAGGTTGCATCGAACACACTTCCCTTGAGTCCATCACGAATGGCATCGTTGAATACGGCAATGCCGCCGATGGCATTGTTGGAGGGTACGATTTCTGCAATGTTGCTTTGGTTTGCTTGCTTGCTGCCATCAATGGTAGAGCCCATCGTCCAGCCCTCACCGTAAATCAAAGCCTGGGGATTGATGTTGTGAACTGCAGTTTCAACCTCTTGCATGGTTGCAAGATCATGAAGTCCCATCAAGTCAAAGCGGAAGCCGTCAAGCTTATATTCTTCCATCCAATAAGCGGTGGATTCAACCATAAACTTGCCGAACATATAGCGCTCGGAAGCGGTATCGTTTCCGCATCCGCTTGCGGAGCTGTTAGCACCTGTGCTGGTGTATCTGTAATAGTAGTAAGGAACAATGCGGTTAAAGGAGCTGTTTGCATCATATGTGTGGTTGTAAACAACGTCCATTACCACACCGATGCCTGCTGCGTGCAGCGCTTGTACCATTTGCTTGTATTCTCTGATACGAACTTCACCGTTGAAAGGATCGGTGGAATAGCTACCTTCGGGCACGTTATAGTTTTTGGGATCGTAGCCCCAGTTGAACTCGGAATCGGGATTGCTTTCGTCAACCGTTGCATAGTCGTATACGGGCAACAGATGAACGTGCGTAATGCCAAGCTCCTTGAGGTAGTCAACGCCTACAGGTTGACCGTACTCGTTAACAAGTCCGCTTTCGGTAAATGCAAGATACTTGCCCTTGTAGTTGGAGGATGCGATCTTGTTGGAGAAGTCTCTTACGTGTACTTCCCAGATGATTGCTTCGGAGTAAGAAGAAAGTGTGCTGTTAAGACCTGCGTTCTCCCAACCCTCGGGATCGGTAAGCGAAAGATCAACGACCATACCTCTGTTGCCGTTTACACCTGCTGCTTTTGCATAGGGGTCAACAGCTTCTTGAGTTCCTACGGAAGTGGTAACGGTGTAGGTGTAATATGTACCGTGTCCGCACGCCTCGGTGTGAGACCATACGCCCTTTTCTCCTCTTACCATTTCAACGGTCTTGTAAGCATCTACTTCATGTCCTGCCTCAAAGAGGTTGAGCAGAACCTTGGAGGCGGTAGGCGCCCATACCTTAAAGGTGGTGTTATCGCCGTTGATAACTGCGCCGAGGTCGTTGCCGTCATAGTGGAAATTCTCAGCGAAATAGTCACTGTCAAAAATTTCGGTAGGAACAACGGCCTTGGAGCCGTAGCCTTCGATTTCTACACGGTAGTTTTTGGAAAGATCAAAGGTTTCGCCAATTTCAATGTATCCGGAAACCGATTGCTTGCCAAGAGTAGAGACATTGGTAACTTCAACTTCTCTGTCACCCTCATATACCTTGACCTGATCCAAAGTCTTAATGATGGTCTTGGGAGTGAGGGAGTATTTGATTCTGGTTTGGTCTACGATACCTGCCAGAGAAAACTTTTTTATCATTTCGAGTGTTTGTCCTCCATCATCACTTTTGAACTGATCGCCAACGCCGGGTTTGAGGTAGATAACGGTCTCTCTACCTTCCAAAATGGCAAAGCGGTCGCTTTCAAAGTCTTTGGTTGCGCTGCCCCAAGAACTGCCACCGGGCTCGGAACAATCGCGGCGAACGATAAATCCAACCTCGCTGATGCCTTCGGGAACGTTGACTACGACCTTTGCGCCGTAGTTGCACTCGTGGAAGAGATAGCCCTTGCCTGCTACGTCGCCCCACCAGATCCAAACGTCACAGTTCTCGTAGGATGCAGAGTCATGCCTCCAATAGATGGTGAGTTGGTTGTAGCCATCCTCAAGCGGAAGCGTGTATTCGTCTTCCGGCATCACGTAAGGCGGCTTAGGGGTGTTATTGGGAGTGGTTTGCTCGGGAGTTGTTTCCCCGGGAGTTGTTCCGCTATCTTCGGGGTTTGGCTCATCGTTGCGGCAGGAGGTAAGTACTACTGAGAGCATCATTACAAGCAGCAGCAACATAGAGAGAATACGGAAAGATGTTTTCATTGTCTTTTCTCCTTTAACGTTTGTTTTTTGTTCGCTACGCCCGATTTGCAGGTGCAAATGCATTGCCGCCTGCAAACGGCGTCCTGCTATATTATACTATGTTATAATATAATTTTCAAGCGTTTTTTGAAAAATATTTCAAAAAATTTACATGCTTCTGTCTCGGTTTTGGTATATTTGACTAATTTCGAACCTGCGTGTTTATGCACAATTGAAAGAGTGCCGCGCGCTCACCTTTTGGAATTCGTTGCATACAATGGTATGGAACAACCATGACAGGAGGGACTTATGAACCGAGAATTACCAATGAGTGAGGGGTATCTCGTTGTGCACGTTACGACCGCTCGCGGATCGATCCCCTTGGAGGGGGCAGCGGTGAGCGTGCGGGCAAACGAGGATGCCGACACCACTCCGCGCGCCGATATTTTGTATGCTACCGTAACCAATCGCGACGGCAACACCGAGCGCATCACCCTTTCCGCTCCGCCACGTGAAAACTCCATGTCGCCAAGCGAGGTGCCGCCTTTTTCCACCTATCATCTCGAGGTACGCCGCGAGGGGTACGGAGTGCAAAGCTTTTTCGCGCTCCCAATTTTTGCAGGGATTACGGCGGTTCAACCCGTGGATCTCATCCCTCTCCCCGAGGACGGAACATCCGATCCGCTCCGCCCCGCAGACGAGAGATTTTTTGAAAGCTCCCCCGCGGACCTCTAATACCAAAGAAAGGAGATATTTATGCCGGAACTTCCCTTTATTCCCGAGACTATTACCGTTCATCTCGGCCCGCCCGACTCCAATGCCGAGAACGTGACCATTCCCTTTCTCGATTACATCGCCAACGTAGCATCAAGCGAAATTTACCCTACGTGGCCCGAAAACGCGATACGTGCAAACATTTATGCGCAGGTGTCCTTTGCCCTCAATCGCGTTTACACCGAGTATTATCGCACGCGCGGCTACAATTTTGACATTACCAACTTTACAGGGACGGATCAATCCTATGTAAACGGGCGTGTGGTGTTTGAAAACGTGCGCGAGCTTGTAGGCGAGCTGTTCAACGATTACATTCGCCGCTCGGGAAGTGTTGCGCCCCTGTTTGCCGCCTATTGCAACGGCACGACCGTGACCTGCGCGGGGCTTTCGCAATGGGGCACGGTGGAGCTTGCCGAGCAAGGACTCACGCCCTTTGAAATTTTGACCTATTACTATGGCGACAACATTGAGCTCGTGCGCAATGCACCCGTAATGGGTAGCACCGAGAGCGCACCGCTCTACCCTTTGCAGCTTGGCTCAACCGGTGACGAGGTGCGCACGGCGCAGCTGCGGCTCAATCGCATCTCAAAGAACTTTCCGTCCATTCCAAAAATTTTGGCGGTGGATGGCATTTTTGCCGAGGACACCGAGGCGGCGGTGCGGCGTTTTCAAGAGGTATTCAATCTCACCCCCGACGGCATTATCGGCAAGAACACGTGGTACACCATTCAAAACATCTACATCGGTGTAAAAAGATTGAACGATCTCAATGCCGAGGAGATTACGCTTGCGGACGTCACGCGACAATACCCCGGGGCTTTGCAGGTCGGAAGCCGCGGAGACGGTGTGCGCAATTTGCAGTATTTTATCTCATACGTATCGCAATTTTACGACACGATCCCTGCCGTTCCCATTGACGGCGTATTTGGTGAGGGCACGCGCGCGGCGGTCGAGGACGTACAACGCACGTTTGGCTTGACACCCGACGGCATTGTGGGTGAGAGGACTTGGTACGCCCTGACAAATGCTTATCTCGGTGCGGTTGCAACCATTCCGCGCGAGTACGTCGAGGGTGTCGCCGTCCCCTATGGGGGCATCCCCTTGCGCATCGGCTCGGACTCGGATTCGGTGCGGCTTTTGCAGGAATATCTCAACTACATTGCGCGGTCTTACCCCGAGATCCCTACGGTTGAGGTGACGGGATACTTTGGTCCGCGCACGCAAGAGGCGGTGCTTGCCTTTCAGCGACGGTTTGATCTTGTGGCAAACGGCGTTGTGGCATCGACCACGTGGAACGAGATCATTTCTCTTTACGAGGCACTTTATCAAGGAAACCGCTTGCAGGATGGTCAGTACCCCGGCTTTGACGTGGGCGCATAAGAAAGTGAGGTTTTTGCATGCCAAGATATGAAAACGAGACACAAGCAATCACAAACTTGCAACGCTATTTGCGGCAGCTTTCCTATCACTACCCCGACATTACCGCGCCGCCCATCGACGGGATATTTGAAAACGATACAGAAAAATCCTTGCGCGAATTTCAAGCCCTGCGCGGACTCCCCGTAACGGGGCGCGCTGACCGTCGCACGTGGGAAGAGCTTTACGCGCTCTACCGCGCCTCGGTTGCCGAACATGAGCCGCCGCGGACGGTTGCAATTCTCCCCTTTGTGGCTGGTGAAATCTTGCTCTCCGAGGGAGACGAAGGCTTCACCATCAACGTTTTGCAATTTATGCTCCGCGAGCTTGGAGAAAGTCAAATTGAGCTCGAAGAAGTAGAAATCAGCGGCATATTCGATGCCAAAACCGCACGCGCAGTGCGACTCTTCAGACAGCAAAATAGGCTCCCCGAGGGCGAGACGGTTGACCTTGTTACCTGGAACACCTTGGTGGATCGGTTTAATCGGTTGGGGGTGGAGAATGTATAGTAAAAGAACGGCAAGCGATGCTTGCCGTTCTTTGTTTGCAACGGGAGCAAGCCCCCGCCCTACGTTTATGTTATCTGTTCATCAATTGAGTCCTGTCTCATTATCCGGATAAGGTATATCTACCCACCTATCTTCAATTTTAATGATTACATCTTCATTTGGCATAATAAACGAGTAGGCAGTAATCGTCCAATCACCCGCTATTAAATCGTCTCGTTCTTGCTCAACACCATTGACGTAAAGCAAATAATAATGTTCTGTAATCGTTGCTAACTGAATAGTGACTTTTTCCCCTGCTGCATAGGATTCTTTTAACTCATTTATGATATCAAAACTATCAGCATTCAAAATTTCAACCTTATATTTACGCTCTCCTCCCAAACCGGAAGTCTCGTTGGTCGATGGCGAATCGCTGTGATCAGGTAAGATATTATCACAACCCAATAGCAAAGACACACAGACTATTACCACAAGCATGGAGAATAAAATTTTCTTCATAACAATACCTCCGTTTTATAAATTTATTCTTGAGTTAGGTATCTAACCAATTTTATAATACCATAAATTTGCAAGAAAGTCAATAGCACGCTGTCATCGTCAATATTTTGGGCAAGCAAAACGGCGGGAGCAAGCCCCCGCCCTACAAAAAGCAGTCAAGAGTGACGTTTGCTCTTGACTGTACTTTTTACATATATATTATACCACAAAATCACCCAAAAGTCAAGTCTTGTATTTGCAAAATCTATATGCTATAATTAATAAAAAATGAGAAAAGGAGTGTACATCATATGATTTTGAATGCATTAGATGAAGTTTTGTTTTGGGAAGATATAGAAGCACTAAAACAATTCACCAAAGAGAACAGCCGTAAGTTCTATCCTCATGATTACGAGAATTATCAAAAAAATGCAAAAAAGTTCTTTCGCACAATTATTCCAAGCAAGGCAGAATTTATCCGCCGCTTAGAAACGTACGCCGACATCGGACAACCTATTTGGATCTCCGGAAGAAATGAGCTTAGCGATGATATTGATGCCGAAGCGATGGTAAAAGCAATTTCAGTAAGTTCAAAAATCAGTAACGGAAAAGAAAAAGCGGCTCGAGCATCTAAATGGCGAGAAAATAATCCTTCGTTTTGGAATTTTTATACCGATAACATCCTACATCAACAAGAAAATAAAATTTTGGAGCTCACCGTTGGTGCGGGCGGTGGAACAACTGCTGTTATGCAAAAAATGACAGAACAAGACTACTATATGGGTGTTGATATTGACTTTGTATGTGCAAAAAATGCCGATGCCCTTGCAAAATACTATAATATAAATGGTTTAGGTATTGCGACATCTCTTTGGAAATTGCCTTTTGAGGACTGTATGTTTACATCGGTCTGCTGTAATGCAGGTTTGGAAGAATGTCGAGAAATTCCGACAATTATAAAAGAAGCTTATAGAGTATTAAAACCCGGTGGTAAAATTGTCTTACGTTGTTTGAATACTAACAAAATACAGTCCTACCCAAGATTTGAAGAATACGGCTTTTCCGAGGAAGAAATGATATTTTGGTTGAAACAAATTAGAATGTTCGCATCTATTGAAAGTGTAGAGGAATTGCTCACTCATTATGGATTCAAGCTTTTCAAAAAAATGACGGATGAAAGATTAGGAAGTATACTCGTTTTTGAAAAATAAATTTATAAGCCCTGCGTAAAAGGAGTACGAACATTTTGTTCGTACTCCTTTTGTCTGTTTATGCAGTTATTTTGAAGCAAACGTCTCTGCAAAAATTTGTTTTAACGCATCCATTGGAATGGTTGATTGAGAAAAATTTGCAGCATCCCCTTGGGGGGATTCTTTTGAGGGATATCATTTATTAGTATTCAGGTTTGATCAACAAATGCGTATCCAAATCCATTCTGTAGTCCACACGAATATCATTTGAATGTGGTATCTCTTCATATTGAAAACGAGAGCAGAAAACAGAAGTGAAGTCTTTTTCATTAACGATTTCCAATATCTCTTCCATTGCACTTTTCAGTTCGTTTATGCTAAGATGTCTCCCGTGAATTATTTTATCTCCATATGCAGATTCAATTTCAATCAACATTTTCACACTGCTCCTTTTCATTCGGCGGGAGCAAGCCCCCGCCCTACTTTGTTATATTGTTCCCTTTGCAAATCTCGTTGCAATATCCCCTTGATGTTCATCGTATCCGCACAAGAGGACGTTTGCGTTTCCGCCATCGTCGTATTCAACGACCGAGACAGATGCGTTGGCGCAGAATTCTACGTTTTTGAGTTCCTCGGGGGAATAACCTTCCCACTTTGCGCGCATCAGGCGGATGGGTGTGGCGTGGGTGAATATGGCGAAACATTCGCCCTTGTGGAGTTCAAGTAAGCGGTCAATCTCGCGATAGATGCGCGCGCCAAGCTCGAGGGTACTCTCGCCGCCCTCGGGGTGTGCGCGGCCGCAGTCGGTGCGCCATGTAGTGTAGCTTTCGGCGTATTTTTCCATCAGTTCGTCATAGGAGCATCCTTCCCATTCCCCTGCAAAGATTTCGCGGAGCTCGCGGTCGGGAATGACGGGAAGCTCGTGCAATTTTGCTGTCGGGGCGGCAGTCTGCATCGAGCGCGCGAGGTCACTGGAATAAATGGCGCTGATGGGATAATCTTTGAGGAAAATTGCGGTATTTTCGGCTTGTTTGTGTCCAAGGTCGGTCAAGGGGGCGTCGGTATGCCCTGCAAAAACGCGTTCAAGATTGGCGGTGCTCTGCCCGTGGCGGACAAAAATTACGGTGGTCAATTTTTTGTATCTCCTTTGTGTTTCTTTCGCATCTGCAAGCAAAGAACCGTCAGGCAGATGATGGGAAAGATGGTTGCAAAAACGAATGCGGCGCGCAGATCCTGCCCTGCGGCATCGGCGATGACGCCTGCGAAATACGGGCCTGACAAGCATCCGATGTCCCCCGCAACGGCGAGGATTGCGAACATCGAAACGCCGCCCATGGGAATGCTTGCTGCCGCGTGGCTGAGCGTTCCGGGCCAAAATACGCCCACGCTAAAGCCGCAAAGCGCGCAGCCGACAAGTGCGAATATTGGGTGCGGTGCAAACGCCGCCATCAAATAGGATGCGGCACAACCGATGCAGCCCCACATCATCCATTTTGTCAAATTTACGCGGCTTGAAAGTCTGCCGTAAAGCAGACGCGCGATGCCCATTGTTACGGCAAACATACACGGCCCGAGCAAATCTCCAAGGGCTTTGTCGATGCCGAGCGCCGACTCCACAAAAGCGGATGCCCATTGGCTCATGACCATCTCGCCCGCCCCTGCACAGTACATCATCAAAAAGAAGACGAGGAAAAGCGGTGTGCGAAAGAGTCTTGCAACGGGAGAGCGTTCCCCCTCCTTGGTGGGGAGTGTATAAATAGGAACGATGGCGAACGCAACCGCTCCCGCAAGGGGGATGACAGACCAAATGATGGGCAGATAGTGCCATGAGGTCGAAATTTCAAAAAAGTAGAAGTAGATGCCCGAGAGGAGCACGACGCCTGCCTGTCCCCAACAGTAAAAGGAATGGAGCAGGCTCATGCTTCCCGATTTTTCTTCGGTGGGGCAAGCCTCCATCAGGGGGCTGATGATGACCTCGGTAAAGCCGCCGCCAAGTCCCAAGATCGCCTCTGCCAAAAGCAATCCCCAAAGGGGCGGCAGAAATTTTGGAAACAGAGAAAGTCCGATCAGTCCCCCTGCCGCAAAAATGTGTGCCAAAATTGCCATTGCACGCAAATTGAGGCGGTCGGCATAGTTGGACGCAAGCAGGTCAACGAGAATTTGCGTAGCAAAATTGACAGCGATAAGAAGCCCGACCTGGGTGACCGAGAGCGAGAATTCGCGCTGAAAGGTCAGGTACAAAAGGGGGGCTAAATTGATGCAAATTGCCTGGGTGATATATCCGTTATAGCAGGCAAGAATGGTTGAGCGATGGGTAAGCTTCATGTTTTTTTCCTTATTATAATAGTGCTACGCCGATTATATCACAAAATGCTCTTTTTGTAAAGTCCTATCCCCTTTTTTCTCAAAATTTCGACACGGAACGCCAAAATTCTTTGCCCAATTTTGTCGAGATTTGGATGTACGACATAAATGTCTATCTATTTTATGAACAAAAAAGACCCTTTATTTTGCCCATAAATTTTATGCTCTATGCGTTTTCACGAATTTTTTGCCAATTTTTCGTCATTATTGATACTTTACAAACGCAAAAAAATGTTGTATAATATATGTTGCCGATGAGCAAGCGCTTGTCGGGTTCCCCCTTGTGCACACCGCATTCGCTTTTTGTGAAAGTGTCAATCTCATGACACCCTCCTCACACGGCAACGGTGTGCCATTTTATTTAAAAAAATCTTCTATATTTTTCCTGTTTGACGGTTGGTTTGCATATTTCTTTTTGCAAATGTCAAAAATAGTTGCACCGACCAATATTTTGTGCGAAAGGAAGAAAATGAAATATGACAAAACCACAAATTGTACGCGCATCCGCCCGTGAAATTTTGGATTCTCGCGGAAATCCTACGGTTGAGGCAACTGTTCTTTTGTGTGACGGCACCGTAGGCGTTGCAAGTGTTCCCTCGGGAGCCTCTACCGGCATTTATGAAGCCTGCGAATTGCGCGACGGCGACCGCAAGCGTTTCGGTGGAAAAGGCGTGAGCGAGGCAGTTGCCGGCGTTACCAAAATCATCTCCCCCGCGCTTTCCGGTTCTTATGCCTCCGATCAGGGCGAGATCGACCGCTTGCTTTGCGAGCTGGACGGCACCGACAACAAAAGCCGTTTGGGTGCCAATGCCATTCTTGCTGTCTCCTTAGCAAATGCGCGCGCGGCGGCAAACTTTTATCATTTGCCCCTTTACCGCTATCTTGGCGGAGCAAGTCAAACACGCCTGCCTGTGCCAATGATGAACATTCTCAACGGTGGTGCGCATGCCTCCAATAACGTTGAAATTCAAGAATTCATGATCGCTCCCGTGGGCGCTCCCTCTTTCTCTGAGGGGCTTCGTATGGGGTGCGAGATCTACCATACGCTTGGAAAGCTTTTGCGCTCGCAGGGATATGCCTCGACCGTTGGCGATGAGGGCGGTTTTGCCCCCAATCTTTCGGATGACGAAGAAGCACTTGAGCTTATCTGCCGCGCGATTGAAGAAAGCGGATACGACACAGAGCACGTTAAGATTGCGCTTGACTGTGCCGCGAGTGAGTGGTACACCGAGGATGGCATTTACCGCATGCCAAAGCGTCAAAAGCAGTATAACAAGACCGAATTGATTGAATATTGGGAGCGTTTGGCTCACAAATATCCCATTTTTTCGATGGAAGACGGTCTTGATCAACGCGATTTTGAGGGTTGGGTAACACTCACCGAGCGTCTTGGCAGTCAAATCCTTTTGGTGGGAGACGATCTGTTTGTGACCAACGAAAAACGGCTTTGCGAAGGCATCCGTCGCGGTGCAGCAAACGCCATTCTTATCAAGCCCAACCAAATCGGCTCGCTGACCGAGACCTTGCAGGTAATTTCCGCCGCCAAAAATGCAGGCTATGGTTATATCCCCTCTCACCGCAGCGGTGAGACCGAGGATACCACGCTTGCCGACCTCTCGGTTGCGGTTGGTGCTTCCCTGATCAAAACGGGGGCTCCTTGCCGTAGCGAACGCGTGGCAAAATACAACCGACTGCTTCGCATTGAGGCATCGCTTGGTTCATCGGCACAGTACGGATTTGATATCAAAACGCAAATGCCCAAAAAGAAAAAGCCCGCGGTTGTGGGATAAAAAAAGAAAAAAGTGCCGCAAAGCCTCTGTTTTGCGGCACTTTTTATTATGCTTCTTTTTGGGTATTCTTTTTGTTCTCCGCCATTTCAAACGGATCGGGGATGACACATTCCTCATCCTCGATCTTGAGGAAAGCCTCCAGATCCACCAGGAAGGAGTTTTGCTGTGCAAAGCCCAGGGTTGCATTGTTGGCTTGCAAGCGGTAGTGCGACTTCATAATGCAGGAATAGCGGTTTTCGGCAAATACCAAGTGCTCAAGGAGAGGGATATTGATCATTCCCAGCACTTCAGCCGCATGATAAGTCAACTGAATGTCGCTATCGGACGGCACTGCCATCCCGTGCGGATGGTTGTGCGCAAGAATAGCACATGAAGCTTTTTTGAAAATCGCCTTTTCCAACATAATTCTTGTGGGGATCTCGGCACTGTTGATAGCGCCGGTTGTAAGAAGAGTGGAATCGATCATTTCCATTCCGTTATTGAATAAGAAAAGATAGAGTTGTTCGCTTGTAGCTCCTACAAAACAAGCGTTTGCAAATTCTGCCACCTCGCGGATGTGCATAAAGCGCTTGCGATTTTGCATGACTGCCTTGGTATAGCGGCGCGCCGACTCACGGATAAGCTGCATCAGCACTGCGCTATGAAGTCCGATACCGTCAATTTGCGTCAGCTCCTCAATGCTTGCTTCAAATACACCGTCGATGCGACCAAAGCGCTCCAAAAGCAGATGCGCGGTCTCGTTGGTATCGCATCGCGGCTTGGAGTAGTAGAGCAGCATCTCCAAAATTTCGTGATCGGCAAAGGAAGCAAATCCTGTCTTTTGGCAACGCTCCATCATTCTTTGTCTGTGATTTTCGTGCATACTCTGCCCTGCCTCACTCTTATTTACGCTTCAGCTTGCCAACGACCTGACCCTTGCATTGCACATCGGCAAAATCCTTGAGCAGGATGGGGCCGTAAGCGGGGTTGAGCGATATCAGGCGGTCACCGCCAAAGACCTTGAAGAAGCCGCAACCGTCCAAAAGGAAGATGCCAAGCTCGCCCACGTCGATGCTATCGGCATGGCGAACAAGGAGAATATCACCGTCGCGATACTTGGGCTCCATACTGTTGCCGCTGATACGCAGAGCGTAGTCTGCCTCGGCGGTTTTATCGTTATCGGGAATGTTGATGCTCTCTGCCTCTGCCTCGTCAAGGTAAACACCGACACCGGCGGATACCGGCAGCTCATAAAGCAGGATGGCACGCTTGCCCGTGCGAACGACCTCACCCGCATAGCGCCCCTGTGTACGGACGGGCGGCAGGATGCGTGCGGTGGTTGCGCGCTCGGTGGCAGGTGCACTTTGCGGTGCGGTGACAGCCGCCATGGCGGCGCGTTGTGCCTCCTTGAAAATAACGGTTTCGACCAGATCGCGACCAAAGGAATCCAGCTCGCGCCAGGACTCGATCATGCGGATCTCCTCCCCACTCAGGCTGTAATTGTTGGTGTTCTCGGGCGTGCCGCTGACAATATATTCAACCGAGCAATCAAGCGCGTTGCAGATGGCAATAATATTGGAAAGCTTGGGCGAATCACTCATGCCTGCCAGGATCTTGCTCAGTGTTCCAAGCGGAATTCCCGTACGCTCCGAGAGCTGCTCGTTTGTCATCTTTTTTTCATTCTTCATTAATTTAATTCTATTCAGATAAGAGTCCATAAGCCCCTCCTTTTTCCGTTTACGGCATTATTATACCACAGCTTTTCCATTTTGTAAAGAGTTTTTTCGAAAAAAATTTCTTTTTTGGAAAAAAGGTATTGACAAATGCCACTTTTTCTGTTATAATAACCTCACAAGAGTTCCATTTTTGGATTTTGAGAGGTATAAAATGAACATTTCTTATCAAAATAACGGACGCATTTATTCCAATAATGATATTTTCGCTGATTATTTCAACGCTGGCGTAAGACCTTCGAAAATGAGAAAAGCGGCTGATGCACTGCTCGCCGCTCTGTCTCTCATTCTTGCTTTTTTGACCGCTGCACGCACTCGTGTGGTAGCGCGCGCTATTGGTTTTGGTTTGTGCCTAGTAGGCTTTGTCGGTATCATTGGCGCAATGGAAACCGGCGCTATCAGCCTCGGTTTCGGCCTTGTTTTGGGCACTGCCATTCTTGGCATTGAAGTACTCTGCCTGCGCCGTCGCTAAGATAAAATCACTTTGGCAAACGCCTCCCCCGCAAGGGTGGCTGCCGCTATGGCTTCATCAATCGAATTGGCTCCTGTTCCAATCTCCAAAAGGATTGCATAGGGGGCCAATTCTTGGTTATAGGTATGATTACGCAACATCACGGGGCGGCAGAGGGCGATGTCGTTTTGGTTCAGCTCTTGGCGTAGCTGCAGGGCAAGCGCAAGGTTCCCTTCCCACCCATCGTGCTCCCATCCGCCTGCATTGCTCCCCACCACGGGAAGGATCTGTGCCACACTTTTTCCGTCGATCTCGGTGGCGGCACGGACGTATTCTCCCTCTGCAGTCAGGATCGCGTCGCGGTGGAGATCCACCACGTAACGGATGCTTGGATAGTGCGTCAGGAAAAATTCAACGCTCGCGGCAGCGCGCTCGTACGAGCCCGAAAGCCCCGACTCATCATGCATCACCGTGCAGTGAATGGCGGTGATGCCATTTTTGTTCAGGGCAGCAATAAATGCTTTGCCGACTGCCAAAACGTTCCGCTCTTCTTCTTTCGTGTAGGTCAGGTTGCCGAGGTCGCCCTCAAGGTATGTAGCCGTCTCCCCAAGATACCCCTCGCTTGTGTGGGTGTGCAGAACAAGCACCAAGGGCTCTTGCGTTGGCTTGGCGGTGACGTCGACCTTAAGGAGTGCATTGACATTGGGTTTGTAGGCGGTTTCGTTATTGAGATATCCGATCCCCTGCCCGAGATGGGAGAGATCATAGGTAACAATCGGGATGGCACCGTCGGGGATCAGGATCTGATCGGGTGGCGCAGGCTCGGTGGGGTGGGAAATGGGTGGAAGCCTGTTTTCCTCTTGCGGAACGGAAGTACCCGCTTCTGGTTTTCCCCAAAAAAAGCCGTCTCCATTTTGCCACAGTGCAGTGAGTGCAAAGCCTGCAACAAAAAGCGCGCAACAGATGAGAAACGCGCCGAAATGCCTCGACTTTCGAAATGGCTTTGGTGAAAGTCGAATTTGCGGCTCTGCCGCCGGCGCATTGGTCGGAATGGGATGACGTTCCATAATACTTCCTCCTGTGAGTGATCATCATCCCATTCTATGAAAGAGACCGGGCGCTTATTCCATATCCAAAAGTCCCTCGGTAAAGGCAAGCCCTATGGCTCTTGCAAAAAGATCCGCAATGCTCTCGCAGATCAGGTCGCTCTCCTTTGGAGAAACAAAAAAGCTTTTTCCGCTCTCCAAAACCTTTTGCAAGCGAGGATCTTCCCCGTCGATCCCAGCCTCCCCCAAGGCATCCCAAACGAGCGTTGCGGAATTGACAACGGTTGGAACACCGAGCGCAATGACGGGAACTCCCATGCTTTTGTAGGTGATGGCACGGCGATGGTTGCCCACGCCAGATCCGGGTTCGATGCCCGTATCGGAAAGTTGAATTGTTGCACAAAGACGGTCACAGCTCCGCGCGGTAAGTGCATCAATGGCGATGATGACGTCGGGATGCGTGGCATTCACAACTCCGCGCAAGAGCTCCGAGGTCTCGATGCCTGTCTGCCCCAGTACCCCCGGTGAGAGTGCCGAAAGTGAGGAGCATCCCGCGGCTCGGTAAAGCTCATTTTCATACTGCCGCAAATGTCGTGTAGCCGTTAGGCGCCGCATGGTTTGCGGGCCGATGGCATCGGGAGTGAGGTCGGCGTTACCAAGCCCTGCTACAAACACCGACAAATTGTGATCGACTGCCTTGTGTGTCAAGCGTTGCGCCGTTCCGCGAAGCTCCCCTGCCAAAAGATGCGCCAAGGCGCGGTTGTCACTCGCGCTCAGGCGATCGATGCGTCCACATTCCACGGTCAAATACCGTCCGCAGGACTTTCCAAGACGGTCGGCAGCCTCTTTTGTGTGGATGATCAGCTCGCTGACGGGAAAGCCTGCTGCCTCTCGCGTTTTCCATTCTGCACCTGCGCAAAGAGACTTTTCGCTCCCGACAAGCTCACAGGCAAGATCGCTTCTTGTAAAGGCATTCATTTTTTCTTCTCCTTTTGTCCCCTTTTTATACTTAACTTACCAAAAAAATTAACAAAATATACATCAAAAATGGTGAAAAGCACTTGAAATGTAACGAGAAATAGTATATAATATAAAGGAATATTGCGTGCTACGCGCGCGAAGGCTTTATTTTCTTTAAAATGAGGAGGTTTTACCATGCTCAAAAAAGTCATTGCATTCCTTTTGTGTTTGCTGATGATGATCCCCCTCTTCACTGCTTGTGCAAAGCGTGACGAGAACGATTTGGGACCGATGATCACCATGTATATGGCCGATGAGATCTACAACTTTGACCCTGCCTATGCGTATTACAATGCAGGCACTCTCAGCGTTGTAAGCATGCTGTTTGAAACACTGTTTAAGTTGGATGACAAGGGTGTGCTTCAAAACGCATTGGTCGATACTTATGAGTACTTTGAAAATCCTGACAAAAACGAATATAAAATGGTAATGATCCTCAAGGATACCTGTTGGAGCAACAAGGACCCCATTACAACCGACAATGTAATGTACACCTGGAAGCGTTTGCTCAACCCGAAGAACAGCTTTGAGGCTGCTTCCCTTTTGTATGACATTAAAAATGCTCGTGCCGTAAAGGAAGGCGACGTTACCATTGATGACCTTGGCGTTGAGGCAAACTCCTCTAAAATGCTGACCATCACCTTTGAAGGTGCTATTGACGTTGACGCGTTCCTCTTGAACCTGACCAGCGTTGCAACCGCTCCCCTGCCCGAGAGCCACATCGAAAAGGATGCTGACTGGGCGAAAAAGGGTGCTACCATGATCTGTAGCGGTCCTTTCAAGCTTGGTAAGACTCGCTACGTAAACGTTGCCAAGGACTACACCACCGTAGTTGACAAGTCGGATGAAGTAGCTTTCGCTAACAGAGACATTGTAAAAGACGACTACGCTTTGGATGAATGGGGCAACGTAATGACCAGCGGTGTAAACCCCTTCTGCGATGTAAAGAGACTTTCTTACTTTGTATTGGAGCGCAACAGCTACTACTACCGTGATCCCGAAGAAGATGATATTGACGAATCGGTAGTTCCTCACCGTTTGCTCGTCAACTGCATGCTGACTGCAGAGCAGTTGGAAGCAGAGTTCCAAAACAACCGTCTGTTCTACGTTGGCAGCATTCCCAGCTCGATGCGTAAGAACTCCGGCAGCACCGTTATGCAGAACGTGAAGACCTATGATGCAATGTCCACCTTCTCGCTCTACCTCAATCAAAACGCAATCATCAATGGCGAAGCGCTCTTTGCCAAGGATCCTGTGCGCAAGGCACTCTCTCTTGCGATTGACCGTCAGGCAATTGTCAATGCCGTTGTATATGCAAGTCCGGCTACCGGTCTTGTTCCCAACGGCGTGTTTGAAGCAGGTGCAAGCCAGAAAAAGCTGTTCTCTGTTAAAGAGGCAGAAACCTTCCGCGACCATGCAAACAACTCTTTGATTTCCGCATCTGCCGATCTCAACGGCGCAAAGGCATTGCTTTCACAGGCAGGCATCGTCCCCGAGAACTACTCCTTCTCTATCAACGTGGCTTGCTATGATGAAATCAACGTGATCGCTACCGAGATGATTGCAGAGTCTTGGCGTCAACTCGGCTTTGACGTTAAGGTCAACAAGGTAAAAACCATTCAAAACAATGACGTCCTCAAGGCAATCGCAAACGACAATGACCCCTTTATGAAGGACATTTGCGACGATTTGTTTGTTGAATCCATCACCCGCAAAACTTATGAGGTTGTGGCGTTTGATTACACTGCATTCTCTGCCGATGCATTCTCTGTTCTTTCCAGCTTTGCAAAGCCCTTTGCAGGTATGCGCTATGATATGGAAAACTACGTTATGGAAACTCATCGCACCGGATATGATAGCACGGAATACAACAACTTGATGGAAGCTGTTTACTATGTTCCCTACTTTGCAAGTCTTAACCGCGAAACAGATAGCGACTTCCTCGGTATTTATGGTTCAAAGGAAGAGTTCCAAGCAACCTACGATGCAGTAAAAGCAATTTACGATAAGTACAACATCACCCCCACCACCGATGTGAAGCAATGGAAGACACAAAAGGCAACTCTGCTCCATAAGGCAGAGGAAATGCTCCTGACAGATCTGCCCGTTATTCCCGTACTGTTCAACAAGCACGCAGTTGCTTACAGCGATGATCTGCTTTTGGATATGACCGCTGACTACTACGTTCCTACCCTCTTTAACGAGACGATGCTCAAGAATTATCTCGACTATACCTACATCAGCAAGCAAGGCAAGTTGACCTCTATTTTTGCAGCATTCCCCGAAATCGAGTGGGAAAAGGCCGGATACGACTATTCCGGACAATAATTGATAAATACCAATCGGCGCCGTGCTACAGCACGGCGCCGTCTTTTTTTCGTTTCCTTTCCTTATTATATATTTTTTTATCTTTTTTTCAAAAATCTCTTGCAAACGGCAAAAAAATGTGATATAATGTCACACAGAATGCGATGATAAAGTTCGCTGACCTGAAAAACAGATTTTTACAGAGAGTACCGTGTAGCTGAGAACGGTATATGATCTTCGGGTTGTGCATTTCCCTTTGGAGCAGATTGGGCTAACGCTGCGGCTTGTAACCCAATACGGTAAGGCACCGTTATCGCCTATCAGAGTGTTGGCTTTGAGCCGAAAATTCGGGTGGTACCGCGGTGTGCAATTTTGCGCCTCGTCCTGATGTTGGGACGGCGCTTTTTTTGTTGCCAACACAAACCTTGTAATCATTTTGAAAGGAAGATATATAAAATGAAGGAAAAGCTTTCAAAAATTCAAGTGGAAGCGCTCGAGCAGATCAACTCTGCTGACGCAAATCTTGATGAAATCAGAATCAAATACCTTGGTAAAAAAGGCGAACTGACCGCCGTTTTACGCGGCATGGGAGCTCTCACTCCCGAGGAACGCCCTATTGTCGGTCAACTTGCCAATGAGGTTCGTGAGGCAATTGAGGCAGCACTGAACGCCAAGAAGACCGAACAACAGGCAAAGGCGCTTGAGGCACAGCTCAAGGCTGAAAAATTGGACGTTACCATGCCCGGTGTTGCTGCTCCCGTGGGACATATTCACCCTCTTACGCGCGCACAAAGAGAGCTTGAGGATATCTTTATCGGTATGGGCTTCTCTATCGCCGAAGGTCCTGAGGTAGAGTTGGATTACTACAACTTCCAGGCACTCAACATTCCCGAAAACCATCCCGCACGTGACACGCAGGATACTTTCTATATTACCGACAACATCTTGCTCCGCTCCCAAACCTCTCCCGTTCAGGTTCGCGTTATGGAGCATCAAAAGCCCCCCATCCGCATCATTTCCCCCGGTCGCGTTTACCGCTCCGATGCACTGGATGCTACGCACTCCCCTCTGTTCCATCAATTGGAAGGGCTTGTTATCGACAAGGGCATTACCATGGGCGACCTGAAGGGTACGCTTGAGGTATTTGCAAAGAAGATGTTTGGTGAGGGCACGCAGATCCGTTTCCGTCCCCACCACTTCCCCTTTACCGAGCCCTCTGCTGAGGTTGACGTTTCCTGCTTTGTTTGCGGCGGTAAGGGCTGCCGTTTGTGCAAGGGCGAAGGTTGGATCGAGATCCTCGGTGCCGGCATGGTACATCCTTTTGTACTTTCTAACTGCGGCATTGATCCCGAAGAATACTCCGGCTTTGCTTTTGGTCTTGGTATTGAGCGCATTACCATGGCAAGATACGGCATTGACGACATTCGCCTCTTCTATGAAAACGACGAGCGTTTTCTGGAACAGTTCTGATAGGAGGTAAGATATGAATCTTTCAAGAAATTGGCTTTCTGATTTCGTTGACGTCAGCGACATCAGCAATAAAGAATACAGCGATCGCCTGACCATTACCGGCTCTAAGGTTGAGGGCTTTGAGGTTCTTGGCGAGGATATTGAAAACGTAGTTGTGGCAAAGGTCACTGCTATGGAGAAGCACCCCGATTCTGATCACCTTTGGATCTGCAAGCTGGATGCAGGCGACAAGGGCTCTGATATTCAGATCGTAACCGGTGCGCAAAACGTATTTGTTGGAGCGCTTGTTCCCGCAGCTCTGCCCGTGGCAAAGCTCCCCGGTGACGTTACCATTAAGGCAGGCAAGCTCCGCGGAGTTGATTCCTTTGGTATGCTTTGCTCGATGGGTGAATTGAAGCTGACCACCCACGAGTGCCCCGGCAAGGAAGAAAACGGCATTCTCATTCTTGATGAGGACTGCGCTGACAAGCTCGGTGCCGACATTCGCGACGTTCTCTTGCTGAACGATACCTGCGTTGAGTTTGAGATCACCTCGAACCGCCCCGACTGTCTCTCTGTTATCGGTCTTGCACGCGAGACGGCTGTCTCCTTCGACCGCGAGCTGAAGCTCTCCACTCCCACAGTAAAGGGCTGTGGCGACGGCGACAAAATTGATAATTATCTCTCGGTTGGCATTTCTGCCCCCGACCTCTGCTACCGCTATGCGGCAAGAGTGGTTAAGAACGTAAAGATCGCGCCCTCTCCCCTTTGGATGCGTATGCGTCTGCGCGCATCGGGCGTTCGCCCCATCAACAACATTGTTGACATTACCAACTACGTCATGCTTGAGTACGGTCAACCCATGCACGCGTTTGATTACACCCAGCTCGAGGGTGCTAAGATCGACGTGCGCCGCGCGGCTGACGGTGAGTGCTTCAAGTCTCTTGACGATATTGATCACACGCTTGACAGCTCCATGCTGGTCATTGCCGACAGCAAAAAGGCTTGCGCTCTCGCCGGTGTTATGGGCGGTGCAAACTCCGAAATTACCGAAGGCACTGCAACCGTTGTGTTTGAGTCCGCTTGCTTCAACGGTGCATCTGTAAGAGTTACCGCAAAGAAGAACGGTATGCGTACCGAGTCCTCTGCCCGTTTTGAAAAGGGACTGGACCCCGAGAACTGCATGGCAGGTCTTGAGCGCGCTTGCGAGCTGGTAGAGCTCTTGGGCGCCGGTGACGTTGTTGACGGCATCATTGACGTTTACCCCACCAAGAACGAGACCACCGTTCTCCCCTTCACCCCTGCAAGATACAACGAGTTCCTGGGCATGAACATTCCCGAGGAGCATATGGTAAACACCCTGACAGGTCTTGGCTGCGAGATCAAGGACGGTAAGATCATTGTTCCTTCCTTCCGCGCTGACCTTGGCTGCATGAATGACATTGCCGAGGAAGTCTGCCGTATTTACGGTTATGATAAGATCGAATCCTCTTATATGAACGCTGAGACCACTCTTGGCGGTCGCACCGAAAAGCAGGTATTTGAGCTTGACACCGAGGCTGCTTTGGTTGGTATGGGACTTTCGCAGATCCACACCTTCTCCTTCATCAGCCCCAAGTACTACGATAAGATCCGTATGGCAGAGGATAGCGCTCTGCGTCGCTCGGTCGTCATCTCCAACCCTTTGGGTGAGGACACAAGCGTTATGCGCACCACCGCTCTGCCCTCGATGATGGAGACCGTTGCCCGCAACTACAACTTTAACAATGAAAACATCCGTTTGTTTGAGATCGCATCTATTTATCTGCCCCACGAGGCTGCAAACGAGCTGCCCGACGAAAAGAGAGTTTTGACCGTTGGCGCTTATGGCAACATTGATTTTTATGCGATCAAGGGCATTTGCGAGAACATCCTCGCGCTTGCAGGCATTAAAGGCGTAACCTACACCGCTTGCTCGACCAACCCCTCTTACCATCCCGGCAGATGCGCAACCGTTACCACCGAGGATGGCGTTTGCCTCGGCGTTTTCGGTCAGGCTCACCCCCTGATGGCAGAAAACTACGGCATGAACACGCCTGTTTACATTGCTGAGCTTTCATTTGACGAGATCTTTGCCAATGCAAACACCAAAAAGTCTTACAAGCCTCTGCCCAAATACCCTGCAACCACCCGCGACTTCTCCTTTGTTTGTGACGAGGATATGGAAGTTGGCGCAATTGAGGGCGTTATGGCAAAGGCGGGCGGCAAGCTTGTGGAAAGCGTTGCTCTGTTTGACATCTACCGCGGTCCTCAGGTAGGAGAAGGCAAAAAGTCGGTATCTTTGCGTGTTACTCTGCGCGCATCTGACCGCACCCTCACCGTTGAGGAAGCCGACAAGGTTTCCAAGAAGATTTTGAACGATCTGAAGTTCAAGATGGGCTTGGAGCTGAGAAACTAAACATTTTGGGAAGCAGATATTTTATCTGCTTCCCAATTTTTCAAACATCCATCACATAACATTCTCCCACATTTAATATTCGTGTGGTATCATTTGGATGGAGGATGAAACATGAAAAAAGAAAAACAAACAATTACCCCTGAAACAAACGACCTAACATCCGTTTTGCCCGCGCAGTCCATGGAACAGATCCGCCGACAGTCGCACGGTTTTATTACGTTGATGTCTTATTATAAATGCGCGATGATGGAAGTGGAGACAAAACTCAACGTTCTGAATGAGGAGTTCTCCCTGCGCTTTGACCGCAATCCCATCAACAGTATTCAATCGCGCCTGAAGTCCCCCGTCAGCATCGAAGAAAAGCTGGCATCCAAAAATCTGCCCATGACCTTGCAGACCATTGAGAAAAACCTGAACGACATTGCAGGTGTTCGCGTGATCTGCTCCTTTTTAGAGGATATTTATCTTTTGGCGGACTGTCTTTTGGGGCAGGATGACATTACGCTGATTGAACGCAAGGACTACATTTCCAACCCCAAGCCGAACGGCTACCGCAGTTTGCACCTGATCGTGCAGATCCCCATCTATTTGCAGGCTGGTAAGCGGAATATGCGCGTGGAAATTCAGCTGCGCACCATTGCCATGGACTGTTGGGCAAGCCTTGAGCATCAGTTGCGCTACAAAAAGGACCTTGCCGACACAAAGCAGATCGCACGCGAGCTGCATCGCTGCGCCGTTATCAGCGCGGAGCTGGATATGCGCATGGACCGCTTGCGCAAGCAATTGATTGATGAATCGGACCACGAAAGAAGGAGTGAATTTGGACTGTGACAAATTTGTTTGAAAAATTGAGATACAAAACAGCAGTCTTTATGTATGGGCGTTACGGCAACGATGCCCTGACAAAATTTCTGCTTGTGTTGGGATTGATCCTGATGATCATCTCTTGGTTCCCCCGCCTTGGGTGGGTGTACTTTTTGGCGGCGGCGGTGCTTGTCTGGTCGCTGGTGCGCTCCTTTTCGCGCAAAATTGACCGTCGTCGACGCGAATTGGACTGCTATTTGCGCTTTCAAAAGCCTATTGTCAACTTTTTTAAGCTCAGCCGCAACAAGTGGCGTGACCGCAAAACGCACGTCTATTTTAAGTGCAAAAAGTGCAAAGCCGTCCTGCGCGTGCCGCGCGGCAAAGGCTCCATTGTTGTGATCTGCACCCGCTGCAAGGATAGGATCGAAAAAGAAACGTGATTCGGGAGCATTATGGGAAAACCTTTTTTGAAAAAAAGGTTTTCCCATACCTTTTCCAAAAAACACTCCCACAAAA
>SVTP01000021.1 GCA_015063725.1 Oscillospiraceae bacterium
TCCAAATATGTTTTTTAGTTTTGACTGGCAGGTCTCTTCTATTATAACATATTTGGAGGATTTCCTCTCACCGGTTAACCTCTTTTGAACCCCGCCACTATGGCGGGGTTTTCGTTTTGCAAAAAAGAGGTCTTGGCATATGCCAAGACCTCTTTTGATATTTGTAAAAACAAAAAAGCCGCTTATGCGGCTTTTTTGTTTCTGCGGTTCTGATTAGTTGGTAACGATAACCAAAGCAATTGTAACAAGAACAACCAGAATGGAAACAACAACGGTCAGCTTGGAGAGCAGCTTATCGATAGAAGTGCCCTTTGTTTTGCCGAAGAAGGTTTCTGCGCCACCGGCAATGGTACCGGAGAGGCGGCTGTCCTTTGCGGATTGGAAAAGAACCATAAGCGTAAGCGCTACGGATAAAACGATCAGTACGATACCCAAAGCGAGTTCCATAATTTTATACCTCCAAAAAACATTTCAAGCCCATTTTGATACGAGGGCATAATCACTTTTCATATTATAGCATAATTCTTTTGAAATTGCAATAGTTTTTTACGATTTTTATCTTATTTTTTTAGATATTTTTGGGAATGTGACAAAATACGAACAGCATTTGCAAGCTCGTGAGCAGTATCGGATGCAACCATAGAAATCGCACTCCCCTTTTGTTCTGCCAATTCTCCTGCCATTCCCGCAAGATACGCACCCGATACGACAGTAAGTGCGTCGGGAGTCAAATATCCGCACAGTCCCGCCAGAACACCCGAAAGAACGTCTCCGCTCCCTGCTGTTGCCATGCCCGCAGAACCGCGGCTTGAAAGATAGGTCACCTCGCCGTCGGTCACGATGGTAGAGCAGCCCTTGAGGAGCAGGATCACGCCGTATTCCTTGGCAAAAGCTTTTGCGTGTGCGATGGGATCGCTTTCGATTTCAGCAATGGAGTGTCCCGAGAGACGGGAAAACTCCATCAGGTGAGGTGTGAGGATGATGGGGGCTTTGGCATCTTTTAATAGACTTAGGTCCATAGTGGAGAGCGTGTTGAGTCCGTCGGCATCGATGATAAGCGGCTGATGCGCGTGTTGGATAAGATAAGATAGGATCTCTTGATAAGAGTCTGATCTTCCCCACCCCATACCAATAGCAACCGATGCGTAGCGCGAGAGGATGCTATCCAAAGCATCGGGAGCGAAGGTCATTTTACCGTGCTCATCCGAGGGGATCGGCAAAAGCGTGCTCTCCAAAAGATGCGGTGCAACCGCGCCCACGATCGTGTCCGGAACGGCAAGGGTAACAACACCGCATCCTGCACGCAGAGCGGCAGCGCTCATGTTGGCAAGCTTGGCAGCACCCGCGTATTCCACGCTTCCGCCCATGACGGCAACGTAGCCGTAGTTGCCCTTGTGCGCGTAATGTTTGCGCGGTGCAAAGAGGGCTGCTACGTCTTGCTCCTCTGGCAGATAAATATCTGCCTTTGGCGTTTGGATGCCGACGTCCACTGCGGTGTGTGCCCCGATAACATCCTTGGCTTGTGCCAAAAAGTGCCCCGGCTTATAGCTTTGAATGGCTACGGTGAGGTCGGAGCGAATACAAGGCGTTCCAAGCCCGTTATCGGCATCAAGACCGCTGTTGATATCGGCGCTGATGACGATTTTTCCGCTCTTGTTGATGGCATCTATCAGCGCGGCGGTCGTCTCATCAGGAGTGCCGCGAAAGCCGATGCCAAAAATGCAATCGACGATTTGATGATAGGGTGAAAAATCAAACGAACCGCTCCAAAAGGTGTACGGGATGCCTTTTTCTTTGCAAGCTTCAAAATAGTATTGTCCATCCTCGGAGAAGCGGTCACAAAGCAGAAGAAGCTCGCAGGAAAGGTTTGCGTTTTGCATCAGCGTGGCGAGTGCATAGCCATCGCCTGCGTTATTTCCCACACCGCAAACGATGAGGGTTTTGCCAGCCCAAGCGTAGCTATCAAAAATCCCTTTTGCGGCGCGTAGCATCAACTCGCGCGAGGAAGTTCCCGCAAAAATGGTCGCACGGTCACTCTCTTGCATGGTCCTCCTATTTACGATCGGTAGCATATCACACTCCCCCTTCCTTCCTTTTTATATATTTTATCACATTCGGGGGCATCTGTCAACAAATTACCATATTTTTAGGGGTTCCCTTTTTGCGCTTTTGGGATTATAATGATAGTAATGAAAAATTCGATACCGAAAGGAGGGACTTTGCATGGAACTGATCCGAATCAGTGACAGCAAGCTGAAGATTATGTTGACTCCTGTGGATATGCGCCAATTTGAGCTGAACACCGACAACTTTTATGATGATGGCGAGCAGATGCACCGCTCGTTTCGACTGCTTTTGGATGAGGTAAAGCGGCAAAGCGGATTTGAGGCAGACGATCACCGCATATCGGTGCAATACTTCCCCTCTCGCGAGGGGGGATGTGAAATGTTCATCAGCAATCTCTCAGGGGAGCGCGAGCACTCCTCTTGTGCCCTGACGCCCGCCCTTGGAATGCAGCCTGCGACGCGCACACGCGGAAGCTTTTGCCGCTCGTTTGCCTACCGCTTCGAAGGGCTTGACGAGCTGCTCTCTGTCTGCCGCAGGCTCTTGCCCATGGATTACATAAGCGCCAGCAGCGCCTGGCGAGACGACATGGGGAGATACTACCTGTTCATCAACACCTTTGCCGCCTCTCCTTTTGCCACACCCGAGGAGCTTTATTTTGTTGTGGAGTACGGCAGCGTGGAAAACGCCGCGCAGCTCCGCCTCTACCTTGCCGAGCACGGCGCCGTCGTTTGCGCCGAGGATGCCGTTGGCACGCTTGGAGCGATAGCGTAAAAAGATGAGGACTGACTCAAGCGAGCCAGTCCTTTTTTCTTATTCAAAAATCAAAACGTCATCGTCATCTGGTCGGTCTCGTTGATGTTATCGAGGACACCGTTTGCGCGGAGCATTTCGATGACGGATTTGGAGATCTTTGCGCGGATCTGCAGGTCTTCTATCGAGAAGAAGGGTTCTTCTTCGCGGGCTTTGATGATGTTTTGTGCTGCGTTTTCACCAAGTCCCGGGAGTGAGGAGAACGGCATACGGATAGCTCCGTTTTCGGGTTGGAAGATGAATGCGTGCGATTTTTCCAGATCGACGGGCAAAAAGCGAATGCCGCGTGCCATGGCTTCCAGCGTCAGCTGCCATACAGGAACACTGCTCTGCTCCTTTTGCGATGCCTCCTTGCCGCGCTTTTGAATATCGCGCAGGAGCGCAACCACGCTCTGTCTGCCCCCCATTGCCACCTGTGCATCAAAGCCGTTGGGGGCTACGGTGAACATGGTGCAATAAAACGCTACGGGCTGATGTACCTTGTACCAAGCCAGACGGATTGCCGACATAACGTATGCCGCCGCGTGTGCCTTGGGGAACAAATATTTGATCTTTTTACAGGATGCAATATACCACTCGGGAACGTTGTGCGCGCGCATATCGGCTTCCCACTCGGGAGTAAGTCCCTTTCCCTTACGAACCGCCTCCATGATTTTGAATGCAGTGGCGTTTTCCAGTCCGTAACGGATCATATCCAGCATGATACCGTCACGCGTACCGATAACGCGGGAAATATCGCAAGTGCCCTCTTTGATGAGGTCCTGTGCGTTGCCAAGCCATACGTTGGTGCCGTGTGTCAGGCCCGAGATCTGCAAAAGGTCGGCAAAGTTGCGCGGCTTTGCATCGAGAAGAACCTGTTGGATAAAGGGGGTTCCCAGTTCGGGAAGTCCATACGTACCGATGGTGCAGCCCTCAATATCTTCGGGGCGGATACCGAGCGGCTTTGTGGACTCAAAGAGCTCATAAGCCGAGCGATCGTTCATGGGAACATCAAGAACAGACGTATCGGTAAAGCGCTCGAGATACTTATATTTGGTAGGAATATCGTGCCCAAGCTCGTCGAGCTTGAGAATGGTATCGTGCAGATAGGAGAACGCAAAGTGCGTTGTGATAATATCGGAGTTGGGATCGTCTGCAGGGTGCTGAACGGGAGTAAAATCGTAAACGTCATACTGTGAGGGAACTACGATGATACCGCCCGGATGCTGACCTGTGGTCTTTTTTACGCCCACGCAATTCTTAACCAGTCGGTTCATTTCGGCGCGTGAGAGACTGATGCCCTTCTCTTCCACAAACTTGGCAACATAGCCGTATGCGGTCTTATCGGCAAGCGTGCCGAGCGTGCCCGCACGGAACACGTGACCTTCGCCAAAGAGCTCCTCGGTGTATTTGTGGACTCTGCCTTGCACATCGCCCGAAAAGTTGAGGTCGATATCGGGGGATTTGTCGCCGTAGAAGCCAAGGAAGGTCTCAAACATAATGTCGTGACCGTCAGCCATATACTTTGTTCCGCACTTGGGGCAATTTTTGTCGGGCAGGTCAAAACCCGATCCGACAGAGCCATCGGTAAAGAACTCATTGTGCTTGCATGCGGGGTTGGGGCAATAATAGTGCGGCGGCAAGGGGTTTACCTCGGAGATACCTGCCATAGTCGCGGCAAAGGACGAGCCTACCGAACCACGCGATCCGACAAGGTATCCTTGATCCTCACTATACTTTACCAAGCGCTGTGCGATGAGGTAGAGAACCGAGAAGCCGTTTTTGACGATGGAGTCGAGCTCACGCGCAAGACGCCCCGAAACAAGCTCGGGGAGCGGATCGCCGTACATTCTCTTGGCTCTCTCCCAGCACATATCCTGTAGCTCCTGCTCTGCCCCTTCCATCTCGGGGGTATAGTTGCCCTCGGGAATGGGGCGTACGCGCTCGATCATATCGGCAATTAGATTGGTGTTGGTAACGACCACCTCGTATGCCTTCTCTTCTCCAAGATAGGAGAACTCCGCAAGCATTTCGTCGGTGGTGCGCAGATAAATGCCGACGTCGCGGTCGAAATCCTTAAACTTCATACCAGCAAGCAAAATCTTGCGGTAGAGCTCGTCCTCCTCATTGAGGAAGTGCGCATCACAGGTAGCACAAACGGGCTTGCCGTATTTTTCGCCAAGCTCCACAATGCGGCGGTTGAGGTTGCGCAGTCCTTCATCATCGGCAACGGTGCCCTCGGCAATGAGGAAGCGGTTGTTGCAGATGGGTTGGATCTCGAGGTAATCGTAAAAGTTGACGATCTCCTCGATCTCGCTCTCGGGACGGTTTTCCAAAATCGCGCGGAAAAGCTCGCCTGCCTCGCAGGCAGAACCGATAATCAGTCCCTCACGGTGCTTTTCCAATGCTGTTTTGGGAATACGCGGAAAGCGGCGGTAGTAATCGAGATAGCTCATGGAAATGAGCTTGTAAAGATTCTTTAGTCCGATCTTGTTCTTGACCAAAATGATTTGGTGATAGGGCTTGAGCTTGAGCGGATCGGTCTTTTCTGCCATTTCCTGCTGCAGCATACGCCAGTCGCGCAGGTCGGATTTTTCCATAATGTCGATCATATGGAAGAAGATGTGCGCGAGCATTTCGGCGTCATCACAAGCGCGGTGGTGGTTAAAATCACCGAGGTTATAGGCATTTGCAATGGCATCAAGAGTATGCTTGTTCAGCTCGGGATTGATGTAGCGCGAAAGCGCAAGGGTGTCAAGATAGGGATTTTCAAAGGGCAAGCCCGCCTCTTTTGCAAAGTGGCGGATAAAGCCGATGTCAAAGTTTGCATTGTGCGCAATGAGGAGCGGCTGAACCTCTTTTTGGGGATCGTTGCCGACAAATTCAAAGAAGGCTGTGAGTGCCTCGTCATATTTGGGCGCGCCCTTGACCATTTCGTCGGTGATACCTGTCAGCTCAACGATGTCTGCAGGAATCGGGACCTCGGGGTCAACAAAAGTGTTAAATCTGTCCAAGACCTCGCCGTTTTTGATTTTAACGGCACCGATCTCGGTAATCTTGCAGTTTTGTACCGAAAGACCTGTGGTTTCAATATCAAATACCACGCACTCGGCATGCAGATTGGGGTTATATTTGCCTGTAATAGCACCTGCGGTGTTGTTGACAAAATATGCCTCCATTCCGTAGATGACCTTGAAGTCACTTCCCTTTGCGGCTTTTTCGAGAGTGAGCATGGCATCCGGAAAAGCTTGTACGTTGCCGTGGTCGGTAATGGCAACGGCGGGCATCCCCCATTTGAAGGCTGTTTTTACAGCGGCATCGGGCGCAATCAGGGCGTCCATGGTGGACATTGTGGTATGTAGGTGCAATTCTACACGCTTCTTTTCTGCCGTATCCTTGCGACGGACCTTGGAAATTTTCGCTATATCAGTGTAGTAGAAGGTAAAATCGGGATCGGTCTTTCCCTTTCTCGTTACGTGCTTGGCATATCCGCGCATGGCAACGGCATCACCGTCATGCAGCATCTCACAAAGCGTGGTCGCCTCGTCGATATCCAGCGAATAAGAGCGATGCTCGATGGATGCGTTGCCGTCGAAGATAGCAAAGCTGACGTCAAATCGGTCACCGCCGCGGCTTTCCTCGCGTGTCATATCAAAGATCTCACCAATGATGGTAAGGTTTTTTTGCGGCTTGTCAATGGCACCGATGGGCAGCGGGCGGATCTCAAAGGGCTCGCCGTAAACGTATTCGGGCTCGCTGATGTCAAATACAGATGCACCGATGCGGCAGGTTCCCTCTCCGTATTCGGGCAGCGGAACCTCACCATAAATGGATGCGGCACGCGGCAGCATCTCCTGCTCGTCCTCACCTTGCTGAGAAAAAGTTTCAGGCGCGCGGGCAGCTTCTCTTTGATATTGAACCTCGGCGCGTGCGGCATCGCGGCTCATTTCCTGAATGCGATTTTGCACCGAGTTGTTGTAATCCATGGGATCAAAGCCCTTGATGGTGTGGAGCTTGACCTGCAGACTGACACCGTAGGTATCTCGTACCAATTTTTCCATCAAGTGAGGTGTGTCGGCACTCTCAATGAGGTTGATACCCGCATTGCCAAACGGAATGTCGATATCCAGTACATTACCGCTCAGGCGGTACTCGGCGTGATCGAAAAATCCTTTGGCAACGATACCGCGACGGTTGGTCTCCATTAAAAGATCGGGGATCTGCGAGACGTCAAAAAGTGCCGCATTGTAAACGGGACAAATGCGGACACCGTTGAGCTCATACGCTACGCGTATCTCTTCCTCGATGCGATAAAGTTCGGCGCGCGGAATGATGCGAGGAAACGGAGCTGTGACCTCGATGATGCGTTGCTCCTTATCGGCACGCAGAGAAATACCGCCGACGTCTGCAGAGAGCAGTACCCTTGCAGACGCATCGTCGGGATGGTATCGATTAAAAATTTCAAGCAGATTTTTACTCATAACCTTTTTGTTCCTTTATGGCGCGTACCTCGCGCAAAAGTCTATCTACGATATCCCTCTCAGGGATCTTTTCAACAATTTCGCCGTGGCGGAAAAGAACTGCCTCGCCCCTGCCGCCCGCAATACCAACGTCAGCCTCTCTCGCTTCGCCGGGGCCGTTGACAACGCAGCCCATCAGTGCGACCTTGACGGGGACGCTATCCAGCCCTTCGGCGGCGACTGCCGCTTCAAAACGTTTGACAAGGGGGATCAAGTCGATCTCGGTGCGCGCACAGGTGGGACAGCTGACAATATCCATGCCGCTCTGCCCTTCAATGCCGAGCGCTTGCAAGATCTTACGTGCGGCGGCAATTTCATGGATGGGATCATCGGTCAGGGAGACACGAATGGTGTCACCAATGCCGTCGCACAAAAGTGCGCCAATGCCTGCGGTGCTTTTGAGCAGTCCGCGCTCGCCGCCGCCTGCCTCGGTAACGCCAAGGTGCAAGGGATACTCACACTTTGCGGCAATGAGGCGGTTGGCATCGATCATATCCTTAACGGTGGATGCTTTGATGGAAATAACGGTATCGTAAAAACCGAATTTTTCAAGCAGTGCGATATGGTAGAGCGCGCTCTCGCAGAGTGCCTCGGGCGTGGGAGAGCCGTATTTTTTGAGAATATGCTTTTCCAGCGAGCCTGCATTCACGCCCACGCGAATAGGAATGTGCCGCTCGCGGCAAGCATCGCAGACTGCCTTGATGCGATCCTCGTCCCCGATGTTGCCGGGGTTGATGCGGATCTTATCAAAGCCAAGCTCGGCACAGCGTAAAGCGATGCGGTAGTCAAAATGAATGTCGGCTACGATGGGGATATTGATACCCGCCTCTTTGAGCTTCCAAACGGTGTATGCCGCCTCCTCTGTGGGAACAGACAGGCGCACAACATCACACCCCACGCGCTCCAGTCGGCGCACTTGCTCCAAGGTTCGTGCGGCATCAACGGTGGGGGTGTTGGTCATAGATTGAATGGCAATGGGGGCTCTTGCACCTATGCGGCACTGCCCCACTGCAACACTCCTTGTTTTTCTTCTGATATCGTTATATCTCATAATGCGATAATATCCTTTATGGCAACCAGCACAGCCAAGGCAAGCATTAAGACAAGACCAACCATATTGATAATGCCCTCTAGCTCGCGCTTCATCGGCTTGCGGCGCACGACTTCGATCAGGTAAATAAAGATGTGTCCGCCATCAAGTGCGGGAATGGGCAACAGATTCATCACGCCCAAATTAATGGAGATGATGACGATCAGGTTGAGGACGGGAACAAAGCCATACTTTGCCGCCTGCCCTACCACCTTGGTAATGCCAACAGGTCCCGAAACAGCTTCAACACCGTAGCGTCCCGAAAAGAGACCGAAGAGCGAATCGTAAACCATTTTGACGGTAGAGAGTGAGCGGAACCAAGTGTGCTTGAGAACGGTTACAAAATTGAACTCCGGCTCGCGGTAAATGAGAAAATCCAATTCACCGAATACGATACCTTGATCCTCTCGGGAAGGTACCACAACATCCTCAAGCACAAGCTTTTCGCCATTGCGGAGGATGGTAAGCTTCAGGGGCTTGTAGCCTTGGTTCATAATTTCATAGCTGAGTTCATCATAAGTGTGTACACGGGTAGAGTTGACCTTGATGATCTCATCCTCGATCATCAGTCCGCAACCGTTGCTCAGAGACCCCGTAAAGAGCTTGAGGTCGCCCTCGCCAAGGATGACGGGAATATCGATCATATCATAATTGGTGCCCTCTTCATTCAGGCGTTGAACAGTAACGGTGATCTCTTTGCCGCCTGCTTCCTTTACAAGACCTTCAAACTCGGCATAGGAGAGCAAACGCTTGCCGTTGACCGAATAGAGGTGGTCGTTGGGTTCAAATCCGTACTGTGCTTCCTCGGCGGTGTATTGGACGTGGAAGCCTGCAACAACGGTGGTTGCGGCGGCGTTCTCGCCTTGCACGAGCACCATCACAAGCATCAAAAGAATACCGAGAATGATGTTCATAGCAGGACCTGCAATGGAGATCAGGATTCGTCTCCACACACTTTGGTTACAGTATGCCTGCTTGGCAAGCTCGGGAGTGAGTTCTTGCCACTCCTCGTTTACCGGTCTTGTATCCTCCGGATCATCGCTTGGCTTCTCGCGGAACATTGTGGGAGAGTCTTTCTCTTCTCCGTTATCACCTTGCACGACCTCCATTCCGTTTTCGCCAAGCATGTTGACAAAGCCGCCAATGGGGAAAGCGCGCAAGGAATACACGGTTCCCTTCCTTTTCCCTTTCCATGAGAAAAGCTTGGGGCCCATGCCAATGGCGAACTCCAGCACCTTAACGCCGCACAGGCGTGCAACGATAAAGTGACCGAGCTCGTGGATAAAGATCAAAACGCCAAATATCAGGATTGCGTAAATAATAGACAAAGGGTTCAAATCGGGTTCCTCCAAAAAAATTTAGAGATTGCTTCTCTTTTCCAAAAATTCGTTTGCCAGAGAGCGCGCAGCGCCGTCAAAGGCAAAAATGTCGTCTACCGACCAGATGCGGTTGGCATCCGAAATGGCTTCAAAGGTATCACTTACAACGTCAAAAATGCCCGTAAAGCTGAGCTTTTCTGCTAAAAATGCTGCAACTGCGACCTCGTTTGCCGCGTTTAGAACGGCAGGATATGCTCCACCGCGACGGATGGCTTCTTTTGCCAGATCCAAAAGCACAAAGGTCTTGGTATCGGGCTTTGCAAAGGTCATCATGCCCAATTTGGTAAAATCCAAGGGCTCGATGTTTGCCTCGGCACGTGCGGGATGCGTGAGTGCATACTGCACACAGTGTCGCATATCGGGCACCGACATTTGCGCAATAATGCTGTTATCAATGTATTCCACCGACGAGTGCATTATGCTCTCGCGGTGAACCAGCACCTCGACCTGCTCGGGAGCGACGCCAAAAAGATGGACGGCCTCAATAACTTCAAAGCCCTTGTTCATCAAGGTTGCACTGTCGACGGTGATCTTTGCCCCCATATCCCACGTGGGATGCGCCAGTGCGCGCGCAGGAGTGACGTCAGCGAGCTGCTCGCGTGTCATGCCGTAAAAGGGGCCTCCCGATGCGGTCAGCAGCAGGCGCTTGACCTCTTTTTTGTTCCCTGCCCGCAGGCATTGAAAAATAGCACAATGCTCACTGTCGACGGGAAGAATCTGCGTTTTTTTGCCCTCGGCAAGCTGCATAACAAAATCGCCTGCACAAACGAGGGATTCTTTGTTGGCGAGTGCGAGCTTTTTGCCCACTCCCAAAACCGCCAGCGTCGGGCGTAAGCCAGACGCACCGATAATGGCATTGAGAACGACCTCTCGCCCGCCGTATTTTTGTGTTGCCATCTCGCAAATGCCGTCGGTACCGACATAGACCTCAATGTTGGTGCCAAACAGGCGGCGTTTAAGCTCCTTTGCGGCGTCGCGGTCTGCCATTGCGCAGGCGTTCACGCACAAGGCACGCGCCTGGCGCTCGATCAGATCTACGTTGCGGTGAGCCGATAAGCAGTTGACGCGTATACCGTTTTGCATAGCTACGTCGATTGCCTGTCTGCCGACCGAGCCGGTTGAGCCGAGAATCGAGATGGACGGGTAGGTTACATCATTCATACGTCACCTCAGAAAAAGTCTACAAAAGTCGTCAGGCACATCATGGCGATGGAAACGGCAAGAATAGAGTCGAAACGATCGAGAACACCGCCGTGCCCGGGGAAAAGTTGGCTGAAATCCTTAATACCATAGTGTCGCTTGACAAAGGACATCAAAAGATCACCTACCTGCGAAACAATAGATGCCAAAATACCGCCCACTGCGAACATAAGGATGTTGGAATCGTATTTGGTAAGCCAATTGCAAAGCATGCCGAAAATGACCATGCCGATCACACAAAAAACAGTACCGCCGATGCTCCCCTCAACCGTCTTTTTGGGAGAGACGTCGGGGATGAGCTTGTGCTTGCCGCCGCGACCGAGCAGCATTCCGCAAAAGTAGGCAAAAACGTCGGTCATCCATGCGCTGATGAAGATGGCAAGATACAGAACGTGTCCGCCCTCTTCGTTATCGTGCAGAATGATGATCGAGTTAAATCCCATCAGGATGTAAAAAGACGTAGCGAAAAGAACGCAAACGTTGGAAAGGTCGTACTTTCCCTTTGAAAAAATTGCAATCGTGAAGAAGTAAAACAGGATGATGATCATCAATATGGCGCCATACTGTGCCAGGTGCCTTGCCGAGTCTGGCTTTGCGTTGGCATTGAGAGAACCCAGCGCCATGAAGCGAGAGAGGAACGGCAGGCTCAAAGCCAGTGCATAAAGCGGAACGGCAAAGGCATATGCCTTTTGCATTCCAATGCAGCGCATAATTTCAAACATAGCAATCACAGAACCGATTGCTATGGCAACAGGCAAAACAGGTGTTTGTGCAAACAACAGGATGGGAATCATGATCAAGATCACAATGATGCCCGTTATGACACGTTGTTTCATAGTCTCCTCCTATGTGTCAAACGCCGCCAAAGCGACGGTGCCTTGAGTAGAATGCGGCAACTGCCGCGTCAACATCGCTCTCCGAAAGGTCAGGCCAGAGAACGCTTGTAAAATGGTATTCTGCATAGGCAGATTGCCAAAGCAAAAAGTTTGAGGTGCGCGTATCTCCCCCCGTGCGCACAACGAGGTCAGGGTCAGGGCAACCTGCGGTGTAAAGATGGGCGGCAATATCGGCTTCGCCAATATCCGTTTTGCCCTCGCAAATAAGAGCTTTGCAGGCGTGCACGATCTCCTCTCTGCCACCGTAGTTGATGGCGATGTTGAGGTGAAAGGGGTTGCTTGCCGTCTCGCGGTCAAGATTTTCCATCTTTTCTTGCAAATCCTTTGAAAAAACAGAGAGATTGCCGATAAAACGGATATGGATGCTTTCCTTCTCGGTCATTTCTGAAAATTTTTGGATATAGTCCTCCAAAATTCCCATAATGGCGCGCACTTCCTCGGGCGGTCTCTTCCAGTTCTCCGTGGAAAAGGCATAGACCGTCATATAGTGAATGCCGATCTCGCGGCAGTACCCTGCAATGCGGCGAAAGGTCTGTGCCCCTACCGAGTGCCCATACTTGCGCGGCATTCCCCGCTTTTGCGCCCAGCGGCCGTTGCCATCCATAATGAACGCAATATGCTGCAGGCGCTCATCAACCAAAATGCGCTCCGCGCTTCCCTTCTCTTTTTTCAAAACCATTGCTTTCCCCATTGATGAACAGCAAGGGGTGTGACTGACAACAAAAATGCTGTCACACCCCTTGTACTGATCAGATTTTCATAATTTCCTTTTCCTTCTTGGACGTGATCTCGTCAACCAGTTTGACAAAGCGGTCGGTCAGATCCTGAACGTTCTTTTCACTTGCCTTTTGCTCGTCCTCTGTCATCAGGCCGTCCTTCTTTTGCTTTTTGATCTCATCGTTGGCATCGCGGCGGATGTTGCGGATAGCAACTCTTGCTTCCTCACCCATTTTTTGAATCTGCTTTGCCAAGGTCTTACGGCGCTCCTCGGTAAGAGGCGGGAAAACAAGGCGGATAACGCTGCCGTCATCAGCGGGGTTGATGCCGATGTCGGATGCCTGAATTGCCTTTACCATTGCCTTGAGAGTGGAACGGTCGTAAGGAGTGATGGTCAGCGTTTTGGGGTCAGTGACCGCAACGCTTGCCATATCGGTCAGTCTTGTTTGTGCGCCGTAGTAGTCAAAGGTGACTTTGGAAACGATTGCACCGTTTGCCTGGCTTGCGCGGATGGTAGAGAGATTGTTCTCATAAACGTCGATGCTCTTTTGCATTCTTTCTTCGGTGGGCTTTGTGTTGAATTTCATATTCGTTAAGTCCTTTCTATGTAAAATCTTATGTTTTTTAATTGTGGATGGCGGTGCCTACAGACTCGCCCATGACAACGCGCCAGATGTTTTCGGGATCAGCCAAGCCAAATGCGTAGCTGTTGATGTTATTGTCCATGCAGATGGTAGATGCGGAAAGATCAAGTGCGCGCAAATTCTTGTCCAGAATTTCTGCGTACGTCAAATCCGTATAGCGGACTGCGTTGGGGTCCTTTTTAGGATCGGCACTGTAGATGGCATCAATGTTCTTGGAGAACAGGATGCAATCGGCGCCAATTTCTGCTGCGCGCAGAGCCGCGGCTGTGTCGGTAGAAAAGAACGGGAGACCAAGTCCGCCGCCAAAGATAACGACCTCACCCGCTTCCAATGCTCTGATAGCATCACGGGCGGTGTAGGTGTCTGCAAAGGCTTTCATTTCAACAGAGGTCATAACACGCGCTTTCATTCCCTCACGGATGAACACATCCTCAAGAGCCAGCGAGTTGACAACTGTGGCAAGCATTCCCATATGGTCGGCACGGCATTGATCCATGCCTGTGCCCTGTCTGCCGCGCCAGATGTTGCCCGCGCCCACGATTACGGCGACCTGAACACCTGCGTTGAGACAACGCTTGATTTGCGTAGCAACTTCTTTGATAAAATCGAAGTTGAGGATGCCATCCTGCCCCGAGGCAAGCGCCTCGCCGGAAAGTTTGAGCAATATGCGTTGATATTTCGGCTTTTTCATATTGACACGACTCCTTGCTTTTATATAACTATATATTATATTCCCTTATATTGTACTACAAAACTCCCGATTTGTAAACACCTTTTTTGGAAAAAACGGCTTCTTTTTCTTGTTTTTTTACAATTTTGCCTTGGTTTTGAAGAAAAAAGGAGAGCATTTTAGCAAAACGCTCTCCTTTTGGGATTTTTGTTTACTTTTTCATGACCGCGAGTCCGCACCAACCGTTCTCTTCCAGACGCTCGACAATGCAAAAACCGTGCTTCTCAAAGCACTCGATAACGTCGTCGCTTCTTTCCATAATGATGCCCGATGCCAAAAGGACGGTATCCTTGTGCATGAGCGCTCCTACGTCGGGCGTCATGCGGATGATGATGTCCGCCACGATGTTTGCACAGATCAGGTCGTAGGGTTGGCTCTTGTCAACCTGACGCAAAAGGTCCGAAACCTCGCAGGTGATGTTCTGCAGACCGCTATCCTTGATGTTCTCGTTCGCTACGCGGACCGCCATGGGATCGATGTCATAAGCGCGGCATTCGCGTGCTCCCAGCTTGGATGCGCAAATTGCCAAAATGCCGCTTCCTGTGCCTACGTCAAGCATTCTGCAGCCTTCTTTTGTGTAGGTTTCAAGCAGCTTGATCACAAGTCTTGTGGTCTCGTGCGTGCCCGTACCAAATGCCATGCCGGGATCCATGCGCACAACAAGCTCGCCCTCTGCAGGCGTGTATTTTTCCCATGCGGGAACGATCACGAGTCTCTCACCGATCTTGATAGGCTTGTAATATGCTTTCCAGGAATTTGCCCAGTCCTCTTCGTTGACACCGACTGTTTCGATCTTTGCGTCGGTAAGATCCGATGCTTCAAATCTCTCGCGCAAGAACGCGATGCACTCGGCAACGCTTCTCTCAGCGGGCAGATAGACCGATACCGATGCGATGGTCTTATCGGCGTTGAGGATGCTCTCGTCGATGAGGTCTCCGTAACAGGTTTTGAGGTCGATATCGCTGTAATCCTCGATTTGCAGGTTGTTGGAGACCATGCTCATAATGGCTACAAGATCGTCAAGGCGTTCCAGCTTAACTGTGACCTTTACCTGCGTCCATTCTGTTTCGGTGCCATAGTCACCGCATACGTAATCTTGATCAATCATGTCTTATTTATCCTTTGTTCCGAAAATCTTTTTGAAGAATTGCTTATGTTTTGTATAGTTGCTCTCGCCGCAGCTATCGGCAAAGGCTCTCATCGCCGTCTTTTGCTTTTCGTTCAGTCCGCGTGGAATTTCAACAACGGTACGGAAGATCAGGTCTCCGCGACGTCCGTTTCCGTTCACGTAAGGAACGCCCTTGCCACGCATGGTGAATTTGGTACCGGGCTGTGTTCCCTCGGGAATGGTATGCTTGATGTTGCCCTCAAGAGAAGGAACATCGATCTCTGCGCCAAGCGTTGCCTCGGCAACCGTGAGCGGAACCTCGCAATAAACGTTGTAGCCATCACGCTCAAAAATAGCGTGCGGACGGACAGACACGGTGATGATCAGGTCACCGGCAGGACCGCCGTTGCGGCCATCGTTGCCCTGCCCACGCAAAGCGATGCGCTCGCCGTTATCAATGCCTGCGGGAATGGAGACCGAGAGGCGTTTGCTCTCGCGCGTCATACCCGAACCGCGGCACTTGGAGCAAGGATTTTTGATGATCTTACCCGTTCCGCGACAGTTGTCGCAGGGGGCTGTGGACTGAAAGGACATGCCGCCCATGCGTTGCACGCGACTGACTTGTCCGCGTCCTTGACATACCGAGCAGGTCTCAACACCGCGACTTCCCTCGCTGGCACCTGTGCCCTGACAATCGTTACAATGGCAAACGCGATTATAGGAAACGTCCTTTTTGACGCCGAAAACAGCTTCTTCAAAATCAATGCTGATGGAAGTGCCGATGTCATCTCCCTGAACAGGTCCGCTCCGACGGCGCGAGCTGCTGCCACCGCCAAAGCCACCGCCGAACATGCTGCCGAGAATATCGCCAAGGTCGCCAAAATCCGAAAATCCACCGCCGAATCCGCCAAAACCGCCAAAGCCGTCACCGCCACCCATGGAAGGGTCAAATGCTGCGTGACCGAATTGGTCGTATTTTGCCTTTTTGGTAGCATCGGAGAGGACTTCGTATGCTTCGTTTGCTTCCTTAAACTTCTCCTCGGCTACCTTATCGCCGGGGTTGGTGTCGGGGTGATACTTTTTTGCCAGTTTATAATATGCTTTTTTGATAGTGCTCTCGTCGGCGTTCTTGTCAACGCCCAGAACCTCGTAATAGTCTCTTTTGTTAGCCATAGGTATCCTTTCCGTTTCTTGTATCTTGCTTTTCCCTACCCGCTTCAGGAAGTGGACACGGAAAAGCAAAATACACCCAACGGGAAAGGCGCAAAATGCGCCTTTCCCGATAACAGTTAAGCGTTTGATTAGTTATTATTAGAGTTATCCTCGTAGTTGGCGTTGTAATAGGTGCCGTCACCGTCGGTGCCTGCCTGTGCGTTGGGGTCAGCCCCCTGTGCGCCTGCTTGCTGATAGAGCTTTTCGGAGATCTTATAGAAGGACTTTTCAACTGCCTCGGTGTCAGCCTTAATAGCCTCGATGTCGCCGCCCTTCAGGGTTTCCTTCAGCTTTTCAATGGCAGCCTTTACAGTCTCAACGTCTGCGGGATCTGCCTTGTCGCCAAGCTCGGTGAGCGTCTTTTCGCTTTGGAAGATGATGCTCTCTGCGCGGTTCTTTACGTCAACTGCTTCGCGTGCCTTTTTGTCTTCCTCTGCAAATCTTTCGGCATCCTTAACTGCCTTATCGATGTCTTCCTTGCTCATGTTGGTGGAAGAGGTGATGGTGATGTGTTGCTCCTTGCCGGTTCCCTTATCCTTTGCGGTTACGTTTACGATGCCGTTGGCGTCGATGTCAAAGGTAACCTCAATTTGAGGAATTCCACGAGGTGCGGGAGTGATACCGTCGAGAATGAAGCGACCAAGTGTGGTGTTGTTGGCAGCCATTTCGCGCTCGCCCTGCAGAACGTGAATTTCAACAGAGGTCTGACCGTCAGCTGCGGTGGAGTAAACCTGGCTCTTCTTTACGGGGATGGTGGTGTTGCGGTCGATAATGCGGTTGAATACGCCGCCCAAAGTCTCGATACCGAGGGACAGAGGGGTAACGTCAAGAAGGAGCAGATCCTTAACCTCGCCGCCGAGAACGCCGCCCTGAATAGCCGCGCCGATTGCTACGCACTCATCGGGGTTGATACCCTTGAAGGGATCCTTGCCGATGAACTTTTTAACCGCTTCTTGAACGGCGGGAATTCTGGTAGAACCGCCAACGAGGAGAACCTTGTCGATCTGGTTTACGGAAAGACCTGCATCTGCGAGCGCCTTCTTGGTGGGAACTATGGTTCTTTCAACGAGGTCTGCGGTAATTCTCTCGAACTCTGCACGAGAAAGGGTTGCTTCAAAGTGGAGAGGACCTGCAGCGGTTGCGGTAATGAAAGGCAGGTTGATAGAGGTAGACATCATGCCGGAAAGCTCGATCTTTGCCTTCTCTGCTGCGTCACGCAGTCTTTGCAGAACCATCTTGTCACGGCGAAGGTCTACGCCGTTCTCTCTTTGGAACTGATCTGCCATCCAATCGATGATACGTTGGTCGAAATCGTCACCGCCAAGGCGAGTGTCGCCGTTGGTTGCGAGAACCTCGAATACGCCGTCGGAGATCTCCAAGAGAGATACATCAAAGGTACCGCCGCCAAGGTCGAATACCATAATTTTTTGGTTGGCTTCCTTATCCATGCCGTATGCAAGTGCTGCTGCGGTGGGCTCGTTGATGATACGCAGAACCTCAAGACCTGCGATCTTACCTGCATCCTTGGTTGCCTGACGCTGTGCGTCGGAGAAGTATGCGGGAACGGTGATAACTGCCTGATTTACGGTTGTGCCAAGATAGCTCTCTGCATCGGATTTCAGCTTTTGCAGGATCATTGCGGAGAACTCCTGAGGAGTATAGTTCTTGCCGTCGATTTCTTTCTTGTAGCCCGTACCCATCTCACGCTTGATGGAGATGACGGTGCGGTCGGGGTTGGTGATCGCCTGTCTCTTTGCGACCTGTCCTACCATTCTCTCACCCGTTTTGGAAAATGCCACAACGGAAGGGGTGGTTCTTGCTCCCTCGGGATTGGGGATAACGATGGGCTCTGCGCCCTCGTAAACTGCTACACAAGAGTTGGTTGTACCCAAGTCAATACCAATGATTTTTCCCATAATAATTTCCTCCAATTATATAAAACTAAATTGTAAACAAATTGATCGCGTGGTCAGTTTGCAACCTTGACCATCGCATAGCGGATGACCTTGTCACCCTTGCAGTAGCCTTTTTGGAAGACCTCTACGATCTCACCGTCGCCATACTGCTCATCCTCCACGTGCATAACTGCGTTGTGGAGATTGGGATCGAACGTTTTGCATTCGATCTCCTTGACGCCCATTTTTTCCATGGCATCGTCAAACGCCTTTACCGTCATTTCCAGTCCCTTGGTAACGGCTTCTACGTTTTTGGATTGGCTTGCGCGCTCAAGATTATCGAGGATAGGAAGCAGGTGTGCGATGCAATCGCTGTAAGCATCTGCCCAAACGCCCTCCTTCTCTTTTGCGCTTCTTTTGCGGAAGTTATCGTACTCCGCCATCATACGCTTATATCTATCGCTACATTCCTCACATTCGGCAGTTTTTGCCGCCAATTTTTTGGTGAGCTCTGCGATTTCTGTTTCGGGCTTTTTAACCTTCTTTTTATCGTTATCAGTCTTTGCGGCAGTCTTTGGAGCTTCGGTATTCACCTTTTTTTCAGCCGCCGCCGTTTTCATTTCCTCCATCGGGATCTCCTCCGTTCAGTTGTTTGTTCGCGTGTATCATATTGGATATGTTGCCGCTGAGCCCTTCAAGCGTTGCCAGCACCTTGGCGTAGTCCATGCGCCGCGGTCCCAAAACGCCAATGGCTCCCAGTGTTTTGCCATCTTTAACGATGGGCTTGAACACCAATGCGGAATTGTTCATCACCTTGACCTGACTTTCAGAACCGATGAGAACGTTGATATCCTCCGTTTCGCTTTGTGAAACAAGATTTAAGATGTCTTCTTTCTTTTCAAGCGTTCCCAAAAGACCTTGCAGCTGGGTAACGTCGCTGTATTCGGGATACTGCAACAGTCTGTCAATACCGCTCACACGCATCTCTCCGCTATCTGACTCATTGAGCAGATCGTAGATGACCTTGATCACGTTGCTGACAATGGCACTGTCAATTCCCATCTCCTTTTCGATACGCATCATAATGGGGAGCGTGATCTGTTCGGCAGACAGCCCCACAAGTGTGGAATTGAGCACGCGCGCCAGCTTTGTGACTGCCGCTTGCGTGAATGCCTGTGCCTCGGAGTGCAGATGCTTGGTTTTTACGTTGCCGTCGGAATCAACTGCCACCAGAATAATGTGATCGTGGTCGAGGTAAATTGTCTCGAATTTTTCAACGCTGACAGAATGAAGCTTTGGCTTGATGGCAATGCCCGTGTAGTTGGTCATGGCAGATGCCAGATTGGATGCCGCCAAAAGGATTTGGTCAAGCTCCCCCATTTTTGCCTTGAGAAGCGCATTGATCTGTGCGATCTCATTGGTGGTCATTGCATAACGCTCGATGAGTGCATCGACGTAAAAACGGTAGCCAAGCTCACTGGGAACGCGCCCCGCGGATGCGTGAGGCTGCTCGAGATACCCCATTTCCTCAAGCTCTGCCATCTCATTGCGGATGGTTGCCGAGGAGCAGTTGATATGCTGACTTTGCAGAATATACTTGGAGCCGACAGGCTCGCCACCCTCAATGTGCGCGTCAACGATTGCTTTTAATATTTGCTTTTTTCTTTCGCTTAATCCGCGTTTTTCGGAACTCACAGCCATTTTGCTCCTTTCTGCTACTTTTTTCGTGTTTTTTAGCACTCGATTTGCTTGAGTGCTAACTTACGATATAAATTTACCACGTTTTTGCCCGTTTGTCAATGGTTTTTTCTAATAAAGTTGTGAACATTTTGTTAATATTGCGTTTGAGTGCTAAAAAAGAGCTCTGCCGAAGCAAAGCTCTTTTTTCTTATTTTCTTTTAGGATTCAAACTCGATTTTCTTTTTGGTCTCCTCGGTATAAAACATCTGCATAAGGTACAAAAGAACGAAATAACCGATGAAGAGCGTGGCGATATCCCCTATATAATAGGTAGCAATCAGGAGCCACTCGGAAGCATCGGTCGGCAGTCCCCAAAAGAAGATGTCATAATAAAGGCGTGAGAGCACTCTTACTCCGGAAGGGACCAGAGCCGCAAAAAAGCAAAGCTTCGGAAGCGGCTTTTTGAGGCGGAAAAGACCTTCGATCGGGAAACAGTCGGCAAGCATCTCTTCCCCCTCTGCTCCCTTGGGATATCTCTTGGCAAGCAGCATAGGACGGTGGCAACAGAAGTTGATCAAAAGAAGCACAACAAACATTTGCAAGCAGTCCATTCCAATGCTGAACAGCGCGCTTGGAACTTCCTCACTCCAAAAGGCAGTAGAATTCGGGAAGGACATCATAAGGTATCCCGCAAGCAAGGTCAAAAGATATTTTGCCAGAACAGCGGCGATATAAATGAGAACAAACTTCCCTATCTTCTTTTTGCCAAAGCGCAAATATACATAGATCAAGAAAGCAAACGAGCCCCAATAAAAAGCAAAATCGATCAGGGGTTCAAGGAGCTCTGTCATCAAGAACAAAAGCACAGAACCGCGCCAGACTACGTTGCTGGAAAGCAACAGATAAAGAGGCGTATAAACAACGGACAGGATAGCGACGCAGGCCATTTCAAACATCCAAAAAAGCTTTTTGGTACGCTTGATGCATAGCTCGTCAAACAAAAGGTTTTGCACGTAGCACCTCCGCAAAAATAGATACCTTATTATACCACACCAAAAGGGGTTGTGTCAACCTATTTGTCAATTTTTCATTCCTTTCATATACTGATATAGAAAATTGCGACGGGAGGTTTTTATGCCAAATCAAAAAAACGGGCTCTCTGCCTTTGATTACACCGCTTTAATGGAGCATGTGCACCGCCTTGCGGATACATATTCTTTTTTGACACTTTCCTACATCGGTACATCCATCCTTGACCGCGCCATCCCTATTTTGCACCTTGGAACCGGAAAGCGGCGCGTGCTTTACGTAGGGGCGCATCATGGGATGGAGTGGATCACGTCCTTGGTGCTTACACACTTTTTGGAAGAGCTTTGCGAGCTCATAAAAACACAAAGGCGCGTGTACGGTATCTATCCTTGCGACCTTTTGGAAGGCTATACCCTGTCAGTCATTCCAATGCTCAATCCCGACGGTGTGGAATATCAAATCCACGGTGTTGACGAGGACAATCCGCTCCGCGATCGCGTGTTGGAAATGAACGGCGGAAGCGAGGATTTTTCCGCTTGGCAGGCAAATGCGCGCGGTGTTGACCTCAATCACAACTATGATGCCGGATTTGCCGAATACAAGCAATTGGAAAGAGAAAACGGCATCAAAAAAGGCGCGCCCACGCGGTATAGCGGTGAGTGTGCCGAGAGTGAGCCCGAGGTGGCGGCGCTTTGCAACCTGATACGCTTTTCTGCCCCATGGCGCGGTGTGATGACCTTGCACACGCAGGGCGAGGAGATCTTTGCACCGCCTTGCAAAGAGGGACGTTCAAATGCGGTAACGGCAGAAAAGCTTTCAAATCTGACGGGCTATCGGCTAGTGCGTGCCGAGGGACTTGCCGCGTACGGCGGCATGAGTGATTGGTGTGCGGAAAAACTCTCGATCCCATCCTTTACAATGGAATGCGGCAGAGGTAAAAATCCCCTGCCGACATCGCAATTTTCTTCAATCTATTCCACCGTTCGTGCCGCTCTTTTCCTCTTTCCCACCATCCTGTGATTTTTGCATTCTTTTTTGCAAAAAAGAATTGCAAAGCTGTGCGGTATATGATATAATATAATTTAATTGATGGGATTTTACTGCTTTTTGCTGCAAACCGTACCTGCGGCATCTCTGACCTCGCGGCAAGCCGTGTACTTTCTCCGGGTTGCCTCGCCGCCGCGCAAATGCCGCTCCTGCTTGTTTTTGGTCAGGAGCTCCTGCACCTCTTGCCACAGGGCGTTGTTGACGTGGCGCAGCCTTTCGGTAACGTCTTTATGTACCGTGCTTTTGCTGATGCCAAACACCTGTGCCGCCTGCCGCACGGTGGCAGAATGCTCCAAAAGGTATTCTCCCAGCACTACACACCTCTCCCTTTGCGTCCAATCAGAGATCATACTGTGTCCTCCTATTCGGGTTCTCTCTGTTTGATACTATGCGCAACACGTAAGATTTAGAAGTGAATTGACAAAAAAGGATCTGTTTTTATGTTAAAGGAAGAACAACGCTTTGTCGCCTCTGATATTTTAGAGGGGATGACATCCATCTCCGCCCTGCTCAACGCAGGAGAAGGAAATGACCGCAAAATTGAAAAGGTGCTCATTGACCGTGCAAAAAGAAAATCAAAGGCCGCACAAATAGGCTTTTTGACTGCCAAATCACACGAGCTTGGCTTCCCTGTTGAGTTTGTGGATGCCGAACAGATCGACCGTCTTGCGGTTGGCAATACCCACGGCGGCATTTTGGCGCTTTGCACCGCTCGAACCATCCCCACGCTTTCAAAAGAGGATATTTGCAAGGATAGCTTTTACGTTTATCTGGAAGGCATTGAAGACCCCTATAATTTTGGGTATGCCATCCGCTCGCTTTACGCGGCAGGTGTCAGCGGCGTGATCTTGCCTCCGCGCAACTGGATGACTGCCGCCGGTGTTGTGGCGCGTGCCTCTGCAGGGGCATCGGAGTCTCTCCCTATTTTTCAAGCCGAGGGGGAGGATGCCGTGGCTCTGTTCCGTGAGGCAGGCTATACCATCCTTTGCGCAGGGATCCGCGACTCGGTCTCGGTGTTTGAGCAGCAGTTCTCCTATCCTGTTTTGTTGGTTGTTGGCGGTGAGAAGCGAGGCATCTCCCGTGCGCTTTTGGATGCGGCAGACCGCATCGTTCGCATTGACTACGGCCGCGAATTTGGCGGTTCCCTTTCGGCGGCATCTGCCGCAACGGTATTGGCGTTTGAAATATTCCGCCAAAACCGCAAAGTTTGAACAAAAAACGCTGTTTTTTTGGCAAAATAAGTGGACAAATCAAAAAAAACGTGTTATAATATAAGGTAAAGTTGATTTGGAGAGGGGGCTGAGCGATGGATATTTACAATCTTTTTCCGGGTTCGTTTGGCTCAAACTGTTATCTGCTCATCAGCGGCAACCAAGCCGCGGTGGTAGACCCCTCTGCCGATGCCGACGTCATTTTGCAAAAGATCGCCGAGAAAGGTGCGACTTTGCAGTATATTTTACTTACACACGGACACTTTGACCACATCTGCTCTCTCGATGCCCTGCGTGAGAAAACGGGCGTTCCCGCCTACATTCACAAGGGGGATGCGGATATGCCGTCCGATTCTCTCAAAAATGCGTTTTCTGTCTTTTTCGGTCAGTCGCGCAGCTATCGCGCCCCCGAAAAGCTCCTTGCCGATGGCGACGTGCTGACGCTTGGCGACGAGGACATTCGCGTGCTCCACACCCCAGGGCATACCGAGGGTTCGGTGTGCTATTTGTGCTCTGACAAGCTACTCCTGACAGGAGACACCCTCTTTGACCGCGGATTTGGTCGGTATGACTTATATGGCGGCGACCCGTACAAGCTCCGCAATTCCCTTGCGCGACTTGCTCTGCTTGACCGCTCGCTCACAATTTATGCAGGTCACGGCTCCCCTACCGATCTTGGAGACGCCACAGACAACTGCCCACTGCTTTGACAGCTTCAATTTTCCTAAGAAAGGATTTCACATACTATGGATTATCAAAAACTTGCCGAGCTTCTTTTCCCGAGCGTTACCGAAACACCTGCAGAAGTAGAAGCAAAATTCCCGCCCCGTAACCTCCCTGAGGGCGCAAAGGTCACTCGTTTTGCCCCCAGCCCCACGGGCTTTGTTCACTTTGGCGGTCTCTTCCCCTCTACCATTGGTGAGCGCCTCGCACACCAAAGCGGCGGCGTGTTCTATTTGCGTATTGAGGATACCGATGCCAAGCGCGAGGTTGACGGCGCGGCAGAAGGTTTGATTCACACACTGGCTCACTACGGCGTTTGCTTTGACGAAGGTGCTGTGATTGGCGAGGACGGCAAGATCTGCGACAAGGGCGCTTACGGTCCCTACAAGCAAAGCCAACGCGGCCCCATTTATCACGTATTTGCAAAGCAGCTTGTAAGTGAGGGCAAGGCTTACCCCGTATTCACCACCAAGGAAGAGCTTGAGGCTATGAATGCGGTCGACAAGAAAGCCGAGATCAAGGCAAAGGACTGGCACGAGGATCAAACCGAGGCGCGCGAAAAAATGCTGGCAGCCCGCAACATCACCATAGAAGAGGTGGAAGCCAATCTTGCCGCAGGCAATCCCTTTGTGCTTCGTCTCTTGGCTGACGGAGATCCTGAAAAGAAAACGCCCTTTACCGATCTTGTAAAAGGCAAATTGGAGATTCCCGAAAACGATGAAGATTTCGTTCTACTCAAGTCTGACGGAATTCCCACCTACCACTTTGCACACGCGGTGGATGACCACCTGATGGGCACGACACACGTTATTCGCGGTGAAGAGTGGCTCCCCAGCTTAGCTAAGCATATTATGCTGTTCCGCTATCTCGGCTTCAAGCTCCCTAAGTATTTGCACATTGCGCAAATTATGCGCCTTGACGAGAACGGCAACAAGAAAAAGCTTTCCAAGCGCGATATGGGTGCTAACATGGACGATTACAGCCGTATGGGCTATGCCCCCGCTTGCGTTTGCGAATACATTATGACACTTCTCAACTCCAACTACGAGGAGTGGCACGCACAAAACGCGGACAAGCCCTACACCGATTTCCCCTTCAACATCAAAAAGATGAGCACGTCGGGCTGTCTCTTTGACTTTAACAAGCTCAATGACGTCAGCAAGAATGTCATCTCCCGTATGAGTGCCAAAGAGGTCACCGAAGAGGTTACCGCTTGGGCACAGCAATTCGATCCCGACTTTGGTGAAAAGCTCGCACGCGATCCTGCATTCACAGAATCCATCTTTGCCATCGGTCGCGGCGGCAAAAAGCCGAGAAAGGACCTGGCAACCTGGGCAGATGCAAAACCCTACATGGGCTTCTTCTTTGATTTCGTTCAAGAGGATCAATATGACGAAAAGTTTGACAAGGCGGACATCAAGACAGCGCTTGCAAACTTTCTTACCACCTATGATACGGCAGACGATATGAACGGCTGGTTTGAAAAGGTCAAGGCGGTTGCCCGTGAGATCGGCTACGCCGACGATATGAAAGCTTACAAGGCTGAACCCGAGTCTTACCGCGGCAGCATTGCCGACGTGAGTATGTTCTTGCGCGTAGCGGTTACGGGTAAGCTCAACGCCCCCGACCTCTACACCGTTATGCAAATTCTTGGACGTGACGAAACCGTCCGCCGCATCGAAAATATGATTGCTACCCTTTGATTTCAGAAAGGTTTAAATACTATGGCAGAACTTGAAAGAAACTTTATTCTTGATATTATCGACTCCGATCTTGAGGAAAATCCTAACCTTAAGATCCACACCCGTTTTCCGCCCGAGCCCAACGGATATCTGCACATCGGCTCGGTAAAAGCAATTTGCATCAACACCGACGTTGCAAACAAGTACAGCGGCTTGTTTAATCTGCGCTACGACGACACCAACCCCGCAAAAGAATCGGATGAGTTTGTCAGATCCATTCGCGAGGACCTCGAGTGGCTGGGTGCTACCCCCACGGGCGGCGTATTCTATGGCTCGGACTACTTTGGCAAGTGCTACGAATTTGCCGTTCAGCTCATCAAACAGGGCGACGCTTACGTTTGCGACCTGACCAAGGATGAGATTGCCGACTACAAGGGCACCGACCGCTCGCAGGCTTCTAAGGAGTCCCCTTACCGCAACAGAACGGTTGAGGAAAATCTGGATCTGTTTGAGCGCATGAGACAGGGCGAGTTCCCCGACGGTGCGCGCACTCTGCGTGCAAAGATCGATCCCTCGTCGGACAACCCCTATCTGCGTGACCCTGTTATTTACCGCATCAAGCACATCCACCATCACCGTCAGGGTGACGAGTGGTGCGTTTACCCGATGTATGACTTTGCTCATCCCATTCAGGATGCACTTGAGGGCATTACGCACTCTCTGTGTTCCAGCGAATTCCGCAACCACCGTCCTCTTTACGACTGGGTTGTTGAGAAGATCGGCTTTGCTCAAAAGCCTCATCAGTGGGAATTCGGTCGCATGAACATCACCTACACCGTTATGTCCAAGCGCTATCTGCGTCAGCTCGTAGAAGAGGGCTACGTTGATGGCTGGGATGACCCTCGTCTTCCCACTCTGTGCGGTCTGCGCCGCCGCGGTTATACCCCTGCAGCGCTCTTTACCTTCGTTCGCGAGGCAGGCGTTACCAACACCGACCACACCGTTGACGTCCGTCAGCTTGAAGCTTGCGTACGCAACGATCTAAATGAAAACTCCTTGCGCCGCGTGGGCATTGCCAACCCCATTCGCGTAGTGATCGACAACTACCCCGAGGACAAGGAGGAAATGATCGCACTCCCCAACCATCCGCAAAAGCCTGAGCTCGGTACACGCGACGTTCCCATGACGCGCGAGATCTTTATTGATGCCGATGACTTTGCAGAGGTTCCCCCTCCCAAGTTCTTCCGCCTCAAGCCCGACGGCGAGGTTCGCCTGATGGGTGGCTATATCATCAAATATGCAGGCATTGAGAAGAACGAGGACGGTTCGATCAAGTGCATTCACGCAACTGCAGACCTTGAGACCGGCAACGGCATGCCTGCCGACGGTCGCAAGATCAAGGGCACTGTGCACTGGCTCTCTGCCAAGTATGCTGTTCCTGCTACCTTTATGCTTTATGAGCGCCTGTTCAACATTGAGAATACCGCGGATGTTCCCGAGGGCAAGACCTATCTGGACTTCCTCAACCCCGACTCCTTGATCAAGCTTGAGAATGCGGTAGTTGAGCCTTCTCTTGCCGATGCAAAGCCCGGCGAAGGCTTCCAGTTTGTGCGCACCGGTTACTTCTGCAAGGATACCAAGCACCCCAACACCTTTAACCGCGTTGTGGGACTGAAGGACAGCTTCCCGAAAAACTAACATTTCAAAGGCTCGCCCTCGGGCGAGCCTTGCTATACGAAAGGAATTTTTTATGCTTTCGAAAGAAATTTGCGCTACTTATCAAGCGATCCTCATTGAAGAGCTGCAGCCTGCCATGGGTTGCACCGAGCCTATCGCCATTGCCTATGCCGCGGCTCTGATGCGCGATGCCTTGGGAGAGCTCCCCACCGCGGTTGAGATCTCGCTCAGCGGCAACATCATCAAGAACGTCAAAAGTGTCATCGTGCCCGCAACGGGCGGTATGCACGGCATTGAGGCGGCAGTTGCGGCAGGCATTATTTCGGGAAGGTTTGATCTCAAGCTCGAGCTTTTATCCATTCTTGGCGAGGATGACCGCATCTCTTTGCGCTCTTATTTGAAGAAAACGCCCATTCGTGTATCGGAGCTCAAATCCAACTGCACCTTTGACCTTTTGGTAACGGGCAGATGCGGCGAGAACACCGCGCGCGTGCAGATTTCGGGCTACCACACCAACATTGTGCGTGCCGAGTGCAACGGCAAGAGTGTGATTGATCGATACGTACAAAAAGAGGTTCTTGCCGCAAGCACCAAAAATGCCGCAAACCGTTCCCTTTTGACGGTTGAGAGCATTATTGAGTTTGCCGACAGCGTGGAGCTTGACGAATTGCGCCCTTATCTCTTGCGACAGATCAAAATGAATATGGAGATTGCCGAGGAAGGCTTGCGCAATCCTTACGGTGCATCGATCGGTCAGCTGCTTCTCAAGGATGGCAACGTCAGCATCAAGGATAAGGCACGCGCCTATGCCGCCGCAGGCTCGGATGCGCGCATGAGTGGATGTGAGTACCCTGTTTGCATTCTTTCGGAAAGCGGAAACCAAGGCATTACGGCATCTGTCCCTGTGATTGTGTATGCACAAGAGAGCGGCAAGAGCGAAGAAGAGCTTTTGCGCGCACTGATCGTTGCAGATCTCTTAACCGTACATCAAAAAACGGGTATTGGTTGTCTTTCGGCTTATTGCGGTGCCATTAGTGCAGGTGTTGGCGCAGGCGCAGGTGTTTGCTACCTTGAGGGTGGAAGATTTCATGAGATCGCCCACACACTCGTCAATGCGGTTGCCATTCTTTCGGGCACCATTTGCGACGGTGCAAAGCCCTCTTGCGCGGCAAAGATCGCTATGGCGGTTGAAGCCGGCTTTATGGGCTGGGAGATGGCAAAATCAGGCCGTGAATTCTTTGGCGGTGACGGCATTGTGACCAAGGGCGTTGAAAACACCATTCGCAACGTCGGTCAGCTCGCTCGCGACGGCATGATGGAAACCGACCGCGAGATCATTCGCATTATGCTTGGAAAAAGCTAAACACGCATCATAAAAGCTTCTTACAAAAATTGAGAAAACCCTCGGCGAAAATCTGCCGAGGGTTTTCCTTTATTTGAGGTTACACAGTTCCAATTGATCGCTTTTCTTCTCTTTTTTATATGGGCAAATGCTTTGTATTCCGCTTTTCATGATCATTTTTCGGATAAACGGGTTACACAAAAGCGCTCTTTTGACCGATTTTAGGCGAAGTTTCCCTCTTAAGGAGCGGGTATTCTTGCGGTATATTGCTTGAACGTCTTTATAAGCTCTCCCCTTTGCAAAAGCATCGGCAAGAAGCTTTCCGCTGAGCATAGCATAGCTGATTCCCTCAAAGGAGCTCGCGCTGATAAATCCGGCTGCTTCGCCGACGAGGAAAACGCTCCCCTCTCCCGTGCAAAAATCCTTCATTCTGCGCGGACTTGAAACAAGGCATGCCTCGGTCTTTTGGGGAATACCGAAAGAATTGCCGAGAAAGGCTTCCAGTCTTTCTTTTTGTTGTTCAAATGCTGCGCGGCACCCTTCCCTTTCAAATGCACCGCCGAACAGAATGTACTCGCCTTTATGTATCGTCCACGAGCAACTATCACTTGTTTTTGCATCAAATATGCAGGAATAATACGGCAGCTTTTGCCCTTTGTTTTCAAACCACTGCTGTATTGCCACATATTGCGTTTGCATGGGAATAAAAAAGCTTCGTCTTACAACCGAACCGCCGCCGTCGGCACCTACAATAGCTCGCGTGTGTATATATATTTCCTTGCTATCTTGGCGAACAGTCAAGCGATAATGCGCGGACTCCTCTTTTATTTCGATGCATCTTCCCTTACAAATTTCAACGCAGGAAGGAACGAAAGAAATGAGCCACTTATCAAATGCTTGTCTGTTCATGTTCAAATAATGCCTTTGGTAATATCTGACGGTCTTTTGATCAACATCGATGGTTTCAACGGCAAAAATCTGCGGATCCTCAAGAATGCTCTTGGGAAGAACCAGATCGAATCTTGCCAAGAGCTTTTGTGCATCAGGTGCCAAAAGCCCACCGCAGGGCTTGGGGGAATCGGGAGTCTCGCCATCGATAAGAACGATTTTGCATTCGGGACGGGCACACGCCAGCTCTCTTGCAAAAACAGTGCCGGCAGGCCCTGCTCCAACTACGGCAATATCGTAAACGTTATCATTCGTCTGTTCCATTCAAATCTCCAAAAGCTTTTTTTTCGCTTTGCGGCGGTGTTATTTGGCAACATCTTCCTCAGTGGAGCCGCGACGGAAGAAATCCTTGATTTTGCTGACCTTGTTGATGCCGATCAGGTCGGAAAGCATTTTTTGTATGGTCTCATGCACCTTGGGATCAAGGCTCCTCGTGTGAGAAAACCACTTTTTGCGCGCCGCTACGATGTCGGTCAGCGTTTGTGCGCCGTCCACCGAGAAGAGCTGATAGACCGCCTCGGCAAATTCTTCTCTTTGCGCCGGTGTCATATCGCGTATCCATTGATTGACGGTGCGGTCAAGCTTTCGGCTCTCGGGATTCACATCCTTGAGGTGGACAAAGGAATTACCCAGAATCTCCCAAGAAAGTCCGTTATGCTGCAACAGTCCTGTCTTTTGTCGGCTTTTTACGACGGTATAGTTCTCATCGTGCTCCAAAAGCATGCCAACAACCGAGGACTGCGGAACCAGGTTGCAAATGCGCGGTCGCATTTCTATATAATCGGGGTCATCCAAAATGTTTTTACCAAAGCCCGGTCCGTCATTGCTGTATACCGCCGTAATGCGCTCGCGAATGGCAGGATCACAATGAACTGCGGCATAAACGGCAAGATTGCCACCCTTGCTATGCCCCGTGAGGATCAGCTTGCCCGTATGTTTTGCGGCAACAGTATGCAAATATTCCACCGCTTTGAGCTGTGCAGGAACCACCGGCAAAAAGCACATATTCATATCCTCTTTCCAGCCAACGAGCGTGTCATCTGTCCCTCGGTAGGTCACAACAGCAGTTCCATCCCCCAAAAGGAAGGTAACGGCAGAGAATTGCAGCTCGGTTTCGGGATCGATCAGGTTGACAAACCCCATCATTTTGATGGGGCCAAAGCGCTTTGTCGAACGCATTGCGCGCATCATTTTGACAATGTCCTTGGGGATCAAAATACCCATTTTTGCCTTTTTGGGATCGGGATGACGCTCCAGATATTCCTTGGACGCCGCCCAAACGGACGGAAGCTCTACCTCTCTACCGGGATCGGGGACGATGTCCTTCATATCCAAGTAAGATAACATGGAAAGGATCAGGCTGTCTACCTCACCAAAAGGAACCTTGCGAAAGGTCAGATCTCCGCGCCATGTCAAATAATCGTATACAGTTCCCACAAAGATCCTCCTTTCGTATCAGTCATGTGGATTATCCGTGATAAAGTCTTTTGGTTTCGTAAATGGGATCGCAGGTCAGGTTGATGCCAAGCTTTTTGAGCGTGTGCTCGTCGCTTGCCGATAAAATGACCGTGGAGTGCATTTCGCAGTGGCACAGACGCGAGAGCTGCTCGGTAGCCTTTGCCGCAACGGGATCGTGCACGGCACAAATGGAAAGTGCTATGAGGAGCTCATCGGGGTGCAATCTCGGGTTCTTGCTGCCCAGAAGCCCCACCTTGAGATTGGTGATGGGCTCGAGAATTTCGGGGGAAATGAGATCGACGCTATCATCAATGCCTGCAAGTGTTTTCAAAGCATTCAGGAGTGCCGCCGAAGCCGCGCCCAAAAGGCGCGAGGTCTTGCCCGTAACAATGGTGCCGTCGGGCAATTCAAGCGCGGTTGCGGGCTTGCCTGTTGCCTCTGCCTTGGCGTTTGCCGCCACGCACACACCGCGCTCATCGAGGTCAATATTTGCCGTTTGCAAAAGGAGCTTGAGCTTGTCGATCTCGTTTCTGGGGCCATTGTCCTTACGCTGACGGATGAGCGCTGCATAGTAGCGACGGATGATCTCTTTTTTGGCGGCGTCGCAAACGGCATCGTTATCCACAATGCAGTTGCCTGCCATATTGACACCCATATCGGTGGGAGATTTGTAAGGCGATTCCCCACTGATGCGACGGAACATCGCATCCACCACGGGAAAGATCTCTACGTCGCGATTGTAGTTGACGGTGGTCTGTCCGTAAGCTTCGAGGTGGAAGGGGTCAATCATATTCATATCGTTCAGGTCTGCCGTGGCAGCCTCATACGCCATATTGACGGGGTGCTTGAGCGGCAGGTTCCAGATGGGAAAGGTTTCAAATTTAGCATATCCCGAGCGGATACCGCATTTGCTATCGTGGTAAAGCTGGCTCATGCAAACCGCCATTTTGCCGCTACCCGGTCCGGGGGCGGTAACAACCACAAGAGAGCGTGTGGTTTGAATGTAATCGTTTTTGCCGTAGCCTTCATCGCTGACGATATGGTCAATGTCGGAAGGATAGCCCTCGATTTCATAATGGCGGTAAACGCGCACACCAAGGGATTCCAGTCGGCTTTGGAATTTGAGCGCCGCAGGCTGATCGCTCCAACGTGTCAAAACAACGCTACCAACCAAAAGTTCAAGAGCACGGAAAGCATCGATCAGGCGCAGAACGTCAAGGTCATAGGTAATGCCAAGGTCACCGCGCACCTTATTCTTTTCAATGTCCGATGCGCTGATAACGATAACGATCTCTGCTTCATCCTTGAGCTGTGTAAGCATACGGATCTTGCTATCGGGAGCAAAGCCCGGGAGCACTCGCGCGGCGTGGAAATCGTCAAAGAGCTTGCCGCCAAACTCCAGATAAAGCTTATCGCCAAATTGGTCGATGCGGCGGCGGATATGCTCCGATTGAAGCTCTATATATTTTTCATTATCAAAGCCGATCTTATACATTTTTGCGCGCTCCTTTTCTCTTGGGGAATTGCAGGCGATACTGCCCGTCCCCTATGACGGTCAATGCGGTACTGTAAAAAGCTTTGGATGCGTTGATGAGGTGGTCGATATCCAGGGAGCCTGCCGTTTCATAAGCGGAGTGCATAGCCAATTGCGCCATGCCAATGTCAACGCTGAGCATAGGCGTCAGGGTGGTTGCAATGCTGCCAAGCGTGGAGCCGCCGGGCATATCACTGCGGTTGGCGTACTCCTGCGTGGGAACACCTGCGTGTGCACAGATCTCCTTCAGGATCGATGACGAAATACCGTCGGTTGTGTATTTTTGCGCGGCGTTATTCTTAATGACCACTCCCCCGTTCATGTGCGGTGCGTTTTTGGCATCGCTGAGCTCGGGGTGGTTGGGGTGCTTTGCGTGTGCATTATCTGCCGAGAGAAGCATGGACGATGCCAGTGCGCGGCGGCGGTCGATGCCTATAGTCTCGCAAATGCGATCAATGACGTCCGAGAGGAATACCGAGCCCGCACCTTGCTTGGTCGAGCTGCCCGTTTCCTCATTGTCGGCGGCATAGAACAGATCGACAGCGTCGGCGTTTTCACTCTTCACAAATCCTTGGAGCGTGCCGAATACCGACATCAGGTTATCAATGCGCGGTGCCGAGAAAAACTCGCCGTCCACACCAATACGGGTAGCGGGGGTACGGTTATAGACATACAGATCATAACCGAGCAATTCTTCCTTTTTGCATCCCGCCTCAGCAGCAAGGAATGCGCCAAAATCGGTTTTTACGTCCTGCGAGAGGAGCGGCAAAAGATCGATTGCAGGATTGTACGCACAGCTCGAATTGATGTCTCGCTTCATGTGGATAGCTACGTTGGGAATGACGAGCAGATCGCGCGCGATATTGACAAGGCGCGCCTCGATCTTATCTCCGTTGGAGACGATGACGCGACCTGCCAGCGAGAGCGGACGGTCGAGCCATGTAGAAAAGATGGTGCCGCCGTAGGGCTCGGTATTCAGGCGCAGATATTGGTCAAATGCAGGAGAGAGTGCCTCGCTTTTAAGTTTGAACATTGGCGAGTCGGTATGGCTTGCCGCAACCAAGAAGTTGTGCGGCGTACCCTTCGGGATGCGAAAAGCAATGATTGAGGATTGATTGCGTGTGAGATAATAGCCTTTTCCTGCTTGCAGATCCCATGCGTCCTGCTCGCAAAGCCGCTGATATCCCTTCTCTTCCAAAATTTCGGCACAGGATGCGACGGCGTGGAATGCCGTAGGGCTCTTTTCGATAAAATTGATGAGCGCATTGATTGCTGTTGACATATCGTCCCTCCCTCGTTGATGGAAAAATGAATATAGATAGTATTATTATAACACAGTTCCCTTTTTAATGCAATACGAAAACGCAAAAAAATCCAATCCCGAAGGATTGGATTTTTTCGTGTGCTTTTATTTTTTCAAAAGTTTTTCAAGCACAGGCGTGATCTGTGCCGTTACAACGGTGTAACCCTCGTGGGTAAAGTGTCCGCCATCAATGGTGTATCCTTCGTAAACTTCGCCAATGGAAACATCATAGAGCACGCTATAAAGATCAACAAATTCGTATCCGTACCGCTCGGCAAGAAGTTTAATGGTGACATTATTATAAGCGGCAAGTTGATTTTTGCGCCCCCAATGCTCGCCGCCCATGGCGGTAAGAGACAGGAGAACAATTTTGCTCTCGGGCAAATTTTCTTGCAAGCCTTTGAGAATAGACTCATAGTTTTCAAGCATTGAATCCATATTATTTGCACCAATGAGCATGACAACAACCTTGGGTTTGAGGTCATAGAGAGACACCTGCAAGCGTTCTTCAAGTCCGAAAGTGGTATCTCCACCGATTCCGCGGTTTGCCGTGACATATTGCGGATAGTATTTGGCAAGATCGTAACCGTCGGTTAAACTGTCACCAATAAAGGCAACGTCAACCTCGTAGTCGTCATATTCGGCATTCTCTTGCTCGTATTGCTCAAGCTTTGCGGCGCGATAGGCGCGAACGGCCTCTTGCAGCTTTTCCTCTTCCCTCTTCTCAGGCAAAATCACCGTAAAGTAAACGATTGCAAGTGTAATGAGGGCAAGCGCGAGCGCGCAAAGCGGAATCCAAAATCGTTTTTTTAAAATCATTTTTTTCATTTGCTCTCAATTTCGGCAGTTTTATCAACTGTTTCATCGCTTTCTTGGTTGGCGGCTTCTTCCCTTGCTTTGAGATCAGCGAGAATGTTTGCATAGGTCTCCTCGTCGATCTTGAACTTTTTGATGTAGAGGAAGAAACCAACAAGAATACAGATCAGCGGCAGGATCATCATAGAGATCTTCATGATCCAGATTGCCGACTCGGGCATATTAGCGATGATCTGTGCCTTGTTTGAGGGGTTGGCGGTAATATCGTTGGCGATCATATTGATGCCCGAAATGATCAGCGTAATGGAAACAACACCCTTGCTGGCAGCTCCGCCAAACTGATTGATAAAGGGCTGCACCGCAAAGCTTGCGGCTTCGTTTCTCTTGCCAAGCTTCCATTCGCCGTACTCAACGGCATCGGCAAGGAACAGAAGCATCAAAAGCTGAATGAACGCCTGGGCGAAGAACAGTCCAAGACCTGCAATCACAATCAGGGGCAACCACTCAAAGGAGAGGAAGAAGATAACGTAAGAGATGGTTACGGCAATCATCGAGCCCGTATAGAGTTGCTTGCGGCTGAACTTTTTGCGGAAGAGAGGAAATACCGAAAGCGCGGTCAGCTGCGCGACGGCAAGAACGGCGGCAAAGACCATATACATTCCCTCATCGCCGTAGGCATACTTGAAATAGTAGGTACCAAATGCAGTGGTGGTGCAATAACCGATCATAAACAGTGCCATCGAAACGGCGGTCACCATCAACTGGTCATTGCCAATAAGCGCGCGCCAAAGGTCTTTGAGAGTGGTTCTCTCCTCTTTTTGGAGCTTGCTTCTATCCTCTTTTACGCCAAAGAGGGTCACGCTCTGGAACACCCACATAATAAGCGTTACGATAATGGCAAAGATGAAGTAAACGTCGCGGTCATCCATGCCGAGGAAGGAGAACATCGAGGGGACGTTGAGATAGATGAGAACCATTGCAAACATACCGACGTTTGCGCAAATTCTGGCAAAAGCGCCAACACCCTCGCGCACCTTTTGGTCCTTGGAGATGGCAGGCATCAGCGACCAATAGGCGATGTCGTTGAGTGAGAAGAAAATGCTGAAAAGGAGATAAGTAACGCCAAGGAGAACGATGTGTGCGACCTCGCCCATGCGGAAGTTATGGAACATCAGCACGGTCAGGACACCTGTACCGATCATACCAATCAAAATCCAAGGCTTGAACTTTCCCCACTTTGTTTTGGTACTGTCGACGATGGCGCCGACAAAAGGATCGATAACGGCATCAAAAATGCCAAAGAGCGTCAGCATAATACCAATGGCAAAAAGTCCGCCATCTGAAAAGCCGACAACGTCGGTCAGGTGCACCAACAGATACATGCTGACAAGCGAATAGAGTGCATCTCTGCCCACTGTTCCCAAGCCAAAGCATATTTTGTTTCGTTTCATTTGTTTATCCATGATTGTTTATTCCTTTCCCGTTTTCATTTTTTTGAATCAGATACAGGGTGCTGCCAAAGTCGCCGAGGATGCGCAATGAGGGATGATATCCCGTTCCGCTATACTGCATAAAGAGCGGAATGCCCGATTGCAAGCCTGCCCCCGAGACAGTATAGGACTCCTCTCCGTCCTTCATGGAAAAATGACGGTTGACAAAGCGCAAGATCGGTCCGTCGGCTTTGAGCGTAATGGGAAATACGTGCTTGATAAGAGAGCCGAAGCGCGAAATTTTGAGGCGTTGCTCAACCGTTTGCATGGTGTAAACGGCATCGCGCTCGACGTTCAGCACGCGCAAGGTGTCGCGTGCGGGGCTTGTGTGATAGTCGAGGTTGTAAATTGCCGCTACACACTCACCGTCGCGGCTGATCTGCCAGCATTCCCTATCCCCGCCTACATTGACGCGTGCAAAACGTCCGTATTGCAGGGTTTTGCGGTGGGCTTTGTAAAAGGCAATTTGTCTCTTGATCTGCTTGCGTTCCTCGGGTGTCAGCTCGCCAAAGTCCAATTCGTAGCCCAGCACACCAAAGGTTGCTACGTTAAAGCGCGTGGAAAGCGGCGCATCACGCAGGGTTTGCTGGTTGGGTGTCATGGAGACGTGGCAGGACACGCAGGATGGCGGATAGAAGCAATAGACGCCGTTTTGAATGTCGATGCGCTCTCTGGCATCTGTATCGTCCGAGGTCCAGATCTGCGGTGAGTAGCAAAGCATACCAAGGTCAAAGCGGTTGCCGCCCGAGGAGCAGCTCTCCAAAAGGACCTTGGGGTGCTTTTGGCAAAAGATGCGATCAAGAACCTCATACAGTCCCAAAATATAGCGGTGGAAGAACTCGCCCTGATTTTTGAGGGTGAGTGAATACATATCGCTGATATGTCGGTTATAATCCCACTTGACGTAGGAGATGGGAGCCGAGGAAAGCACGGCATCCACAGAGTTTACAATGTAGTCACGCACGTCGGCACGTGTCAGGTCAAGCACCAGTTGGTTGCGCCCGTAGCTTGGTGCCCGTTCGGGCACGCGGATCGCCCACTCGGGATGTGCGCGAAAGAGGTCGCTATCCTCGTTGACACATTCGGGCTCAAACCAAAGCCCGAATTGCATGCCCATTTTGTTGATCTTTTTTGCCAAGGCGGAAATGCCGCCCGGGAGCTTTTTGGTATTGACCGTCCAGTCGCCAAGTCCAGCTGTGTCGCTGTTGCGACGACCGAACCATCCGTCATCGAGAACAAACATCTCGACGCCCAGCCCTTTTGCTTTCCGCGCAAGGGCCAGGAGCTTGCGACGGTTAAAATGGAAGAAGGTAGCTTCCCAATTGTTGATGACAACGGGGCGCTCACTCTCGCGAAAATCTTTGCGGATGATATGGTTGTTGACAAAATCGTGCATATTCGCCATCAGCGCGTTGGTGCCGCCTGCGGTATAGCTCATGACCGCCTGCGGCGTAACAAAGCTTTCGCCTGTTTTGAGCTTCCACAAAAAGCAATGCGGATTGATGCCGCTCATCACGCGCAAGGTATCGTGGTTTCCCATCTCGACTGCGGAATAGTGATTACCGCTGTAAATGAGGTTAAAGCCAAATACCTCTCCCCACTCCTCGTTCGCGCTCTTTTTCTTGAGCATAAAGGCAGGGTTGTGACGGTTGGAAGAGTCACCCGTTGTGGAATCGTTGACGAGGATACCGTAGGAGACAGGGCGTTCGTGGATGTGCGCTTCCTTCGCCCAGCCGCCATCCAACGTCAGCATTGTGTAATCGGCACGCGGCAGATCGAACATAAAGCTCATCAGCTTGCGGATGATAACATCTCCCGCACCGCCGTTGCAAAGGCGTGCGTGACGTGCGATGACGTTGCAATCCTCAAAAACGGTATAATAGAGCTCGAGCTTGAGGTCGGGGTACTTTTTGTCTGCCAGAATGACGGTCAAGGTCTCTCCCTCTCCTGTGGCAAACGGAAGGGACGCATCGGTGACGGGCGTTTTTGACACACTGTGGCTCTTGTAGACAAAGTCGGTAACAAAAGAGCGATCGGGGAGAATCAGCTCCATCGGTGTGTGACGGAAATCCCCCTTGCCAATACCCGAATACTCCTGCGGGAGTGTTTCCAACGAGTAGGCGGGATTTTCGGCATCGTAAGCCACTGTGGTGCCAAGCATCATATTGTTTTTGAGGCAAAGTGCCTCAGCATCGTCTGCAGACACACGTGCGCCGTAATAGATATGCTCAAGGTGACCGCGCGACGTTGTACGGAAAAGATAACTTGTGTTTTGCGTATTCAAAGAGAAAACGCCATTCTCTATCTTAATCATTTTTCAATCTCCAAAAGGCGGAATTCAAAGGGCTTGAGAAGGTTCGCTTCAACATCTTCATAGTTGCAGGCAAGCAGCTTGCCGCCCTTACCCACTACTGTAGGAAGTTTTGCAGTTTTGCCTGTCATGTTGCAAACGGAAAGCAACGTTTTGCCGTCTAATTCGCGTGCAAAGACGTAAACGGCACGCCCCTCGTAAACGGAACGGAATGTGCCATCTATCAGTACAGGGTGCGTTTTGCGCAGAGCGATCATCTGCTTCCAAAAAGCGAGCACACCGTTGGGAACTGCGTTTTCGGTCTCTACGTTGACCTCGGTGTGGTTTGCGTTGACCTTGAGCCAAGGCTTGCCGCTTGAGAAGCCTGCATTCTCCCCTGCCGTCCATTGCATAGGAGTACGTCCATTATCACGTGAGGTGCGTTGGATCATCTTCCAGCGGATGCGTTTCGGAATGCCGAGCTTGGTTGCCATTGCCCAAATGTTGTGGCTTTCAATATCCTCTACCTCGTCAAGATTTGCAAAGTCACCGTTTGTCATACCGATCTCCTGCCCCTCGTGCATATAGGGCGTTCCGCGGAGCGTCATTTGGAGTCCCGCCATCATTTTGGAAGCCTCTTTGCGGTAAGGTCCAAGGTCGGAAAAACGCGAGATAAAGCGGGGCTGATCGTGGTTTTCAAAATAACAAGCGTTCCATTCAAGCGCGGTCTGCCACTTGGAGAGGCACTTCATCAGGCGGCGCGGAACAAGCTTGGTTTTGAACCACTTGACAATGACCTGATCACACTCCATGTGCTCAAAGGCGAATACCATATCCAGCTCCTTGCGTTCGGGTGCGCAAAGGTCACGTGCCTTGGCAATATCCACAAACACCGTTTCGCCAACGGTGAACGCGCCGTAAGGCTCCAGGACCTCGCGGCGGAGCGTTTTTAGAATTTCGTGGCAACCCTCGGTGGAAAGATAGTGCTCCTGACCTGTGAGGATCGGGCGCGGACGTCCGTTCTCGAGCGAGTTTTTGTAAATGATGTTGATAACGTCGCAACGGAAGCCGACCACTCCCTTATCCAACCAAAAGCGCATAATGCGCTTGATCTCCTCGAGCACCTCGGGGTTGTGCCAGTTGAGGTCGGGCTGCTTTTTGGAGAACAGGTGCAGGTAGTATTCGTCCTCGCTATCTCCGAACTTCGCCCAGGGACACTCGGCAAAAAAGTTGCCCCAGTTGTTGGGGATCTTGCCATTCTTCCCTTTTTTGATGATGTAATAGTTCTTGTATTTTTCTTCGCCCGCAAGCGCGCGGCGGAACCATTCATGCTCGTCGGACGTGTGATTGATAACGAGATCCATCACAATGCCGATGCCTCTCTCTTTTGCCTTGGCAACAAGCTCCTCAAAGTCTGCCATCGTGCCAAACTCGGGTTGAATGGCAGTGTAGTCGGCAATATCGTAGCCGTTGTCATCGTTGGGGCTGACGTAGATGGGAGAGAGCCAGATGGTATTGATGCCAAGATCGGCAAGATGATCCAGTCCCTCAATAATGCCGCGCAGATCCCCCACCCCGTTGCCGGTAGTATCCTTGAAGGATCGCGGGTAAATTTGATATACGATCATATCCTTTCGGTAGCCCATATTCGTTCTCCTTTGGGGTAGTATTCTTTCTTATTTCTATTATACCATATCAAAAAAGATATTTCAACAGTGAATTTGCGGCAAAAAGCCCATTTGCGTTGGCAAATGGGCTTTGGGGAATGCGGTGGGGGGTCAATCGCCTTTCTCCTCTTTGCTATTGGTTTTTACTTCTTTGGTTGTAGATTCTCGTTTGAGAGCATTCTCTCGTGCGATAGCGTGTGCTTTTTCTTCCTTTTCCTCGGTGGTGATCTCCCAGTGAATGAGGATTGCAAGGATTGCACGCAAAATGATGATAATACCTAAAATCAAAAGCTCTTTGAGCTCTCGAACAATAACCGTGTTGACAATTTCGGCACCCATTTTGAATTCCAGTGCCAAGGAGAGGCTTCTACCCAATACAATAACGGCGTTTTGATGCTCGAGATTCTTATTCTTCAAGCGTTTTAAATAATGCAAGAGAACCTTGATAGATCCAAAAATAACAATGGATATACCAATGATTTCAAGCGTATGTACCGTTATTTTTGCAAGGATATGGAGCACTTGATCATAGATTTCCAAAAAACGATCCATTTTCTTTCCTTTCTGCAATATAACAGACGTTATATCACTGTTTTATCCGTTATTTGATGCTACAATTCATTATACTTCAAAAAACGCAAGAATACAAGTCTTTTTTTCTATTTTTGATAAAATAACGTCTAAATAGCAAAAAAACAACCTCAAAAAACCAAGTCTTGTGACTTGGTTTTGTTGCCTTAAACGAGTGAAAAAGGTGTCCAGACAAAGGAAAAAACGAACCAGAGATGTCTAATTCATATTTTAGAAAACAATTCAAGTGCTTTCCGCCATCTTGCATCCCAATCACGCCGAAGGCGTGTATATCATCCGCAACTTGTTGCGGTATATCATCAATGCGAAGCATTGTATATCATCAAGCCGCAGGAGAGATACAGCCCCAAAGGGGCTGATGAGAT
>SVTP01000022.1 GCA_015063725.1 Oscillospiraceae bacterium
TTATGGGTAGTAAGTAACAATTGCATGGCTGGCAGGCCAATCTCAAGCGCACTTGTGCGCAGCCAGTATTATTAGGGCTATGCCCGAAAATGAAATACCCCCCGTTTTACGGGGGGATTTTTATTGTCTCTCACACATACGCGTGTGCGGGTAAATAAAAGGTAGGAAAGTGCGGCATCACCGTTCTGCATTTTCCGTTTTTGAAAAAAATCGAAAAAATTTTTGAAAAACCTATTGACAAATGCACTTTAGCGTGGTAAAATGATAAAGCGCTAAAGTGAACGCAAAAAAACAACCCCAAAGGAGACAAAAACCATGAAAAAAATCACATCTATTCTTCTCACTCTTACCATGCTGCTTGCTTGTGTTGCAGTATTCGCTTCCTGTAAAAAGGACAACGAGGATGACAACGGTCTGAACTTCGGCAAAGAGCTGCTTTCCGTTGGCTCTCAGCTCGATGCACTCAACGGTCTTGTAAAAGGCGACGCCGACATTGCTGTTATCGACTCGGTCATGGCAGGCTACTATATGAACAGTGTTGACACCTTCAAGGATTATCAGGTTCTCCCCGGCGTTGTTCTTGCCGAAGAGCAATACGGCATTGCTGCAAAAAAGGGCAATGCAGCCCTGATCGCTAAGATCAACGAGGCGATCATCGCCCTTGCCGACACCGACTATAAGACCATTGCTACAAAGTACGGTCTTGCAACCGAAACGCTCGTAAAGGCTGACACTGCTAACCCCAAGGCAGATGCAACCGACGCATCTTGGGATAAGGTCGTTACCGCCAAAAAGCTGGTTATCGGTTACACGCTGTTCGCTCCCATCGCTTACACTGATGGTGACGGTACAGATGCCGAGCTCATCGGCTTTGATATCGATCTGGCAAAGGCAGTTGTTGCTTACCTGAACGAAAAGTACAATGCAGAAGTTGCAGTTGAGTTCATCGTGATCGACTGGAATGAAAAGGAAAGTCTTTTGGCAAACGGCTCCATCGACCTTGTTTGGAACGGCATGACCATTACCGACGAGCGTCTTGCAGAGATGGAAGTTTCGGTTCCTTACCTTGCAAACAAGCAGGTTGCAATCGTCAAAAAAGCTGATGCTGCCAAATACGGTGCAAACAAGGAAGAGTTCTTCAAAAAGACGAATAATGCCATCATCATTGCAGAAAAAGGCTCCGCAGGTGAAGAGCTTGTAAAGCCCGTTGAGTAATTTTATCTTCAAAATATTGAAAAAGGATATCAAACTTTATGAATTTCTGGTCAGTTCTTTATGACCTGTGCATGGGCTTCGGCATGACGCTGAAGCTCTTTGCGCTGACACTCATCATTTCCATACCGCTCGGACTTTTGTTTTGCTTTTGCTCCATGTCCAAATTCAAGCCACTTTCATGGCTGATGAAGGGCATTATTTGGGTGATTCGCGGCACACCGTTGCTCCTGCAATGCGTGGTCGTTACCTTTATTCCGTCGGTCCTTTTGAAGATCCCCAACAAGGATTTTGCCGCTATGCTGAACCTGGATAAGATGGCAGACCTGCAATTTATCTTTGTTCTGTTTGCCTTCTCGGTCAACTACGCCTGCTATTTTGCCGTCATTTTTGAGGGTGGAATTAAAAACATTCCCAAAGGCCAGCTCGAGGCGGGGAAGGTGCTTGGTATGACCAAATGGCAGATCTTTTTCCACATTATTCTGATGCAGGTCGTCCGTAAGATCATGGCACCCATGAGCAACGAAGTCATCACCCTTGTTAAGGATACGGCACTTGCAAGAGCGCTCAGCATTTCCGAGATTATTTTGGTGGCTTACGAAAAGGTCAACAAGTACGCAGTTCTTTCGCCTCTGTTCTATGCAGGCGCATTTTACCTTGCATTCAGTGGCGTACTGACACTTCTCATCCACTTCCTTGAGAAGAAGATCTGCTACTACGAGATTACATAAGGAGGCACGTATGGAGAATAACAATTATTTGGAAGTATGCGGTCTCTGCAAGAGCTTTGGCAACGTTGAGGTCCTCAAGGGCGTTGACTTTTCCTTGGGACGTGGTGAAATTTTGACCATTATCGGTTCTTCCGGTAGCGGAAAAACAACGCTTTTGCGTTGTCTCAACTTTTTGGAGCTTGCCGACGGTGGCAGTATCTCTGTTGCAGGCGAAACGTTGTTCGATGGGGAAGGCATTAAAGCAGGAAAACTGAAGGAAGTAGACTTGCGCGAAAAACGCTTGCATTTTGGTCTTGTTTTTCAATCCTTCAACCTCTTTCCGCAATATACGGTGCTCAAAAACGTCATGCTTGCCCCCAAGCTTCTAAAAAAAGGAAGCAAGTTGGAATTGGAAGAAAAGGCGAAAAAGCTGATTGATAGCGTAGGACTTTCGGATAAGCTCAATGCTTACCCCTATCAGCTCTCAGGCGGTCAGCAGCAGCGCGTTTCCATTGCGCGCGCACTGGCACTGGAGCCCGATATTCTTTGCTTCGACGAACCCACCTCGGCACTTGATCCCGAGCTGACGGTCGAGGTCCTGCGTGTTATCAAAAACCTCAAAAACGAGGGCAAGACCATGGTCATTGTCACGCACGAAATGGAGTTTGCCAAGAGTGTTTCCGACCGTGTAATTTATATGCGCGACGGTGTGATTGAGGCAGAGGGAACTCCCGAAGAAATTTTTGATAACCCTGAAAACGAGTATTTGCAACAGTTCCTCAATAGCGGAAAGGCGATGTAAACCCTCTCATATTCACGAAAAAGCCCCCAAGGGGGCTTTTTTTGCACCTTTTTTGCCATTCTTCGCTCCACTTTTTCAAAAATCCACTTGACATCACCCGCACACGCGAGTATAATATTATAATAAACTATTTTTATACTAGTAAATTATGTGAAGCGAGGAAGCTATGGTAAACGAGAAAATGAGAGGACTCGGCGCTTGTCGCTCGGTCATTCGTGAACTGTTTGAATACGGCAAAAAGAGAAAAACGGAGATTGGAGACGAGAACGTTTTTGATTTCAGTATCGGCAACCCCAGTGTGCCGTCTCCTGCCATTGTTAATGAGACCTTAACCTGCCTTTTGCAAAAAAAGGATGCCGTCTCTCTGCACGGTTATACCAGTGCACAGGGGGATGCAGGTGTGCGCCGCGCAATTGCCGATTATGTTGCAAGCACGCACAACGCAACCGTCAATCCCGACCTGATCTATCTGACAGTCGGTGCGGCGGCTTCTCTTACCATCTCGCTTTCTGCTCTTACTGTGGCAGGGGACGAGGTCATTTTGCTCGCACCTTTCTTCCCGGAATACCGCGTATTCGTTGAGCGCAACGGAGCGGTAGCCGTTCCCGTTTTGTGCGATACAAAGACCTTTCAGCCTGACCTGGATGCCATCCGCGCGGCGATCACGCCCAAAACGCGTGCCATCATTGTCAATTCTCCCAACAATCCCACGGGTGCGGTGATGACAAAAGAGAGCATCGAGGGGCTTGCCGCACTCCTCTCGGAAGCATCGAAGGAGAACGGACAACCCATCTACCTCATTGCCGACGAGCCCTATTGCGAGCTGGTTTACGGAGACATTGAAGTACCGTATCTGCCGCATTTTTATGCCAACACCCTCATTTGCTACTCGTTCAGCAAGTCGCTCTCTCTCCCCGGTGAGCGCATCGGCTATATTCTTGTCAATCCCGATGCCGAGGACGCGACTGCCGTTTATCAGGCAGTTTGCGGAGCGGGCAGGGCACTCGGCTTTGTTTGTGCTCCGGCACTGTTCCAATATATGATCCCCGCGGTCATCGGCAAAACCGCAGATATCTCCATCTACGATACCAACCGCCGTCTGCTTTCCGAGGCGCTGACCTCTTACGGCTATGAGGTGGTTAACCCCGACGGTGCCTTTTATCTCTTTGTCAAGGCGCTTGAAGGGGATGCGACCGCATTTTGCGAGCGGGCAAAGGAGCACGAGCTCTTGCTGGTTGCCAGCGATAGCTTCGGCTGTCCCGGATACGTGCGCATCTCTTATTGCGTAACTACCGAGCAAATTCAAAGATCCTTGCCGGCTTTCAAGGCTTTGGCAGAATCCTACAAAACGGAGAAGTAAAACATGTCCGACAAAATCAAAAATGAAAACCTGTTGGAAGAAGCGCGCCGTGAGATCAACGAGGTTGATAAACAGATGGCGGAGCTCTTCGTTCGCCGTATGCGCGCAGCCGAAAAGGTAGCCGCCTATAAAAAAGAACACGCACTGCCCATTCTGGATGCCGCACGAGAGGAGCAAGTGGTGCAAACGAACGCAAAGCTCGTCGAGGACGAGACCTTGCGCGAGTACTATGTCAATTTCATTCGCAACAACATGGCAGTCTCTCGCGCCTACCAAGGGCGACTGATGGAGGGAATGCGCGTTGCCTACTGCGGCACCGAGGGCGCGTTTGCGTACATTGCCGCAGGCAAAATGTTCCCCGGCTCTGCACGTGTGCCGTATCAGGATTTCGTATCTGCATATCGCGCCGTTGAAAACGGAGATTGCGATGCCGTTATCTTGCCGGTAGAAAACAGCTACAACGGCGAGGTAGGGCAGGTGACCGACCTGATGTTCTCGGGCTCGCTTTACGTCAGTGAAATGATGGACCTCGCCGTGTCGCACGACCTCTTGGTCACGCCCGGTACGCGCATTGAGGATATTTGCGAGGTGGTCAGCCATCCGCAAGCCCTCGGTCAGTGCGCCGAATATATCCGCAATCACAATTGGAGCACGGCAGAGTATTCCAACACTGCACTTGCTGCCAAATACGTAGCCGAAAAGAAGGATCCTACCGTTGCCGCCATCGCCAGCGAGGAGGCAGCCGAGGTTTTTGGACTGTCCGTTCTTGAGCGCAACATCAACGCCAGCCGCAGCAACACCACGCGCTTTGCGGCACTCTCCCGTGTGGAGAGTCGCCGTCACTCCAAGCGCATGGGTGAGCATTTCATCCTGCTTTTTACCGTTAAGCACGAGGCAGGCGCACTTGCAAAAGCGGTGGACATCATAGGTCGCTACGGCTTCAATATGCGCACTCTGCGCTCGCGCCCCATGAAAGAGCTCTTGTGGCAATACTACTTTTACGTAGAAGCCGAGGGCGATGTTTACACCGAGGCAGGCGAGTGGATGATGCGCGAGCTGGGGCTGTTCTGTGACCGTCTCAAGCTCGTTGGCACTTACTTTAACGAGAAAAACAACGCTTGATTTGAAGGAAAGGAGAGGGATCATGACTCTGCATCTTGATCTGCCTACGGGCGGATATGATATCTATTTGGAGCGCGGCGCACTTGACCGTGCGGGAGAGCTGCTCTCTCTTAACAGAAAGGTTTTGATCGTCACCGATAGCGGCGTTCCCGCGCAGTACGCACAGCGCGTAGCCGCACAGTGCCGCGAGGCGCACGTTGTAACGGTTGGAGAGGGTGAGGGAAGCAAGAGCTTTGCCACCCTTGAGGCACTTTGCCGCATCATGCTCCAAAAGGGCTTTACACGCACCGATTGTGTGGTAGCCGTTGGCGGTGGCGTTGTTGGCGACCTCTCGGGCTTTGCCGCAGCCTCCTTTATGCGCGGCATCGATTTTTATAACATTCCCACCACCGTGCTCTCGCAAGTGGATTCTTCCATCGGCGGCAAGGTGGCAATTAACTTGGGGCACGTCAAAAACATCGTGGGCGCATTCTATCAGCCCCGTGCGGTCATCATTGACCCCGAAGTGCTCAAAACGCTGCCCGAGCGACAGGTCGCAAACGGACTTGCCGAGGCCGTCAAAATGGCACTCACCTCGGATGCTGCTCTCTTTGAACTGTTTGAGGGGGGCAAGGCTCTGGAGAAGATCGACACCGTTATCGAGCGCTCCCTGCGCATTAAAAAGGCGGTGGTCGAGGAGGACGAGCGCGAAACAGGACTTCGCCGCATCCTCAACTTCGGTCACACCCTCGGTCACGGCATCGAGGGAGCACAAGGACTTTCAGGACTTTATCACGGTGAGTGTGTAGCGCTTGGCATGATCCCCATGTGCGCACCCGACGTGCGCGCGCGCCTGATCCCTGTATTGCAGTCGCTCGGCTTGCCCACACAAATTGAGGGCGACCTTGAAGCTATGCTCGACCTCGCATCTCACGATAAAAAGTGTGAGGGAAATGCTGTTTCGGTCGTAACCGTCGATGAGGTCGGGAAGTGCCGCATCCAAAAAATGCCCCTTGACGAATGGAAAGCGCAGATTCGCGCAACGCTGGGAGGAGAAAGCTTATGAAAAACACGTTTGGACAAAGTGTAGCCGTTACGCTCTTTGGTGAGAGTCATGGCGAAATGATTGGTGTCGTTCTGGACGGCTTTGCTCCCGGACTGCAGGTGGATGAAGATTTTATCCGTCATCAGCTCTCTCTGCGCCGTCCGCAGGGCAAGATCTCCACGCCGCGTGTTGAGGCGGACGAGTTTTCCATTGTCAGCGGTGTTTTTGAAGGAAAAACGACCGGCACGCCGATCTGCATCCTCATCCCCAATACCAATACCAAAAGCAAAGATTATGCAAAAGGACTGCCGCGTCCCGGACACGCCGATTATGCGGCAGAATGTAAATACCACGGATACCAGGATTATCGCGGCGGCGGACACTTCTCGGGCCGCATCACAGCCGCACTGGTCGCAGCAGGTGCTATCGCAATTTCTGCGCTGCGACAAAACGGCATCCTCATCGGCACGCACATCTCTCGTATCTCGGATATCCGCGACCGTTCCTTTGGCTCTTACGAGTCGGATATCGAAGCTCTTGCCGACCTTACGTTCCCCGTTTTGGATGCGGGGAAGGCTGAAATGATGCGCGCTTGCATCGAGGACGCCGCAAGCGAGGGCGATAGCGTTGGCGGCGTTTTAGAGACTGCCGTTATCGGTCTGCCTACAGGCGTGGGAGAACCTTGGTTCGATACCGTCGAGGGCGTTCTTTCCCACGCACTTTTCTCCATTCCCGGCATTAAGGGCGTGGAGTTTGGCGACGGCTTTGCTCTGGCAAATATGCGCGGCAGTCAAGCCAACGACGGCTTGCGTATGCAAAACGGACGCATCGTGACAACCACAAACCACAACGGCGGCATCAACGGCGGCATTACAAACGGTATGCCGGTTATCTTCCGTTGTGCAGTCAAGCCCACGCCGTCCATCTTTTGCGAGCAGGAGAGCGTAGACCTTGCGGCAAAGCAAAATGCAACCCTGATTTTGCAGGGTAGACACGATCCCGCCATCATCCACCGCGCTCGCGTGGTTGTCGATAGCGTTGCGGCACTTGTATTGTGCGACTTGCTCGCACTCCGCTTCGGAACGGATTTTCCGAAATAATCCCAAAAGCAGAAAACAGAGAAGGGAGGTCACAAATATGCAATACGGCTTGATCGGCGAAAAATTAGGGCATAGCTTTTCGGCAGAAATCCATCAAAAGCTCAAGAGCAACCCCTATACACTTTGCGAGCTTGCAGAGGATGAGATCCCTGCATTTTTTGCGGCAAAGGATTTTTCTGCCCTCAACGTGACCATTCCCTACAAAACCACAGTCATTCCATACCTCTCGCACATCAGTGAGCAGGCACGCGCCATTGGCGCAGTCAATACGGTTGTCAACCGTGGGGGAGAGCTGTGGGGATATAATACCGACTTTTTCGGCATGCAGGCGCTTCTTGCGCACGCAGGCATTCCCGTAAAAGACAAAAAAGTTGCCATTCTCGGCACAGGCGGCACTTCGAAAACGGCGCACGCCGTTGCCGAGTTCCTTGGTGCAAAAGAAATCTTGACCGTCAGCCGGCGTGCAGGCGATGACGTTGTCACCTATGCGGAACTGACCGAGGCGCACACAGACGTGCAGGTCATCATCAATACCACCCCTGTGGGAATGTATCCCAATGCCGATGGGTGTCCCGTCTCTCTTTCCGCTTTTGATCGGTTGGAGGGCGTGATCGATGCCATCTACAATCCCTTGCGCACAAAGCTTGTTTTGGAAGCGCAAAGAATAGGCATCAAAGCCGAGGGAGGTCTCTATATGCTCGTTGCCCAAGCGGTGCGCGCATCCGAGTTTTTCCTCGATTGTGCCTATGACACACAAACCACCGAAAACATTTATCGTGACCTTCTCCAAAAGACCGAAAACATTGTCCTTTCGGGAATGCCCGGGGCAGGAAAGAGCACCGTTGGCAAACGCTTGGCAGAAGGATTGAAACGAGACTTTTTTGACCTTGACGAGGAGATCGTCCGCGTGGCGGGATGTCCGATTTCCGACATTTTTGCCAATGAGGGCGAGGCAGCCTTTCGCAATTTGGAAACTCGCATTCTTAGCGAGGTCTTATCCCATAAAAAGAATATCGTTCTTGCAACGGGCGGCGGCGCGATCTTGCGTGATGAGAACGTTGACCTGTTGCACCGCAATGGCAAAATTTATTTTATCGACCGTCCACTCGCAGCTCTTTTGCCCACGCCCGACCGTCCCTTGGCATCCTCTGCCGAGGACATCCGCCGTCGCTACGAGGAACGCTATGCGCTCTACTGTGTCACAGCAGATTGCCGTATTGACGGTGATGGGAGCATAGACGAGGTAGCAGAGCGCATCAGAAAGGAGTTTTTCAAGCAATGAAACTCTATATCATCAACGGCCCCAATCTCAACTTTTTGGGCATTCGGGAGCCGCAGCATTACGGAAATACCACCTACGAGGGGCTTATCCAAATGATACAGAACCACGCAGGTGAGCTTGGCATTGAGGCAGTTTGCTATCAATCCAACCACGAGGGTGACCTCGTTGACAAAATTCAGGAAGCATATTTGGACGGGGCAGACGGCATCGTCATCAACCCCGGTGCCTATACGCACACCAGCATTGCGCTCCTTGATGCCGTCAAGTCCGTGCAGATCCCTACCGTTGAGGTTCATATCTCCAAGGTAGAGGAGCGCGAGGAGTTCCGTCAAATCAGTTACATCCGCGCCGCTTGCCAAAAGGCCATCACAGGCGAAGGCGTCAAAGGGTACCTTATGGCAATGGACTTTCTCTGTGAATTTCTCTCCAAAGGAGAGAAGAAATGAAAATTCGTATTTTTCCATCATTCGCACGTGGTCGCGTGAGCGCACCATCGTCCAAAAGCATGGCACACCGTTGGCTTCTTTGTGCCGCCTTGGCACAGGGAGAGAGCCGCATTTGCGGTGTTTCGGATTGCGAGGATGTGCAGGCGACCATTGACTGCTTGCGTGCACTTGGTGCAAGATGTGGAGTAGAGAAAAACGACGTCACCATTCAAGGCGTTGATTTTTGCAACGTACCCGGTGCCACCTTGCCTTGCCGCGAGAGCGGTAGCACGATGCGCTTTTTCTTACCACTTTGCTTGCTTTCGGGTAACACAATGATACTCGTCGGCGCTCCCTCTCTTTTGCGCCGCCCCATGACCGTTTATGCCGACCTTTGCCGCGAGCATGACCTTGGCTTCGAGCAAACCGAGCAAGGCATCACCGTAAAAGGACCCCTGACCGCAGGCGAATATACACTCCCCGGCAACATCAGCAGTCAGTTTATCAGCGGCATGCTGTTTGCCCTGACACAAGTCGAGGGCGAGAGTATTTTGCACATTCTTCCACCGTTTGAGAGCCGTTCTTACGTTCTCCTCACCCTGCAAACGCTCGCCGCTTTTGGTGCGGACGTCGCATGGATAGACGATCTCACTCTCTGCATTCGCGGCGGAAAGCCGATGCGGGCGCAGAATATCACCGTTGAGGGAGACTATTCGGGCGCGGCGTTCCTGTCCGCTTTCAATCTGTTGGGCGGAGAGATAGAGGTCGACGGTCTTGATCCTGCATCCCTGCAGGGCGACCGCGTGTATCTTACCCATTTTGAAAGCCTCAAGCAAGGCGTAGCTACCATATCACTTGCAGATTGTCCAGACCTTGGCCCCATTTTGTTTGCCATGGCGGCAAAAGGGCAGGGCGCCCACTTTACCGATACGCGCCGCCTGATCATCAAGGAGAGCAACCGTGCCGAGGCAATGGCAAAGGAGCTTCGCAAATTCGGCACGAATGTTGAGGTGCTTGAAAACGAAGTGATTATCACTCCTACAGATTTTCACGCCCCAACAGAGCCGCTTTGCGGACACAACGATCACCGCATCGTCATGTCGCTTGCCGTTCTTGCCACCGCAACAGGCGGTGTTATCGAGGGGGCGGGAGCTGTTGCCAAGAGCTTTCCCGATTTTTTTGAGCGCATCCGCGCACTCGGCATTCAAACCGAAATCATTACCCCATAACAAAGGAACCCCAAAATGAAACCCCTGACAAAAGATACCAACATTCTCATCGTCGGCTTGGGCGTTATCGGCGGCAGTTATGCGCGCGCCTTAAGCCGTCAAGGATACACCGTTCGTTGCATTACAAAAGAGCAAAAGGACATCGACTATGCGCTCTCCCTTGGTATGATCAAAGAGGGCAGCACCGAGGTCAAAGCAGAATTCGTGCAGAAAGCCGACCTCATTATTTTTGCACTCTATCCGCACATCTTTGTGGAGTGGATAAAGGAGCATCAACACCTTTTTGCCGCAGGCACGCTCATCACCGACGTAACGGGTGTTAAGAGCCGGATCGTGTATGAGGTGCAAAGCATTCTGCGCCCCGACGTCGAATTTATCGCAGCACACCCCATGGCAGGACGTGAGAGCAGCGGCGTGGAATACAGTGACGACCGCGTATTTATCGGTGCTAACTATATCATTACTCCCACCGAGCGCAACACGCCCGAGGCAATCGAGGCTTGCAAAACCTTGGGTGAAGTACTGGGCTTTGCGCGTATCACCGAGTTGTCGCCAGAGGAGCATGACCGTATGATCGCATTCCTCTCGCAGCTTACCCACTGCATTGCCGTCACGCTGATGACCTGCAATGAAGCCCCTATGATGGAGCAATACACAGGTGACTCCTTCCGCGATCTGACGCGTATTGCAAAAATCAACGATGCCATGTGGTCTGAGCTGTTCTTGCTCAACCGCGAGGCACTGCTTGAGCAAATGGATGCCTTTGCCAACGAATTTGACCGCTTCCGCACACTCCTGAAGATAGGAGACAGTGACGGAATGCGAGAAACCATGCGCCGCGCGACCGCACGCCGGATTCTATTCGACAAACCTCAAAAATCAAACTGAAAACCCAAAATCAGCACATACCCGAAAGGAACCCAACGCCATGAATATGGAATTTTACCGTAAGCTACCCATTCCAAAGGATATCAAGGAAGAGTATCCCGTATCCCCCGAGCTGCAAGCAAGAAGAGATGCTTGCGTAACTGAACTGAAGAATATTTTTGAGGGCAAATCCGATAAGTTTGTACTTGTCATCGGTCCATGCTCTGCAGATAAAGAGGATTCCGTCCTTGACTATATTTCTCGTCTGCGCACCGTGCAGGATAAGGTCGCGGATAAGATCATGATCGTGCCGCGTATCTATACCAATAAGCCCCGCACCACAGGTGACGGATACAAGGGCATGCTCCACCAACCCGATCCCAATGCCGAGCCCGACCTTTTGAACGGCATTATTTCTATCCGCCGTTTGCATCTGCGCGCGCTTGCCGAAACAGGCTTTGGTTGCGCCGATGAAATGCTTTATCCCGAAAACCACCGTTATCTCTCCGACCTGCTTGCTTACGTTGCCGTTGGTGCGCGCTCGGTAGAGAACCAACAGCACCGCTTAACCGCCAGCGGCTTGGATATTCCCGTTGGCATGAAGAATCCCACCTGCGGTGACCTGACCGTTATGATGAATTCCATCACTGCAGCACAGCACTCGCACATGTTCCTCTACCGCGGTTGGGAGGTCAAGAGTGCGGGCAACCCCCACGCACACGCCATTCTGCGCGGATACGTGGACACCAAGGGACACAGCGCTCCCAACTATCACTACGAGGACCTTGTTAACGTGTACGAAATGTACCAAAAGAGCGGACTTTCCAATCCCGCCGTTATCGTGGATACCAACCATGCAAACTCGGGCAAGCAATGCCTTGAGCAGGTGCGCATCGCAAAAGAGGTGCTCCATGCCTGCCGCCACTCCGCTGACATCAAAAAGATGGTCAAGGGCTTGATGATTGAGAGCTACATTGAGGATGGCGCACAAAAGATCGGACCCGACGAGGTCTACGGCAAGTCTATCACCGACCCCTGCCTTGGTTGGGAAAAGACCGAGCGTCTCATTTATGACTTAGCAGACGTACTCTAAAATCTCCGCAAGAAAGGAAGATATCATGAGCAACTATAAAATCGAAACCAAATGCGTGCAGGGCGGCTATACCCCCAAGAGTGGCGAGCCGCGCCAGATCCCGATCGTGCAAAGCACGACCTTTCACTATGACACCAGCGAGGATATGGCAAAGCTGTTTGACCTTGAGGCATCGGGCTACTTTTATTCCCGCCTGCAAAACCCCACCTGCGATACCGTAGCCGCAAAGATCTGTGAGCTTGAGGGGGGAACTGCCGCAATGCTGACCTCGTCCGGTCAGGCGGCAAACTTCTATGCCGTTTTCAATATCGCCACCTGCGGTGACCACGTCGTATCCTGTTCCACCATCTATGGCGGTACCTTTAATCTCTTTGCCGTCACCATGAAGAAGATGGGCATCGACTTTACCTTTGTTTCTCCCGATTGCACCGATGAGGAGCTGGAGGCGGCTTTCCGTCCCAATACCAAGGCAGTCTTTGGCGAGACTATCGCAAACCCCGCACTCACCGTTCTGGATATTGAAAAATTTGCAAAGGCGGCGCACGCACACGGCGTACCGCTGATCGTTGACAATACTTTTGCCACCCCCATCAACTGCCGTCCTTTTGAGTGGGGAGCTGACATCGTTACACACTCCACCACCAAGTATATGGACGGTCACGGTTCGGCAGTCGGTGGCTGCATCGTTGATTCGGGCAACTTTGACTGGATGGCACACAAAGAAAAATTCCCCGGTCTTTGCACTCCCGACGATAGCTACCACGGCATTGTCTACGCCGAAAAATTCGGGCAGGGTGGGGCATTCATCACCAAGGCGACCGCGCAGCTTATGCGCGACTTTGGTTCCACTCCCGCACCGCAGAGCGCATATCTGCTTAATCTCGGCCTTGAGAGCCTGCACGTCCGCATGGAGCGCCACTGCGCAAACGGACTTGCCGTTGCAACCTTCCTCAAAAACCATCCCAATGTTACTTGGGTAACCTATGCCGACCTCGAGGGTGACAAATATTATGAGATCGCCAAAAAATATATGCCCAAGGGCACCTGCGGCGTTGTCAGCTTTGGTGTCAAGGGCGGCAGAGCGGCGGCAGAGAAGTTTATGAAGCACCTCAAGGTTGCCGCCATTGAAACCCACGTAGCCGATGCGCGCACCTGCTGTCTGCACCCCGCAAGTGCTACCCACCGTCAAATGAGCGACGAGGAGCTCCTCGCAGCGGGCGTATCGGGCGACCTTGTCCGCTATTCTTGCGGTCTTGAGAGCGCCGAGGACCTCATTGCCGACCTGAAGCAAGCACTTGAATCCATCTGATTTATACGAACATAACAAAAAGGAGTAGGACATAATGCCCATCAAAATTCCCAATCAATTACCCGCCACCAAAACGCTCGCAGAGGAAAACATCTTTGTCATGACCGATGCACGCGCTGTTGCACAGGATATCCGTCCCTTGCAGATTCTGATGCTGAATCTCATGCCCACAAAGATCGATACCGAAACCCAGCTCTCCCGTCTTTTGGGAAATACCCCCTTGCAGGTGGAACTGACGCTGATGCACACCACCTCTCACAAATCCAAAAACACGTCCGAGGATCATCTTCTGGCGTTCTATACCACCTTCGATAAGGTCAGGGACCGCTACTTTGACGGCCTTGTCATCACGGGCGCACCCGTTGAGATGCTGGAGTTTGAAGAGGTCGAGTATTGGGATGAGCTTTGCGAGATCATGGAGTGGAGCACCACGCATGTTCATAGCACATTCCACATCTGTTGGGGCGCGCAGGCGGGACTCTACTACCACTTTGGTGTAAAAAAGAAGGCGCTTGACAAAAAAATGTTTGGCGTATTTCCGCATATTGCCGACTACAAGCGCTCCATGCTTTTCCGCGGTTTTGATGACGTCTTTATGGTTCCGCACTCCCGTCATACCACCATTGACCGAGAGGATCTCGAGAATATTCCCGGGCTGAAGATCCTTGCATCCTCTCCTGAGGCAGGTGTGTTTGCACTCTCGACCAAAAAGGGAAGACAGATCTTTATCACCGGACACCCCGAATATGATGCCGAAACTCTGGGGCGCGAATATTGGCGCGACGTCAATGCGGGCAAGCCTATCGAAATTCCTAAGAATTACTATCCCGATAACGATCCCAACAAAGCTCCTGTTTCTACATGGAGATCCTCAGCAAACCTTCTGTATTGCAACTGGCTAAACTACTTTGTTTACCAGACCACCCCCTTCGATCTGCAAAAGATCAAGGAGGCACACGCCGCAACAGAAGAACCTGTTTGATTTTGAAAGGTCATACAACAATACAAAAGAGAACGCCCCTCGCATCGCGAGGGGCGTCTTGCTTTTCCATATTATCGAATCATATCAATTCCTCTTTGCAAAGTTTCTGCATTGATTGCTCCAATCGCGTTGGCAATCAAATAGCCATCCGCATCAATGAAGTAAGTGGTGGGGAGGGAATATACTTCATAGGTGTTGGCGGCATCGTATGCCGTGTCATAGAATACGGGGAAGGTGTATCCTTCTTGCTCAATGAATTCCTTGGCACTCGAAACGGTTTCGCGTCCGCCTGTCATATTGATCATTAAGAATTGCACTTCACCGCCAAGCTCGAGATATTTCTCGTGAAAGTCCGGCATCTCGCCCTTGCAAGGGGGGCACCAACTTGCCCAAAAGTTCAAAACAATGGGTTTGCCAAAGAAATCCGAAAGCTTTACGGCATTGCCGTTAGCATCATAAACCGTAAAATCCATCGCGAGGGGTTCAAGACGAGGAGCGGGCGGAGGGGTTGTTTGGGCTTGAGATTCCGAATGTTCTGGAGTTTGCTCTTCCTCGCCGGCGATAGGTTCCTTTATTTCGGGAGTAGTCTCCCCATTTTCTGAAATGTCCTTTGGTGGAGTGGTTTGTTCCTTTTGTGCAGCGGGAGCATAGGTGTTGAGTTGATTTTGCGGTAGTTGATCTTGAAAATTACAAGATGTGACAAACATCATGATCAAAACAAGAGAAAGCGAGAGTAGTAAAAATTTCTTTTTCATAATAACCTCCTTATGATAACAGGCCGATCACCTGCTCAAATATTCCAATTGCCATCAAAAAGCCAATCAAAATCAAAAGAATTCCGCTTACGGTATTGATGACTTTATAATGTTTCTTTATCCAACCAAATGCGTTTTTGAGATAATCAATCAGCAGTGCACTGAGAATGAGGGGGATAGCCAATCCCAATGAATATAGGAAAAGCATCAGCATACCCTCCAGCACGTGTGCTTGCTGCGCTGCGAGCATCAATGCCGTTCCCAAGAATGCACCGACGCAAGGTGTCCAACCGATTGAGAAGACCATACCAAAAACAAGTGCTTTGAAGAAGCCCATTTTTTCAGGTTCGATGGTTTTTTGAATTCCTTTAAAAAATTTGAGCTCGAATAAACCGAGAAAACTCAATCCAAAGAAAATGACCAAAAGTCCGGAAACAACGTTAACTGCCACGCGATATTCGCGCAAAAAGCTACCAATGATTCCTGCCAAAGCTCCAAAGGCTACAAATATGATCGTAAAGCCGGTTACAAAACCGAGTGCATTTGTTAGTGTTTTTTTCACCTTGCGCTGACCGCCACCTGCAAAATAGGAAATGTAAATAGGGAGCATTGGAAGCAGGCAAGGGGAGATGAATGTAAAAATGCCTTCTATAAAAACAAGTAAGTATTGCATATAGAATGTCTCCATTTCGTTTGCTTTTTACCAAGGATTTTGCCTTGTTACATTTTTATTATACAGCAGAATAAAAATCTTTTCTGTGATAATGTCACACAAAATGCCAATCTTGGTAAATTTCTTTTATTTTTTACCTGTTACAGGTTGATTTTTGACAAAAAAACGTGTATAATGAACTCAATAAGCAGGATTTTTATATCCGGAAAGGATATCTTGTATGGAATTTCAAGACTATTTTCCAATTTGGAGCAAGTTGGACCAGACACATAAAGCGAACCTAAGCTCGGCTGTTTTCTCAAAAAAAGTAGAAAAGGGAACCGTGCTTTATAATGCAAGCATGGATTGTACATCTCTTTTTTTGGTCAAGTCAGGTCAGCTGCGCGCCTATATACTTTCCGAGGAGGGAAGAGAAATTACTCTGTATCGCCTTTTTGATAGAGACCTGTGTTTGTTCTCTGCATCATGCCTGATGCAATCTATACAGTTTGAAATTACAATTGAGGCAGAAAAGGATACCGAGCTTTGGGTTATTCCCGTTCGAGTTTACCAAGAAATCAAAGAGAAGTCGGCTCCGCTTGCCAACTATACCAATGAAATTATGGCAACGCGTTTTACCGAGGTGATGTGGCTGATCGAACAGATCATGTGGAAGAGCTTGGATAAACGCTTGGCATCTTTCTTAATCGAAGAATCTGCCATTGAGGGGAGTTCTGTGCTGAAAATCACGCACGAGGGGATTGCCAACCATATCGGCTCTCACCGCGAGGTGATTACCCGCATGCTCAAGTATTTTCAAAATGAGAAAATGGTTTCCCTCACGCGCGGAACTGTTGAAATTATTGATGCAGATAAGCTTGCAGCACTTTGCTAACGCATAAATATATTAATAATGAAGAAATCCGCCGATGATTCGGCGGATTTCTTCATTTCTTATTTGCCCAACATTTTCAAAAGCTCATCTTTGGAACGCGCACCAATTGCGGTGTTAAGGACTTTTCCACCCTCAAAAACCATCAAGGTAGGAATACTCATAATTCCAAATTGGGCTGCAAGAGCCTCTTCCTCATCTACGTTGACTTTGGCAATTTTAACGTCGGCATGCTCCTCGGCAATTGCTTCCAACGAGGGAAGGACCATACGGCAGGGACCGCACCAAGATGCCCAAAAATCCAAAAGCACCTTTTTATCGGAGTTCAGAACTTCATTTTCAAAATTTGCTTGATTAATATTTACAACTGACATTTTTATGTCCTCCTTTTCTTTTTTACGCACTTATTATATCATGATTTTTCTCGCTTGTATGTGATTTTATCACAAAAAAACATTTTTTATTTTTTCTTCGGCTTTTGATTTTTTATCTTCTGTAATAACCGCAATTTTTGACTAAAAAAGCAACATTTGTCGCATCTTTGTCAAAAAAATAACTTGTCGAAAAAACACAAAATGTAGTGTTTTGCCCTTGACAAAAACACAAAATATGGTATAATATAGATACCCTTTGGGCGTATTAGCAAAGGCGTTGTTCAATGTGACGAATTTGCTTGCATATATTTTGTAAATTATAAACAAAAGGAGGAGAAAATGAAGGTTATTAAGAGAAACAGCTCCGAAGTTACGTTCGATATCAGTAAAATCATTACCGCCATTACGAAGGCAAACGAAGCTGTTGAAGAAGACGCAAGATTAACACCGATGCAGATCAAGCGCATCGCCGAGGCGGTGGAGCTCAACTGTATCCGCATGAACCGTGCCCCCGAGGTAGAGGAGATCCAGGACCTGGTCGAGTCCCAGATCATGGCACACGGCGCTTACGAGGTAGCCAAAAAGTATATCACTTACCGCTACACCCGCGCCCTTGTTCGCCGCTCCAACACCACCGATGAAAAGATTTTGAGCCTGATTGAGTGCTGCAACGAAGAAGCCAAGCAGGAAAACGCAAATAAAAACCCCACAGTCAACAGCGTTCAGCGTGACTACATGGCAGGTGAGGTCAGCCGCGACATCACCACCCGTTTGCTTTTGCCCGAGGAGATCGTTCAGGCACACGAGGAGGGCATTATCCACTTCCACGATGCTGACTACTACGCGCAGCACATGCACAACTGTGACCTCGTTAACCTCGAGGATATGCTCCAGAACGGAACGGTCATCTCCGGCACCATGATCGAGCGCCCCCACAGCTTTTCCACTGCGTGCAACATCGCAACACAGATTATTGCACAGGTTGCAAGTAATCAATATGGCGGTCAGAGCATCTCGCTCACACATCTCGCACCTTTTGTACAGGTAAGCCGCGAAAAGATTACCAGAGCCGTAAAGGAAGAAATGGCATCCATCGGCACCACACTCAACGACGAGCAGCTTTCCAAGATCGTTGAAAAGAGACTGCGCGAAGAGATCAGCCGCGGTGTTCAAACCATTCAATACCAGGTTGTCACCCTGCTTACCACCAACGGTCAGGCACCCTTTGTTACCGTATTTATGTATCTTGGCGAAGCAAGAAGCGAGCAAGAAAAGAAGGACCTTGCCATTATTATTGAAGAAACCTTGCTGCAAAGATACCAAGGCGTTAAGAATGAAGAGGGCGTTTACGTTACCCCCGCATTCCCCAAGCTCATTTATGTTCTCGAGGAGCAAAACATCCACGAGGATTCCCCTTACTACTATCTCACCAAGCTTTCGGCAAAATGTACCGCGCGCCGCATGGTTCCGGACTACATTTCCGAAAAGAAAATGCTTGAACTTAAGGTTGACAAAAACGGAGAAGGTCACTGCTACACCTGCATGGGTTGCCGCAGCTTCCTGACTCCTTACGTTGATGAGAACGGCAAGCCCAAGTACTACGGTCGCTTCAATCAGGGCGTTGTTACCATCAACCTGCCCGACGTAGCACTTTCCTCGGGCGGAAATATTGAAAAATTCTGGAAGATCTTTGACGAGCGCCTCGAGCTCTGCCACCGCGCACTGATATGCCGCCATGAGAGACTCAAGGGCACTCGCTCCGACGTTGCCCCCATCCTGTGGCAATACGGTGCTTTGGCAAGACTGAAGAAGGGCGAGCCCATCGATAAGCTCCTCTTTGGCGGATATTCCACCATTTCTCTCGGCTATGCAGGTCTGTATGAATGTGTTAAGTACATGACCGGCAAGAGCCACACCGATCCTGCCGCAACGCCTTTTGCACTCAGCGTTATGCAGTACCTCAACGACGCTTGCAAAAAGTGGAAGGCAGAGCACAACATCGACTTCAGCCTTTACGGCACACCGCTGGAATCCACCACCTACAAGTTTGCAAAGTGCTTGCAAAAGAGATTTGGCGTGGTTCCCGGCATCAACGATAAGGGCTACATCACCAACAGCTACCACATTCACGTAACCGAGGAGATCGACGCCTTCTCCAAGCTGGCGTTCGAGGCACAGTTCCAACAACTCTCTCCCGGCGGCGCTATCAGCTACGTTGAGGTTCCCAATATGCAGCAAAACCTCGAGGCAGTTCTGCAGGTCATGCGCTTTATCTACGATAACATTATGTATGCAGAGCTCAACACCAAGTCCGACTACTGCCAGGAATGCGGTTGGGACGGCGAGATCGAGATCGTTGAGGTTGACGGTAAGCTGATTTGGAAGTGCCCCAAGTGCGGTAACACCGACCAGAGCAAAATGAACGTTGCACGCCGTACCTGCGGCTACATCGGCACGCAGTACTGGAACCAGGGCAGAACGCAAGAGATCAAGGAGCGCGTACTGCATCTGTAAGCTATGAACTACTGTGAACTGAAAAAATGTGATATTGCCAATGGGGAAGGGGTGCGCACCGTCCTGTTTGTATCGGGCTGCACCAATCATTGCGAGGAGTGCTTTCAGCCCCAAACGTGGGATTTTGGCTACGGTCAACCCTTCACACGTGAGGTTGAGGATGAGATCATCGCATCCTGCAAGCCCTATTTTATCAACGGATTGACGCTGCTTGGCGGTGAGCCGTTTGAGCCCAAGAACCAACCCGCCCTCGTTTCTTTCCTACGCCGCTTCCGCGAGGAGTGTCCCGACAAGACCGTTTGGTGCTTTACGGGCTTTACCTTGGACGAGGAGCTTTGGCGAGAGGGAAGCTACCCCCGTTGCGAACACACCGACGAAATGCTCTCACTCATCGACGTTTTGGTAGACGGAAGATACGTAAAAGCGCTCAAGGATATCTCCCTGCGCTTCCGCGGATCCTCCAACCAACGCATCATCGATATGAAAGCAACTCTAGAGAAAAAAGAAATCGTCCTTTGGGACAAATAAAAAAAGAGAACGGATCGGGAAACCCGATCCGTTCTCTTTTTTTAGTCCTTTTGCGAGAGTTTTTTTTGAATTTTTGCCGCCACAATGTCAAGGGCGGTTTTATTTCTGCCGCCGTTGATGATGATATCTGCGTACTTTTTGGTCGGTTCTACGTAAATGCCGTGCATGATCTTTACAGTTTCCACGTATTGATTGATCACGCCGTCGATATCTCTGCCGCGCTCGGTTACGTCGCGACGGAGACGACGCAAAATGCGCTCGTCGGCATCGGCATCGGCATAAATTTTGACATCAAAAAGCTCGCGCAAACGCTCGTCGTGAAAGGTCAAAATACCGTCAACAATGATAACGGGGGTAGGGGAGACGCGAGAGGTCTCGCTCTTGCGCGTGTGGATGCAAAAATCATAATTTGGCATGTCCACACATTTGCCCGTGAGGAGCTCGCGCAAATGCTTCACAAGCAGATCGGTGTCCAGCGCGTCGGGGCAGTCGTAATTGGTTTTTACGCGCTCTTCCATCGAAAGATGATCCTGCGGCTTGTAATAATTATCATAAGAAATAATAGTTATCTCATTTGAAAAGAGCTTTTTGAGCCCATCGGCAAAGGTGGATTTTCCCGAGCCTGTACCGCCCGCAATTCCTATCAGCATGGGTGTCATTTTTGTGCCTCCGTCATTCAAAAAAGTGCTTTTTGGTGTCCTTTCACCATTATACCACATTTTGGGGCGTTTGACAAGATTGAATTGCAGATTTATTGACAAAAAAGGTGAGAAAGAGCAGTTTTTGAACTTTTTGGTTTTTTTCTTTTTGCAAACCTCTTAAAGAGGAACAAAATACTTGCAAAGCGAGGCGAATTATGCTATAATGTATTCATCAATTTCAAATTGACTGTTTGATGTGAATGCTACAGAACAAAGGTGGTGAACGTATGGTGCGGATTGCGTTGTGTGATGACGAGAAAAAAACACTTGACGAGGTATCGGGCTACATAAAGAATTATGCAGAAAAGAAGAATCTTTCCGACCTTGACGTGGTTTGCTTTGATTCGGCAAAAATTCTTTTGGGCGCCTTGGAGAATGGAAAGTCCTTTGATGTTTTCGTGCTTGACGTTTACATCGGTGATGAGATGGGGACGGCATTGGCAAGAGACATTCGAAAATTCGGAATCGAAAGCCCCATCATTTTTGCGACGACCTCTGTTGAGCACGCTCCGCAAAGCTATGAAACGGGAACGCTCCGTTATCTGATCAAGCCCATCAACCCCATAAAGCTGTATGAGGCAATGGACGCAGCCCTTGTTCAGGTTAAAAAAATGGGGGAGCGTCTTGTCAAGTTCAAGGCAGAAAACGGCGTGCAGAGTGTCTCCGTCAATCACATTATGTGCTCCGAATCACACGCACACTACCAATATATCACATTAAAGGACGGCTCACAGATTCGTGTTAGAAACACCGTTACCGAGCTATTTACAACGCTGAGCAGACACGGTGGATTCCTCCGCGTTGGCAGTGCCTATATTATCAATCTGCGGCACGTAAAAAACGTCTCTCGAACAGAGGTGTGCCTTTACAACGATATCAGCGTTCAAATTCCAAGAGGAAAGTATACCGAGGTCAAAAACGCCTTTTGGGATTACCAATATGAAGGAGAGGAGAGCTGATCAGTATGACGGGAACCATGATAGAATTTATACTCCTGCTTGTGGCGCACGCTATCGCAGGTATCTATTCCTCTCCCCTCAAATACAGCAAAAGGACCACCTATGTGATCTGGAGCATCTGGGTGTTATTTCAATCTATGTTGCTGCTTTATACCGAATTTATGCTCACAAATTGGGTGTTACAGTTCTTCGTTGGATTTGTCCTTTCGCTTGTGGGGCAGTACATCATCTTTTTTGCAACCACCAAGGGTAGACTTTCTCAAAGAGTGTTTATCATAATGACCTATTCGGTGTTTTTCTGCATCGTTATGTCGCTTTTTTCTATGATCAGCGGCTCGTTAGGCAATCTGCACTGGGGGCTGACGGTACTCATCCAAGCGCTCCTGCTTGGGGGTGTTATTGCTTATTTTCTCCTTTACGTATGCAATCTTTGCCGCACGGCATCAAAAAATATTACAACGGGTTGGACGCCCCTGATCCTTGTAAACATTGTTTTTATCATTACAATAATCCTCTCATCGATATTCCCCGTAAGACTGACGAGCTTTCGCGATCCCGCAGTCTTTACGTTCCTGTTTTTGAGCTTTTCCATCATGGCGGTCTATCCCGTCATCTTTTCAAGCATCAATCATATGTCCGACGCTGCCGCCAAAAGGGAAGTCGAAGCGCAAAACAAGCTCCTGCTTGCCCAAATCGAGGCCGAGGCCGCGCAGCTTGCCGCCGAAGCCCAAGCAAGGCACGACAGACGCCATCACAACCTCGTTATGCTGGAGTTTGCCAACAACAATGATGTGGAAAGCATACGGGAATATTTAAGCAACCTTGTTAGCAGCGATAGCGAGATGCGTGGAGACGTACGGCACTTTGAGAATGCAATTGTAAACACCGTTTTAACGGTTTATGAAAGACACGCAAAGGAAAATGGCATCTCGGTTAAGATCTCCGCCAAGGCAAATCGGGATCTCCCGATCTCGCCGCAGGATCTCGTAATTATTATTGCCAACCTTTTTGAAAACGCCATCCACGCTGCAACAAAGCTGAAAAGCAAGGAAAAGCACATTGATATTTACATAAAGGATAGCACACAGCGCCTGCTTATCAAGGTCGAAAATTCCTGCAGGGCAAACCTCACCTTTGATGAATCTCTCTGGGGCGTTGGTATTCGGTCGGTGATATCCACCATAAATAAGTATGACGGCATGTATGATTTTTTCGCCACCGACGGAACTTTTTCCGCAAAAATCAGCTTAAATCTAAACTAAAAAAACGCAACCTGTGCCAAAAAAAGCGCAGTTTGTGCCAAACTCCCCACAAAGGGGAGTTTTTTTATTATAATACTTTTAAATTTTTTATATAAGGTCGGTGTTTTTTTGCAAAAAAAGTGAAAAAAGCGCAAAAAAATCAACTTTTCGTCGGTTTTTTATCCTGTTTTAAATACAATAGCACACAATTTTCCTGATTTGCCTTGACATAGCACTTAATATGTGCTATAATAATTCTATATTTATATTTTTTTGTTACCGAACCCCAGTAATATAAAATAGGAAGGAAAAACAAATATGTCAACCAATGAAACCAACACCAACCAAAACCAAAACGTGGATGTTAAGCACAGAGTGCTCACCATTATTGGTATCGTGCTTTGCGTTATTTTGGTGCCTATCCTCATCGTCAACTGTACGTTGATTGTTAAGAGCTTTGTCAACAAGGATGAAGCACCCGATTTCGCAGGCGTTGTCCCGCTGATTGTACTTACCGACTCCATGTATCCCGACATCAAAAAAGGCGACCTGATCTTTACCAAAAAAGTTGACACCAACGATATTCAAGTAGGCGACGTTATTTCGTTCTATGCCGCCGAGGATGACTACACCACTATTTGGACGCACCAAGTTGTCGAGGTGCTTCAAGATGGCGAGACGGTAAAGTTCAGAACCAAGGGTATCAACAACCCCACGCCCGACGGCAAGCTCCGCGAGGCAGATAAGATCGTAGGCAAGTGGAACGACGTTCGCATTGGCGGCGCGGGCAATCTTGCAATGGCAATGCAAACCCCCGGCGGTCTTATCGTTTGCGTAGTAGTTCCCATTCTGCTCTTCGTTGGATATGACATCATCCGCCGCAAGATGTACGAAAAAGGCAATGCAGGCGACGTTGATGCACTGCGTGCCGAGCTCGAAGCGCTCAAGGCAGAAAAAGCCGCACAACAGGCAGCCCCCGAGGTCATCCCCGAGGTTATCCCCGAGGTCATCCCCGAGGATATCCCCGAAATTGCTCCCCAAGAGGACACCAACGCCGAACCCCCGCAAGGAGAGTAAAAGCGGATGAGGAAACGCCATTGTAGATGGCGCAAGGACACGATATGTCTATCGGACGCGTTGCGTCCGTCACCTCATCAGTCACTGCCGAGAACGGCAGATGACAGCTTCCCCTCAAGGGGAAGCCTCTCAGTTAGTTGCGCTGTCGATAAAAAGGCGGCAGAACAATGAAAACTGTTGATGATATTGCTTTTTGAAGGCACATCAACTTTTAGCCTTCCCCTCGAGGGGAAGGTGTCAAATGCGCCACGCATTTGACGGATGAGGTGACGAATGCGGAGCATTCGCAAGGCTGTAAGTGCTTTATATCATCTCATTTTTCACTCTATTCGGTATTATGAGGCATTGCCTCACAATATAAAATTTGTTATTCTTCCCTCGGAAGCCACGCCGCGGGGTGAATGCATAAAAACCTTAAGATTTTTTGGCGATGAAATTTTAAGGTAAACAATCGCCAAAAATCAAAATTCCCTCGGGTTAGGGAAGAATAATTTTTTTCAATACAAGAAAGGAATTTCTATTATGAAGAAAAACGTAATGATGAGAGTTGCTTCCGCTCTGTTGGTAGCAGTTCTGATGACAACCTGCGCAATTTCCGGTACTTTCGCAAAGTACACCACTTCTGCTACTGCAACCGATTCCGCAAGAGTTGCAAAGTGGGATGTTAAAATTAACGGTTCTACAGCAAACAACTCTAACACGTTTACTTTTAACCTTTTCGAAACCATTAATGATACTACTGGTGGCGCTGAAGGAGATATCAATCCCGCTGATGGAACTATTATCGCTCCTGGTACCCAAGGTAGCTTCGAGATTGTTCTTAAGAATGATTCTGAGGTTACTGCAGAGTATGTTATTGATTACACCGTAACCAACACAGCAAATATTCCCGTTGTATTTAGTCTCAACGGAACAGATTGGAAGAACAGCATTGATGAACTCGATGTAACCACTCCTGTTAACCTTGCGATTGGTGCAACTGCTCCCACAATTACTGTACATTGGATGTGGGCATTTGAAGGTGGAAACGATAATCATGACACTTATCTGGGTCTTGATGGAAGTGCTACACTTAAGGTTGATGCTAAAGTTACTGTAACTCAAGTTAACTAATCTAACCTCTAACCCTAACGAATAAAACCTAACGCATATCCCCCCAACCCACCGTGGCTTGGGGCGGGGGGATTGCAAAAACCAAAAATCACACGATTTTTGGTTTTGCCGGGCAATCAACCCACACAAGCTTGATTGCCGCGCAAAATCAAAAAACAATCCCTACGAAAGGAGAAAAACACAGTGAATCCGAACGAAATTCATCAAAATGCAGCATTGGATTATGACAGTGGTTACGGAGACCTTGACGAAGAAGCGCAAGCCAAAAAGCGGCGCATTGCTTTAATCGTCACCATTGTGCTATTGCTCCTTTCTTCTCTTATTCTCCTTGCTTTCCGTCTTGTCAAATACGCACAAGAGGATGACCGCGAGGTCGCGCTGGAAGAGGGAAAAGACACCGATGTCCACATCTTCTCGGTGCATTATCAAGGTGCCGATGGCGAAACTGTTATTCACAGTAACAACGGCGATAAGGTCGTCGCCCCCGGCGCACAGTCATCCTACGTTATTCGCCTGCGCAACGCCGACGAATACGCCATCGACTACGCACTCGAGCCCAAGGTCGTTTTTTCAACCCGATATCAAATCCCCCTGCAGGTCAGAATGTACGATGCACAGGGCAGATACCTGCTCGGCTCCGAGAGCGAGTGGGCAACCCTGCAAGATCTGCGCGCCCTCACCCACACAGGCACCCTCGAAAAAGCCGAGGCAGCCGAATTTATTTTTGAATGGATGTGGCCCTATGAAAGCGGCAACGACGAGCACGATACCATGCTCGGCAACCAAGATAAGGACATCGGGCTTGAAGTCTCCTTCGCTTTCCACTCGGTAGCCAATACCACCCTGGAGGACAACGGCGGATGGGACGGTCACCCCGACCACGGCAAGAACATCGTTTTGGCGTTCATCGCGCTGGCACTTCTGATCGGACTCATCATCCTTATCGTTTATATCATCAAAAAGCGCAAAGAAGCACTTGCAAACGCAAAGGATGAGCTCCCCGAAGTCGAGCAAGCTCCCGTTTATGAGGAGAGAAGTGAGGTTACTCGAATTGCCCAAGTCGACCTTGCAGTGCTTGATGCCAATTTCTCGGGCGGTGCCGTTATCAGCCTGACAACACTCAAGCAAATGGGCATCGTTCCCATCACGGCAAGGGGAATGCAAATTGTTGCAAGCAACGGTTACCCCCTGACAAAGACCTTTGTCGTTATGACACAAAGCATTTCTCCCGAAGCGAGAAAGAGCATCATCGCCGCAGGCGGCGTAGTATTGATTACACCCAATTGAGTTTAGGAGCACACCTTGAAAATTTCGTTCAAATCGGTCATCCGAATTTCGGTTCTCGTGCTGCTGGCGGTCCTTGTCGGCATCAGCATCTATTCGATGAATGCCCGTATGCTGGGAGGCAACGCACTGCCAATGCCGTTTGGCTTTGGCATGACGGTTGTTCTCTCGGGCAGCATGGAGCCCGAGCTTTCAGTCGATGACCTGTTAATCGTTACACCGGCAGACACCTACGAGGTGGGTGACGTAGTCGTTTTTCAAACCCAGCGAACCGCCGTTGTGCATCGCATTGTTGCCATCAACGGTGACGAGATCATCACACGCGGCGACGCCAACTCGAGCGATGACGATCCCATCACCCTGCAAAACATAAAGGGTAGGGTAGTTTGCGCGATCCCGTTTGTGGGACTTATTGTCAACCTTATCAAAACCCCTGTGGGGACGGTGATCCTGCTTGGCCTTGCCTTCTGGCTCTTGGAGGCGTCCTTCAAAAAGGAAAAAGCGCAAAAACAAACCGAGCTCGACGCCATTCGCCGCGAGATCGAAGAACTCAAAAAAGCAAACGAGCAACCCACACAACAACCCGAACAAGAACCCAAAGAAGAACCCAAAGAAGAACCTAACCAAGAACCCAAACAAAACTAACCAGAAGGGCGGTGCCATTATGAGCGACCAAAAATTGAATAATAAAGCACCGCTTTTATCCTCTATGCATATAGCGCTCCTTTTGCTTTGCGCGGTTTTGCTTTCCTCTTATGCTATCAGTGGACTTTATGCACGCTACATCAGCGAAGAGACGGGTGGCGACAATGCAAGAGTTGCAAAATTTTCTTTTGAGGATGATCTTGAAACACAGTATCAAACCTTTCCCGCAACCTTTGCCCCCAATGATTTGCATACAATCAATATCACAATCGAAAACAAAGGAGAGGTAACTCTTCACTACGTTGTCACCTTTGAAAATCTGACAGGCAATCTCCCCCTTCAGCTTCAGAATGGAAACGGCATATCCGGCGAGATCCAAAGCAACAGTGAAACCACGTTTTCTTGGACGATCGAATGGGATCAGGAAGACATTTCGGTTGACCAGGCAGGCAAAATGGATGTTGTGCGCATTGTTGTTGCAGTTGAGCAAGTAGACTAAGTGTATATAAGGAAGAAACGATAATGAAAAAGATACAGATATCAAAACAAACTTTGATATTGATCATTGCTTTGATTGTGGTAGCGTCATCCATTGCATCGGGTGGTGTTATTGCAAAATATGCACAAACGAGAAAGGATCAAACGTCCCACGTTACGGCAAAGCAGTTCTATTTTGAAAGTGACTATCTCGTTGAAAACGTAATTGAAGGTGCCCAAGGCTCCTATCACTTGAATTCTACAGTTGAGAGTGTTTCGTTTAACCTCTATAATTTTCAGCGCGAGATGTGTGCTGATCCGGATTGTGAGAATTGTGCTTTCACCTCACAGGTAAATTGCAACTATACCGTTAACGTTACCTCTGATGATGCTGATTTTACACTTTCGGCAGAGCAGTTTAGTGCTCCCGCAAACACAAAAACCACGCAAACTGTCACGTTGAGCGACCTCAAACCGGGGTATAGCTATCAAGTATCCGTAACGGCAAACGGCGGATATACCAAAACGCTCTACGCCACTTTTTCGGTTGACAAAGAGAGCGACGGATTTTTTATGAACGTTGCCGAAACCGAAACCTACATCCTTTTGACTGTTTGGACGGAAGGAGATGTAGTGGCAGATCCCGAAACAGGAGTTACTGTTACTTTCCCCGCAGGATTGATTCCCGACTCCACAGACCCTATTCTTGCAGCTGTCAAGAACTATGAAGGGAATACGTATGTGGCAAAAAGCTTTACAGATAAAAACAGTTTTCAATCCGCATCATCCTCGCGGTCATACCGCTTTTTCAAGGCTGACGGATACACAACCGGAAGCTTTACAGTAAAAATGGGAGATGCCTCGGCAGAGGTGAGTGATATTCCTTAACTTTTAGAAAGGATATTTGATAAAGATATGCGATCTATCATGTATCACAAAAAGTCAATACTCATCATTTTTATCGCAATTTGCATGTTAGCGCCTTTTATTGGCGCATTGCCTGTGGCGCATGCGGCAGATAATACCGATGATGTTCAATATGAATATATTTATCTCGACTTGGCAGCCGGAAATATAAGCATTAAAGGTAGCGAGTACTCCGGTAAAGTTTACCATAGAGATGCAGAAGGAAACGTTACGTCCGTAACTGTAAGCGACACACTAAAAGATGGTCAGGCGTACTACGTTTATCAATCTCAAGGCGGTCCCGATTCCCCTGACGGATATTTTGACAAAGCTTCCAATACCTTTGTTATTCCTAAAAGAACTCCCGTTACTTATGAAGGCAAAAATTGGGAAGACTATATTACAAACAATTCTGATGTTGAAGCTGTTATTGGTGCTTGGATAACGGCTGCACCTGCTGCAGGCAGAACTTCGACGCCATATAACATTACAATTACAGGCAAAGTAAATGCAACACTTGTAATTGATAATCTTTGGTCAGCATTTCAAACTGGAAAGAATCAGTCAAAAGAAGACGGTGGCATTTCATTTATTCCTAATGCAGACGATGCACACTTGACAATTCGAGCAGTGGGTGATAATCGATTTGGCAATATTTTTTATGCTAATACTAGAAGTCGAAAAAAAACCAATATTACATTTGAAGAAAAAGAAATTGGATCTTCTATTACAGTAGCAAATCTCCGAAAAAATGATAATAGAAACTATTGGTGTGCTGCGATAGGTGGCAATGATAGTGGTACAGACTGGAAAGAAAATGCAAACGGTCTGATTTTTAATAGCGGAACAATTTTTGCCGGCACAACTGCAGCCGATGACTGTACAGCAATCGGAGGTGGCGGTAACGGTTATGGTGGTATTACCATCAATGGCGGTAGAGTTACTGCAACCGTTAGGTCCAGTGGCGCTGCAATAGGCGGCGGTATTGGAAAAACCTCTAGAGGTGGACCGGCTGATATTGTTATTACTGGTGGAGAAGTTTATGCATATAATTTTTCTTGCTCCTCCACGTATTCTCTAAAGGGCGTTAGCTATATCCCGGCTGCTGCAATTGGCGGTGGAAGTTCAGCGCGATCGGAGTGTGATTCCTGTACTGTTACCATTACTGGTGGTAAGGTATACGCGCAAAGTCTCGGTGGAACGGCAATCGGCGGTGGAAGTTCGTCGGATACCAAGGGTGGAAACGCGACAGTTCTTATTAGCGGAAATGCCTATGTTGAAGCTAAGAGTATTGCAGGAACAATTGGCAAGAATCAAGTTCCCGCAGGTGCTGCCATCGGTGGCGGAACTGGTGGAAACGATTCGGCTACAACCGGCGGTAGCGTTACATTAACGATTGAAGGAAATCCCACCGTTATCGTAGGTTCCATTGGTGGCGGAAAGACGATTCACAAAGATGGTAACATTGGAGCCGCAACCGTTACCATTAATGGCGGCACGATTCAAGGGCAGATTGTTATGCAGGGTATAAATCCCACTACCAAAAAACCCTCTTCCTTCACAATGACCGACGGTACAATTGATAATATAAACGCCAACAAAGATGGATTTGTTTTTGTTGAAGATAACGGTGGTGCCGTTTGCGTAAAATCCGGTACTGCAACCATCAGTGGCGGCGTTATCAAAAATTGTATTAATACAGACTATCTCGGCGGTGCAATTTATCTTTCCGGTGGTAATGTTAATATGACCGGTGGCACCATTCAAGATTGCAAAGCTCAAAAAGGTGGTGCTGTTTATATCAACGGTGGTAATATGGCCATATCCGGCGGTGCCATTACACAAAACACCGCAAATGAAAACGGCGGTGCTGTATATATCAATGCAGGTTTGCTTTCTGTAAGTGGAAGTGCTGATATTTCAAACAACAAAGCCATCAACGGCGCAGGTGCATACCTCGCCGGCGGTTCTATGACGGTAGAGGGCAATGCCACCATCCGTGCAAATGTTGCATCCACCGACGGCGGCGCCGCATATCTTGAAGGCGGTTCCTTTACTATGTCCGGTGGTACTATGTCGGGGAATACCGCACTCAACGGTGCAGGTGCTCTCGTGGCAAACGGAAGTGTAACTGTTTCTGGTGGCGTGATTACACAAAATACCGCAACCGTAAACGGTGGTGCTTTCTGCATTTCTAATGGTGACTATACTATGACCGGCGGTGAGTTGACGTACAACCTCGCACTAACCGGCGACGGCGGTGCAATTTATGTTTCGTCCTCTCAAGCCAACACCGATATTACCATCCGTTCCGGCTCAATTACTCATAACACCGCAGGCAAAAACGGCGGTGCGTTGGGCGTTTACGGTCAAGATGGTGTACAATTTGTTATCACCATCGGCTCTTGTACCAACCACAAGGATTGTCCTGCGGGCTATCACAAGCTGATGGGCGATGATACTAAAACTGAAAGTTGTCCTATCATCCAAAATAATAGCTCCCAAACCAGTGGCGGTGCTATCTATCTTGCCGGATCGTATGATGCCGTTATGAATATGTACTGTCTGGTGGAAAAAGATAATCGCGTAGGGGACGGTGTCTCCACCAGTAACTTTATGATGGTAGACGGCGGCACCCTCAATATTACCAGCCTTGGTCCAAACGGTGAAGCTGATTTTGGTAAGATGGAGATCAATTCCTCTATTCACGTCACCGGCGGACGCGTAACGCTTAGCGGAACCCACGACAACCCAATATTCAACGAACACGTAACCGTTGACGTTGCTCAAGGGGAAGGGGATATTGTTGGCGATTTCTTTAATGATCTGCGTACAGGTGGAAAAGGACGCGTTATTCTGTACTACGAAAACACTCCCGGCTCCAGCCGTTACATTTTGATTGATGAAGCCAACCCCACGTCTCACAGAGTTATTCCTAATGTTTACTCACGTCCCGGATATGACATGTGCGGTTGGAAATTGCAATCTAACAACGCTATACACGCGGGTGGCACTATCATTTATGATACAGGTAATCTCATTTTCCATGCTGTATGGGAGATGCTTCAGTATACCATCGAATTTTTACCCGGTGTAGATGATTTCGAAGGTCCCTATGATGACCGATATCAGTATTTTGAATACGGCAAAGAGCAAAGCCTGACGCCCAACAGATATACCGTTTTTGCGTATCAGTTTGTTGTTTGGCATTGGGTGGATGCTCCCGAAGGTACTCCTGAGAAGGATACAATCTTTAAAGACGGTCAAGCCTTTATTTGGCCCGAGGATTCTGAAATCACCAAAATCACGTTGGTTGCTCAGTGGGTAATTTGTGACCACAACGGAACCAAATATACCTTCACGATTACCACAAGCTCTGCCAAGCGCGTTTGTAATTGTGGGGCGTATACAGAGTCACTTCTGCTTGAAGCTGTGAATACAGTTTATCAAGAAGGGCATCAGCACGTAGTAGATCCTGTTTATCAATCTATTTCCCAAAATGGATATACGCCTGCGCCGCTGTGGAACGGTGTTACCGTTTCGTATAGCGGAACGCCAAACGATAATAGCTCCTACGGTCCTACTGCAACTGCCCCCATAAATGCAGGATCGTACACCGTAAGCATAACCATATCTTACAACGACGAGACTCACACAATTTCAGCACCCCTATTTATTGATAGGGCACAAAGAGTTCCACCCCCTGCAACGCCTCAGTATGAGGTAACTGTTAAAACCAATGGAACAGCTGATACAACCGATGACATCAATGTCATCAAAATCACTGACACAAAAGCGGATATTCCTGTTGAGTATCTCTTCTCGTGGTATAAGGACGGTGTCCTGAATGAAGGATTGGGATGGATCACATGGACGGATATCGACGATCCGCCCACACAAGAGTTGTCGGTTGCATGGACCAACTACTACGTAGACGTCCGCTATGCACAAACGGATAACTACTATCCCTCACAAATCATTCGAGGTTCCCAAACTGTTGTTTGGACAGGTCAGGTATCTATCGTAATTCGCTCCGATTCTCAAAACGGTCTCAATCATTCCCGCGTAGACCCTTACGAAAAGGACGGTGGGGAGGAGGGTATTCTTGTTACTCTGATTCCTACCAGCGGTTATTATATCTACAATATTGACGCAAATATAACGATCATACCGAAAATCGATGAAACCGATGTCAGTGGTTATCAGCACCCAACCATTGAGAGTATCTCTATCGGCGCTGAAGAATGGATCGTTCAAATCCGTAACATCGCAGATGCAACCTCATATGGCGGTCTTACAATTGACATCCTCTTCTCCGGTGCGGCGAAAAAGGTGATTGTCGATTCTTCGGTTGTTAAGAATGAAGAATTCGAAAACGTTACAGCAAAGGGCGAGGACGACGTCAAAATCAGCCGCGACTCTGCCTATACTGTTTGCTTTGACGTAAAGAATTACGAACACTATTCCGAGCCTGCTATTCTCTTTGGCACCGCAGTTCCCGTCGGTACGACCATTATTATGGTGGATTACACCGATCTATCGTATTGGAGCTACACCGTAACAAGCGCGGTTGATCAAATTCTCCTGCGTGACTTTATCCGCATGGGTACGGAGAACACCAAGTTTAACTGCGATGACAGAGAAAGCTTCACCCTCCAATTTGTGGTGGATTTTTCGGATTGTGCAACAAGAATAGAAAATGTTACTCTTAGCACCTCGTTTGTAGCAACTCCTGTTTATCCGGACGCTTTGCTTGGTATTGCTCCCGGTGCAGCAGTTGACAACAAGATTCGAAATGTTCCGAACGTTGCCATAACTGAGGAAATTCAACTTGTGGACGAACCGACCTTTGCAATCGGTACGCAGAGCGATACGGGGCTGACACAATCTCTCTCTTATCAATTTGCTTACAGTCCCATTGAGGGTGTCGGCATTTCCAAGTGGGATAATACGTGCGGCATTTTGGTGATTACTCCCCAAAATCCCGAAGCACTCCCCGCAGATGCCAGATTGCGGGTTAGAATTGGAAACTCCATCAAAACTTATTCTTTGATTGACGGAAAATTCACCGTTGCACTGCTTTCTATGGGCGAGGGCGAGGTAGTAATCACCTTGCTGTCGGGTATGTTGCCCAATCAAAACGCCACTTTTGCGTTTGACGTTCAACTCTACGCCTCTGCAACGGCGGTCAGAACAACTCCTCAAGGAAAATTGTTGTCCCAAACGTCACTTGCCTACACAGTAACGAAAACAATAAAACCTGTCATCCATGTTTCTTTTGATGGGGAACTTCCCGAATATCAAGGCATTGATGAAGCGGGAGTAGGTGTGTTTACGCCTTTCAACTTTAACGTTTCACTTACTGAGCCCATCCAGGAAGATTGGGAGATCAGGGCAGCCCTCTATGCAAAGAATTCCGATGGCGTATATACGAATACCACGCAAAAGGGCGAATTGACCGCAAAAAGTAGTACCGAATATGCAGGAACGATTGGGTTCAACTCCTTTGATCAGCAAATGAGCCAAAACAAGGGTAGCTTGAGCTTTATGCTCAAAATTGAGATCGTTGATAAAACCGGTCAAGTGCTCAATTCTGTTCCTCTGTATTTTGTTTTGATTGATACAAGACAGTAATACAGAAGATCCCATAACAAAAACAAGCCCCGAGGGAATCCCTCGGGGCTATCGTTTTGTAAAAATGATTGTTTACAGTTTTTCAATTTCACCGAGCCACAAAGCGCTTGCGGCATCTGACGGCATTTGCCAAGCGCCTCTGGGCGAGAGCGAGATCTCACCGACCTGAGGACCATCAGGCAGGCAGGAACGTTTGAACTGTTGCGCAAAGAAACGCTTGAAGAATACCTGCAACCACTTTTTGAGCACTTCATCACTGTATTTCTCACCCCACGCGCTCTGTGCCATGCGATAAAGCTTGGTTGGCGTGAAGCCGTAACGGATGAAATAGTATAGATAAAAATCATGCAACTCGTAGGGACCAACCAGATCCTCGGTTTTTTGTGCGATCTTGCCGTCGGCGTCAGCCGGGAGCAGCTCGGGCGAGACGGGTGTGTCGAGAATGTCATAAAGCGCCGCGGCAACCTTTTCTTGTCCGTTTTCTTTTGCTTCATTTGCACAATATCTTACCACGTGACCGACCAAGGTCTTGGGGATAGAAGCATTCACGCCGTACATCGACATGTGGTCGCCGTTGTAGGTTGCCCAACCAAGCGCCAACTCGGAGAGGTCGCCCGTACCGATGACCATACCACCGCAGTCGTTGGCAATGTCCATGAGCACCTGCGTGCGCTCGCGCGCCTGCGCATTCTCATAGGTGACATCACGAAGCTCTGGATCATGCCCAATGTCGCGGAAGTGTACGTTAACGGCATCAAAGATATTCACGCAACGAAAATCAACACCAAGCCCCTCACAAAGCACTGTGGCATTGTTCTTGGTTCTTGCAGTCGTGCCAAAGCAAGGCATGGTTACGGCGATGATGTCGCTGCGCGGACGACCAAGGGCGTCCATTGCGCGCACCATCACCAAAAGGGCGAGGGTGGAATCCAGACCGCCTGAAATGCCAAGCACGATCTTTTTTGCATAAGCACGCACAATGCGCGTGCGCAGTCCTGCCGCTTGAATGGCAATCACGCGCTCGCAGTGTGCGGCAAGCTCAGCGGGCGCTACCGGAAAAAAAGGTGTGGCATCAAGCTTTCGTGTCAGCTTTGTCTCGGTAATTTCAAGAGAAAAGGGAACGACCGTATGACAGCTACCGGGGTCAACAAGGTTGGCGCGGCGGCGGTCAAGCATCACTCTTTCAAGGTCAATCTCGGTAATGAGAAGATCAGTTCCGTCAAAGGGGATAGACTCTGCCACAATCTCACCGTTCTCAACCACCAGCTTTTTGCCGCCAAAGGCGTTGTCGGTGGTTGATTCCCCATCACCTGCCGAAGCGGTGATATATGCGGTGTGTGTACGCGCGGTGTGCGCCGCGAGGATGACGTCAAGAGCGGGCTTTTTTGTAGCGGTTTCGGGCATTGCCGCAGGGTGACAGATGAGGGTTGCGCCTGCCGCACTGTGAGAGAGCGAGGGCGCATAAAGCGTGTGCAGATCCGCGCCGATCTCGACGGCAAGCGTCAAAGAGGGCATTGTACCACACTCGAATATCTGTTCTGTGCCAAGAGAAACGTGCTCATCTGCAAAGAAAACTTCCTCAACAAAGTCGGGAGCGGATGCAAAATGACGCTCGTCAACCTTGCGTCCCGTTACAAGGCCCAAAAGGTTGCCTCTGTGGCAGACTGCGGCGGTGTTGTAGACCTTTGCGTGAGCAGCAAAGGGAAGTCCCACAACCGATACCATATCCAATTCTTGGGTGGCGTCCAGATACGCCTTGAGTGCATCTTGCGCACCCTGCAAAAGGGTATTGCTTGTAAAGAGATCGCCGCAGGTAGCGCCCGTGAGAGACAATTCAGGGAACACCAACACGCGCACACCCTCGCCATACGCTTTTTGAGCCAGCGCGACATGTGCCTCGGCATTTGCTTTTGTGTCAGCCACGCGCACCATGGGAGTGGCAGCGGCAACCTTCAAAAATCCATTTTTCATAAATCATAACTCCTTTCAAAAAGGAACTCTATATCAAGAGAATTATATCACCATTTTTGACAGTTTGTCAATAGAAAGTGTATATTTTATATTTGTTTGCTTAAAAAGAAACGTTTTTTGTCCTCATATACCAACTCGGCACGGGATTTTTCATATTGTCATACCACGAGAGCACATCCTTGGCTTGATTGAGCATAACCGCAATTTCTTTTTCGCCAAACGGAATTGCCCACGGGACAGAGGAAAGAGTATTGCTGGCAATATAGAGAGCAAGCAATCCCCAAAACTCCATAGGGATGTTGTTATCAAAATATCCGTCCACCATGCCGCTGGCAAAGTGGGGAGCTGCTTGAGCGCACCAAACAATGCGGTTGAATTCTTCCCACGGGTCTCCAAAATCATTTCTGTTAAAGTCAATGATGTAGAGCCGTTTGTCCTTGCCGATCATCATGTTTCCAATATGATAATCGCCGTGCTGGTAGGTTCTGGGGCGCCCTTTGAGCAGGTGTCTGTTGGCGTTGATATAGTCGATAAACGCTTGACCGTTGTCGCATTTGATAGGGCATTCGGCATACATTTTGATCTTGCGGTCTGCCTTGCGATTGAAATAGATCTCCCAATCCTCGCACCCCTCGGGTGCAGGGATTTTGTGGATTTCTTTTAGAATTTGTCCCGACGCAAACCCGTAGGTATACTGTTCTTCGATGGTATAGTTGTGGATGTTTTCTTCCGCATCCACGCCCTCTATCCAAGTTTGAATAGAGTAAACACCCTCATCAGATGTGCCAAACTCTAACGGCTTGCACATAGGAATACCAAGCGCCGCCACTTGTTGCATCAATTCAAATTCGCTTTTCTTGCGCTCGTATTGCTCGATAGGAGAAACGCGGAGCAAAAACTTGTTGCCGCGCTCGTCAATGGCGCAGTATTTTTTGTCTTCCGACCAACCTTTTTGAATCAACTCTTTGGAAATAAAGCGGTAGCTCGACATCGGTTTCTCCTTTCTTGTGTTTTGTTATTTTTGATCCTTCAAATTCGCAACAATTCTCTCCGCTTCACCACAAATCTGTGCCGCCTCGTCCGCGGAGCAGGTTTTGAGCAGCTTCTTTCTCGGCAGTCCCCAAATATCAAAGAGGGAGGGGCCAAACCATTCATTTTTGTCTGCATCCTGTACCATTGCCGCGAGAATGGAAAGAGACGCACGGCGCGGGGACATAAAGATCACCTTCATTGGGTGCTTGATAATGGCGTAGATCAGCTTGGGGTAGTGCGCGGTGATATTCGTTAACGTGATGCCGGGGTGCGCTACGGAGATCGTACCACCGTCCTTGTCAAGCCCGAACAGTGAGAACATCAAAAAGCGTTTTGCATTGCCGTAAACCTTTGAGGACTCTTTGCGCGTGAGAAACTCAACGTCGGAGAGGTCGATATGCGAATAATTGTGCGCAATGCTGCCAACGGCAACGATGCGACCGCCACGCTCGCGCATTATGGGCAGAAGTGTGTGCGCCATATAATAGGGCGCGACAAAATTGATTTGGAAAACGTTATCGTGTCCCGTGCCTGTGGTGTAGCGCGGAACATGATACGCCCCCGCGTTGAAGAACAGATAATCAGGAGGGGAGAGGAGCAATTCTTCGGTGACAGAACGCACCGTCGAGAAGTCCGCGAGGTCAAGGCGCAAATGACGCGCATTGAGCGTGGGGAACTCCACTTTCAGCTTTTCAATCCAAGTATTTGAACGCTCACTGTTGCGGTCAAGGAGCAACAGATTTGCACCAAGTCCTGCCAAATGGCGGCAGAGCTCCTGTCCAATTCCGCCTGTTGCACCGCTGATGGCAACGGTTTTGCCGACCATTGAGGGTATATTTTTTTGTATCCAAGTATCGGTTTTCATAACGAACTCCTGCGTTTTTTCTACATTATATCATATTTTGGGCGCAACTGCAAGAAAAACGAAAAAAAGAAGAAAAAATTTTTCAAAAAGTGTTGACAAAAGAGAACTCTTATGGTATACTATGTAAAGCAATTTGCTTTACACCTATTCGGAGGTGAAAACAAGATGTTTGAAAAGAACCTTGAAATCGGTTATTTGCTCGATTTTTACGGCGACGTGCTCTCGGAGCGGAAACGAACGGTGCTGGATTACTATTACAACGACGACCTATCTCTCTCGGAAATTGCCGAGGAGATCGGCATTTCCAGGCAAGGTGTTCGCGAGCTGATCAAAAAGGCGGGCGAGGAGCTTATGTTCTATGAGGAAAAGCTGGGGCTTGCAAAGCGCTTTCAGTTGGTTGAGGCGCAAACCGAGCATTTGCTTTCCCTGATGGAAGAAGAGGGCGTTGCGGGCGAGGTCCGTAAGGCCGCAAAGGAGCTTTTGGAGACCGTAGGAGGATAAGAGACGAAAGGAGTGCGTAAATGTTTGAAAGTTTGGGCGAAAAGTTAAACAACGCCTTTAAAAAATTTCGTAACAAAGGTAAGCTTACCGAGGCTGACGTCAAAGCAGGTATGCGCGAGATCAAGCTCGCACTGCTCGAGGCTGACGTTAACTTCAAGGTAGTTCGTGACTTTATCAAAATCGTTTCCGAGCGCGCAGTCGGCGCCGAGGTTCTCGAGTCTTTGCTTCCTGCTCAGCAGGTCGTTAAGATCGTAAACGAGGAGCTCACACGCCTGATGGGCGGCTCTCAAGCCAAGCTCACCATTGCATCCAAGCCCCCCACAGTTATTATGATGGTCGGTTTGCAGGGTGCAGGTAAAACAACTCATGCGGGTAAGCTTGCGGGAATGTATAAAAAGCAGGGCAAACGTCCGTTGCTTGTAGCAGGCGACATTTACCGCCCCGCAGCAATTAAACAGCTGCAGGTGGTTGGTGAAAAACTGGATATTCCCGTTTTCACAATGGGCGACAAGGTCTCTCCCGTTGAGATTGCAAAGGAATCCATCAAATATGCTAACCAAAAGGGCTATGATATGGTCTTCATTGATACCGCAGGTCGACTGCAGATCGATGAGGTACTCATGGATGAGCTCAAAAATATCAAGGCAGAAGTCCACCCCGATGAGATCCTGCTCACCGTCGACTCCATGATCGGTCAGGAATCCGTCAACGTGGCAGAAACCTTTAACAATCTGCTCGATATTACGGGTGTTATTCTGACAAAACTCGATGGCGACACCAGAGGCGGTGCGGCACTTTCCATCCGCTACGTCACAGGCAAGCCTATCAAATTTGTCGGTATGGGCGAAAAGCTGGATACCATCGAGCCTTTCCATCCCGACCGCATGGCATCACGTATCCTCGGTATGGGCGACGTGCTCACCCTTATCGACAAGGCGCAAGCGGCTTACGATGAAAAGCAGGCGGCAGAGCTGGAGCAAAAAATGCGCCAGCAGACCTTCACGCTTGACGATTACCTCGAGCAGCTCGCACAGCTCAAAAACATGGGCAACCTCGAGCAGCTGATGGGCATGATGCCCGGTGTTAAGCCCGGAGCGATGAAGGACGTCAAAATTGACGAAAAGGCAATGGCGCACACAGAGGCGATCATCCACTCCATGACCAAAGCCGAGAGGGAACACCCCGACATCATCAACGCATCTCGCAAAAAGAGAATTGCGGCAGGCTCGGGCACCTCGGTAGAGGAGGTCAATAAGCTTCTTAAGCAATTTGAACAAATGCTCAAAATGATGAAGCAGTTTACCAATATGGGTAAAACCAAGCAAGGCAAGAGAATGCTCGGTAGAATGAAGATGCCTTTCTGATTTCACCGTTCATGATAAAACAAGAAAAAACAAAAAATAAAAATATTTTTAATTTATGGAGGAAACAAACCAT
>SVTP01000023.1 GCA_015063725.1 Oscillospiraceae bacterium
GTATTAAAAACGAAGAATTGTTATCTAAGCAATGCTACTCTTGCGGTATGGAAAAATAATAGACAAATAAGAATTTGTCTGTAGAAACCAATACAAAAAGGATACCTCAATATATCAAAAATCTCCGTAAGTGGTCAAACATGTGGTCAAGTGCGAAAAATGGGCTTGTTCAACCCTCGAAGCAGGGAAGAACAAGCCCATTATGTATATCACGAAAACGCGAGATTTCGCGAGGATTTGCGAGATAAATAAAGAAAAATCGGGAATCTTACGACTCCCGATTTTTGGTCTGAGTGACAAGACTTGAACTTGCGGCCTCTACCACCCCAAGGTAGCGCGCTACCAGCTGCGCCACACCCAGATCGTCCACCCTATCGGGTCGACCTTAATATTATAGCACACACTTTTTTGTTTGTCAAGCCTTTTTTGCAAAAAAAGAAAAGAATTTTATGCTTTTCTGTGATGCTCGTTTTTGCTGCCTTTTTTATGGTTTACTTTCTTACTAATGCTTTGTCATTGGGGTGGGGCGTTCTGCATTTCTTATCAAACGCCTCTACCAATGGTTGTGTTTTTTGCCTGCCACTTGACATCCTCACCAAATTTTGGTATACTGATGATGACCCCGACAGGTGGAGAAGTTCGTTTTAGCGTGGGGATCTTGATTGATGCGAGGTATGCACCCAATGAGCCATTACAGCGTAAAAGAAATTGCCGAATTGATTGACGCGAGAAGTCAGGATGTGATCCTTGGCAAAAAACACGTTTTGGAGCTCGCCGTTATCTCTCTGCTTTGCGGCGGCCATATTTTAATTGATGACGTTCCCGGAACGGGTAAGACGGTCCTGGCAAAGCTGTTTGCCCAGTCGCTCTCTTTGGATTTTAAACGCGTGCAGTGCGTTCCCGATATGCTCCCGTCCGATTTGGTGGGCGTCAACTTTTTTGACATGAAGAAATCCGAGTTCCGCTTTATCAAGGGGCCTGTCTTTACCAACGTTTTGCTGGTAGACGAGATCAACCGCGCCATGCCCAAAACGCAGTCGGGCTTGCTCGAGTGCATGGAAGAGCACCAGGTTACGGTTGACGGTACGACTTATCCCTTGGCGGAGCCTTTTATGGTCATTGCCACGCAAAACCCTGTGGAGACAAAGGGAACCTTTGAGCTCCCCGAGGCGCAGCTTGACCGCTTTTTGGTCAAGACCTCAATGGGATATCCCACTCACGGGGAAAACATTGATATTCTTTCGCTCAAGCTGCAAAATCCCAATGGCGTGGTGAAAGAAGAAGCGGTGATCGATGCCGTTTGTATTCAAGAGGCGAGACGGGAATTGGCATCTGTGTTTGTTCACCGCGACCTTTTGGACTACGCCGCAACAATTTGCGAGTGCACGAGGAGTGCCAAGGATGTCATTCTTGGTGCGAGTCCGCGTGCCATGATCGCGCTTGTGCGGGTCGCACAGGGATATGCAGCAATTGCGGGCAGAGATTACGTATTGCCTGACGATATCAAGCGCGCAGCGGTTCCCGTATTGGCGCACCGCATCGTTTTTCAAAACAGCTTTTATCACCGCGGCGATCTTGGCCAAAATTTGATCGAGAGCATTCTCGAAAGTGTTGCCGTCCCCAGTGAGCAGATCAATTTCTCGCGCAGGTAACTCGGCATGGAATTTTTAATTCGTCTGGCAAATTTTGCGGGGCGGGTGTTGCGTTCTCCCGGGTTTTGGATCGCGGTGCTGATCGGGATCGTCGTTTTTGTGCTCGTCACGCTTTACCGCAGGGCAAAGCTGCGCGCCTTGGATCAGGTCGTTTACAGTCGGCAATTCTCCAAGGACGGCATTTTTGTCGGCGAGACGCTGGAATTGATTGAGACGGTTCGCAACCCGAGTTGGTTTCCGCTCTTTCGCGTTCGGGTGGAGTTCTTTATGCCTGCAGGCATTACAGTTGACGGCATCGAGTGCCAAAAGCACACCAAAGTCACCAGCATTTTTTACATCCCCCCACACGCCACCGCACAAAAGGTGCACACAATACGGGCGGACAAGCGCGAGCATTTTCATATGTATACCGCCTATATCCGCTATCGCTCCACCGAGTACACCTTTGAGTCACCCATTGATTTTTACGCATACCCCAATCAATACGATGCCGATGCCGGCTTTGCGCCCGACCTTTATCACGCGGGGGAGACGGTGGCATCGAGAAAGTACATCGAGGATCCCTTCTTCCTCTCGGGCATTCGGGCATACCGATCGGGAGACCCGATGCGTTCCATCAATTTCAAGGCATCTGCGCGCGGATTTTCGGGCGGTATGCGGCAATTGATGTCCAATGACTATGATAGCTCGCGCAACTACAATAGTATGATCCTTTTGGATCTGACCTCATATTCCGAGGCATTGATGGATGTGGAGGAGCAGATAGAGATTGGACTGCGTTATGCTTGTTATTTGTTCTGCGAGGCTTTGAAAAACGGCGGAAACGTCGGTTTTGCCACCAATTGCGCAGTGGGAAATTCGCGCTATATTCACGTTCCCTGTGGCAGCGGAACGGTACACGTCAAGCAGATTTTGGAGCAGTTTGCCGAAATCTCCGCCAACGCAAAAAGGGATTATTCCGTCAACGTCATTCTGCAAACCATAGCCCCCGAGCTGCCGCGTGGGACCGATATTTATCTCATCACGCCCCATGTCGACGACAAAATGGCAGGGCTGTTGCACACCCTGCGCCGCACGGGCAGAGGTATAGAGGTCATTCCTTTTGGGGGAGGTGAGCGCAAATGAAGCAGATACGCAAATACGCCTTTGAAGTGTTGGCAAGCATTCTGGGGATTGCGTTCGTCACCATGCTTTTATACCTCGTCATTGTGCAACCCGAGGATCTGATGACGCGTGGCACGGTGATGTTCTGTATGCTCTTTGATGCAATCGCCATCTACCACACGTTGCAGAGGCTTTGGCGCACCAAGTGGAGATACCGCGTGGTGCCGTCGATGCAAAAAGTGCTTGAAAAGCTGACACGGGTGCTCAAAATCGTTCGCAAAAAGCTGGGCATTCCCGAAAGAGGAGAGCAAACGGTGCTGAAGGGGAGATCCAAAATCATTTTTGATACCAAGCAGACCGTAGAGCTGCAAAAGCGCGCCAAAAAGGCGACCGCGTGGAAGAATATGCAAACCGACAAAGAGCGCTTGGGCTTTTTGTACAAGCGAGTGATCGACACCAACATCCACCAAGGTGTGCCGATCTATTCTTCCGAAACGCCAACCGAAATCCAGCACAAAAAGGAGTACGGCGACATCGAAAATCAAATTTTTGATCTGTACGTCCAAAACCGCTACAAGGATGACGTCACGCTCGACCGCAACGTTCTGGATGGTTTGAAGAAGGAAATGAAAAGCACAAAATAACAAGAGACAGCCGCACGTAGGTGCGGCTGTTTTGGCTTTTTTCTCTCCGGGGAGTTGATTTTTCCACTTTTAGAAAAAAATAAAACTTTTTTTCAAAAAGGGCTTGACAAAAGGGAACAAATAGGGTATAATATCAAAGTACGAAAAAAACGTATACGTGCCTTTAGCTCAGCTGGATAGAGTGTTTGGCTACGAACCAAAAGGTCGGGGGTTCGAGTCCCTCAAGGCACGCCAAACAAAAAGCAGATACCCAATAGGGTATCTGCTTTTTGTTTCCCGTCTCTTTATGCTTGAACCCCCGATGGATTTTCGTTTGCGAAAATCCATCATAACGTGCGCACCGTGTCTTTCGCATTTCGCAGCATAAAACGCACGTTTGGGTTCAGAGTCCCTCAAGGGATACCCAAAAGGGTATCTGCTTTTTGTTTCCCGTTTCTTCATGCTTGAACCCCCGATGGATTTTCGCAAACGAAAATCCATCATAACGTGCGCACCGTGTCTTTGGAATTTCACTGCATTTTACGCACGTTTGGGTTCAGAGTCCCTCAAGGCAATGCGGTCAAGTTGATTAAAACGTCCCAAAAACAATCGTTAGAGGAGGGGAGACAACCTGTAGTTGAATAACCTTGACAAGCATTTTTGCGTGTGCTATACTGAATCCATAGTTGAAAAGCGGAGGTTCATATTATGAAAAAATTGTACTTCAAAAAGATTTTCTCCATCACCTTGTATTCACTGATTTGCCTGGCTATTTATTTCATCGGTTTCAGCATTATATCACTGATCGCAAATTTTTTCAAGAATCCTATTATCAGACTGATTATTTTACTCGGCATTCCCTTGACGATTATCTTGATTCGAATTTACAACAAAAGACTTGAAAATCCGGAAATGCGCCGAGAATATTTTGCTGCTGTGAACCAAGGGCGCTTTGCTTTGAAAGAGGAGTGGCGATATATGATCAAATTCCCGCACTTTTTGGCAGAGATTTTGGCGTTTTCAACATTGGCATTTCTTTTTGCATTCGTTACCATTATTGGCATTGCTGTTTCCTTTACAGTCAAACTTTTGTCAATGCTAACTGTTTTTATAATATCGGCAGGTCTTTATTTTGTTATTGATTTCGGCCTTTGGATGCTCGTCCACAGAACGTGGAAGAAGGAATACTAAATCGCATGCTTTTTTGATTGACAAATCCGCCGCTTTGTGCTATAATCAACACAAAGAAATTTTCCCTTTGGGAGGTCTTTCCAATGAAAAAAGCACTCAAAATTGCAGGTATTGTTTTGTTGATACTGCTTGCCATTCTTCTTTTGTTTACACTTGTAACCTTTATTATCCACCGCGTTAAAACCAAGCAAGAAATCGAACTCCTCAAAGAGAAAGGGTACTACAATCCCGTGTCGGTCGGGGATCACTGCCTTAACGTTGCAAAATTCGGCAACGAAAATGGCAAGCACACCATCGTCGGGCTTGCCGGGAACGGCATGGGGGATTTTGCAGTCACCGCAAGGCAAATGACTGCTCCGCTTGAGGCGGACAACCTGGTCGTATTCGTTGACCGTGCAGGATACGGCTTCAGCGATGACACCGACAATGAAATGACGCTTGAATACATTGTAGAGGACTATCGAAAAGCCTTGAAAAATGCAGGCATTGAAGGGCCATACGTCCTGATGCCGCACTCTATTGGCGGTGCGTATGCAAATTATTGGGTCAGTCAGTATCCCGATGAGATCGAAGGCATCGTTTTTGTGGACGGCTCACAATTGAATGCAACCGCGTTTGAGGAGGAAGAGCCCTACAAGGTTGGCTTTGGCGACCGTTTTTTGGCACTGCTTGCAAAATTAGGCTTTAGCCGATACGTATTGCGCGAGTATTCCTATCATTATCCCGATAATTACACCGAGGAAGAACAAATGCTTGGCGATGCACTCACGTTGATGACATTGGATTCCATCGCGCCCGTTTCCGAGGATTCTAAGCTTGCCGAAAACGCACAAAAGGCGTTCACTTCCATTGTTACAAACGAAGTTCCAAAGGTCTATATTTGCGCAAGCTGGGGCATTCGAACCGAAGAGGAGCTGCGCGATATGTGCCAATGGCTCAACAGACAAATTGAGATCAACGACCTCGATATGCCACCACGTCCCCTGGAATATGAGCCTGAGTTCCTTGCCGATATTCTTGCAGATTATCAAAGAGTGAGAGAGGAAAGCCTTTTTCCTTACATAGAAAAGATGGGCAACTGCGAGATCGTTTATCTTGCAGGCGACCACATGATTTATCAGCAAAAGCCCGAGGAGTGCGGACAGATCCTCAAGGAATTTTTAGACGGTTTGGACCAATAAGGTCAACCGCCCCGATACATAGCAAAAGCAAGCACGAGCAGCATACACACCATGCTCTGCATAACCTTTGCCGCCAGATAAGGGCGGATAGAGAGCCTGTGCCCGTCACAGAGGGAGAGCATTTGGCAGTGAATGGATACTCCCGACCATCCCACCGTCGCACCTGTCAGGATCATGGCAAGCCGACGGTCTGCAAGGCTTGCAGACGCACCCACGCCACCCGAAAGTTCCAAGAGCGAGGAGAGGATGGCGTGGGTGTTTTCGTTTGCCCCAAAGCGCCCGAGTATCAGCGTGGCTGCCCCCGAAAGAGTAGAAAAGAACACCACGTACGCGCAGATCAGGAGCGTGCTCATCGTTGCGTTTTTTATGGATACAGGGAACATCCCCGCATGAAAACTGATGGGTGCGAGCGGTTGTGTAGCGGTTAGAGGTCTCTCTCTCTTTTTGCGTTTTTGCACACCGTATAAGAGAATTCCGCTCAAAAGTGCCCCAAAAATGGCAGAAAGATAAAGAAAGATGCCGAATTTCGCATCCTGCCAAAGGGTGGTTCCAACGGTGCCCAACAGAAACGCCGAGGAGGGAATGGAGGAGCAAGCCATGGCGCGCTCACACTCGTCGCGCGAAAGCGTGCCTTTTTCGTATGCAAGAATGGCGCACCGTGCCCCTACGGGAAAGCCGCACAAAAGCCCCAGCACCACAGCACAGCATCCTGCGCGTGGGAGCCCCAATAGCTTGCCGATCGGTCGGGAGAGGGGAGAAATCAGCCATTCCCCCGCGCCGCTTGCTACCAACAATTCGGAGAGCACCATAAAAGGGAAGAGAGAGGGGACGACCGCGCGCGCACAGAGCGAGAGCCCCTCTCGCATACAGTCTGCGGCAACGTCCGCGCGGCGCAAAAGCAGGGCAAGGCTAAAAAGCAATAAAAACACCAGGCAGAATGTCCCCCAGCGAGGGGGCTCTGCCTTTTTTATGTGCGCTTGCTGCAGTGTCATTTTGCCCTTCTCCTTTGCATAAAATGAGTGTTGATACACCTTACGCGCGCAGCTTTCGTTTTATTCCGCGCGACACGGGAGAGGGGGAGAAATATGGCAAAAAATGAACAACGCAGTGCAAAAAACAACAAAAAGGAGCATCCTTCCTGGCGCGAGAACGATCTGTTTTGTGCTGATAGCATCCTTTTGCGCGGCGAGGGGAGCGCGGTGCTTTACGGTTGCGGACGGATCCTTTTTTACGGGAGAGAGCGTATTTGCTTTTCCATGGGGCGGCGCGCGGTCTCGGTGTTTGGTGAGGAGCTTCGTTGTACTGTCTTTTCCCCAGCGGGTGTGACAGTTGAAGGCAAAATCGCAGGTATTCTGTATTGCGATGCCGCGTGTGCAGGATCCTGCCCACTTGTGTGCCGAGAGGAGGGAGAGGGATGAGCATCGCTCTGTTTTTGCGTGGGAGTTGTACGGTTGCTATCCCAGCTCTCCATCGCACGGCGGCAATGAATTTATGCCTGCAAATGGGCTTGCAATATAGTGACTTTCGGTGGTGTGAGGATGGCAGTGTCCGCTTTTGTTGCACCGCTCCGTCGGCGCGCCGTTTTCTTGCCACCGCCAAGAAAAGAGACATCGAAGTCGAAATAGTCGCTCGCCATGGATTGCCGCGCTTTCTCGGGCAGGTGGCAGAGCGCAAAGGGCTGGTCGTGGGAGCTGTCTTAGCAGTTGCACTGATTGTTTTGTCGGGGCTTTTTGTCTGGGACGTGCAGGTCAGCGGCAACGTAGATTTGACCGAGGGCGAGATCATTGAAGAGCTACGTGCTTGCGGCTTTGGCGTGGGGAGTTATCTACCTGCTTTGCGTGTGCGTGAGATCGAAAATCGCGTGCTGATGGCATCCGAGCGCATCGGGTGGCTCTCTATCAACACTGTGGGAACCGTTGCGCACGTGCAGGTCATTGAGCATCTCTCGGGCGAGGATGCAGGCGATAGCCAATCCGTTGGCAAACGCCCTGCCAACCTCGTTGCCTTGTGCGACGGACAGATCGAATACCTTGAGCTCTACCGCGGAAACGCGATGGTAACGACAGGGCAAGCGGTCAAGGCGGGGGAGCTTCTTGTCAGCGGTCTTTATGACAGTCAAACGGGAGGCTTTCGCTACACGCGCGCCGCAGGGCGTGTTCTGGCACGCACGCAACGGGTGCTGACAGTGGAAATTCCGCTCGTTTATGAGGAAAAAGTGTATGAAGAGCCCATTTTAGAGGGGCTCACGGTTCATTTTTTTGATTTTTCGTACAAATTTTTCAAAAACAGTGGAAATCAAGACATATTATGTGATATAATAAAATATAATTCTAATTTAGGGCAACTTGGCAACAATCGGCTTCCCGTGTCCTTTTCGCGCACCGAAATCCATCCGTATCACCTTGAAGAGAGGCAACGCAGTGCCGAGGAAGCGTTAGAGCTTTGCTATCGGGAGCTGGAGCTTCAGTTGAGTGGGCTTTCGGGTGACGTTCAGCTTTTGCAAAAGGAGATCACCACCGAGGTGGGGGAGAGCTCCGTTGTTTTGGTTTGCACCTTGACCTGTATCGAAAACATTGCAGCGGTGCAGGAATTTGAAATCGTTGAGTAAGCATCGAAAGGAACTTTATGAACCGTAAAATCATCCGTATGGAACATGCAGATGCCACCGCCAAGATCTTTGGCAATTGCGATAGCAATGCGCATCGCATTGAAAAACAGTTTGGCGTAACGCTACGCAACCGCGAGACCGAGTCGGGCGACTCGATCATTATCGAGGGCGAGGATATGGAAATGCTGAATGCCGCCGCCGATTGTGTAGCATATCTGCACGAGCTTTCCGCAAAGACCGAGGTCATCACCGAGCAGTCCCTGCAATACGCCATTGATATGATCGCGGGCGGTCAGGCTAAGGAGCTTGCGGCTCTGGGCGATGCCTGCATTTGCATTACCACGCGTGGCAAGCCCATCAAGGCAAAAACGCTGGGGCAGCAGCAATATATTGATTCCATCCGCAAAAACACCATCGTTCTCGGTGTTGGTCCTGCGGGAACGGGCAAGACCTTTCTTGCCGTTGCCATGGCGGTCAAAGCTCTGCGAGAGAAGCAGGTAACGCGTATCATTCTCACGCGCCCCGCAATCGAGGCGGGCGAAAAGCTCGGTTTTTTGCCCGGTGATCTGCAAAGCAAGATCGACCCCTACCTGCGCCCCCTCTACGATGCCTTGTACGAAATGCTCGGCGCCGAGACCTATCAGCGTCTGCAGGAAAAGGGAACCATTGAGATCGCGCCCTTGGCATATATGAGAGGCCGCACGCTGGACGATTCCTTTATCATTCTTGATGAGGCGCAAAACGCCACCCCCGAGCAGATGAAAATGTTTTTGACGCGTCTTGGCTTCAATTCCAAGGCAGTCGTCACAGGTGACCTGACGCAAACCGACCTGCCGCGCGGACAAAAGAGCGGTCTTGCCACTGTGGTCAAGATCCTTGACGGCATTGATGATATTGGCATCCACTACTTTAGTGAGCGCGACGTTGTCCGTCACCGCTTGGTACAAAAGATCATTCAGGCATACGAAAAATACGATAGAGAGCTGGCACGCCGCGAGGCAGAACGCCGCGCCGCCGTGCAGCAAAAGTTGCGCGCCGAAAAAAACGACAGTAAGAACACAAAGTGAGGTCTATTATGAACAGAAAAATGAATTTGCGCATTTATTTTGACAACCATCAGGACAAGCATCCCCTGACTTACCGCCTCAAAATGCTGGTTCGCGAGGCGATCGAAGCCACACTCGATTACGAGCAATACGGCAACCCCTGCGAGGTCTCGGTCTCCTTTGTGGACAACGCCGAGATCCGCGGTTTGAACAAAAAGTTCCGCGGCATTGACAAGGCAACCGACGTGCTTTCTTTCCCCCTCTTCGATTACGAGGGGGAGAGCGAGGAGCCGCCCGTTGACGAGATGCTCGGCATGCTTGGCGACATTGTGCTCTCCCTGGAGCAAGCCGCCCTTCAAGCAGAGGAATACGGTCACAGCTTTGAGCGTGAGGTAGCGTTCCTTACCGTGCACTCCATGCTGCACCTTTTGGGCTATGATCATGAGACAGGCGAGGAGGACGAGGCAGACATGCGTCGCCGCCAAAGCGAGATCATGGATCTGATGGGGCTTTCTGTCAAGTCGGAGGAATAAGGGATGATAGGCAAACAGATGGATACTGCGGGAAAGACCGAGAACTTTTTTTCTCGCAACGTCAAGCTCATTACCTTTCTGATTTGCATCACTGTTATTTTTTCCCCATTCGTCATCGTTTACATCAAGGATACCATTGAGGATCAGCGCCTGGCAAGCCGCCCCAAAATGACGGTAGACGAGCTTGTAGTCATTGCCGAAAAATCAAAGGATCTGCACAGGGCAGACCTTGCAAAGTTTGCGGACTATTGTGAAGAGAGCGAAATGCAGGGCATGCAATACGCAATGTACCGCATACCGATCTTACACGAAAGAAATCTCGTTCTTTCGGTAAGCTTTGATTCCGCAATTGATTACGTGTTTTATTTCAAGCTGATCGATCAGGACACCAGAGAAGAGGTTGATCTCTTAAAAGAGGCACACCTACTTGAGGAGTTCCTCACCGCCCAAACAACTAACTGAAAAAGGACTTTGAATTTTTATGAAAAGAACCGGATTTATCTCGATCGTAGGTCGCCCCAACGTGGGCAAATCCACCTTGCTCAACAGCATTCTGGGGGAGAAAATCGCGATCGTTTCCAATAAACCCCAAACCACGCGCAACCGCATTGCAGGTATTGAAACGCGCGGTGAGGATCAATTCGTATTTCTCGATACCCCCGGCATCTTCAAGCCGCAAAACAGTCTTGGCGATTTTATGGTCAAGACTGCAAACAGCACCATGCAAGAGGGGGATATGGTCATTCTGGTAGCCGATGCAGGCTACCGCCCCGGCGACGTTGAAGAGGGCATTATCGCCTATCTCAAAAAGTCGGGCACCCCTGCCATTCTTGCCTTGAACAAGGTCGACCTCTACCGCCGCGAGCAGATTGCCGAGACCATTGCGGCATATGCTGCCGCGCACAATTTTGAGGCGGTCGTCCCGATCTCTGCCAAAAAAGGCAAGTACGTGGACGAGGTGCTTGACGAGTGCTCCAAGCTGCTGCGCGAGGGTGAGTGGTTCTACGATGAGGATATGATCACCGACCAACCCCAACGTCAAATGGTTGCCGAGATCATTCGAGAGAAGATCCTGCGCACGCTGGATAAAGAGATCCCCCACGGCGTTGCCATCGTGGTAGAGGAATACCGCGACGAGGGCAGCATCGTACGCATTCGCGCTGAGATCTTTTGCGAAAAGGCATCTCACAAGGGCATCCTTGTCGGCAAGAACGGCGAGACGCTCAAGCGCATCGGTTCCTACGCCCGCGAGGATATGGAAAAGCTGCTGGATGCACAGGTCTACCTCAACCTTTGGGTAAAAGTCAAGGAGAACTGGCGCGACAGTGCACGCGGCATTCTCAATTTCGGTTACACCGAGGAATAACATCGAAAGGAAGCTGCTATGCGACACGAAAGCATCGACGGCGTTGTTGTGCGTGTGCGTGACTACGGTGACCACGACCGCTATCTGTCGGTGCTAACGGCAGAGACGGGACGAATCACTGTGCTCTCCAAGGGGGGGCATTCGCTCAAAGGTCCGCAAACCGCCATCAGTCAGCTCTACACCTACGCAAATTTTGAATATTACCGCAAAGGGGAGTTCAACATCCTCAAGGGCGGCTCTGCCTATCAGCATTTTTACGCGCTCAGCATGGATATTGACCGCCTCAATCTGGCGGCGTATTTGTGCGACGTTGCCTGCGAGCTGACCGACGAGGGAGAGCCTGCACCCGAAATGCTGCGCCTGCTCCTCAATTCGCTGTACGCCATCTCCAAGGATCTTTATCCGCAAGAGATCATCAAGGGCGCGTTTGAATTGCGCGCTATGGCAATGTCGGGCTACGCCCCCGATCTTGGCACCTGCACCGCTTGCGGACGCGATGCGGACGAGCATTTTTATCTGCACATTATGAACGGTGCGCTCCTTTGCTCCGAGTGTTTTGCCCAAAAGGGAAAAGAGGTCAAGCGCTACACCGCTACGTCCTATGATGACATTCGCGAGAGTGAGACTGTTGCAGGGCTTTCTCCTGCCGTCCTTGCGGCGATGCGCTATTGCGTTTCCGCTCCTCTTGAGCGACTGTTTGCCTTTGGATTGGAAGAAGCCTCGGATCTTGAGGACTTTGCACGCACCGCACAAACCTATCTGCTCTCTCACCTTGAGAGAGGATTTGATTCACTCAATTTTTACCACACAATGCGAGCACCCCTGCCGCATAAGGAAACCAAGGTATGAATTTTACACAAAAAACATTAACCACACTCGAATTTGATAAGATCTGCGAAATGCTTGCCGACTGTGCGCCCACCTCGGGCGCGCAAGCTTTGGCGCGCAGACTGATGCCCTCGAGCGACGTTGTTGAGGTATTGCGCCGTCAGCGCAGAACCACCGATGCGCGCAGGCTCTTGGAGACCAAAGGCATGCCACCCTTTGGCACGGTGATCGACGTCTCCGATGCTTGCGAGCGTGCCGTCAAGGGCGCGGTGCTTTCCATGCGCGAGATCCTTGACGTCGGTCGTCTTTTGCGCTCTGCCCGTCAAGTTGGCGAGTATGCTAAGGCAAACCGCACCTTTGAAACAACACTCGATGAGATCTTCGGGCGCTTGCTTTCCAACCGACACCTTGAGGATAGCATTTCTCGCTCCATCATCTCCGAGGATATGATCGCCGACGAGGCGAGTCGCGAGCTTGCCGAGATCCGCCGCAAGATCCGCGAGTCCAACAACCGCATCAAGGAGACCTTGCAGCACTATATCAGCGGTTCTTACTCCAAAATCTTGCAGGATAACATCGTCACCATGCGCAATGGGCGTTACGTTATCCCCGTAAAGGCAGAATGTAAAAACGAGCTCAAGGGACTCATTCACGATACCTCGTCCTCGGGTGCGACTATCTTCGTCGAGCCCATGGCGGTGGTGGATGCCAACAACGAGCTCCGCATGCTTCACTCCAAGGAGGAGCACGAGATCGAGCGCATTCTGTATTCTTTTTCGTCCGACATCAGCGCGGCATCCGAGTCCTTGCGCCTCAATTACCTCAATTTGACCGAGCTGGCATTCCTCTTTACCTGCGCCGAGCTTTCTCTGCGTATGGGCGCGGTTGAGCCCCACATTTCGGGCAACCAAACAGTGGAACTGCGCCGCGCAAGACACCCCCTGATCGACCCCAAAAAGGTCGTTCCCACCAACATCAAAATCGGTGGAGATTATGATACGCTTATCATCACAGGTCCCAATACGGGCGGTAAGACCGTTACCCTCAAAACCGTGGGACTGTTTGCCCTGATGACACAAGCGGGCTTGCACATTCCTGCCGAGCCCGATTCTTCCATTTGCGTGTTCAGCCGCGTGCTGGTTGACATTGGCGACGAGCAGAGCATTGAGCAATCGCTCTCCACCTTTTCCTCGCACATGGTCAACATCGTGCGCGTGATGGAGGAGGTCGATGAAAAATCGCTTTGCCTGTTTGACGAGCTTGGCGCGGGCACAGACCCCGTTGAGGGTGCGGCGCTTGCCATTGCCATTATCGAGTCTGTCCGTCAGGTAGGCGCGCTTTGCATGGCGACCACCCACTACACCGAGCTCAAGACCTTTGCACTTGACACCGAGGGTGTGCAAAATGCATCCTGCGAGTTTGACGTTGCCACGCTCAAGCCAACCTATCGGCTGATGATCGGCACGCCAGGTAAATCCAATGCGTTTGCCATTTCCTCAAAATTGGGACTGCCCGAAGAGATCATCAATCTTGCAAAGGAGAACGTCAACCGAGATCACCAACGCTTTGAAGAGGTGATCGAGCAGCTCGAGGCAACACGCCTTGAGGCTGACCGTGCAAGAGACGAGGCTATGCAGCTCAAGCGCGACTACGAAAAGCTCAAGAGCGACGCCGAAAAGGAGATCAAGACACGCTTTTTTGAGGTGGAACGCCAAATTGAGCAAAACCGCCGTCAGGCACAGCAAATGCTGGACAGTGCGCGCGCATCAAGCGACTTTATCTTTGCGCAGCTCGAAAAAGCGAAAAAGGCAGAGGCAGAAAAACGCCTTACCGAGGAGCTGGACGAGGCACGCCGTGCCGTTCGTCGCACCATCCGCGAGGGAAGCGAGAAGATCGATCCCGTTGAAGAGAAGAAGGACGAAAAATACGTGCTTCCGCGTGATCTCAAATGCGGTGACAAGGTGTATATCGTCAACATCGATAAAGAGGGCATTCTCTTGGAAACACCCGACAAGAGCGGTTCTGTGCTTGTTCAGGCGGGCATTCTCAAAACCCGAACAAAGATTTCCAATTTGCAACTGATCGAAGAAAAACCGCAAATCATCAGCGGCAAGCAAAAAAAGCCCGCATCCGAGTTCCACGCAAAGGTCAATCGCGATTTCCGCGATGAAATTGACTTGCGCGGCATGCTTGGCGACGAGGCTTGGCAGGCTGTTGATAAGTATCTTGACGAAGCCGTAATTGCCAACTTTGGGCGCGTGCGCCTCATTCACGGCAAGGGTACGGGCGCGCTCAAAAATGCGCTTTGGCAGCACCTCAAGCACGACCGTCGCATCAAAGCCTTCCGTATAGCGGCATACGGCGAGGGAGACGGTGGTGTTACCGTCGTAGAACTCAAATAAGGAGAAAACAGGATGAAGACTATAAACGTAACTGTTTGGAATGAATTTCGCCACGAGAAAACCGATCCTGCTTGCAAGTCTGTCTACCCCGATGGGCTCCATGCAACCATCAAGGCTTTTCTTGATGTCAACGAGGATATGAACGTGCGTCTGGCGGCGCTGGATGACCCCGACCAAGGACTTCCCGACGAGGTCTTGGAGAGCACCGACGTGCTCATTTGGTGGGGACACATGGCGCACCACGAGGTCTCGGATGCCCTGGCAGAAAAGATCCGTCAACGCGTGTACCTCGGTAAAATGGGCTTTATCGCCCTGCACTCGGCACACAAGTCCAAGCCTTTCCGTAGCATTGTGGGAACGACGGGCAACCTTTCCTGGGGCAGAGAGCAAAAGGAGATCGTTTGGACGCTTTTGCCCTCGCACCCGATCGCGGCTGGCATTCCCGACCATTTTCTGCTTCCCAAAGAGGAGCTTTACAGTGAGCCCTTCTACATCCCCCAACCCGACGAGCTCATCTTTTGCGGTTGGTTTGAGGATGGACACGTGATGCGCGCAGGCGCGACCTTCCACACCGGCGCGGGAAAGGTGTTTTACTTCCAACCCGGTCACGAGACCTGCCATGCATATCACGATGCAAACGTGCAGCGCATCATCACCAATGCCGTTCGTTGGGTACAACCCAATGAATTTGGTTATCCTATCAAGGACGAATGTCCGCAGATCACCTGGAAAACAGTTGACGAGTTCAACAAATAATTTTCAATAAAAACAACAAAAACGAAGAGTAAAAATATCGGCGTTGGAGCAATCCGGAGTGCCTGTCGGACGGGGAGTTGTCGATGGGACGAATAGGGAATATCCCTTGCGGTCGATATTTTGCATCCCGCTTCAGTCGGCTTTGGCGGCACACAATGCCACCCTTTTGCCAGTGAAACGAGGTGGAAAAGGAGGTATTGTATGAAGAAAGAAGCTTCCCAAAAACACCTGCGCAGCAATTTGCGTCTGCTTGCCGTGTCTGCTTTTTTGGCGGCACTCAGCATCATTTGCGGCAAATATCTCGCCCTTTCCTTGGGAGGCGTACTGCGCTTCAGCTTTGAAAATTTGCCCATTCTGCTCTCGGGTATGATGTTCGGTCCCGTAGCAGGGGCACTCGTGGGCGCGGTTGCCGATCTTGTCGGTTGCTTGATGGTGGGGTACACCGTCAATCCGCTTGTCACCCTTGGTGCTGTTTGTGTGGGCGTTCTTGGCGGACTTTTGTTTCGCTTGACAAAAAAACTGCCCCTTTTGTGGCAGACCTGCATCACCGTTATTCTGGCACACCTTGTAGCATCGGTCATTATCAAGACCGTCGGTCTTGCGGCGTACTACGATATGCCGTTCTACGTCCTGCTTTTGTACAGACTTTTGAATTACGCCATTGTTGGCGTTGCCGAATGGTTGCTTCTATACACGGTGCTCAAAAACAAAGCCCTGCGCCGCCGCTTTGAGGAGTTGAGAGGATAAAAAGATGAACTACGAACAAGCACTCGAATATATCCACTCGGTCAATTGGACCTTTTGCAAGCCAGGGCTTGCGCGCATCACCGCACTTTGTCGGGCTCTGGGAGATCCGCAAAAGGGGCTCCGATTTATTCATGTAGCGGGCACAAACGGCAAGGGCTCTACCTCTGCCATGCTCGCATCTATCCTGCAAAAGGCAGGCTACCGCACGGGGCTTTATACCTCTCCCTACATTCGCACCTTTTGCGAACGCATCCGCGTGGATGGGGAAAACATCCCACAAAACACACTTGCAACCCTCACCGAGCGCATCCGCCCCATTGCCGATAAAATGGCGGACAAGCCCACCGAATTCGAGCTCATCACCGCGCTTGCCTTTGAGCATTTCTATCAAAGCAGATGCGACGTGGTGGTGTTAGAGGTTGGACTTGGCGGACGCTTGGATTCCACAAACGTTATTGAAAATACCGCGCTTTCTATTATCACAGGGATTGATTTTGACCACACCGCGCTCCTTGGCAACACCATAGAGGAGATTGCCGCGGAGAAGGCAGGCATCATCAAAGAGGGACGCCCTGTTTTGTTTGGCGGTGGCGAGGGGACTGCACGCGACACCGTTTGCGCAGTCGCGCGAGAAAAAAACGCACCCTTCTGTGTTGTTGACCGTTCTTCGTATGTGCAAAAGGAAACCTCTCTTGACGGCACGATCTTTGATTACACGCACTACACCGACTTGCATCTGCCCCTTTTGGGGGCTTATCAGCCCTACAATGCCACGCTTGTGCTGACGGCGATTGAGCTCTTGCGGGAGCAAGGCTTTGCCATTGACGAGCAAGCCGTGCGCCAAGGTCTTGCCGCGGTACGTTGGCCTGCGCGCTTTGAGCTGCTCTCGCGTGATCCTGTCATCCTCTACGACGGTGGACACAATCCCGAGGGCGTGCGTGCCGCCGTAGCAAGTGTGCAAAGTTACTTTGGCACGCAAAAGGTCAATCTTTTGAGCGGTGTGATGGCGGATAAGGATCGGGCTGAAATGATTGAAACAATGAAGCCCATTGTGGCACACGCCTTTGCGGTCACGCCAAACAATCCGCGTGCGCTCGCGGCAGAGGACTATGCCGCACAGTTGGCATACCATGGCATTCCTGCAACGTCCTATGCAAGCGTTGTCGAGGGCGTGAGAGCCGCCATAGAATTGAGCAAGCAAAAGGGGATACCGCTTCTCTGTCTCGGTTCGCTCTATCTCTATGAGGAAGTCGAAGCCGCCGTCCGTGCGTGTCTTCGACCTTGAATAAAAACGTGAGTTCGAAACCATCCTCACGAAAAACAAAACTAAGGAGAACCCCCAAAAATGAAAAACACAAAAACGAGAAACACTCTCGTCTACATCACCGAGGCGAGCGCCATTGCTGCGCTTTACGTTGCCATCACCGTTGCCATCGGGCCCTTGGGCAGTGCCGCCATTCAGTGCCGCATTTCCGAGGCGATGTGCATCCTGCCCATCTTTACCCCTGCGGCGATCCCCGGGCTGACGATCGGTTGCCTGATTTCCAATTTTGCTACGGGTTGCCTTTGGCAGGACGTCCTCTTTGGCACACTCGCAACTCTGATAGGAGCAATCGGCGCGCGGCTTTTGCGTCGGGTATGGTGGCTGACACCGCTGCCCACTGTGTTGGCAAACACCTTTATTGTACCCTTTGTTCTTGCCTACGCCTATCACGCACCCGAAGGCATCGGCTTTTTGATGCTGACAGTTGGTATTGGTGAAGTGATTTCGGCATACGTGCTGGGAATTTGCCTCTATTTTGCACTTCGCAAAAACGCGCGTTACATTTTCAGAAACGCGAACAACGGATAAAAGACCAAAATGAAAGGAGGTCGCGTATATGGAACTTGATATTATCTTACCCACATCGGTCTCGCATGCGCTGTCCGTATTGGAAGCCTGCGGCTATGAGGCGTATATTGTTGGCGGCTGTGTGCGCGATAGCCTTCTTGGTCGCACCCCCAACGATTGGGATATTACCACAAACGCCACTCCCGACGAAATGAAGGCTTGCTTTGCTGATTTTCGCGTTATTGAAACGGGCATCCGCCACGGCACCTTGACGGTGATCATGGACGGCATCCAGCTTGAGATCACCACCTACCGCAACGACGGCGAATATCTGGACAACCGCCACCCCGTACAGGTGACCTTCTCCAAAAAAGTCGAGGACGATCTCGCACGCCGCGACTTTACCGTCAACGCCATGGCGTATCATCCCCAAAAGGGACTTGTCGATCTGTTTGGCGGCAGAGAGGATCTGCAAGCCAAGGTCATTCGGTGCGTTGGGGATGCCAAAACGCGATTTGAGGAGGATGGGCTTCGCATTCTGCGTGCCATCCGCTTTGCATCCGTTCTGAATTTTGAGATTGCCGAGGATACCGCAAACGCGATACACACCTGCCGTGAGCTCCTTTCGGGCATTGCCGCCGAGAGAGTGCGCGAGGAGTTCTGCAAGCTGATCTGTGGCAGCGGTGCGGTGCGTATTCTGCGTGAATATATCGACGTTATTGCCGTTTTTCTACCCGAGCTGGAGAGATGCGTCGGCTTTGAGCAAAACACAAAATACCATTGCTACGACGTCTTTGAGCATACCTTGCAAGCGGTAGCGCTTTGCGATAGCGACGATCTGATCACCCGTCTGGGTGTTCTTTTGCACGATATTGGCAAGCCCATGTGTTATACCGAGGACGAGCAGGGCGGACATTTCAAAGGGCACGCGCCCGTGGGGGTGGAGATTACCCGTGAAATTTTGTCGCGCCTGCGCTTTGACAACGAGACGGTGCGCCGCATGGAGCTGTTGGTCGAGTGGCACGATATTCCGCTTTCCGCCGAGAAAAAGAGAGTCAAGCGACTGATGCAAAAAATATCGGATGCAGACATTCTGCGACTGTTGGAGATCAAGCGCTGCGACCGCTTGGCACACGCCCCCGACTATCGGGAGCTGCCGCCCGAGTTGAAGCTGATCCCTGCGGTCATGGACGAGATCCGCGCCGAGGACGCCTGCCTTTCTTTGCGCACCCTTGCCGTAGGCGGTGACGACTTGATGGCGCTCGGTGTTCCCAAGGGCAAAGCAGTCGGGCAGATGCTGCAAATCCTTCTTGACGAGGTCATTGAGGAACGCCTGCCCAACGAAAAAGAGGCTCTTATCGGTTTTGCAGAGGAGCACATAAAAAAAGCATAAGCAATTCGGTTTGAATTGCTTATGCTTTTTTGTTTATTCTTCTGTGTCGCTCACAAAGAACGAGAAACGAAGATTGCCTGTGTAGGTATCGGTTTTGAGAATGTCCTTTTGGTCAATGCGAACAAAGCCGCTCTGCTCACCCTCTTGTGTAAAGATGGCAAACACGTCACCGCTCGCGAGAGCCTGTTCGGTGTTGGCAGTGGAATACACCTGATAGGGGAGCGTTGAGGTTCCGTCGGAGCCTTGCAGAACAAAAACACCGTTGTCGCCGTAAACGCGCACGCAAATTTGTCTGCCGTCAAGGGAAAGGACCTCGGGAACGCTGATGGTGAATTCCTTATCCACAAAATCGCTCTCGCTGGTGCGTTGCAGATCATCAGCAGTAATGCCTGTGGGAACGACGACCGAGTAGGTAGGTGTGTTGGTTGCAATCACGGTTGCCGAAACAGTGGAGCTTTGCGGCTCCTCTGCATAAAGTGTGAGCGTCATAGCACCAAGAAGGAGGAGTATTGCACACAAGGAAACGATTTTAAATGTCATTTTCATGTCCAAGCCCTCCTTAGTTTTCAATATCAACAGCGGAATAACGGAAGGTTACAACGCCGTTGTAAACGCCCGATCTTGTAATCAGGCTTTGGTCTACGCGAATCCATGTTTGAACACTGCCGCTTTGGGTAAAGGTTGCCAAAACGCCACCGTTTTGAACGGGATCCTGCGCATCTGCCTCTGTCAGAATTTCAAAGGGAAGTCGTGTTCCGTTTCCGTCATGCAAATAGAAGCTGTCGCCATCGCCGGCCTCAACCGACAAAACGATCTCCTTTTCGCCAAACAGATTGGTGACGTTCATGGCTTCAATCACAAAGCCTTCCTTTACGGCATAACGGTTGGGATCGTCCGCATCGGTCTGGCGCAATTCTCCTACGTTGATGGAGGAGGGGATCGCGATGGCATACGTGGGAGCAGGGACGGTTGCGCGGAAGGTCATGGGAACGTCCTTTACAAAGGGGAGGTTGCCCGAGTTGAATGCAGAACCGTTTGAAAGCATCACCTTTTGCGGTGTTGCCGTTGCATTGTCCACACTGCCGTTGCCGAGCTGACCTCGGGAGTTGTCACCCCACGTCCAAACCGAGCCGTCCTGTGCAATCATTGCGCCGTTTTGATATCCTGCTGCAATGGCACTGGCAACGGGGGCTTGTGCGGCGCCCTCAAACAAAGGGGCAAAGGTGTTGGTTATAGAGCCGGTATCGTTCGGGATACGTGCACCTGCGACATAGACCTTTCCGTCGGCGCTGAGCAAAACGGTCTGCTGATCGGATACCGCAACAGATATGATGTTGCGTGCGGATGTGTCGGTGATCTTGAAACGCATGGAAGGATCGGTGTCAGTCGTTGCGTTTCCGTACTGACCTTGCTTGTTCCAGCCCATAAAGCCAACGGTGCCGTCATTCAAAAGGAATGCGGAGTGGTTTACACTCAAGGCAACGGCATCAATTGGTGTTGTGGTTTTGGTGTCGGGAAGAACGGTAGGAACTTGAGAAGTGTTTTCCTGATCTGCCGTACCCAACACACTGTTCTTTACGCTACCCCACAGGTAGGCTTTGTTGTTGACGTCAACGGCAATTGCCGACTCGTGTCCTGCGCTGATCTGTGTAATGAACACAGTGCTCAAAGCTGTAATCGGGGTGGGAGTTGCGGAGTAGGTAGCACTGTTTGCAAGCTCATAGCCGAGTTGCAAACGGTTGTTTGCGCCAAAGGAGTAGACTTGTCCGCCCTCTGTCAGAGCAAGCGAGAAATAACGTCCTGCCGAAACGGAGATGACATTCTTGTTTCTCAGGGCTTCTACAAGAGTGGGAGCGGTAACGGTGAGCCCACCGTTGTCAATTCCCAATTGTCCGTATGCATTGTTGCCCCATGCGTAAACGTTGCCGTCGGAGCCGATGACAAGTACGTGGTCGGCGCCGGCGCTGATAGCAGTGGATTTGACGGTGCCGGGCAATTCGATTTGTACGGGATTGGTGATATTGGTGCCTCTTTCGGCGGTTTGTGCATCGCCAAGAACACCGTAGTAATTGTCACCCCAACCCCAAACTTCGCCGGTGGCAGTTTGTACCACTATAAACTTATCGCCAACCGAAATGCTGGGAGTGGAGGATACGGGAGATGCTGTAGTGGAGAGTGTGAAAACGGAAAGAAGCGTTAGCAATACCGAAAGAGAAATCAGTATGCATAACGCGCGTTTTGCGCAGAGTCGCATAATCAGGTTCTCCTTTAAAATGTTTTTGTTTTTTATTTGAGCATTCCTGCGAGAGTTGTTTGAGCTGCGGCAAGTGCCTCGGTGATCTTGTCGGTGTCACGTCCGCCTGCCATTGCGTTGTCGGGGCGTCCGCCGCCCTTACCGCCGGTAACGGCTGCAACAGCTCCCACCAGCTTGCCTGCGTGTGCGCCTTTGGCTACGGCATCCTTACCTGCAACGCAAAGGAAGTTGAGCTTGCCTTCGGGTGCGATTGCAAGAACGGCAACAACGTCATCGTAGCGAGCCTTGATCTCGTCTGCAAGAGAACGAGCGGCATCGGCTTGCATGTTGCCCATATCAGCGGCAACGAGACGAACAGCGCCAACATTGATCGCTTCTGCCATAATGCTATCGAGCTTGGATGCGGCGATCTTGGAGTTGAGAGATTCGATTTCTTTCTTCATAGCCGAGATCTCGTTCTGCATTTGTGCTGCGCGTTTTGCAAGATCTGCGGGCTTTTGTACCTTCATTTCCTTTGCGGTCTCGGCAATGAGAGCGTTCTTTTCTGCCAAGAGACGGAGCACGCCCTCGCCCGTAGTAGCCTCAATGCGGCGTACGCCTGCGGCTACAGAGGACTCGGAAAGGATCTTGAAGAGCCCGATCTTTGCGGTGTTATCTACGTGTGTACCGCCGCAGAACTCAACCGAGTTTTCACCCATGCGAACAACGCGAACGATCTTGCCGTACTTCTCGCCAAACAGAGCCATCGCACCAAGCTTCTTTGCCTCGTCAATGGGCATCTCGGTCATCGAGCCGATCTGACCTGCAAGGATCTCAAGGTTTACAAGGTTTTCAACTGCTGCAATCTCCTCTGCACTCATGCCCGAGAAGTGGGTAAAGTCAAAGCGGCAAACAGTATCGGAAACGTAAGAGCCGGATTGCTCAACGTGGTTGCCAAGCACGCGACGGAGCGCGGACTGCAACAGGTGGCAAGCCGAGTGGTTACGCATAATTGCCTCGCGGCGGTGTGCGTCAACGGTTGCCTGAACGGTATCGCCAACCTTGAGTGTGCCGTTTGCAACGGTAGCAAGGTGGATATAAATGCCGTCGGTCTTTTTGGTGTCGGTAACGGTCAATTCAACGGTTTCGGTTGTAATGACACCCGTGTCACCGATCTGACCGCCGCCCTCACCGTAGAAGGGAGTGGTGTCAAGAATAACGGTGCAGTCGCCCTCGGATACTTCGTTTACAGACATATCGTCAACGAGGATGGCGAGAACCTTTGCATCTGCCGCCATATTGTCATAACCGACGAACTTGGTTGCGGGAATGTCTGCCAAGAGGTTCTTGGAAGCATCCGACCAACCGCTGATGTTGGCGCGCGCCTCGCGAGCGCGAACCTTTTGCTCTTGCATGAGTTCAGCAAAACGTGCCTCGTCGATGGCAAGACCTGCTTCCTCGGCGATCTCACGGGTGAGGTCGATGGGGAAACCGTAGGTATCGTAAAGCTTGAATACGTCCTCGCCGGAAAGGGTGGTGAGGTTGTTGTTCTTTGCATCTTCGACAAGCTTGTTGAGAATGGAAAGACCTGCATCAATGGTCGCGTCAAAGCGCTCTTCTTCCATTGCGATGACCTTGAGGATATAGTCCTTCTTTTCAGCCAGTTCGGGGTAAGCACCCTCGGATTCGCCAATGGCGATGACGCCAAGCTCGGGCAGGAAGGAGCGGTTGATGCCAAGGAGCTTGCCGTGGCGGCAAGCGCGGCGCAGGATGCGGCGAAGAACGTAGCCGCGGCCCTCGTTGGAGGGGATAACGCCGTCGGAGATCATAAAGGTTGCGGAGCGGATGTGGTCGGTAACAACGCGGATGGAAATATCGGTGTTTTTATCCTTGCCGTATTCCTTGCCCGCAATAGAGCAGACCGTATCAAGCACCTTGCGAATGGTGTCAACCTCGAACATATTGTCTACACCCTGCATAACGCAAGCGAGACGCTCAAGGCCCATACCGGTGTCGATGTTCTTTTGTGCCAGCTCGGTGTAGGTGCCGTCACCCATGTTGTTGAACTGTGAGAACACATTGTTCCAAATTTCCATAAAGCGGTCGCAGTCACAACCGGGTTTGCAATCGGGGGAGCCGCAGCCATACTTGATGCCGCGGTCAAAATAGATCTCGGAGCAGGGGCCGCAAGGACCTGTGCCGTGCTCCCAGAAGTTGTCAGCTTTGCCAAGACGCACGATGTGTGCAGGGTTTACGCCAACCTTGTTGACCCAAATTTCATACGCCTGCTCGTCCTCCTCGTAAATAGAGGGCCAGAGAAGGTCGGTGGGGATCTCAAGTGTTTCGGTCAAAAACTCCCACGCCCACGGGATTGCCTGATCCTTAAAGTAATCGCCAAAGGAGAAGTTGCCAAGCATTTCAAAGAAGGTGCCGTGGCGAGCGGTATGACCAACGCGCTCAAGGTCGGGGGTGCGGATGCACTTTTGGCAAGTGGTTACGCGGTGGCGAGGGGGCTCCTCTTCACCCGTGAAAAACTTTTTCATGGGTGCCATGCCCGAGTTGATGAGCAACAGGGATTTGTCATTGATCGGAACGAGCGGAAAAGAGGGCAGACGGAGATGTCCTTTGGACTCAAAGAATGCCAAATACTTTTCGCGCAGTTCGTTAAGGGATGTCCATTTCATAGGGGTTGTCCTTTCGATTGATTCGATAAATTTGCATACGTAGCAAGTATAACACAAATTCGCTAACTTGTCAATTCTTTTATATAAAAAAGTAGAAAGTTGGCGCAAAAAAGCCTTGAAAAAGAGAAAGAAAACAACCGCTGAGGAACCTTACGAAACCTCAGCGGCGTTTTTACGTTTATCTGACTACCGAAGAATGGCTATAGATATAGAATTCCTCTTGGCTTGGCATCCACTTCTTTTCCTTGGGTGGGAAAGTAGCGTCAAAGGCTTCGACAGCAGCGGTGTCCTCACAGCAGTCGGCAGCGGTGGAGGGAATATACATCCACTTTCTGCTGTCAAGAGCGTTCGGCACAAGCTCGCAAACGAGAAGTGCCGTCGGGAAGTTGCCGTCTACAACAAAGCTGATGTTTTTCTTTTTACAGCTCACAAATCCACGGCTAACATAGTTGCCCGGATTGCCGAAATTGATGTTCACGTCGTAGCCCATCTTGCGTGCAACCTCAAAGGAATGCTCGATCAGCAACTTTCCGAGCTTCTGCCTTTGATATTCAGGAGCAACGCAAAGTGGTCCAAAGGAAAGAATTTCCTTACGCTCACCGTTCTCGTCCTCAAGCCAAGCCTTCGTGTACATAATGTTGCCGACGATCTTGCCGTCAAGCTCAAGCACGAACGCAAGCTCGGGGATGAAATCAGGATGCGAACGCATCGTATGGACGAAATAATGTTCGTCCGCGCCCGGCTTATAGACGTTCCAAAACGCCTCGCGTGTAAGTTCTTCTACTGCTCTGTAATCTTTTTCGGTTTCTAAACGTATCGTCAAATTGTTCATTTTTAATCCTTTCATATCTGTTGACGCTCAGGCACGAGAGGAATGCTGAGAATGTATTTGCAAACCTCTCGTTTACAATACAATCTCCAAAAGGTTGGTGTTTTTCAAACAGCACACTCCGATAAAAATATTCAAGCCGAGGCTTGTAGATACATTATACCACAAAAATGTGAATAGTTCAACCCCATAGATATATAAATGACAATTTATCAAACAGAATAAAACAAACCCCGACAGATTTTCAAAATCTATCGGGGTCATTATTTTGTGAGCGCTTTTTTGAAGGGGTGCGGGGGGAACTTTTTTCTCGCGAAAAAAGTTCCCCCCACAATCTCTTAAAACAAAACTCACGCTTGCGTCAAATTGAGCTTTTCAATAACAGCTTGCGCTGCCTTGTCCATATAATCGTTTTCCATCAGCTCGATCATGCCGCGGTCAACGAGGGCGGAGAGCTTGGGATCCATAGGAATGCGAGCCAAGAGGTCATAACCGAACTTTTCTGCTACTTCCTCGATGTGGCTGTCGCCAAACACCTTGATCTCCTTGCCGCAGTCGGGGCACTTGACGTAGCTCATGTTCTCAACGAGCCCAAGTACGGGTACGTTCATCATTTTTGCCATGTTGGCTGCCTTGCTGACGATCATCGAAACGAGATCCTGAGGGCTGGAAACGATAACAACGCCGTCAAGCGGCAGAGATTGGAACACGGTCAGCGGTACGTCGCCCGTGCCGGGAGGGCAGTCAACGAGGAGCACGTCAACATCCCAAATGGTCTCGGTCCAAAATTGCTGAACTGTTCCCGCAATCATCGCGCCACGCCAAATAACGGGCTTTGTCTCATCGTTACCAAGGAGGAGGTTAACGGAGATCATATCAATTCCGGTCTTGGTGCGAGGGGGGATCATGCCGTTTTCGTCGCCAAAGACCTCAACGTTGTGAAGTCCAAACGCCTTTGGGATAGAGGGACCGGTGATGTCGGCATCAAGGATACCAACCTTGTAACCCTCTCTTTGCAAAAGAACGGCAAGCATAGAGGTGACGAGCGATTTACCAACGCCGCCCTTGCCGCTGACAACTCCAATCACGTGCTTTACGTCGCTGAGCGCATTTGCAGGGATCTGCAGGCTTTGCGGCTTCTCGCGGGAGGAGCAGTTGCTGGAGCAAGTAGAGCAATCATGCGTACATTCTGACATTTTTATATCCTTCTTTCTGTCTGTAATTTTAATTCAATAGATATTATACACCGTTTTTGCAAAAAAGCAAGCCCTTTTTGCAAAACTGTGGGTGCATTTTGTTTGGATTTTTTACCTAGAGGGGGAGTAATTAAAATTGTTTTTTAAATAGCGGTTTCATTATAGGCCTCCCTCCGGGAGGGAGGTGGCATTTTCGCAAGAAAATGACGGAAGGAGCCGGCGGCATTAACGCCAAGTACTCGCCATAAAACAACCGCTTCGCATTCGTGCGCGCGAGCTCCCTCAGTCTCGCGATGCTCGACAGCTCCCTCCCGGAGGGAGCCTAGCATAGTTCCACGATTTTCAAAATTGATTTTGCACCTTTTTCCGGCGTGGGCGAAGAAGTTTTTAATCAAACGATGCTTTCTATATAGGAGCGGTAGTACTGCTCTTGAAAATGCACCGCGGCGGCAATTTCGTCCGCGGTAAAGGTCATGCCTTCGGGGACACCGACGAGCTTGTCCTCAACGTCGTTCTCGCGGTGAATGATGGCAATGATGTGTGCATCAAATTCTTTTACAGGAACATCTACGCCCAAAAGATAAACGTCCATCTCCTCGCCGTCACCGCCGAGCACGCCCGGGATATAACCGTAATTGATGGGATAGATGATATCTTTTTTATGCACGTAGCCGATGGGGCGATCGATGCCGATATGCACCGTTTTGCCAAGATAGGAGCGCGCGAGCGCTTTTCTTTCTTCCATCGTCATATTATATTCTCCTTACGGGATAAGGCAGCGTCGTACCTTTTTTCCAAAGACGGATGACCTCGTCCACCTCGTCGGCAGTTTCGGTGCTGAAAAGAAAATGCTGATGAGTGATGCCTGCCTTTGTGAGCTGCTCTTGACGATCAGACATTGACGTGGGCAAGCTGTTATAAATGACGTTGCGGTGCTCCCATTCACGCAGAACGGGGAAGCGTACGCCGCGACGGTCGGTCAAAATGGCACTGTTTTTGGCACACGTATCGCAATCGGTAATCTCGTGGATGACGCATTTTTCAACGGTCATCAGGGGGATCCGCCCGTAAACGATGAGCGAAGTGTCACCCTTGATGTCGCGTGCCTGTGGCAGAGTCAATTCAGGGGAGAGGATGACAGACTCGATGCCCATGTCCTCCAGCACGCAAACCGACTCGCAATTGGTGACGTTAAAGCGGAAATCGCCAACGGGAACAAGCCCCGCCTCTCGGGCGAGTTCAATATGTCCCACGTTGCCAACGAGCGCGTAGCGCACGCCCTTCTCCTTGGCGGCAGAAAGCATCTCGGCAATCCGCTTACAGTCGCGCTCAAAAATGACGGGAGGCAGGACCACACCGTCGACCTCGGCAGTCTCCTTGCCAAGCGGCAGATAGATGTGATCAAAAAAGGCTCTCGCCTCGGGCGTGATCTGCTCGGGGGAATAGAAGCGCGCGGAGCGCATTTTTTCGCCCACGTGTTGCGATTTTTGCATCACGTATGGCATTTTTTCTACCTTTTGAGGGGCAAAATCGCTCTCCCATTCGGCAATTGCGCGGCGGCGCAGATCGTTCAAACGCGAAACGGGGAGCATCAGTCCCTCGTCCATTTCAACTTGGAACGTGCCAATGGAATAGGGCGTTCCGCCAAGCTTGGAGATGTTTTTTTCCAGATGCTCGGCAAAGAGGGGGGCGGTCAGTGCCGCAAGAGGTACATCGCCTGTAACGCACACCTTGCGTTTTTTATCGCTGACAGTGAGCGTGATCGGTTCGTTTTTCTTCATACGTACCGCAAAATCAAGCGGGATCTTGCGTGTGATGCCTACAAAAGGCGAGAGCGTACGAGAGGCAGATTTGTCATCCTTGGAACGCACACCGAGCATTTTGCTGTCAATTTTTTCGCGCCAATAGCCGTCTGTAAAACCGCCGCGCGAAAAGATAGAAGCCAGCTCACGCATCTCGTCGGGGGTGGCGGCGCGGCGCTCGTCAAGGAGTCTGCGCCAGATGCGCGCGGTGTCGCGCACGTATTCGGGAGCTTTCATTCTGCCCTCGATTTTGAGGGATGCAACGCCGCTCTCAATCAGCGTGGGCACGTGTGCCGCAAGTGAGAGATCCTTGAGCGAGAGGGGATAGGCGTTGCCGCCTTTTTTGCAGGCAAAGGGAAGTCGGCAGGGCTGTGCGCACTCGCCGCGGTTGCCGCTTCTCCCACCCACAAGGGAGGAGAACAGGCATTGCCCAGAGTGGCTGACGCAGAGCGCGCCGTGAATGAACATCTCAATTTCCAAAGGGGAATTTTTAACTGTTTCGAACAGATCGGCGGCGGGCATTTCGCGTGCGACGACGATGCGGCTAAAGCCGATCTCCTTCAGCTTTTGCGCGGAGAGCGAATTGTGCGAGGACGCTTGCGTGCTTGCGTGCAATTCAAGGCTTGGATAGGTGCGGTGCAATGCCGCCGCCACACCAAGGTCTGCCACGATCAGGGCATCCACACCGGCACTTGCCGCTTCCTCGGCGGCTGCCAGTGCGGCAGGGATCTCGCGGTCACCCACAAGGGTGTTCAGGGTGAGATACACCTTAACGCCATAGCTATGTGCGCGCAAAACGGCGGAGCGCAATGCGTCTCCGCCGAAATTGTGGGCATTCATTCTTGCATTAAACGTGGTGCCGCCAAGGTAAACGGCATCGGCACCGCCTTCAATCGCTGCGTCAAGTGCCTCGGGAGAACCCGCAGGGCAGAGCAGCTCGGGCAAGGGTTGGATGCGCTTATCAGACATCACTAAAGGTCAAAAAATCAAACATCGCGCCAACGCGATTCTTGGAAGTGCTCTTTTGAGAGGTCTTTTCCTCAACAACAACGGGAGCTTCCTTTTCGGGAGCTGCTTCAGCGATTGCTTCTGCAGCGGTAGCAGATTCCTCAAATACAGAGATTTGGGGCTCTTCCTCAGCCTTTTTGTTGAACGGCTTGGGAACGTACTTGGGCTTTTCTTCCTTTGCGGGAGCGTTTGCAGCTGCGGCATGGTCAAGGATAGAACGCATTACGCTGGCATCCTTACGCAGATTGTCTACTTCCTCCTGCAGTGTTTCAATGGTCTTTTTCAGCTTTTCATTCTCAGCGGAGAAGCGGAAAGCATCCTTTTCTACCTTCTTGAAAGCTTCTTGCATTGCCATTCTTTCAGAGCAATAAGCAAGTGCACAAAGGATAGCTGCCTCGTTTTTGGTGCAACGAGGACTCTTGAGGTTGATATCGCGCATGCGGCGATCGAGCATGCCAACAATATTTTCTACCTCATCGGGGGAAGCGTCGCTGATGATGTTCAGCTCCATATCTGCAACGGTAATGCTGTACTTTTGTTTCATAGTGGTACCATGAATCCTTTCTTCCGCCGCCCATAATCGCACAAGGGCGGGAATTATTTGTCAAATGCCGTATTTTGCAACACGACACAATTAGCTAACTATATTATACAATAAAAAAATTGAAAAGAAAAGGGGTTTTTCAAAAAAAGTTAAAAAAATTTTCATTTTTTTGATATTTCTTCATTTTTGCTTCCAAAAAACGCCAAATACTTGCAAAAGCAGAAGAAATATGATAAAATAGAGCCAAACGAAACCGCCTAAAAAAAGGAAAGGACAAGAAAAATGGAACCCAAGGATTATACCGTTATCAAAATTGAGGGAGAATACGCATACCTCTGCGACGAGGCATCCCCCGACACAGATCCGCTTTTTATCGCTCTGGCACTTCTGCCCGCAGGCACCGACGAGGGCACACGCCTGCATTGTGAGCTCTTTCAATACGAAATTATAGAATAAGAATTATTCTTGTTATTGAATTTACCCATTTTAGTGGGATTTTAGCAGTGAAAATGGATTTTTTGTATAAACCTCTTGTTTTTTAGACGGATTGTGGGGACGAAAAAAGGCTACTGTGATCTTTCACAGTAGCCTTTTTTTCGGTTATCTCAGACAATGATTGAAAAGTAAGTAGGTTTAAATTACTTAATTTCAACGGTTGCGCCTGCCTCGGTGAGAGCAGCCTTAACTTGCTCTGCTTCGTCCTTGGAAACGCCTTCCTTAATGGTCTTGGGAGCGCCTTCTACGAGATCCTTAGCGTCCTTCAGGCCGAGACCGGTGAGCTCACGAACAACCTTGATAACGTCGAGCTTCTTAGCGCCGAAGCTTGCAAGGATAACGTCGAACTCGGTCTTTTCTTCAGCTGCGGGAGCTGCTGCGCCTGCTGCTGCAACTACGCCTACGGGAGCTGCTGCGGATACGCCGAACTCTTCCTCAACTGCCTTTACGAGGTCGTTGAGCTCGAGAATGGTAAGGGACTTAATTTCTTCAAGAATGTTAGTAATCTTTTCGGATGCCATTGTTATTTACCTCCAAAATTTGAGTGTTTTAATTTTTGTTTGTTTTTCCGATCACATCAAGCCGGGAATCGGAGTCCGGAATGGAGAAGAGAGGCAGAAATTATGCTTCTGCGGGAGCCTCTTCGGTGGTCTCGCCGTCCTTGTCGCAAATAGCCTTGATAGCATAAGCGAACTTGTACAGAGGAGACTGGATAGAGCCGAGGAACTTTGCAATAAGAGTTTCCTTGTTGGGGATATCTGCCAGAGCGTTTACGGTAGCTGCATCAACAACTGCGCCGTCAACGTAACCTGCGAGAATGTTAAAGGACTCGATCTTATCAGCATATTCCTTGAGGATCTTAGCTGCGATAACGGGATCGTTTTCGCTGATAGCGATAGCGGTCATACCGGTGAGGTATTGCTTCATATCGCCGTAGCCTACCATATCGCATGCTCTGCCGGTCATGGTGTTCTTCATAACAACGTACTTAACACCGGCCTCACGCAGAGCCTTACGCATTGCGGTGTCCTTATCTACCGTAATACCTTGGTAGTTAACAACAACGCCTGCCTCGGAATTTTTAATTTGTTCTGCCAGATCAGCAACGAGCTGTTGCTTCTGAACGAGAATGGAATTGCTGGGCATTCTGTTTGACCTCCTGTTAGATTTTTGAAATAAAAAAATCTTCCTTCCGGCAAGCACACTTACAGCCGTGAAGAAAGATTGATCGCACAAATAGGGATTCAATTCATCTCCTCGGCAGGAAAGCGTCAGCTTTTACCGGAACCTGCTGTCTTTGGATAACGCAGGTATTATACCACAAAGAGAATGGTTTGTCAACCCCTTTTTTGAAAAAAGTTGAAATATTTTTTGGATTTTGAATAGAAGAGAAAAAACGCGAGAAGTAGGAGCATCGGGCGGCGATTTTCCGCCGCCCTCTTCATAATCAGCTTATACACGTCCAAGTGTTTAAGTCTACTGATTCATATTTCGCATAGTCATAGGTACAGTTAAAATTTTCTTCTGATTTTGTGTACCGTATTGTTAAAATATAGGATTCACCAATCTGCGAAAAGTCAGTAACCTTTGCCCATGGCAAGTTGTCGTCTTGTGGCAATTCCGGTATGTTAACGTGAACCCAATTCAAACCACCGTCGGTTGTCAATAAGGTCCGTTCGCAAAAATCATAGTCAGCAGCGAAAATGTCTCCGGAAATGAGCCCAACGTCCTCAGATATCATTTTTGCATATACAATATGATTACGTAGATCGAGCAAAGGTATGTTCTGCAAATTGATTGATCGCCACGTGTTTCCGCCGTCTTCTGTTTTAAAGAAGTGAGATAATTTTGAGCTGCCTCTCGAATGACCTCCAACCACCTCTGTAAAGACAAACAAATATCCAACCTTTTCGCTTATAAAATCCCCGCTGAGAATATAACCTTCAACTTCGTGCATAGTTTCATCAACATCAAGCTCTACAACAGTTTCACTTTGGGAACCTCTATCAAAGCTTACTACGGTTATTTTAGGCTCATAGAATTGTTTTAAAACCAAAAAGGCTCGTTCATTGTTTGCGCTAGCAGCTGTAGTGGAGTATTTAACAGAATTAATGTCTTGGTCTGAAAGGGACGTTACAAGATGATCTTCCCCCCAGTCTGCTACGTGAACAGAGAATTCGCTGTTTTGATTGAATGTGTATGTCACATTGGAATTACCCCAGACTCCGTTATGAAAGGTTGGAGCTTTCCTTGCCGGTTTTATTTCGGCTTTTTCTTCGGTTTCTATTGTTGTAGTATTTGTCGTATTATCTATTTCATTTCCGGCGTCTTGCGCCTGTTGGCAGGCGGTGAGAGATGCGGTCAAAAGGGTAGAGGCAAGCAGTAGAGTTGCGATTTCTTTTTTTAGCTTCATAGGCATTTTTTCTCCGTTTCTTTGGCGTTTTTATCTCAAAAAATGTGAAATTTCAGGTTGTAAATTTATTATACCAAATCTTCTTTTTGCTTGTTCGCTTCGCTCAACCCGCAAAAGTGCGACTTTGCAAATTGCGTTGCAATTTTCTCTGCTTAGAATGACATACGGAAATTTTGCTTGGTGGTAATCGAGAGTAAAGGGGGCGACAGAAAACCTGCCGCCCGTTTGTGTTAGTCTACTTTTTTCAGGTAGCTCCATTCAACACCGTCGGAAGACGTGAACAAATAACAAGGCTTATCCGCTCCTTCATGAACGGCTTGCACATACAAATAATAGGTGCCGTCAATATATTGCAGGTCGTATGCTTGAATACCCCAATCTTTATCGGGAGATGAGTCAAAAAAGTTACTTAAATCAACAGGAATCCAAGTTAAACCGCCGTCCTTTGTAATATAGGTGCGCTCGTGGAAGCTATAATCACTGGCCCAATGACGTCCTGCAATGATGCCGATATCCGCTGTTGCGAATTTTGCTAATATCATACACTCCCTCAAATTGGTGTAGGGTGCGTTGCTACAGTCAATCGAAGTCCAAGTTTTTCCGCCGTCTTGCGTTTTGTAAAGCTTGGAAACCTTTTCGTAGCCGGATGCAAAATCAGGGTGTCCGCCTTCTTCAATTACAAAAATATAGCCGTTTTCATCATCTATAAAGTCACAAAAGATCTCGTTTTCGTTTATCGGTTTATCCCAAGTGATGGTTTGCTCGGTGATTTCATTGCTTCCCTTGGTAAAGGAGAGGATTTTAATGGATTTTCCAAGACCGTCCGGGTGATAGACAAAAATGCCTTTATCGCCGTATATCGTAGCGGCGCGGGCAAACTCCCAATTTATGTCTGTGTAGGTAAAGGGGAGCGCAACGGTTTGATTCCAAGCATCAATTTGCAAAAATACGTTGCCGTCTTCGCGATATTCGTACTTATACAGTACCTTTGCAGGGTAAACGCTGTAAGAGGGAAAATAGCTGCTGATGCACTCCGTGGAGTAGATGTTGGTGCTGTTTTCGGGGTGAATAACCAATTTCCAATTTTCCAAATCGGTGGAAACGAGATAACGAGGAATTTTTTTGGCACCAAGACCTCGTGCGGTTCGCAAAAAGATGATGTATTCTCCGTTTTCGTAGGTAAAATCGTATGCTTCGACGGAACCGAGCTCTATGGATGAACCGACTTTGTGCCAAGTCTTTCCACCGTCGGCAGAGACGTAGGTTTTGGATGACAGATCATCGTTGGCATGGTGACTGCCAAATATGCAGCCGACCTGTTCGTCCAGCATTTTTGCACAGATGATATCTTCTTTCCAATAAATTGAGGGCGAGGTTTCAACAGGCTGTTCAACCCATGTTTCTCCACCGTCTGTTGTTTTGAAAAAGTGGTGCAGTTGAATATCATTAGGACCGCCCAAAAGGAACAAATATCCTGTTTTTTCGTCAATGAAATTGCAATATTTCTGTTCGTAGCTGTAATTTCCCTCGGGGAGATTGAGGGGACGAATGGTGACCTCGGTATTCCATCTGGTAAATTGAATTAAGCTGATGGGCTTATCATCGGGGCTGAAATCTCTGAAGAAGAGCGTGCCCTCTGTCTCACTCAAAACAGCGGAGCAAGAATCCAACACATCTTCTATGATATACATATCATCACGTTTGGGAACGATGAAGAACTGATGCCACTCGGGAATATAGAGGATGAGGTTGCCATCCTCGTGAATGATATAATGAATACCATCGCTGTGGGTGCCATTGCAGGGAATGGTGTTGCGAGGTTGCACAAGCTTCCAAGACTTGAGGTCGGTGGATTCATGCTGTGTTATATATGAAAACGATTCTCCGCGATGTCTCACGCTCAACACATATTTTCCGTCTACATATTCAATGGATAGCTCTTCGTCATACCCGTATTCCTCGTCTGTTTTCGGTGCACCGTAGTCGGGACGCTCCCAAGTTCTTCCGCCATCGGTTGTAACGTATATTTTACCGTCTCCGTGCCAGAGCTTTTTAATGAATCCGGTGCTTTCGGTAAACATTTGTGCATCGTCAATACCCAAATGCATACTGGATTTGGGGGCATCAATAATGGGCTGACGTTCCCATGTTTTGCCGCCGTCTGTGGTTTTGAGGAAGGTTAAAAATTCGGTATCCCAGTAAAAAACAAAGGTATAACCGATTTGGTCATCTATGAAATTCCGGCGCACATCATAATCGATGCCGAGATATTCTTCATAAGGGGAAGGGGAGTTGTCGGTGCGTGTTGCGGTCAGCGTCCATTCTGTAAAGTCGGTGGATTTGCATATAAAGGTGACTTTTTCTTCCTCGTCTCCTTTTCCTTCTAACTTTTTCTCTGCCTTAAAGCTTGCTACGTATTTGTCGTTAACAACAATGATGCCATTAAATTTGACGAAATATTCCCCATTCGGATCCACGCAAGAGAAGGGCTGCAGCTGCCACGTGCCGCCGCCGTCGATGGTGGTATAGACGTCATATTGGTGAGTTAGCTCATCTCTGATATACACAAAGTAGCCACAATCGCGCGTTAGGAGAAAATCCCACGTTTGCAAATACCCGTCTGTTCCGCCAAAGGGTTCTCCTTTAGGGCTCCAGGTTTTTCCCATATCGGTACTTTCGTAAACTTGAATTTGCCAATTGTCATTTGCGGTAGCAGTATCTGCTTCACCCTCTTCTGTGTATAGGATGTAAAATTGGTCGGGGCTGTAAAGATTGTAATCGATATGCGGAGAAGAAAAGGGGCGGGTCTCCCACTCAAATTCGTTGATATGGCTTTCCAGAATGGCACCGCTTTTGTCGATTTTCATCGTTATGACCTTTATCCATGGATAAGTTTTATTCATAAAGTAAGGGTCAAACTCTGCCAAAACGTAGAGATAATCATCAGTGACCAAAACGTCATGCACATGGGTTGCGTTGGTTTCGTCGGTGATTTTGAACGCCTGATCCCAGTCCTTAACGTAAAAATAGTGGTTGTCAAAGTCATCGTTATAAACAAACGTATATACACCCGTGCCGGAGCGCTTTTCCCATTTGTAGATGTCCTCGGGAAGAGTGAAGAGCGAGCAGGTAATGTTTTCGCCAACAATGGGGTGCTCAAAGTTTATAGCATCGGTGCTTGGCGGTTCGGGCGTCGTCGTTTCGGGTGGTGTTTGTGGCGTGGTTTCGATTGTGGTGATTTCCGGCGTGGTTTCGATTGTGGTGATTTCCGGTGTTGTATTATTACCTATTTCAGTTCCACCGTCTGGCGTCTGTTGGCAGGCGGTGAGAGATGCGGTCAAAAGGGTAGAGGCAAGCAGTAGAGTTGCGATTTCTTTTTTTAGCTTCATAAGCATTTTTTCTCCTTTTCTTTGGCGTTTTTATCTCAAAAAATGTAAAATTTCAGGTTGTAAATTTATTATACCAAATCTTCTTTTTGCTTGCAACATCTGCGCTTCAATTTTTTTCGTCTCTCGCTAAATTTTTGAGTATTTTTTGTCACTTTATATAGTTCTTATATCCGTTCAATCTTTATTTTCTATCTTTTTACTATTGACATTTCTTTTTCTATATGATATAATCTATTAAAGACAAAAACGGACGACTCGGCACCGCGCGGGCAGATTGGCGTGCGGATGAAGTTTCGGGGAAGTTTGTTTTGTCAAATTTTTGAATATGTGAAGGAGATGCAGATGATCTTTCGGAACGCAACGGTTTGGACGCAAAATGGATTTGCAAAGCAGGATGCCATTTTTGATGGTGGAGTGCTTTCTTTTTCCAATTCCCAAATTGCCCCTGCTTCCGCATCCGAGATGCCTGTTTTTTCTAATTGTCTCATATTACCCGGTTTTTGCGACGTGCACGTGCACTTACGCGAGCCGGGTTTTTGTTATAAAGAGACGGTTGCAAGCGGAACGGCATCGGCGGCGCGCGGTGGCTATACGGCAATTTGCTCTATGCCAAACCTAAACCCTGTGCCCGATTCGAGGGTGCACCTCGACGTGCAGCTCGCGGCTATTCGCAAGGATGCGAGAATCGCGGTCTATCCCTATGGCTCTCTCACCGTAAACGAAGCGGGGGAAGAGATGGCAGACCTTGACGGTATGGCGGCTGACGCCATTGCTTTTTCGGATGACGGCAAGGGTGTACAAAATGAAGAAATGATGCGCGACCTGATGTTGCGCGCCAAAAAATTGGGCAAAATGGTAGTGGCGCACTGCGAGGACAATTCGCTGCTCCACGGCGGCTACATTCACGACGGCACTTATGCCAAAGAGCATGGACACCGCGGCATTTGCTCCGAGAGCGAGTGGGGACCTATCGCCCGTGACTTAAAACTCGCCAAAGAGACAGGATGTGCCTACCACGTTTGTCATATATCCACAAAAGAGAGCGTTGACCTTATTCGCGCTGCCAAGGCAGAAGGCGTGAACGTCACCTGCGAGACCGCGCCGCACTATCTTGTGCTTTGTGACGAGGATCTGCAAGAGGATGGTCGTTTTAAAATGAATCCGCCTCTGCGCTCCGCGGCTGACCGCGACGCGCTGATTGCGGGTATTCTCGATGGCACCATCGATATGATCGCAACCGACCACGCGCCTCACTCCCAAGAGGAAAAGAGCCGCGGACTTGAGGGGAGCGCGTTCGGTATTGTAGGACTTGAGACCGCTTTCCCGATTATGTACACTGAATTTGTTAAGACGGGCAAGATGACGCTTGAGCGCCTTGTAGAATTGATGTGCATCAATCCGCGCAAGCGTTTCGGCATTTCGTCCGACATCGGTTTTACGGTTTGGGATGTGGAAAAAGCATACGCTATCAACCCCGATGACTTTGCAAGTCTCGGTCGCGCCACGCCCTTTGAGGGAAGAGAAGTATTTGGAGAAAATTTGTTGACCGTTTATAACGGTTCTGTCGCATATAGAAGAAACGAGGAGGAATAAGAAAATGGCAAAGAGAACAGACATCAAAAAGATTTTGATCATCGGCTCCGGTCCTATCGTTATCGGACAGGCAGCCGAGTTTGACTATGCGGGCACGCAAGCGTGTTTGGCACTCAAGGAAGAGGGATACGAGGTCATTCTTGTGAACTCCAACCCCGCAACCATTATGACCGACACCACCATTGCCGACAAGGTTTATATGGAACCCCTGACGCTCGAATACGTAGCCAAGATTCTGCGCTACGAGCGTCCTGACGCCATCGTTCCCGGTATCGGCGGTCAAACAGGCCTCAACCTTGCTATGCAGCTCGAAAAGAAGGGCGTTCTTCGTGAGTGTAATGTTGAGCTTCTTGGAACAAGCAGTGAGAGTATTGCACGTGCTGAGGACCGCGAGCTTTTCAAGGAGCTTTGTCAATCTATTGGCGAGCCTACCATTCCTTCCGAAATCACCTATTCACTCGAGGAAGCCAAAGAGGCTGCAAAACGCATCGGTTACCCCGTCGTATTGCGTCCTGCATTCACGCTTGGCGGCACGGGCGGCGGCTTTGCCAACGATGAGGCAGAGCTCATCGAGGTAGGTACCAACGCATTCAAGCTCTCTCCCGTTCATCAGGTTTTGATCGAAAAGAGCGTTAAGGGTTATAAAGAAATCGAATTTGAGGTTATGCGCGACTCCCAAGACAACGCCATTACCATTTGCGGTATGGAAAATGTCGACCCCGTTGGTGTACACACGGGAGACTCTATTGTTGTTGCTCCCATTCTTTCGCTCAGCGATGCCGACCACAAAATGCTCAACGACAGTGCGATCAAGATCATTCGCGAGCTTAAAATCGAGGGTGGATGCAACGTACAGTTCGCACTTGATCCCCACTCCAGCCAATACTATCTTATCGAAGTTAATCCGCGTGTATCTCGCTCCTCGGCACTTGCATCTAAGGCGAGCGGCTATCCCATTGCGCGCGTTACGGCAAAAATCGCCGTTGGTATGACGCTTGACGAAATTCCCGTAGCGGGCGGAACAGCGGCAATCGAGCCCAACTTGGATTACATTGTGTCCAAGTTCCCGCGTTTTCCGTTTGATAAATTTACAACCGCCTCCAACCTGCTCGGCACACAAATGAAGGCAACGGGCGAGGTTATGGGAATCGGTTCTAACCTTGAGGAGAGCTTCCTGAAATCTATCCGTTCTTTGGAGATCGGTGTAAATCACATCTACCATTCTAAATTTGATAGCATGAACAAGGAAGAACTGCTTGCGTATATTCACGAAACTCACTCCGACAATATTTTTGCAATCGCGGAGCTGATCTACCACGGTGCAACGATCGAGCAGATTCACGAAATTACACAGATCACGCCTCTCTTTCTGCAAACCATCAAAAACATCATTGATATGGAAGAAAAGTTGCGCGTGAATGTTTTTGAGCTTGCTGTACTGACCGAAGCCAAAAAGATGGGATTTTCGGATAAATACATTGCAAAGCTTTGGAACACCGATGAGCTTTCAGTTTACAATCAACGAAAAGCAGCCGGTATCATCCCCGTATTCCGCATGGTTGATACGATGCACACCGGCAAATATATCGCATATCTCTATTCCTCTTACACAGGTAAGAACGACTCTCGCCTGACCGACAAGAAAAAGATCGTTGTTCTCGGTGCAGGTCCTATCCGAATCGGACAGGGCGTTGAGTTCGACTATTCCACCGTGCACGCTGTGCAGACCATCAAGCGTGCGGGATATGAGGCAATTATCATTAACAACAATCCCGAAACGGTTTCCACAGACTACACCACGGCCGACAAGCTCT
>SVTP01000024.1 GCA_015063725.1 Oscillospiraceae bacterium
TAACTGCCGTTCTATTCACCACAAATGAGCCGTCACAGCTATGTATTTATTAGGTTCTGCGTGACGTACACACATTACCCTCTATAGAATACAATATGGTGGTCGATCATTACGTCTACGCTCTCGCCAAAAAGGTCGGCAAGCGTTCCCATTTGTGCACGGGATGCCGTATCGACGGAGATGATGCGTACAGGCTCAAAATCAGCAAGCACCGCATCGACAAGGACACTCTCTTGGGTACCGTTCATCAAGAATTGCAGATTGTCGGGAACCTCGTCCTGACAGACACAGCGAGTGGGCGAGCCAAGCTGCTCGAGCACGTTGCTAAGAGCAAACGCCGAGCCAACGGCATCGGCATCGGGATTGCGGTGAAAAATGATGAGTGTATCAGCGGGAGCCTCCAAAAGCGCGATCAGCTCATCCAGATCGGTCAAAAACTCGCTCATACTTCCTCGTCTTCTTCCTCGTCCTCTTCGGGCTTGATATCCAGGGTGTTGAGGATGGATGCGATGTGCGCACCGTAGGCTACCGAATCATCGGCAACAAAGGTGAGCTCGGGGGTGATGCGCAAATTGAGCGATCTTGCCAGCTCGCGGCGAATAAAGCCCGTAGCTGCCTTGAGCCCTTTGGCAACCTCCTTTTTGTCGCCACCCATAACCGAATAATAGATTTTTGCATATTTGAGGTCGGGAGTACAGTCTGCCGAGGTCACGCTGATAAAAGCCTCGCTGACGCGGGGATCTTTTACACGGCGCAAGATCATTGTCAGCTCCTTTTGCATCTCCTCGTTGATGCGTCCTCTTCTGTAATTTGCCATATCCTGTTTCCTTTCGTCAAGACAAGAAAACGGCCTTCCTCTTGTACGGAAAGCCGTTTTCGGATGTAAGAAATCAAATTTTACGCTTCCATCTGATCTGCATTGGCGATAACTGCCTCTGCGGGAACCTCAAAGGTTTCTGCTTCGGGTGCTACAGCTTCCTCTACGGGTGCTTCAACAGCCTCGAGATCGGTTGCTTCGCCCTCAAGAGCAGGTTGCTCCTTGGGGAAGAACTTTCTATAAACCTTTACAAGAATGTAGCATACTGCACCGATGGCGAGCAGAATGCCCAAAATCTTTAAAATCTTGCTACCTCTTTTTGCGTTTTGGTTTTCCATGTTATTACCTCCACAATTTATGGCATATCGCCACGAATAAACTCGTACTATAAAGAGTATACCATATTTTTTGAAAAAATCAACCCCTTTGCGAAAAAAATTTTTATTTTTTTAAAAAATCTATTTCTTTTTTTGCCATTCTGTGATAATATGATATAGGATAAATAAAAAAGAGAGGAGAAAACCGTGACTTACCGTCAGCTTTGCTGCATCCTGAGAGATGCTAAAATGGAAGATGCCGAGTGGGATGCTCTCTGCTTGATGGAGCATTTTTGTGCCGTTTCTCCTTCCCTTTTGCGCGCCGCTCCCGACCGCGACTATGAGAGTGTCGCACTTACGGATGCCATCCGCCGCCGTCTCGCTCACGAGCCTTTGCAATACATTTTGGGGGAGTGGGAATTTTACCGCCAGACTTACGAGGTCACGCCCGACTGTCTCATTCCGCGCTCCGATACCGAAATTTTAGTAGATACGGCGATCCGCCTGCTCCCCATTGGCGCGCGCTTTGCCGATCTTTGCACAGGTAGCGGCTGCATTGCCGTCTCCACGCTTGCCGAGCGCCCCGACACCTCTGCCGTCGCTCTTGAAAAGTTCCCTGCCACACTCTCTCTTGCCGCGCGCAACGCTACCAAAAATCGTGTTGATGCACGCTTTGAGGGAATTTTGGGTGACGTGCTTGCCCCGGTCTCGGCGCTTATTGAGAAAGCACCTTTTGACGCGATCCTTTCCAATCCCCCCTACATTCCCACAAAGGACATTGCCGCGCTCTCCCCCGAGGTGCATCGGGAGCCTGCCGCAGCTTTGGATGGCGGTGAGGATGGACTTCTGTTCTATCGCGCGATCCTTGAATATCATGCCTCTCTTTTAAAAAAGGACGGCTTCATCCTTTTTGAAATCGGCTTTGACCAGGCAGATGACCTTATCTCGCTTGGAAAAGCACATCATTTTGCACACGTACACGTCATTCGCGACCTTGGCGGCCGTGACCGCGTGGTTTATCTTTCCAACATTCCCTTTGACGAAAGGAGCTCTTTACTTTGAACATCGTTGTACTTGCGGGCGGCTACTCCCCCGAGCGCGAGGTCTCTCTCACCTCGGGCAGTCTCATTGCCAACGCCCTGATCAAAAACGGACACAGCGTTCTTCTTTTGGACGTTTACTGCGGCATTCGCGAGCTACCGCGCAATCCTTTTTCCCTCTTTCAAACCGAGGCGACCTATTCGCACACCATCAGCGAGGAGATCCCCGACCTGCAAAAATTAAAAGCAGAAAACGGAGGCTCCGAAAGCTTGATCGGCCCCAACGTCCTGTGGCTCTGCCGTATGGCAGACCGCGTTTTCCTTGCCCTGCACGGCGCGATGGGGGAGAACGGTCAGCTGCAAGCCACGCTTGATAACTACGGCATTCACTACACGGGCTCGGGCTACGTCGGCTCTCTGTTGGCAATGGACAAAGACCTTGCCAAGCGTCTTTTGCGCGATGCAGGCGTGCGCACCCCCGACTGGGTATACGTTGATCCCACGCTCGCCGAAAGTCGCGCGACCATTCTTGAAAAAGTCGGGCTGCCCTGCGTGATCAAGCCCACAAGCTGCGGCTCAAGCGTAGGCGTTACCATTGTGGAAAGTGAGAACGATCTCGATGCCGCTCTTGCCGCAGCCGCTCCTTGGGGTGACCGCGTGCTTGCGGAAAAGAAGATCAGCGGTCGCGAACTGACCGTTGGTATCCTTGACGGCGAAACGCTCCCCATTGTGGAGATCATCCCAAACGAGGGCTTTTACGATTACAAAAACAAGTATCAAGGCAACACCCGCGAGGTCTGCCCTGCCGAGATCCCTCTCCGCGTGGCAAAAAAAGCCGCCGAGGCAACCCGGCGCGGATTTGAGGCGCTCCGCCTGCGCGGATACGCACGCTTTGATTACATCATGGATGAGAGCGGCAAGGTCTGGTGCCTGGAAGCCAACACCCTGCCCGGCATGACTCCCCTGAGTCTGCTCCCCATGGCGGCCAAGGCTGCCGGAATTTCCTATGAGGAATTGTGCGAGAAGATAATTGAATTGTAAGGGATAAATTGTGGGGGAACCCTTTTTGAGAAAAGGGTTCCCCCACACCCCTTCCCAAAAGCTTTCGCACAAAAGGATCAAAAATAAAATTGTTGCTTCACGAACAGACAGTCGGCGCAAGCGGTCGCTTGCTTTTGCTATCGCGAGCGGCTAGGGACCACTAACCCTATCCGCTAAGAAGAATGACAGTCCGGTGGACTGTCAGAACACCAAGTTTTCGCAAGCAGCTTTTGTGACACAAGCTACAGCGAGACCATAGTTTTTAAAAGCGTTGTAAAATAAGGACGGGCGACCGAGGTCGCCCGTCCTTGTTGTTTATTCGGTTGAATTACATCAGCTTGAGGTAGAGCTCTTTGATCTCTTCTACACTGGTCTCGCGGGGGTTACCGGGACGGCAAGCATCGGCATATGCGGACTCGGACAGGAAGTCGAGGTCCTCTGCCTTTACGATCTCCTTGAGGTCTGCGGGGATGCCTACGTCGAGGGAGAGCTGCTTCACTGCATTGATAGCTGCTGCACGTGCTTCTTCAAGTGTCATGTCTGCAACACCTTGAACGCCCATTGCAACTGCGATGTCTCTGTATTTTTCACCGGTTGCGGGAGCATTATATTCCATAACAGTGGGCAGGATGATTGCGTTTGCAACACCGTGAGGGGTGTCGTAAACCGCGCCGAGGGGGTGAGCCATCGAGTGAACGATGCCAAGACCTACGTTGGAGAAGCCCATGCCTGCAATGTATTGACCAAGTGCCATACCCTCGCGACCTTCGTCGGTGTTTTCAACAGCGCCGCGCAAGCTCTTTGCGATCAGCTCGATCGCCTTGATGTGGAACATGTCACTCATTTCCCAAGCGCCCTTGGTAATGTAGCCCTCGATCGCGTGGGTGAGCGCATCCATACCGGTAGCCGCGGTCAGACCCTTGGGCATAGTCGCCATCATATCGGGGTCAACAACTGCAACAACGGGAATGTCGTGAACGTCAACGCATACCATCTTGCGGTTCTTCTCTGCATCGGTGATAACGTAGTTGATGGTTACCTCTGCGGCAGTACCTGCGGTGGTGGGAACGGCGATGATGGGGGTGCACTTATTCTTTGTGGGAGCAACGCCCTCAAGGCTGCGCACGTCTGCGAACTCGGGGTTCTCGATGATGATACCGATCGCCTTTGCGGTGTCCATAGAAGAGCCACCGCCGATAGCAACGATGCAGTCTGCACCGCTTGCCTTGAATGCTGCAACGCCGTTTTGGACGTTCTCAATGGTGGGGTTGGGCTTGATATCGCTGAAGATATCGTATGCGATGCCTGCGGCATCCAGAACGTCGGTTACCTTTTTGGTAACGCCAAACTTGATCAGATCAGGGTCGGAGCAAACGAATGCTTTTTTGAAGCCTCTTGCTTGGATCTCGGGAGCGATTTCATTGATCGCGCCTTTGCCGTGATAGCTGGTTTCATTGAGTACAAATCTTGCCATTTTTCTTTTCTCCTTGTCTATTGTAAATTTATCTTTGTTAAAAAAATAACAGGTTCCTTTTTATTATAGCATACTCTTTCCAAAAAATCAAGAGGTTTTTCTATATTTTTATATTCTGCTTTTCGACAATAAAAAAGCGGCACCCCGCCAAAAAGCAGGTGCCGTCAAGCCCACCATTATTTAGTATAGCACACTTCTTCCCTTTTGTAAAGAGGAAATTGGTGATTTATTACAATTTCTGCTTTTTCTACAAAAATTAAATGCACATTTCTTACAATTTGCCATATTGACGGGGGCGAAAAAATGTGCTATAATAAAGTCACCAACCAAAAGGAGGACGGTCCGATGAAATATTAAATCGGGGACTTTCTCATTCGGTGATTATTCAAAACTGAGAACGGTAAAGAGACGGTTCGCGGAACCGGTATCTGTGCAAAGCGAGCACAGAAAAAACACGGCGGTGTTACGCATCATATAGATAAAGGTAATGAGAAAGATTACCGAGGTAGAAGATCCGTTCCAAAATCACCAATGAAAAACGTCCAAGGCTTCGCCCCTCAACCTGACGGCACATACGAAAACAAAGGGTATTCTCGTTAGAGAAAAAAGATGATTGTGTTTTGGGATATGACGAAAACGGATGACGGGTAGACTAATGAAAGAGAGGATAACAAAAGATGTTAGATACTAAGAACTGTGAGAAGTGACCCTTGGGTGTGGGCTTACAACCTTCATTCAAGGGTCACTTCTTTTTATAATTCGCGCAGAACAAAAGCCACTCTCACTTTTAAAGATCTCATTTCATTGAATTTTAAACATAGATTATTTTAAAGGTTGAAATCCGCCAAGGGACGGATTTCTTCATTTTTTATGTGGCTTTTTAGTCGCGCTCGACCGCTCTGCCGTACCTTTGTACGGCGACGATTGGTCGATCACGCCTTCTGCATCGAATTCCCTCGTCTCATTTTCGCGCAGAACAAAAGCCCCATCACATTTATATCCCTTTTTCTCCCCTGCCCTCGGCAGGCTTTTGTTTTTATGTGCTGATGCTTGACTTTTTGAAGAGGATATGGTATTATATATTTGTTGAATTTTGTCCCCACAAAAGAAAAAGGAGAATTGTAACACATGATTTGGGCTATCATTCTGTTTGCCGTAACCTACGTTGGCATGCTGACGTTCAGCAAATATCGCCCCTACATCGCGCTTGGATCGGCGCTTATTTTTATCGTAACCGGTATGCTCCCCTTTGGCGAGATCTTCGGTGCCATTGACTTTAACGTCCTTTTGATGATTGCCGGCACAATGGGGCTTGTTCAGCTCTTTATCGACAGTAAAATGCCTGCACGCCTTGCCGACATGATTATGCTAAAGGTCCCCAACGTGCAAATGGCAGCCGTTGCGCTTGCACTTTTTGCAGGTGTGATCTCTGCTTTTGTGGACAACGTAGCAACCGTTTTGATGATTGCTCCCGTAGCTCTTGAAATTTGCAAAAAGTTGAACACCAATCCCGTTCCCTTTATCATCGGCATTGCCGTTTCCTCCAATCTTCAGGGGGCGGCCACGCTGGTTGGCGACACCACCGCCATTATGCTCGGTTCCTATGCCGACATGAGTTTTCTTGATTTCTTCTGGTATCAAGGCAAGCCCGGCATCTTTTTTGCGGTTGAGCTTGGTGCGCTTGTTTCGGCTATCATTTTGGCATGGATATTCCGCCGCGAAAAAGGAAAAATCGGAAAAACACAATCCCTTACCCCCGTTACCGACTACGTCCCCACCGTTCTTTTGTGCGGAACAGTCGTGCTTTTGATCCTCGCTTCCTTTATCCCCAATAAGCCTGCCATCACCAATGGCTTGATCTGCATGACCTTGCTGGTTGTGGGCTTGATCTACAACTTTATCAAGAACAAGAACAAGGACTCCATCCTCGAGCCCCTCAAGGCGATCGACTTTGAGACCATTGGACTTTTGCTCGGTCTCTTCCTGATGATCGGCGGTATTACGAATATGGGCGTGATCGATGCAGCCGCAGGACTGCTTGCAAAGCTTGGTGGCGGTAACGTATTCGTCCTTTACACCGTTATCGTCTGGGCATCGGTGCTCATTTCGGCATTTATTGATAACATCCCCTACGTTGCAACCATGCTCCCCGTTATTACGGGACTTGCCGCAGCCCTTGGTATTGACCCGGCTGTCCTCTATTTTGGACTTTTGTCGGGCGCAACCCTTGGCGGCAACTGCACCCCCATCGGTGCTTCTGCCAACATCACGGGTATTGGCATTTTGCGCAAGGAAGGATACGAGGTCAAGAACAAAGACTTCTTCCGCATCGGTATTCCCTTCACGCTTGCGGCAATCATTCCTGCTTACATTTATCTGTGGATCTTTTACGGAATCTGATTTTGACACTCAACTATTTTGCTATATAAAAAAGAAAAACCAAAAATCTATTGACATTACTGCAATAGGATGATATAATGGTGCGGGTGAATGGCAAAATTGCCATTCACCCGCCTATTGTGTAAAGAAAGTGAGGTGTTACAATGAAGACCAAAACCGAAGAGATGTATGCAAAAATGAGCCCTTGGCGCCTCTTTTTTGTGGTCGCCGCCCCCGGTATGATCAGTATGTTCGCTATGTCGATCTACAGCATCATTGAAGGCGTTTTTATCGGTCAGATCCTCGGTGAGGGCGCGTTTGCCGCGGTCAACATTGCAATGCCCTTGGTTATGATCAACTTCTCTCTTGCCGACCTGATCGGCGTGGGCGCATCGGCACCGATCTCGATCGCCCTTGGCAAAGAGGATTACAAAACGGCAAACAACGTGTTCTCCTGCGCGGTCATCCTTAACTTTGTGGCATCCACCGTTATGGGGGCAATCATGTTTTTTGCCGCCGTTCCGCTCTCGCGGATGATGGGCGCGGATGATGTCCTGCTCGACACCGCCGTTCGTTATTTGCGCACCTATGCGCTTTGCGGACCGATCACCACCATCTTTTTTGCAATGGACAACTATTTGCGCATTTGCGGACACGTCAAAACCAGTATGTTCGTCAACATTGGCTGCAATGTGGGCACACTTGGATTTTTGACCTTGTTTTTGCTCGTTTTGGATATGGACGTTGTCGGCTCGGCGCTTGCCACCTGCATTTCGATGTGTGCCTGCGCAATCATCTGCCTCATCCCCTTTTTGCGCCAAACGCAGCTGCTCAAATTTACAAAACCCAAGTTCAGTCTTGCTCTCTTTAAACAGATCGCCGCGTGCGGCTCTCCCGTATTCCTCAATAACATCTCGGGGCGTGTGACCTCAATTTTGATGAACATCTCCCTGATGACACTCGGTGTCAAGCTGCTTGGCGAGGGTGGCGGACAGACCGCCGTTGCCGTGTATGCCGTGCTGATGTATGCCAGCGATCTTTGCTGGCCGCTCCTTTACGGCATTGCCGACTCTCTTTCCCCCGCACTTGGCTACAACTGGGGCGCAAAGAATTACGACCGCGTAAAAAGAATTGTCAAATGCGCCTACGTGGGCACCGCGATCGTGGGACTTGTTTCCACGTCCGTTCTCTTCTTCTTCCCCGGCACCATCGCCTCTTGGTTTGTCAACGCCGAGGAAACGCGACTGTTGAAGATCTCCACGCACGCCATTCGACTTTTCTGCTTTGCCTACCTCTTTCGCTGGTTTGGCGTAACCACGCAAAGCTTTTTCAGCGCACTGGAAAAGCCCTTGCAGGCAACGCTCATTTCGGTCGGTACGGCATTCGTATTCCCTGTGGTACTCCTTGGAGCGCTTTGGAGCTTTGGGCTTGACGGCATTTGGTTCAACTTTGTTGGCGTTAATGCCCTGACCGCAATTCTTTCCGCTCTTCTCCTTTCCCGACTGATGAAAGAAATTGAAAAGCGACAAAAAGATGCGGAAGCAAAAACAGAAACAGAATAAAGAGATAAGGGCTGACCGAACGGTCAGCCCTTTGCGTTTTTTGACACAAAAAAGCATGACAAAATTTACATTTTTTTCAGATTTTCTTTCTTGAAAAAAACGCAAAAAAATGATATAATAGAATAGTAGAAATTCTACCAAGAGAGCGATATGCCTATTTGCAACTGCGGCAGTTGGTTGTAAATAAACTCTATGTTTCGCTTATTCCTCTCTGCATTACGATTCTGTCGGTTCTGCCCGGATGACAATGTCGAGAGAGGAGGAGAAAAAATGAAACGCATAAAAGCAGGTTGCATTCTTCAAACGCTTGTATTTTTGCAAAAAGAAGATTGCGGTTTTAACAAAGCTACACAGCTGAAATATAACCGCGAGGAAGTGGAAAAATACAAGGCAACACTTGAAAAGAATAAAACACGTCACCAAATCGTATCCGTTGAAGAACAAGCGGATGCATCTATTATTGTTCGTGTTAGAAAACAACTCAACGACACTGCCGACGTCAGTGAATACTTTTGTTAACAACGTGTAGCCGTCCCAAAATCGGACGGCTATACCTTCAAGGAGAAGAATGAGCACTATTGAATATATCAAAGGTCAAATCAAAAAGCTTTATGAAAGCAATCCAAACATTCATCTCAGTGTAAAATTGATGCAATCAAAAACACTTGTAGAAAACGTTCCTGTAAAAATTGTTGGTGTATACCGAAACATTTTTCAAATCGAAGAGATGGGTGTCACCGTTCGTCCCGAACGCCGTAGCTTTCAGTACGGTGATGTTTTGATTGGACGTATCGTAATCCAAGAGCTCGACTATACCCCACCAGAACCGCAAAACCCAAAACTGAGAAAAGGCTGACCGCTCGGTCAGCCTTTTCTATCTTTATTCCACCGTAATGATACGCGTAAGAATTGTTTTTAACTTTTTATTCGTTTTTCCCGATTGATCGGGATAATAGAAATCAGAGTAAACCAAAAGCGCTTGATTGGGGCCGATGGGCTTGAGGTCTACGTTGCAGCAAGAGCCTGCCCATTGATGAAAATTCGGTCGCTTTGGCGGATCATTCATCAAATGACTTCTATCCTCTCCTGTCATAATTTCAATCGGTTCTTCCCATTCGATACCCGTGGGATCTTTTGTAGCACGAACATAAATTCCCGGTCTGCCATAGGCAGCCAAGGTAACGCCGCAATCCAATTTGACAAGGTTTGGTAACACACCGCATTTATCAAACTCTATTGGTTCCGAAAATGTCTTGCCACCGTCGGTGGAGCGAGCGAAGTACATGGGATTCCACTCAGGTCCCCCAAGAAAAACGCTGGTTGCGCGCAAAAGAACGATCATAGAGCCGTCATCCATAAACTCTAAAGCCGCCTCGGAAAAGCCATCGCACATATACGCCGTGGGGTGCTTGGTGGTGTTGGGAATATAGGGGATATATCCTGCAAGCTCAAAGGTGTGTCCGTTATCTTGTGACTTGTAAAAAAGCGATGCACCGTACACGTCAACGCCGCCGTTATAGGGATTGAGGTGCGCGCCGGAGTAGGACGTGAGCCAAATGTTTCCTTCCTTGTCAGTGCGAAATCCGCGCCCGTAGGGCGAGAAGGGTGCCATAACAAAATCCTCTCCTCTGATGACTCCGCGAACCGACAGATTGGGGTGAATTACCTTGACCGTCTCCTCGGTTCCTTGACTCTCCCCTTTTTTGATGCGGTAACCAAGCCATTCTTGCTTGGCATAATCATCGGGCAAGGTTGCAAAATCATAAATGTAATTTGCGCTCCCCCAAATATCCCGATACATAAATGCGGGATAGGGCCAGCTTCCGTCTTCTTCTTTGACGATCCTGTCACTTGGCAGGCGTTGAGTTACAATGCGGGCGGGCTTCAGATCCGCCGTTTTGCAGGAAAGTCCCGTTACCAAGGGAAAATACAAGCGGTCACCGCTTGGGAGAAGATACCCCACCTCGCGTGTGAGTGCACGGTCGGTTCTTTCCCAAGTCATTCCTTTATCCTTTGAAATACACCAAACGTCTTTGTTTTTTCCAAATTCTGACCAGTTGTCGTCTGCCGCGTGCGTTTTGATCGCCAAGGTTCCGTCTGCACAGCTCAAAATTTCGGGAAATTGTATCTCGCCCCAATAGCTATCCTCATATGCAGGTCCTTGATAGACCACGCTTTCTTTGCTGACATTGATTTTCATATGCGTTCTCCCTTTGATGCATTGGCATCTTGTTGCATTTTGACGGTATGCTTTGCGATTTGTAATGAATTATTTTTGCAGCTTCTCTGTAAAGTCGCTCATCATTTCGCTGATCTTGATGTTCTGCGGGCAAACCGCCTCGCAAGCGCGGCAACCGATGCAAGCCGCAGGGCGCTTATCCTCGGGCAAGGAGCGGATGACCATGGGAGGAACAAATCCACCGCCCGAATAGTTAAATTCGTTATAGAGGTCGATGAGCATGGGAATATCCAGCTGCATGGGACAGTTGGTGGTGCAATAGCGACAAGCCGTGCAAGGCAGGGTGTGCTTCTCCATCATGGAACGCGCAACGCCAAGGATCGTATCCCATTCTTTTTCATTCAGCGGCTGCTCTGTTTCGTATGTAGCAATATTTTGGCGAAGCTGCTCAAAGTTCGACATACCCGAGAGCGTCATGCCAACGTCGGGGATGGTCTGCAAAAAGCGGAACGCCCACTCTACAACGCTTGCCTCGGGACGTGCTTCTTTCAAGATCGTTTCATACTTTTCTTCCAAAGAGACGAGCTTGCCGCCACGCACGGGCTCCATAACCCAGATGGGCAGGTTGTATTCACGAAGAAGATCTACCTTTGCTTTTGCATTTTGCAGCTTCCAGTCAAGCCAGTTGAGCTGGATCTGGCAGAACTCCATGTGCTCACCGTAAGCATCCAAAAAGCGGCGCATGGTGTCGAGCGTGCCGTGTGTGGAGACACCGAGGTGACGGATGCGACCGTTCTTTTTTTGCTTGAGCAAATAGTCAAGGATGCCGTACTTGGGATCAAGATAGCCGTCTACGTTGTTCTCACACAGGTTGTGGAACATATAAAAATCAAAATACTCCACGCCGCATTTTTCAAGCTGTTTTTCAAAAATTTCTTCTACTCTTTCCATGTTCGCGGTGCTAAAGCCCGGGAACTTGGAGGCAAGATAAAAGCTCTCTCTCGGATAATCGGCAAGGACCTTGCCCATCACAATTTCGGATTGTCCGTCATGGTAACCCCATGCGGTGTCATAGTAGTTGATGCCCTTCTCCATGGCGTACGCAACCATTTCGCGCACGGCGTCAATATCGATCTTGCTCTGTTCGTTTTCGCAAATGGGCAAACGCATGCATCCCATGCCAAGCGCGGAGAGCTGCTTATCTTGAAATTTTCTGTAAATCATATCTTTTTTTCCTTTCTGTGCGGCAAAATAGCGGTCTTTATTACCATTAGTATATCATACAATTAAAAAAATGTCAACTCAGCAAACGGATTTGTTGGGGATTGCCTATTTCTATTTTCGACTTGCGACCGTCCCAAAAACGGATGCAGTCACAAAATCGGGAAAATGCATTTTTGGACGATTAGACGCATTTGGTTAAAACAACTAATAATCAAAGAACATCCATTCCAAAATGCCCCCCAAAATCTGTGCAAAACAGAAAAAATAGTCGAACTTTGTTGACAACCCCATGCGAAAATGGTATAATGCAAACGCCAAAAAATCAGTTTTTTTGAAAGTAGGAAAACATCGATGACCCTTCAAATAAAAGAAGTTGTTACCAAAAAAGACCTTTTGAGATGGATCAGATTCCCGAACGAATTATATCGCGACAATGAAAACTTTGTCCCCTTTTTGGAAAGTGACGAGTTTGATACCTTTACCAAGGAGAAAAACCCCTCGTATGAGTTTTGTGAGACAAAGCTCTTTTTGGCAGAACGTGACGGCAAGGTGGTTGGCAGAATTGCAGGACTGATCAATCACGCCTACAACACAAAATGGAAAGAAAACGCCATTCGCTACACCCGTTTTGATTTTGTGGACGATTATGAAGTATCGGAAAAGCTGTTTGCCAAGGTGTTGGAGTGGGGGCGTGAAAGAGGCTTTACTGAAATTATGGGCCCCATGGGCTTTAACGACACCGACCACCAGGGCATGCTCGTTGACGGCTTTGACCGATTGAACATGTCGGTCACCTTTTACAATCACCCCTACTATATGGAGCACATGGAGCGCCTTGGTCTGACCAAATCGATCGACTGGATCGAATATAAGATCAAGTGCCCCGACGAGGTGGATGAGCGCATTGAAAAGATCGCCAACCGCCTGTTGGAGCGTGGCAAATATACCGCCGTTACCTATACCGACAGAAAAAAGCTCTACAACGATGCTTTTGAGGCATTTCAGGTGGTTGATGAAGCCGAGTCTGTTCTGTACGGCACCGTACCCCTTACTCCTGCCGTTATTAAGAACATGATCGACAATTATATCCCCCTGGTGCACCTTGACTACATCTGCTCGGTAAAGGACACCGAGGGCAAGATCGTTGCCTTTGGCGTTATGGTTCCCTCTTTGGCAAAGGCGTTTAAAAAAGCCGACGGCAAAATGTTCCCCTTTGGCATCGTACATATGCTCAAGGATCTGAAGTTCTACAACGACACTTTGGAGATGTACTTTGTAGCGGTTGACCCCAAGCACCAGATGTTTGGCGTTCCCGCAATTCTGATGAGCGTGTTGGTCAGAAAATGCATTGAAAACAAGGTACGGTACTGCGAAACCGGCCCTATGCTGGAGACCAACAAAGCCGTGCACGGTATGTGGCGCTACTTTGAAAAAGAGCAACATAAGCGCCGCCGTTGCTACACAAGAACAATTTAAAAACGGAGAAAGATCATGAAAAAGGATAAAAAGCAGCTTTGGCAGGTGATCAAATTCACTCTGTTCTCGGTCTCCGCAGGCATTATTCAAATCGTCTCCTTTGCTCTCCTTGAAATTTTCATCAAGGACTACTGGATCCCCTATCTGATCTCTCTCATCCTTTCCATTCTGTGGAACTTCACGCTCAACCGCCGCTACACCTTTCAATCGGCGGCAAACGTTCCTATTGCTATGGCAAAGGTGTTTGGGTTCTATCTGGTATTCACGCCGCTCTCCACTTGGCTTGGCAACCTTGCCGAGGGAAAAGGAGTCAACGATTTTGTGATCCTCATCATCACCATGCTTTCCAACTTTGTTTTGGAGTTTTTGTTCTGCAAATTCGTTGTTTACCGTGGGCAGGAGAACACCATTCAAAAGAAAGCGTCTTAAATGTAAGAAAGCGACCGCAAACGGCATTTGTTTGCGGTCCTTTTTGTTTGTGAAAAATTGGCAGACATACAAAGCGAAAAAGTAAGAAAAAATATCCTCATTACAATGGGGGTGAAATGATGCATTCGATTTGGAGTGAGACGGCAGAACGCCCGTCCTTTCCTTCGCTATCAGAAACAAAAAGCACAGACGTGTTGATTATTGGCGGTGGCATTGCGGGGATTTTATGCGCCCATAGCCTCAAGCACGCAGGAATAGATTGCATTCTTGTTGAGGCTGACGAAATTTGCAGTGGTATTACACAGGACACCACTGCAAAAATCACACTCTCACACGGATTGCTATATGATAAAATGATCCGCCGCTTTGGTGAGGACAAGGCAAGACTTTATGCCGATGCGCAAAGCGCAGCAATCAAGGAATACGCCCGCCTGTGCCGCGATATCGATTGCGATTTTGAAAGAAAGGACTCCTACGTCTATTCTCTTGACAACCGCAAAAAGATTGAACAAGAGGCAGATGCTCTGAAATCTCTTGGCGTAAAGGCAGAGGTCTCCAATGCGGGGCAGCTCCCCTTCCCCGTTGCGGGAGCTGTACGTGTGGGTGATCAGGCGCAGTTTCACCCCTTAAAATTTTTATATGCGATTGCAAAGGATCTTCCCATTTACGAGCATACAAAGGTGATCAATCTCATTCCGCACAAGGCAGTCACAAATCATGGAGCGATCACGTTTTTAAAATTGATCGTGGCAACGCATTTTCCCATTTATAACAAGCACGGCGCTTATTTTCTCAAGCTATATCAGCACCGCTCCTACGTTTTGGCGCTCAAGGATGCCCCCAAGATGAACGGTATGTACGTGGATGAATGTGACACAGGAATGTCCTTTCGCACCTATGGAGATCTACTCCTTTTGGGCGGTGGCGGACACCGCACGGGCAAGAGGGGCGGATGCTGGCAAGAGCTCGAGGCATTTGCAAAAGAACACTATCCCCATGCAAAGACCGTTACCAAATGGGCAACGCAGGATTGCATGACATTGGACGGCATTCCCTATATCGGACAGTATTCAAAAAGCACACCGGATACTTTTGTGGCAACGGGATTTAACAAATGGGGCATGACGAACGCAATGGTAGCATCCCACATTTTGTGCGATCTTGTACAAAAGAAAGAAAACCCCTATGCCAACATTTTTTCTCCCTTGCGCACGGTGTTGCGTCCACAGCTTGCCGTCAATGCTTGGGAGTCGGCGGTGGGACTGCTCACCCCTACCGCTCCTCGCTGCCCTCACCTTGGCTGTGCCCTCAAATACAACCGCGCCGAGCACACATGGGATTGTCCCTGCCACGGCTCGCGCTTTACCGAGGACGGCGAATTGATCAACAATCCCGCAACCGATGATAAAAAATAAAAGTGCACCTATGGCACCTTGCAAAGCAAAGTGTCATAGGTGCTTAATTGTTCAACGACAACGAAATGCCGTTGTCGTATCACATTAAGGTTACCCGATTTGCGTGATCACAAGATGCGCAGAAACGGGACGTGTTCCGCCTACCAGAGGCGTAACGGTAAGGGCTGCTGCATTTCCTGCAGGATTTCGAACCGTCAGCACCGAGTTGACGGCAGTTGTGGTCACGATCGCCATTCCTACGATCTGCGATGTTCCCGTGGCGCGACCTACAACCGTATAAGCCAAGTCCTGACCGTTCAGCGTCAGGATCAGCTGTCCTGCCTCGGTAACGCCAACCTGGAATAAGACCTGATACGTGCCAATAGGTCCAAGATTGAAGGTCGATGCGCTCAAACGTCCAATGTTCGTGTTAGCGATCGGACCGTTTTGCGGAAAGCTCACGTCGGTTCCGGGAGCAACGGTTGCTGCGTTATCGGGTGGCATCAGGGCGTAAAAATCGGCATAGCTCAACACGCCGCCGGGAATGCCCTGCGGTCCTTGTGCGCCGGGTTCCCCTGCCGGGCCTTGCGGACCGATAGGACCTTGTGGACCGATAGGACCTGTAGCGCCCGTAAGTCCCTGAGGACCTTGCGGACCTGTATCTCCCGCAGGACCTTGGGGACCTGTGGGACCTTGCGGTCCAATAGGACCTGTAGCCCCCACAGGACCTTGCGGACCTGCAGGGCCGATATCACCTGCCGGGCCTTGCGGACCTACAGGTCCTTGCAAACCCATAGGACCAACGTCTCCGGCAGGGCCTTGCGGACCCATGGGACCTGTATCTCCTGCAACACCCTGAGGGCCAACAGGACCTTGAGGGCCGATAGGACCCGTAGCTCCTATAGGACCTTGTGGACCGGCGGGACCAACATCACCAACAGGTCCCTGAGGACCGGCAGGTCCTTGTGCCCCCGCAGGTCCTTGAACCCCTGCAGGACCTTGTAAGCCTCGAGGTCCGATATCTCCTGCAGGGCCTTGCGGACCAATAGGTCCTTGTGGGCCTGCAGGACCTTGTGGGCCGGGTGGACAGACTGTGCACGGGTCTTTATCTTTATCGTCATCACAGCACGGATTCCAACCACCGCAGCCAAAGGGGTTTACACCATCTTGAGAGCCATTGCCTGCATCACAGTTGCTGCATCGGTTGTTGTTGCCGCGCATAAATGAATTTTGTCTGCTCATAGAATTACCTCCTTTATAGATTTGGTGAAGCACCATTCCAGTATATGTCGTTTTTTGTCGACGGGATACCGCAATCTATAAACGATCCATCAAAAAAGCCGAACAGCTCCGCATAGGAGCTGTTCGGCTTTTTCAATGGAAGGGTTATTCCTCGTCCTTCCATTCTGCCACGGGTTTGTCGGCATACTTCTTTTTGAAGATACGGCGACGGAAAAGGAAGATCGTATAGACCAACCACAGAACAAAGAAGATCGCGCAAGCGATGATCGCATTTGTCAAAGACTTACCCGCAAATCCCAAAAGCAGGAGCAAGGGGGCGATCATAACCATTGCGGGAAAATTGGAAAGAATGTAAAGGCTGGATGTGGGAGTTTGCAAATTGGGGTCGATCTCCTTCATCAAAATGACACCGTTGGAAGCCGTACCCGTCAGGGTTCCGTAGCTCATCAGGAACATCTCGTGCTCAAACCCCGGGAAGCACTCCTTGGTCGCCTTGCGAATGTAAAAATAGGTGAGGAGCGCACCCAAAATGCTGAGGATAATAATGGGGAGAATGTAATTTTTGATGTCATTGATCTCAATAGCTGACACACCTGCAACGATCATAATATCAAAAGCAAAACCGGAAATGCGATCCATTTGATAATTGTTGATGTATTCGCGGTTCATCAGCTTTTTCTTGCGCAAGCCCTTTACAACCGCTTTGATCAACATTGCCGCCAAGGATGCCCACAAAAAGTTAAAGCCCCACGCAATGCTGTTGGTGAAGGCGGAAAGAACGCCGAGCAAACACATAAAGCCAAAGGAAACGGCATACGCCAAAGCAACAAAGCCTGCTTGCAAGGTAAACTTATCCACAGATTCGTTATCGGGGATCTCTTCTACGCCGTCCTCCGCCTGTGCCTCGCCTTGCTGTACGGGCTTGGCATCACGAATCTTAAGGGTGCCTTTTCTCTTGTAGATATTGATGTAAAGAATACCAAATACACACGCAACAAGAAAGCCAATGGATGCCAAAGACAAGCCAAAGCTACCGTTGCCTGCAAACTCGGCAGCCTCGGTATTGGTAAAGTTGACATCCCAGCTCAATGCGTTGCCGGGGCCTTGACCGAACGCCAAGGGCAAGATCAAACCGCAGATGTAAGAGATGACCTGCTCGCCGTATCGGGTGATAAGAAACATAACAATGGTAATACCCAATCCCACAAAGGCTTGCAGCATATAGGTGCCGCCTTGCAGAGCGCCAAATTCAAACACTTGTGCGCGGCTGGTTTTATGTGTGCTCTTTTCGGTCTTGAGCGTCATAGCGGCAAAGCCGATGGCAAGGCAGTGGTAGGTGATGACCTGCATCATGCGGTTATCTACCAAAACAAAGTTGAACTGCTTGCAAATAACGTCCACAATCAAGAGCAACGCTCCTCCCAAAAGGGCGGAAGGAATCAGACATTTGCGAAAGAACGGAACCTTGCGGCGCAAAATATTGCCTACCATCAGAAACAGCATCAAAAGCCCCAATTGCACCATAAAGCTCCATACGGGACCGTAATTATCAAGCGAAAAATTCCAATCCATATTTTGTCCTCCTTGTCGCCAAAAATCCCATTGGAATTGCCATACACGCCTGCAGCAGCATCAAATTTATCACACTACCGCGTGCCATGAACGGGTATATTATAGCAGATTTTGGAGAAAAAGTCAAGTCCCCCTGCCATTTTTTGAGGACGTAGAGCATCTGTCGCGGCACACACCATCACGCATGTATAATAAAAACGGTAAAGTATTTGTAAAATACTATTGCTTTTTGTTGGAAAATATGATATAATATAAAAGTTGCGTGACAATGCAAAAATATCCAATTCAAAAAAGGAGAATTGTCTTATGATTCAAACCATGAAACGCAGTCTGGCGCTACTGATCGCACTGATGATGTGCCTCTCTTTGGTGCCCACACTCCTCGTAGGTGTCAGTGCCGACGAGTTTTCGTATGTGTACGACGGAAAATACATTTACAACTGGGGTACGCGCGGTGAGGTTGCAACCTTCCTCTCCCCCAATGCAGAAGAATTCTACACAGACACTACCTATGATGAGCTAGTGACCTATGCCGGCGGTACCGGCACAGCCGATGCTCCCAAGAGCGACTTGTACAATGCTCTGCAAACCCTGATGAAGGATGCGCATACGGATGAGACCGATTATGGCGAAACCAGATATCTCTATAAATACACCGACTGCCAGAACAACGGCGCAAACGGTGGAAAAATCTCCTCCTTCTACTCCGGTAAGGATATCGGTCCCGCATGGGACGGCGGCTCTACCTGGAACCGTGAGCACACCTGGCCCAATAGCAAGGGCTTGGCTGGCAACGACGAAAACGATATTATGATGCTGCGCCCCACCGCTTCGACCGAAAACGGCGCACGCAGCAACAAGGCCTATGGTAAGAGCAGCGGCTACTACTACCCCAACGTAGAATCGAACGACAAGTACGACGTACGCGGCGACGTAGCCCGTATCTTCCTGTACGTCTACGTTCGCTGGGGCAACGTAAACGGCAACGGTCAGTATACCGCTTGGGGCTCTTCCGGCGTTATGGAGAGTCTTGACGTTCTGCTTGAATGGATGGAAGAAGATCCCGTTGATACCTGGGAGCTTGGTCGCAATGACTCTGTTGAGTCCATCACAGGCACCCGTAACGTTTTTGTTGACTACCCCGAGCTTGCATTTCTGCTCTTTGGCGCGGAGATCCCTGCCGATATGACAACCCCTTCGGGTGAAGCTACCAATGCGGGCGACAAGTGCGATCACAACAACTTTGACAAAGGCGTTACCGTTGCCCCCACCTGCACCGACAAGGGCTTTACCCTTTTCACCTGCCAAACCGAAAACTGCGGTTACAGCTACAAAACCAGCTTTATCGCTGCCATCGGTCACATCTATGTTGAGGGTGTTTGCTCCACCTGCGGTGAGGCTGAACCCGTAGCCCCCAGCAAGCCCACCTATGTAACCGAGCTCATTCCCGGCAAGGCTTACAAGCTTGGACTTTATTCAACCGACAAAAATGCCGAGTACTTCTTTAGCGGCACCATGAACGGCTACTATGGCGCAACCGACACCAGCTTTGATAACGGTGTGGATGTGTTTGTAGAAACCACTCCCGGCGGCTATCACATGTACTTTGTCAATGGCAACGGTCAAAAGCAGTACATCAATTTGGTCGTCAGCGGCACCTATCGCAACTTTACCTTTGATAGCACCGCTACCTCGGTATTTACCTGGGATAGCACAAAGAACGCTCTGTACACCACCCTTGCGGATGAGATCTGCTACATTGGCACCTACAGCTACTATGTAACGATGGGCGTTTTGCAGAGCTCCAAGCTGCAAAACAACAACTACATCGCTCGCTTTTATGTCATGGGAGCAGGCTCTGATACGCCTTCCTGCGAGCACGACTACACCATAACCGTTATCGCTCCCACCTGCGATGCAGAAGGCTATACCCTTTACACCTGCACACTGTGTAACGATATGTACATGGGCGAAAAAACGCCCGCACAAGGACACACCTATGCCGGCGGTACTTGCATTCGCTGCGGTGCCGAAAAACCTACGCAAACCGAGTTTACGATCAGCTTTGATACCACAGAAAACCGTACCGTATTCAACACCTCTCAACAGGTGTGGGTACAAAACGGCATTACCGTTACCAACGATAAGGCAGGCGCTGGCAGCAACGTAGCCGACTTCTGCAAACCTGCTCGCTTCTATCAGGGCTCTAACGTCACCATCTCCTTCCCCGGTATGACGCAGATCGTGATCAACTGCAAGGGGCTGGATTCCAAGTACGTAAACAGCTGGCTGAACGTCTCCGCAGGCAAAGCTACCAACAACGGCGGCATCATCACCATCGTTTTCGATACTCCTGTTGACTCTTTGGTTTACACCGGACTGGCAAAGCAATCCCGTGCTTACAGCATCACTGTTTCTGCACAAGCACAAACCGAGGAATGCAACCACGCCAACTACATTGTTGAAGGAGCCATCAAGGCAACCTGCACTACCGCGGGACACACCGGCAAGGTTTACTGCCCTGACTGTAAGACAGTTCTCGAAGAAGGCAAAGAGATCCCCGCTCTTGGTCACAAGGAAGTTGAACACGAAGGCAAAGCTCCCACCTGCACCGCCCCGGGACTCACCGGAGAGGTTTATTGCTCTGAGTGCAAAGTACTCCTTGAAGAAAGCAAAGAGATCCCCGCTCTCGGTCACAAGGAAGTTGAGCACGAGGGTAAAGATCCCACCTGCACCGAAGGCGGCTGGAAGGCATACGTCACCTGCGAAAGATGCGATTACACCACCTATGAAGAGCTTGCAATCGGCACACACGCATTTGATGAGTGGAGACAGGTAAAGGCGCCCACCTGCACCGCTGCAGGATTGGAGCGCAAGGATTGCGACAACTGCACAGCATATGAAACAAGAGAAATTGCCGCCCTTGGTCACAAGGATGAAAACGGCGACAAGACTTGCGATATTTGCGGTGAGCAAGAAGCCCCCGAAAAGGGAGACGAAACAGAAAAAGAAGAAGTAGAAGAAGATGTGGAAAATGAAAAAACCGAAGAGCACGTTTGCGAGGAAGTAAGCGGCTTTAAGGCATTCATCAATAAGATCATCAACTTCTTCCGCAAGCTTTTCGGTCAACCCGAGCTCTGCCCTTGCGGTAAAGTCGTTCTCGAAAAGAAAGATTAATGCAAAATAAAAAAGAAAAGCTGTGAGCTTCGGCTCACAGCTTTTCTTTTTTATACGGGAGGGATCTCTTCGGGCAGGTCCACTTCAAAGCAATGGTACCCCACCGGGAACCGCTCGTCGGTGCTCTCTTCAATGATCACCCAAAGGTATTCATCGCCAAACTCGATCCTGCCTTCGATAGCGCCTGTATCAAAGACAAAAGCGCCATTCTCCTTGCGTGCGATCATCATCATAGAGGATTCGGTGGTGGTGCTTCCAAGGTAACTCTCATTATCGGGGTGAGGATAATAAGAAGTCAGAACGTATTGGAAATGCACGTCGGTGCGGTCATCCGTTGCGTTTTCAAAGGTGACGTAGGTAAATGCGGTCTCCCACTCTTTTTCGGTTCCGTCATCCCAATTGGTAAACTTGTACCACGTTTTGCCGACTGCCTTTTGATAGAGGTCCTCATCATTTGCACAAAGGGGCGTGTAGGTCAGGTCGGTAACGGTTCTGGAGTATTCGTTGGGGGTAAGATATGGGGGATAACAGACGTAATCGTCCTCAAAGATCTCCACCTGTTCTGCATAAGTGATCTTTTTGATCTTGTCGTCGCGAATCAGGTAGCGATGCCCTTTTTGATTGAGGAACAAAGCATACAGCAGGCGAAATTCGCCGTTTTTGGTGACCTCGTACACACTGTTCTCAGTCTCGTAAACATTCCAACTGTCAATGTGAATATGTCGCTCTTCGTCAAGCCACATCTCTTCGCCCAGGAGGGACGACTCCAAAAGAACGGGAACACCATCCTTTTGGGTAAATACCGCTTCAATGGTGCAATCCTCACTCAAAAGCAGCAATTCATCCTTGCCATCACCGTTAAGGTCGATCTCATCGTATCCAATGGGACTGCCACTATCCCAGTGCAGCACGTACAAAAGGCGAAGGTAATATTCGAATGCGGTATCATTGGGAAAGGTGAAAAGATCGTCATACTCGCCATTCTCCCAATCATTGGTGGCGAAGTCTGTCACGCAATCAGAGATCGCCTTAACTGTTTCACGAATAGCGGCATAGCTTGAAAAATCCGCTACGGGCAGGCTTTTGTCCTCGGACTTCTCTTCCAAAGGAAGATGCAGATAAGGCGCTTGCAATTTGAAGGTGACCTGAATGATCCCGTCCGCTAAGGTACTGTATTCCCAGTACAGCTCTGCAAAAGTATCGTCATCAATGGCTGTGCGCTTGCCATCCAGCATTTGGAATTTTTCTACGACCTCATATTTCTCGTTGTCATAAACCTGACCGTAGACGGTTTCGTATACAATCTGAGCGCCCTCGATGTGGAAGGAAGAATAGGTGAATTCCCGAAGGCTGCCGCTCTCCTGTTTATGCATCGTCAAAAAGCGATTGCCTCTGGCAAAAAGGATGTGCGAATTGGCAAAAAAGATGTTGGGGTTGCCGTCACCATGAGCAGAAAGCAGAATGGGTGCGTCGCCATCGATGGTAAAAATGGCTTTGACAGATAGGTATTTTGTAAACAGGATCAGCTCGGGCACGCCGTTGCCGTCGTAGTCGCGGTAGCCGTAGCCGTAAAGCGCGGCATTCTTGGCATCGGGGATTCCCCTGACAACCTCATAGACGGCTTGCATGATGGCGGTTTGATTCTCACCCATACCGTCGGTAACGGGAGCCACAAGTGCCTCTCCCTTTTGTTTAGCGGTCAAGAGCGTGGTGTATTGCGAAATAATATCCGCATACAACTCTTGGTAAGTCTTTTGCGGTTCTTCGGGGATTTGAGACGTCTCAGTGGTCTCGGTGGCTCCTTGCGCGGGCGGAGTTTGTTTGCAGGCAACCGCCGAGAGAAGCATCGAAATCACCAAACAAAAAAGCACTGCGATTTTGAATGTTTTTTTCATTTTCTTTTCTCCTTTTGTTATTCGGGCAATGCTCGCCCTCTACCCTAATAGACGGAAGTGGAAGTGGCGATATCACATATTTTCAAAAAAAATGTAAAAACAGTATATCACATAAAAACAAGAATGTCAACAAAATAAAAAAGCGAGTGCCCTGTGGACACTCACTTGGGTACGAGCGTCCATAACGAAACTCCGCCATCGTGTGATAAACTAAAAAATCAGCAGTGTCAGTCCCCGATTTTTGGGACCGGCACTGCCGGTGGTCGAAGTGACAGGACTCGAACCTGCAGCATCTAGCTCCCAAAGCTAGCGCGCTACCAATTGCGCCACACCTCGATATTTTTTTGGAACGGGTATATTATAGCAGAAATTTGACAGAAAGTCAAGCCCTTTGAAAAGTTTTTTTGCCGGGTGGGGAGAAGCATTTTTGCTTCTCCCCTTTTACTCTTATTCTTCGTCGTTGACTGTGTCCTCGGCGGTGTCAGCATCAAGGATGCGCAAAGCAACCACCGAGCAATCGTCGTGCGTCTCGCTCTCGGCAGATCTGCGGCAAATGTGGTAAACGATCTCTTCGGGCGTTTGCGTAGCAGCTCCCGCAAGGTATGAGGTCAGCCATTCGCAGTCCTCGTCACCCTGCAGAATGCCGTCACTCACCATGACCACGGTGTCGCCCGCGCGCAGAGGGAACTCTGTTTTTTGCACGTCGAGGGTATTCAGTATCCCAATGGGGACCGTGCCTGCCTGCAGGCGGCGCACAACCTTGCCGCGCACCACAAAGCTGGGGGCGGCTCCGCTTTTGAGGAATGCCCCCTCCCCCGTCATCAGGTCGAGCTCCAAAAGGTCGACCGTGGACGAGCACTCCTTGGTGCTATCGTGTGCGCGCGAGGCAATCATATTGTTGAGCATACGCAAGGACGTTGCCGCACGATTGCCTGCACGCAGCATTTTTTCAAGAAAGACCGAGCACAGCCCCGAGGTCAGTGCTGCTTCCTTGCCCGATCCCATTCCGTCGCTGATGAGCGCGTAGAAATAATCCTTTTTGTTACAAAAGAGGTTGACACTGTCGCCACTCACGCCGCCGTCTGCCGAGACGTTGTTTTGCGCACTGATGACCGCGATCTTACGCTTGGCAGAAAGCACCATCGTGCTTACGCTCCCCTCCACCTCAAAGGTGGGAAAGCCAAGCTCCCTGCCGCACATCTCGCCAAGGTCGCTTCGCATGGTTTCAAAGGTGACCTTTGCCTCGTCGACCTCTGCTCCGCGAATGAGAATTTTGCGCATACGGTTGCCAAACACCGTTACGCTTTCGGCACGCACGTCGGCATCCTTTAAGTATTCGGCAATCTTTTTGCTCAGCTCGGCATCCACCTCATATTCGCCACCGTCCGCCTCAAGGGCATCGTTGATGATGTCCGCCGCCGACTCGTAATCCATTGCCACAATTTCGGTGCGGTTGTTGCGCAGCATCTCGCCCGTCAGGCGTGCGCAGTCGGCGTTGATGCGCTCAAGGATGCCGTCAATACGCGTGCATCTGCTTGAAAGCTGCTCGTCCACGTGCTCGTCGGATACACGTCCGCGCGTGTGCAACTGCGCAATGAGGTCATTGACCGCCCCCAGGGTTGCGGTGTATTCCAGCCCCCAACAAATGTTTTTGTTTGGGCAATCGTTGCAAAAGGCATCAAAGGAGCGATCGCACAAAAGGCGCAGATCGAGCGTTCCCGGTCGGCGGAAACGGTCGGAAAGGTTGTAAAAGACCTCGGAAAGCGAGGAAAACGCATCGGAAATGCCGCGAAAACGCTCATTCGAGTCGCGGTAGCGGATGCTTTCTACTTGCTGATGCTCCTGTGTGCTTTCTTCCTTTGTATCAGGCTCGCCCTCGGCGGTTGGAACAGATAAAAGAGATGTCTTCTGCACCACCACAAACGCCGTTGCCGCAAGGAGTGCGGCAGGCACCAGCGGCAAAAGGATGACAAATCCACCCACGTATGCCGACCACGCAAGCATGGCAAGAACGGGCAGGAGCGTGGCGGTGGGGCTTTCCTTTTTGGTCTGCTTGAGAAAGAGCGCAACGAGTGCGGCAAGCAGGAACGCGGGGGCTTGTATTACCTCATAGGCAAGTCCTGCAATGCCTGCGGTCAAAATGCCCTGCACGGCGCTGCGATTGGCACAGACATAAAGCGTGAAAAAGAGTGCCGCCATGGGAGAGAGCGGAAAGGATAAAAGCGTGACGGTTCTTGCGGCATAGACAAGAGAGAACAGAAGTGCCGCCTCGGAGATGCCGATGAGCCACTTGTTATCACTTCTCTTCTCCAGCGAAAGCGCAAAAACTGCTGTTGCCGCCACTGCCATCAGGATAATGAAAACCGCGGCAAACCAATCGTAAAATCGAAAGCCGCCCACAATTGCACGATGAAGCCCGAGAACGAGCGCGCACAGAGCCGCCGCTGACATGCGCAAAAGGATGCTCTCGCCAAAAATGCGACTCCAAAAAGCCGCACGTGCGGCTTTTTTCTCACGCTTTTGCCATTCCTCGTCGGTCAGGGGAGCTTCCCGTTCGATACGCTCGCGCAAGCGCTTTTGCAAGGTCTTTGGCATTTCAAAGCGCGCATCGGGAGCATCGAATACCGCCGCCACGATAATGCGTAGGATCGCCGCCGCCAAATAGACACAAACGTAAAGCGCGGCGTTCTCCATATTCACAACGGCGGTAACGATCAATCCCACAAGCACTGCGGGGGTGTGCCCCGACGAGGCACAAAGGAGTGCAAGTCCCAAAGGATATGTATCCAATATCAGTCCTGCCTGCCCAAACACCCAGCCTGCGCATCCCCAAAGGATCTCACAGAGCAGTCGCTGCAAGCGAGGAAGCCAAATATTCTCTTCCCCCTCGTTTTTTTCTTTTGTCTTTCGCATTGTGTATGCGCCCATTTTTTCTTCCTGCATAATCTAACCTTCCTTGATTTTGTATTCTTTACTATTTTACTCCTTTTTGCGTGCGGAAAGTGTCGCAAACGGTTGGTCGGTTTTGGGCTTTTGATGGCAATAAAAAGCAGAAAAGCGCAAAAGAAAGAAAATGCTCGCTCCTCTTGACACAAAAAAAGAAAAATCACCGCGCACTCTGACGAGTGGCGGCGATGTTTGTCGTGCGATTTTTGCACTCTTTTTTTGATTTTTTGTTCTTTTTGGTGGGAAAGATAACAAAAGAGCCAGCCGCAAATATGCGGTCAGCCCTTGAGTGTGCGCATCGCATCCCAAAAGGGGACAAGATCCCCCGTAGGGTCAATGCCCCAAAAGATCATCAGGACGTTGCGCAAAATAAAATAGGTTACCAAAACAGAGCACCCTGTAATCCAAACCCATTGTGGCAGAACGATAAGCGGCTCCTTTTTTTGAAAATACCGCACCCATGCCCACACGTCGAGGGCAAGGATGACAAAGCACATAAGAACAACAAAGGCGTTGTATTTGAGGGCGGCAACAAAATCAAAGCGCAAAAGTGCCGCTATAGCTCTCGTTCCGCCGCAAAGCGGACAGTAGATGAAAAAACGGTGCATCAGGCATCCGCCAAGGATTTTGCCAAGGTATGTCGAAACCTTCATATAAAGCGGCATCAGGAGAGCGCCCAGCACAGCCACACCGTGCAAAGCCAAAAATGTTGGATGACGCAACTTTGTTTTCATTCCCTCACCGCCTTTCTTTGTCTTATCTTTATTGTAGCACAAAATGCGGCGTTTGAAAAGAGATATGGCAAAAAATTCATCTTTTTTTAAAAACAGATTGACAAAAACCTTTTTTTCATGGTATAATAAATAAAAATCCACAGGAGGCTTTTTATGAATAACGATTTTGATTTTACCTCTATGACATATTCTACAGTTTTTGCTGATGAAAAAAAGAAAAATAAAAACGGCTTTGCCATTGCCTCTTTGGTGCTTGGCATTGTCTCCCTGCTCTCCTGTTGCTGTGCTTCCACCGCCATCGGCATGCTTGCAATGGGCGCTTGTGCCATTCTTGCTATTGTTTTTGCTTTTGTTGCCAAAAAGAACGCAAACGGCAAAATGGATGCAAAAGCCGTTGCAGGTCTTGTGCTCGGTCTTGTAGCCATCGTTGTGATCCTCTGCTTTGCAGCCGCAGTGCTTGGCATTTTTGCAATGGTTGATACCTTGCCGCAGACGGAAATGATGACCTTCCTTGAAGAGAATGTCAAGCCGATGATGGAAGGCAACGAGGCAAGCTACGATAAGATTATGGAAGCCGTTAAGGCTGTTTACGCTGCCAAAGGCGCAAAATAAAAAAAGAAGAAAAAAGACCTTCGAGGGTTTTCCTTCGAAGGTCTTTTTGTTTGTTAATTATTCTTGATCTCTTGGTTCTTTTGAATGACGTCATGTGCGCCACCCTCTACGATGCTGGTAGCAGAGACGAGCGTGAGCACTGCCTTTTGTTGCAGCTCGGGAATGGTCAGGGCACCGCAGTTGCACATGGTGGACTTGACCTTTGCCAAGGAAATGGCTACGTTATCCTTCAGGCTGCCTGCATAAGGCACGTAGGAGTCAACGCCCTCTTCAAAGGAGAGCTTCTTGTCGCCGCCAAGGTCATATCTTTGCCAGTTGCGCGCGCGTGCAGAGCCTTCTCCCCAATATTCCTTGTAGTAGGTACCGCCGATGCTGACCTTGTTTGAGGGGCTTTCGTCAAAGCGTGCAAAGTATCTGCCAAGCATAACGAAGTCTGCTCCCATTGCCAAGGAAAGCGTGATGTGGTGGTCGTGAACGATGCCACCGTCGGAGCATACGGGAACATAGATGCCTGTCTCCTCAAAGTATCTGTCGCGCTCGGCGCAAACCTCGATCAGTGCGGTTGCCTGTCCGCGGCCGATGCCCTTTGTCTCACGCGTAATGCAAATAGAGCCGCCGCCGATGCCGACCTTAACAAAATCTGCACCGCATTCTGCGAGGAAGCGGAAGCCTGCGGCATCAACCACGTTGCCAGCACCTACCTTGACGCTCTCGCCGTATTTTGCGCGGATCCACTCAATGGTTCTCTTTTGCCACTCGGAAAAGCCCTCGGAGGAGTCGATGCAAAGCACGTCGGCGCCTGCCTCAACGAGTGCGGGAACACGCTCGGCGTAGTCACGGGTGTTGATACCCGCACCAACCACGTATCTCTTGCTTGCATCAAGCAGCTCGTTGGGGTTTTGCTTGTGGGAGTCATAGTCCTTGCGGAAGACCAGATAGCACAGCTGCCCTGCCTCATTGATGATGGGCAGTGAGTTGAGCTTGTGGTCCCAGATGATGTCGTTCGCCTCTTTGAGCGTGGTGCCCAATTTGGCGCAGACGAGCTTGGAGAAAGGCGTCATAAAGCTGCTGACGGGAGTGTTGGGCTCCATGCGGCTGGGGCGATAGTCTCTGCCCGTAACAATGCCCAAGAGCTTGCCGTCGGGAGTTCCGTCCTCGGTGATGGCAATGGTGGAGTGCCCTGTTCTCTCCTTGAGGGCGATGCAATCTGCCATGGTTGCCGTGGGGGGAAGATTGGAATCGCTCTTAACAAAGCCTGCCTTGTAGTCCTTTGCGCGCTTGACCATCGCTGCCTCGTCGGCAACAGACTGCGAGCCGTAAATAAAGGAAACACCGCCCTCGGTTGCCAATGCAACTGCCAGTCGGTCACCCGAAACAGACTGCATAATGGCGGAAACCATAGGAATGTTCATCATAATGGCGGGAGTCTCCCCTTTGCGGTACTTTACCAAGGGGGTTTTGAGACTGACGTTTGCGGGCACACATTCGGAAGAGGAATACCCCGGAATGAGGAGATATTCATTGAAGGTATGCGAGGGCTCGTTGATAAAGGTTGCCATATCGTTTCTCCTTGCTCTGTATTTATTAAGTATAGATTATATCACACGTCAAAGGAATTGTCAATTGTATTTTTGACCAAAAATCCGCTTGCGTTTTGCCAATGCTTACACGTTTTGGTCAGCCTTTGCCTCACAGTAAAGGCAACGGTAAACGCCCTCCTCAGCATTGGTCAGCACAAATACGTGGGAAAGCTCCTGCTCAACAGCACTGATACAACGCGGGTTTTGACATTTGATGACGTCAACAAGCGTCTTTTGGGAGGTCTCTTTTGGGGTATCCTTTTTTGCCTCATCCAACAGCTTTAAAATCAGCGCCATGCGCATGATCTTGCCATTGAAAACTTGCTTGAAATAGCACGCACGGGGGTCATCGTCAATGGCTACCGCGATCTCGTTGACGCGCGGCAGAGGATGCAGGATAGAAAGATCGCTCTTAGCATTCGTCAATTTATCGGGGGTGAGAATGTAGCTATCCTTGAGGCGCAGATATTCTTCCTCGCTGTCAAATCTCTCGCGTTGAACGCGCGTCATATAGAGGATATCAAGTTTGGGCATAGCTCCTACCAAATCGGTGGTCTCCTCATAGGGAATGGCGTTCTTTTCCATTACCTCGGTTTTGACGTAATCGGGCACGCGCAGCTCCTTGGGAGAGATGAGCACAAATTGGATCCCCACATAGCGCGAGAGCGCCGCGATAAGCGAGTGTACGGTTCTGCCAAATTTGAGGTCTCCGCAAAGGCCGACGGTCAGGTTGGAAAGTCTGCCCTTCTCGCGCGAGATGGTGAGTAGATCGGCAAGCGTTTGCGTTGGGTGGTTGTGTCCGCCGTCTCCTGCGTTGATGACGGGAATGGATGCGTTCATCGAAGCCACCAAGGGAGCGCCCTCTCTGGGGTGGCGCATAGCGATGATGTCGGCATAAGAGGAAACGGTCTTTGCCGTATCTGCAACGCTCTCCCCTTTTGCCGCCGACGAGGAATTGCCGCCCGCGACCGAGAGGACGTTGCCGCCAAGCTCATACATTGCCGCCTCAAAGCTCAGGCGCGTGCGCGTGGATGGCTCAAAAAACAGGGTTGCCAGCTTTTTGCCGCGGCAAACATCGGCATACTTTTTGGGGTTGGCAATGATATCGTTTGCAACCGCAATCAGCTCGTCGATCTCCTGTGTGCTCAAATCACGAATATCAATCAGATTTCTCATAATTTTTCTCCGTTTTGGGTGAGTTTATGCCTTTGCTCCGTTTACGGCAAGATAGTTTTTGATGCGTTCTACGTTTTCGGTGTTCGCATCGTCCTCTTCGAGGTACTCGATAATATCGTAAACGTCAACGATGGAATATACGGGGAAGCCGAATTGCTCCTCAATCTCCTGCATAGCCCCCTTATCGGTCTGTCCCTTTTCCTTGCGGTCGACCATAATAAAGGTTGCGGCAACTTTTGTGCCCTCGAGGTGAGAGAGGATCTCCATGCTCTCGCGGATAGCGGTGCCTGCGGTGATAACGTCCTCGATAATAACGATCTCCTCACCCGCTGTGGGAACATAGCCTACGAATACGCCACCCTCGCCGTGGTCCTTGACCTCTTTGCGGTTGAAGAAGAACGGAACGTTGAGCCCGTTTTTGGAAAGTGCCACCGATGCCGAGACCGACAGCGGAATGCCCTTGTAGGCAGGGCCGTAAAGGACTGTGGGCTTTTTGCCGAGCTTTTCAAAATATGCTTTTGCATAAAACTCGCCAAGAGTTGCAATATCGTTGCCTGTTTTGATCATGCCCGCATTGATAAAATACGGAATTTTGCGGCCGCTCTTTGCGGTAAAGTCACCGAATTTCAAAACTCCTGCGTTCTCAAGGAATTGTATAAATTCTCTTTTGTAATTTTCCATGATTTTCTTCCCTTTCAATCTACGAATTCAGCAACGCAGCGCTCGTATGCTGCTACGGGGTCGGCTGCGGCGGTGATGGGACGTCCGACTACGATATAGTCAGAGCCGATGCGCTTTGCCTCGGCAGGTGTCATAACGCGCTTTTGGTCGCCTACGTCACCATCGGCAAAACGAACACCGGGGGTAACGGTTACAAAGCCAGCGCCGCAACGCTCGTGAACCTTGCCTGCCTCAAGAGGAGAGCAAACAACACCATCCAGCCCTGCATTTTTTGCAACGCTTGCGTAGTGCATAACAACGTCGGCAATGGGCTCCTTGATGAGCAGATCGTTTTCCATCGTCTCCTGATCGGTAGAGGTGAGCTGTGTGACCGCGATGAGCATGGGGCGTGTGCCGTCGGGACGGGTGAGCCCCTCGATAGCGGCTTCCATCATGCGACCTGTGCCTGCGGCGTGCAGATTGGTCATATCCACGTCAAGACGGGAGAGCACTGCCATCGCCTTTTTGACGGTGTTGGGAATATCGTGGAGCTTGAGGTCAAGAAAGATCTTGTGACCTCTTTTTTTGATCTCGCGCACGATGGCGGGACCCTCGGCATAGTAAAGCTCCATGCCGATCTTTACAAAAGGCTTTCTGCCTGTGAATTGATCCAGAAATGCAAATGTCTTTGCGGCGCTGTCAAAATCGCACGCAATGATAACGTCTTTTCCCATAATCTATCTCCTATTCTCTGTTCTCGTTCGGTTATGCGATACCGATGATGTCGGCTAATTTTTCAATCTTGTATTTTTCCATCACGCGGGGCAGATCTGCCACGATATCACGCGATGCAAATGGGTTGACGAGGTTTGCCGCTCCCACTTCTACCGCAGTAGCGCCTGCCATCATCATTTCAATTACGTCCTCGGCGGTGCTGACGCCACCCATTCCCACAACGGGAATGCTCACTGCGTGGGCAACCTGATAGACCATTCTCACCGCTACGGGGAAAATGGCAGGACCTGAAAATCCGCCCATTTTGTTGGCGATGACGGGGGCTTTTTTATTCAGGTCAATGCGCATACCAAGCAGCGTATTGATCAGGCTGATGCCGTCTGCCCCTGCTTCCTCGCACGCCTTTGCGATGGAAACGATGTCGGTGACGTTGGGAGAGAGTTTGACGATAACAGGCTTGTTGGTGACCGCCTTAACGGCGCGCACGACCTCTGCCGCCGCGGCGGGATCGGTGCCAAAGCTCATGCCGCCACCGTGCACGTTGGGGCAGCTGACGTTTACCTCGAGCCAGCCAACCTGCTCCTCTTTGTCAAGCTTTTCGCAGGTGTAGGCGTAATCCTCGACCGAAAAACCGCTGACGTTTGCCATGACCGGCTTGTGGAAGCATTGTTTCAGTTTGGGAAGCTCCTCGCTAATGACCTTCTCCACCCCGGGGTTTTGCAGACCGACTGCATTGATCATGCCCGCATAGCACTCGGCAATACGCGGCGTGGGATTGCCGAAGCGGGGATCCTTGGTTGTTCCCTTAAAGGAAAACGTGCCAAGGCAGTTGATGTCATATAGCTCGGCAAATTCATAGCCATAGCCAAAGCATCCGCTGGCAGGGATGATGGGGTTATCCAATTCAATGCCGCACAAATTTACTTTTAATTCTGCCACAGGATCTCCCCCTTTCTCATCACGGGACCTTCCTTGCAAATGCGCTTGTAGCCCGTGAGTGTTTTGCAGGAGCACCCCATACACGCACCAAAGCCGCAGCCCATACGCTCCTCAAAGCTGAGCTGTCCGTCAGTCACGCTTGTACGCCAGACTGCCTTCAGCATCGGTTCGGGACCGCAGGTGTAAAAGTGGGTGTAGGAAATGTTCTCCATTGCGTTTGTAACAAAGCCCTGAATGCCCTTTGTGCCGTCCACTGTGGTAACGGTGACGTCGCAGTCCAAGGACTTGAATTCTTCTTCGTAAAAGACCTCGTCGGCGGTGTTAAAGCCAAGCACGACAGAGACTTTTTTGCCTGCCGCAACCAATTGCTTGGCAAGCAGATAGAGGGGGGGCACGCCAACGCCACCACCCAAAAGGAGAGGTGCATCGCCTGCATCGGTCAGATCATAACCGTTGCCAAGACCGGTGAGAACGTCAAGCGTTTGTCCGCGCTCCATGCGGCTCATCTGCTCGGTGCCCGAGCCTACTACCTTGTAAACAAGCGTAAGCTCGTCTCCCTCACAGTCACATACCGAGATGGGGCGGCGCAAAAATTTGCCATCGAGCAAAACATTGACAAATTGCCCCGACGCGGTAATAGCAGAGGTATCGCCTGCGAGGCGCATCTGCCAGACTGTCGCTGTCAGTTGTGTGTTTTCAATGATTGTAAAAAGTCCTTGCTTCATTTCCTCTCCCTCATTATGCGTCAATAGTGGAAATGGTCAGCGTGGTCTCCTCGAGAACGTCAAGAAGAACGCGAATGGTATCGAGTGCAGTAAAGAGATTGACGTTGTTCTCGGTTGCGCAACGGCGGATCTCCTGACCGTCGTGCATCTGCTCTACACTGTTGATGTCACGCGTGTTGATAACGTACTCAATATATCCTTGGCGCATTGCCTCGGGGATCTCGTCACTGCCGTCGCTGATCTTTTTGAGTGCGTGGGTTCGGATGCCGTTCTTTTTGAGAAACGCCGCAGTTCCCTCGGTTGCCTGAATGTTAAAGCCGAGGTTGTAGAAGCGGCGAATGAGAGGCAGCGCCTCTTCCTTATCCTTATCGGCAATGGTGGCAAGCACCGTGCCGTAGTTTTGCAGCTTCATGCCCGATGCCTGCAGGGCTTTATAGAAGGCGCGGTTGAGCTTATCGTCATAACCGATCGCCTCGCCCGTGGACTTCATTTCGGGGGAAAGGTAAGCATCGAGTCCACGGATCTTGTTAAAGGAGAATACGGGGGCTTTGACGTACCATCTCTTCTTTTCGGGGGGATAGATATCAAAGATGCCCTGCTCCTTGAGACTCTTGCCCAAAATGACCTCGGTTGCAATGTCGGCAAGGCTGTAGCCCGTTGCCTTGGAAAGGAACGGAACGGTTCTGGACGAGCGCGGATTGACCTCGATGATGAATACGTTATCGTTTTGGTCAACGATAAACTGAATGTTATAAAGACCGACAATACCAATGCCAAGACCGAGCTTTTTTGCGTATTGCAAAATAATACCCTTGACCTTGTTGGAAATGCTGAAGGTGGGATATACGCTGATAGAGTCGCCCGAGTGAATACCCGTGCGCTCAACGAGCTCCATAATGCCGGGGACAAAAACGTCGCGGCCGTCGCAAATGGCATCTACCTCGACCTCTTTGCCTTGAATGTAGTGGTCAACAAGAACAGGCTTATCGGCATCAATATCGAACGCGGTTTTGAGGTAACGGCGCAACTGATCCTCGTTTGCAACGATCTGCATGGCACGTCCGCCAAGCACAAAGCTGGGGCGAACGAGTACGGGGTAACCGATGCGCTCTGCAGTCTCTACGCCCTCTTCGATAGTGAGAACACCTCTGCCCTGCGGCTGAGGAATGTTCAATTCCGCAAGAATACGCTCAAAGCTTTGGCGGTTCTCGGCTTTGTCGATCGCCTCGCAATCGGTACCGATGATCTTGACACCGCGATCCATCAAGGGTTGTGCAAGATTGATTGCGGTCTGCCCACCAAGAGATGCGATCACACCCTCGGGTTGTTCGAAATCAAGGATCGCCATTACGTCCTCGGGAGTCAGGGGCTCAAAGTAGAGCTTATCTGCCGTGGTGTAATCGGTGGAAACGGTTTCGGGGTTGTTGTTGATGATGATCGCCTCATATCCCTCGCGCTTGATGGTTTGCACCGAGTGAACGGTGGAATAGTCAAACTCAACGCCCTGACCGATGCGGATGGGACCTGCGCCGAGTACCACGATCTTTTTCTTGTCTGTCAGGCGGGAGTCGTTCTCGCCGGTGTAAGAGGAATAGAGATATGCGATATATTTGCCGGTGTGCATCGTGTCCACCATACGGAACACAGGGGTGATGCCTGCGGCTTTGCGTTGGTTGTAAACAGAAAGCTCCTTCCTCCCCCAAAGGCGCGCAATGAACTTATCGGAAAAGCCCATTTTCTTTGCGGCAAGCAGAACCTCGTTGCTGCCTACGTTCTCGGAAAGCGTCTTTTCCATATCGACGATCTTCTTGAAGCTTTCCAGGAAGAGCTCGGTGATCTTGGTGACCTCGTGGAGCTTTTCGATGGAAACACCCATGCGCAACAGTTGGCAAATGGCATAGATGTTGTCATCGCGGTAGTCCTTGATATAGTCAAAGAGCTCACCCTCGCTCATACGGTCAAACTTGGCAAGGTGGAAGTGGCAAACGCCGATCTCCAGCGAGCGAACCGACTTCAGGAAGCACTCCTCAAGGTTAGAACCAATGCCCATAACCTCGCCTGTTGCCTTCATTTGCGTGCCGAGCAGGTTGGATGCAGTGGTGAATTTATCAAACGGAAAACGCGGGAACTTGGCTACGATATAGTCAAGACGTGGCTCGATATCAGCCGTTCCGCCCGCAACGGGAATTTCATCAAGCGTCATTCCAACGGCAATTTTGGCGGTCACGCGTGCAATGGGATAACCGCTCGCTTTGGATGCCAAAGCCGAGGAGCGCGATACGCGCGGATTGACCTCGATCAGATAATATTGGCTGGACTCGGGATCGAGTGCAAACTGCACGTTGCAGCCGCCCTCAATTTTGAGCTCGCGGATGATCTTAATGGCGCTATCGTTGAGCATTTTGTGGTCAGCTTCACTCAGCGACAGAATGGGAGCAACCACCACAGAGTCGCCCGTGTGTACACCAACAGGGTCAACGTTCTCCATACCGCAAATGGTGATGGCATTATCGGCGGAGTCGCGCATAACCTCAAATTCAATTTCTTTGTAGCCCTTCACGCTCTTCTCAATGAGTACTTGATGAACGGGAGAGAGCTTGAATGCGTTTGTGCCTACCTCAACAAGCTCTGCCTCATTGTTGGCAAAGCCGCCGCCTGTGCCGCCAAGCGTAAATGCAGGGCGCAAAACAACGGGATAGCCGATGCGCTTTGCTGCTTCTTTGGCTTCTTGGAGCGAGTAGGTGATCTCGGAAGGAATGGTGGGCTCACCAATAGACTGGCAAAGCTCCTTGAAGAGCTCGCGATCCTCGGCGCGCGCAATGCTCTCACTGCTTGTGCCAAGCAATTCTACATTACATTCGCGCAATACCCCCTTCTTTTCCAGCTGCATAGCAAGGTTGAGGCCTGTCTGCCCACCAATGCCGGGAACAATGGCATCGGGGCGCTCGTAGCGCAAGATTTTGGCTACGTATTCCAGCGTCAGGGGCTCCATATAGACCTTGTCCGCAATGGCGGTGTCGGTCATAATGGTGGCAGGGTTGGAGTTGACGAGAATGACCTCGTAGCCCTCCTCCTTGAGTGCAAGACACGCCTGCGTGCCTGCATAGTCAAACTCGGCGGCTTGTCCGATAACGATCGGGCCGGAGCCGATGATCAAAATCTTTTTCAAATCTGTTCTCTTTGCCATACGCTCATTCCTCCGTTTTATTCTTGCTATATACGACGCGACCGTCCAAAACGGTCAGTAAATTTTCTCCATATACCGCTCTGCCCGCAAACGGTGTTGCGCGACCGAGGGTTGCAAAATCATCGGGATTGATGGAATACTCTTTTTCCACATCCCATACCGTAAAGCCGACGTCGGACGAAATGCCAAAGCGGCGGCGCGGATTGTTGCACATCAGATCCACAAGACGCTCAAGTGTCATCTTCCCCGTTTTGACGAATTCGGTGTACATGATCGGGAAAGCGGTCTCCAGCCCGACAATGCCAAATGCGCTCCCCTCAAGTCCTCTTGCCTTTTCTTCGGCAGAGTGCGGCGCGTGGTCGGTGGCGATCATATCAATGGTGCCATCGAGAATGCCCTCAATCAGCGCATCGCGGTCACTGGCGGAGCGCAGGGGCGGATTCATTTTAAAGCGACCGTCCTCTTGCAGGTCTTCGTCACAAAGCACAAGATAGTGCGGTGCGGTCTCGCAAGTGACGTTCACGCCATCCGCCTTGGCGGCGCGAATAAGCTCGACGCTCTCTTTGGTGGATATATGACAAACGTGATAAGCGCATCCCGTCTCTTTGGCGAGTTTCAGGTCACGTGCAATGGGACCCCACTCGCTCTCGGAGCAAATGCCGCGGTGACCGTGCTCTTTGGCATAGGTGCCATCGTGAATGTAGCCGCCGCGGAGCAGCGAATTGTCCTCGCAGTGTGCTACTACCAGTTTGCCTAAAGCTTTGGCGCGCAACATCAGGTTGCGCATCATTTCTTCATTTTGTACGCCCTTGCCGTCATCGGAGAAGGCAATGGCATCCTCTGCCATGCCGTCGAAGTCAGCCATCTCTTCCCCCGCCTCGCTCACAGTGAGAGAGCCATAGGGATAGACCGCGATTTTGGCATCCTTGCGAATAGCCGCGAGCTGCACGTCGAGGTGCTCCTTTGAATCGGGGACAGGGTTTAGGTTTGGCATGGAGCAAATTGCCGTATAGCCGCCGCGCGCCGCCGATGCCGTTCCGCTTGCAACCGTCTCTTTATAACAAAAGCCCGGCTCGCGTAAGTGCACATGCACATCGCAAAAACCGGGCAATATGAGACAATTGGAAAAAACAGGCATTTCGGTGATAGAAACAGCGGCAATTTTGGAATTGGAAAAAGAAAGCACTCTACCATCAAAAATGGCATCCTGCTTTGCAAATCCATTTTGCGTCCAAACCGTTGCGTTCCGAAAGATCATCTGCATCTCCTTCACATATTCAAAATTTGATAAAACAAGCTTCCCCACGCATCACTCCGCACGCCAATCTGCCCGCACGGTGCCGAGTCACTCATTTTTATCTTTAATAGATTATATCATATAGAAAACAAAATGTCAATAGTAAAAAGATAGAAAATGATTGTGAGATAGATATGTTATATAGACAAAGTGACAAAAGAACAGTTTCCCTTTGATGTCAACCAAACAAAATCTCTGTATGTCATCCTGAGCGCAGTCGAACTTCTGCGGGTTGAGCGAAGCGAACGAGCAGAAGCGCAAGGCGTAGCCGCAGCGGGATCTCGTAACAAACTTCGGTGGCTTGCCAACGGAATGTTACATCCCGTCAAAAAGCCACCAAAACTTGTTAGGAGATCCCTTCGTCGCATTCGCTCCTCGGTTTTGGCTCGGATCGTCGCCTGCGGCTCGCTCCCTCACCAAAACTTCGACTTCGCTCAGGATGACAGGCGGATCGTTTATTCTCAATAATCGTTTGTTTTTCGGGACGCCCGAGAGGTCGTTCCATACAAGTTTTCAACAATCCAAAAAATATTTCAACTTTTTTCAAAAAAGGGGTTGACAAACCTTCTCGGTTGTGGTATAATACCTGCGTTATCCAAAGACAGCAGGTTCCGGTAAAAGCTGACGCTTTCCTGCCGAGGAGATGAATTGAATCCCAATTTGTGCGTTCAATCTTTCTTCACGGCCAAAGTGTGCTTGCCGGAAGGAAGATTTTTTTATTTCGAAAATCTAACAGGAGGTCAAACAGAATGCCCAGCAATTCCATTCTCGTTCAGAAGCAACAACTCGTTGCTGATCTGGCAGAACAAATTAAAAATTCCGAGGCAGGCGTTGTTGTTAACTACCAAGGTATTACGGTAGATAAGGACACCGCAATGCGTAAGGCTCTGCGTGAGGCCGGTGTTAAGTACG
>SVTP01000025.1 GCA_015063725.1 Oscillospiraceae bacterium
TCCAAATATGTTTTTTAGTTTTGACTGGCAGGTCTCTTCTATTATAACATATTTGGAGGATTTCCTCTCACCGGTTAACCTCTTTTGAACCCCGCCACTATGGCGGGGTTTTCGTTTTGCAAAAAAGTGCGCCAACCGAAGCCGGCGCACCGAAAAACGCAAACTCCAATTGTTGCTACACAAAAACAAATTGATGGGATGCTCTCCTAACCAACTCGCGGAATTTGCGGTTTTGCAAATTTTGATGAGTTGGTGGGGATGGGGACAAAGCCCTCTACAAAAATAGAGAGCTATCCCGTAAATATTTGTTTTTGTGTAGCATATTCATTATAGCACGTTTGGTAAAGTTTGTAAACCCTTTTTTCAAATTTTTTAAAGGAGCGACAAAAAAACTCGCCGCACACATTTGTGTACGGCGAGAGGGATGTTATGGAGTATCAGCGTTTTTTGCGCTTGTAAAGGAATACCATTGCGGGGATGAGCAAGCAGAGCGGCAGAACGAATGCCAACAGAACGACCAAAACGGTAACACCGTTTGTGCCAATGCTCAAGCTGTAGGTGGAGATCAGCGTTGAGGGAACGGTGATGCCTTGGTAGGTGTTGCTTGTCATCCAATTTGCGGCATCCTCAATGAGGACAAAGTTTCCGCCCTTCGAAAGGGAGTATCCCAGGGCGGTTGCCGAATCGGGGGATGCGAGCCACAACAGTGTTCCGTCACCCTTTTGTGCAACGGCTGCGGTGACGTATTTCTCGCCGGTTTCTTCTCCTTCTTCGCCGTTATCGTAAATAACGATCAAAGATCCCGTTGTTTCTCCCGCATACAGGAGTGGCAACACCGTCACACCCTCGGGGGGCGTCTCGGCAATTTTGATGGCATGTGCCGTTATAACGGTAAACAGACCGTCAAAATTCTTGGTGATATCGTGGGCGGCGATGTGAGAATAGAAGTAATCGGAACGACTAATAGAACAGCTATAGTCCGTATCCGATTCGCACACGATGTTCCTATCAGCCATCACGTCAAGCCCGAATTCACGTGTTACGCTATGCAAATTAGGCATATTGGCGTAGTAACAGGAGGTGATGAGAAAGACCTTTCCGCCTTTTGCAAGATAGCTCGAAAGCGCGGCGGCTTCTGCCTCGGTAAGATCGGTTTGCGGGGTGTGCAAAATGAGCAGGTCGCAGTCATCGCCAATATCGAGCGGCGAGGCGATATTTTCAAAATAGTAGCCGCCGGCTATCAGGTGAGCAGAAAGCGAGGCATCCATTGCATCCGCAGAGCCAAAGATCTTGGCGGTGGGGGCATCATCGGATGCGACGTAATGAATAGCGTTTGTCAATCTTGCGCAACCGTCAAAATACGCTACCGTTGTTTGCGCGTTGTAAAGCTGCGCGCCATAGGCAACGGCTTGCTCGCCGTACTCTCCATAGCTTTGCGTTTGCAGGTAATTGGCATACGCGCTCAAAAGATAAGCATATTGCAAGGCGGAGAAGGTCATCTGCAGGTCGGCGTTATAGTAATAATAAAGATCGTTTTGGTCAAGCAGCATGTGACGCTTATTCGATGCGACAATAAAGCTTTGGTCGCTCAAGCCCGTAGCACCGTAACGCTCCAAAACGGCGGTCTCTTTTGCCGTATTGACAATCTTGACCTCTAAATGAGGAGATAGCTCGGCAAGGTCATAAAGGAAATACTGCATGTCGGTATCCGCGCTTTTTTTGCCACCGTCCACAAGATAATAAATGGTTACGTTATCCGAAAGCGTTTTGAGGTAGTCCTTGGTCGCGGCAACGATCGAAAAGGTCTCGGACTTGTTGACCGCAGGGTTGAGAAGTCGCTCAGGAACAAGAGAGGCACCCATGCTTACAAGGAGAGCCAACACAAGCAGGACGGATGCCAGAACGGTAGCGGTGCGGCGGCGCTTGGGGAGTGTGAAGTCACCGCGTCTGCGCTTGCACAAAAGTGTGCCGACCGTCAAAAGGAGCGCAATTCCAAAAAGGAGCGAGCAGAGGTCGGCAATGGGAAAACGTCCATACGTAAAGGCATAAAAGAGCCCGATGGGGTTGATTGCCGTCAGGAGTGCAAGGGGCGTCTCCCCCAAAGGCAACAGACTGATCAGGAAATGAAAAAGATAGAATGCCACCGACGGGATATAGGCGCATACTGCACCCACACGCACGTTTTTGATAGCAGCAAGAATGGCTTGCACCGCCAAGAGAAGCAGGGATATGAGCAGAACGCAGCCAAAAATCGAGGTGTAAACACTGCCCACGGGAATGTTGCCAAAGGCGGAGAGCAGAGCGGGCAGGAGCGCCAGCTCCAACAAAGGGATCACGCATACGGTCAGGGCTGCCAAAAAGCGACCGACGGTAATGGCGAGGGGGGAGATGCCTGTTGCAAAATAGCAATCCTCAAAATGGGTGTGTTTTTGTCTGCGGTCGGCAAAAATTTGAAAGAGGGGGAGTACGATCAAAAAGACCGGTGTCAGATATACGGGGATGAATTGCAATCCGCCCATGGGGGCAAGGATTGCTGTGCAAACGCCCACAGCTGCCAAAAGGATCGCTAATAGGATGTAGGTCAACCGAGTGCGAAAATAGAGCTTTAATTCCTTACGGTAAACAGAAAACATCAGTTTTTGCCCTCCTTTTCGTCACCTTCCAGCACCTCATAGTCACCGCTTTTCTCGGTCAGCATACTCCAACGGGTGCGTTTGCGCGGTTTGGCTGCTTTGGGGGCAGAAGCATCGGGCGCGGTGACGGAATACTCCGCCAAAAGCTCCTCGGCTGTAGCAGGGGCAATGGCTTCCAGGGCTCCGTCCTGCAGAACGATGATCTCGTCGCACATCTCGCACAAGTCCCCGAGGGATGGCGTGCAGAGAAAGATCGTGTACGTGTCGCTAAAATACTTGATCAAGTCGCGCATCTTTTGCGCATCCTTGGGGATAAGCCCCGAGAGGGGAGAGGAGAGTATCAAAATTTCGGGATTACCCAAAAGGGTCTGCAAAAGGCAAAGAATGCGTCCCTCACCATGCGAAAGATTGGCTATCAAACGGTCTTTTTTGTCGGCAAGGTCGGCAAGCTCCAGCAGCTCATGCGCGCGGCGGAGCGTTTTGTCATAGGAGAGCGCACGCAGGTCGGCAACAGACATCAAATATTCAATTGGAGTTAATTCGCCGTCGGGGAGTAGGTCGGGTGGGAGATAGCCAATGCCGCGACGTGCCTGACGGGCTTCGCGATGCAGGTCAAAGCCGCCTGCCAAAATCACACCGTCCGTGGGGGTGCGCGCGCCCGACATCAGGGAGCAAAGAGCAACGGCATCTGCATAGTGCGACGAAAAAACGCCATACGTCTTGCCGTTTGGCAAACGAAAGCTGACGTCCTTTACCGCACCTGCACCGCAAGCGCCCCAAACCGATTTCAATTCTAACAAAGTCACGCCCTCCAATCAAAGAGTTCTTTACCCTATATATTACACCAATTTTGTGTCTTGCATTTGACTGCATTATGACTTTTTTATGACCTGATGAAAAAAGCTCCTTTGTCAAAAACGCTTCTTTTTTGTCAAAAAGACTTTACAAAGGAAAAAAAGAGTGATATAATGAGCCTATACATCATTTTTTGACATTAAAGGAGAAAAACGTATGAAAAAGACAATGAAGCGTATGTTGGTGCTCTTTTTTGCGTTGTTGATCTGTGTGCTCTTCGCTTCGTGCGATAATAAAAAGCAGGAGGGAGAACAAGATGCCACCGGATCGAGTAATAACGACATTCAAACGACAGATGAAACCTCGGGGGAGCCGGATGAAAATGTAGAGCAGTCCAAAGGCACCCGCTTTTTGCCTGTTAACGTGAGTTGCAGACAATGGTACGGAGACAATGCTGAAGACAGTTTTTATACGAATATTGCTATTTTTTATGACGAATCAAACCGCCTCAAACAGAAAGAACTTTTATTTTTCGATGACGAAATAAATATTAGTGGCACAAAGGATTATATTTATGACGAAAAAGGGAATTTAATTGAAGAAAGTTACGTCGATTCTGAGGGTGGGAGCTACACCAATGAATATATTTACGACACAAATGGAAATATAATTAAAATAGTTTATGCCAGCCCTGTAGAAGAAACTATTACTGAGTACACCTATGATGATAGGGGAAATGTAATCAAAGAAGTTTTTACGGATTCTAATGGGGCAACCTGCAGTCGCGAATATACTTATGATATGGAAGGAAATGTAACACAAGAGATTTATGAAGATTTTACTGCCCTTTCTCCTGTGTTAGGTGTATGGAGTTATATTTACGATGAAACGGGTAATATGACGAAAAGGATTTGGGCAGATCTTGACGGAAATGTTATTAAGAGCTATCATTATTCCTACGATACAGATGGTCACTTAGTCAAATATATTTGCGAGACATCCGATGGCGTTGTTGAGGAAATGGCGGATTATGGCTATGGCACAAGCGGTACTTTATCAGGGGCCTTTTTTACTTTTTCTAACGGTTGTAGAGAACGAATAAAAATAAAATTTGAGCTCTTTGAATTGCTGTACGAAATGACTGACGAGGAATATCAGAATTTTATTATGGATTTAATCAACGCTTGCCGTCCCTCCACATGGGAATAAGAAAAGCGAGCCGCAACTGCGGCTCGCTTTTTCTATCTCTCCCCAAACGCGCGCAAGCGCGCACGCCCCCGATGGCACGGAATAACCGTTGCCGTCGGGGGCGTGTGTTTTTTATTTGCGCTTAAATCACCGCCAGCAAGCGGTCGGTTGCCGCCGCGGCGTATTCTTCTAATTTGCCGATGTCGCGCAGATAGAACAAAATCGTATAACGGTCGCGCATAACGAGCGCGCGATGGATGCCGCTGATGATCTCCTCGCGGTTGGTGACCGTTGGCGGAACCTTCATTTTGATGCAAAATTCCTCTACGGCATCAAAATAGGGAATATAGCGCCCGATCAATTCCTTGAGGTGCGCGTCGTCGGTTTCTTCCAGGAGCATCTTATACACGATCGCAATCAGACGCGTGGCTTCGCAGACCTCCAAGCCGTGCAGATGTGGGGGACGTCCGTTCTCAACGTCGAACAATTCCCATGCGTGTGCCACAATGTGCTCAGATCCCGAAGCAGGTCGGGAGTTGCCCGTATACGCCATGCCAAGACCTGTTACAAGAAAGCCCTCCATCACGTTTTTTACGCATACGGGGTCGCGATTTGCAAGCAGATAGCCGTTTTCCAAGCACTTGTTGGTGGCATCGAGGACGTCGGCGGCAATCTTTTGGCAAAAATATTCGCCGCTGTAATCGCGCGCAAGCTCCCAATCAAGCAGCCCCGTGTATTTGCCAAACATGTCGCCAATGCCAGCCAGCATCATTTCCCAAGGGGCATCTTTGAGGACGTCGAGGTCACCAATGATGTATTTTGGGGTGGTCGCCTGAACGGTCGTTTTGGTCCCGTCGTGCAAAAAGGGAGAGCCCGCCGAGGCGTAGCCGTCCATCGAGGGGGCGGTCCCTACCACCGCGTAGGGCAAATTGAGGCGGAAAGAAGCAAGACGGCAGGAGTCATTGATGGTTCCCGAGCCGACCGCCAAAATGAGATCGGGCAACAGGGAATACGCAAAAATGTTGGGTTTTGCCGCAATGTCCTGCGCGTTGAGGATGATCTCGCCGAGCGTGGTAGCATCGGGGAGAACAACGTCGCGGTCGATGACGTGAGCGGTATAGAGCATACCGTTCTCTCTTAAAATCTGTTCCACGCGAGCACCTGCCGCACGATAGGTGTTTTTGTCGGCAACCAGATAAACGCGGTGATAATCCTTGAGAATTTGCGGAATGTGCGCAATCGCACCTGCACAAATGTCATAACCCTCCAAGGGCGCACGATGCTTCTTTTGCGCACACGTGCAAGCAAATTCGATCATAATAAGTCCCCTTTCTTGAATTTTGATAGGGTATTGGATACTGCTTGCATTATACATTAAATTTTTAAAAAAGTCAAGAGTCTTTCCAAAAATCCGCGCGCAAGCGCGCACGAGGGGACGGAGGAGGGGATTTTTGCAAAAAGGGCTTTACAAACAAAGAAAGTTGTGATATAATGACTATGCCAAACAAATTTCATAAAAGCTGTCATAGGGATATTTATCTCTTTTTATAGGGGATACTATACCTTTTTTCGGCGTATACTAAATCAGTGCTATGGATTTTGGTAAAACCGCAAATCCCTTCAGTGCTGATTTGATACGTCGAAATATCCGTATGATTTGCTTGAAATTTGTTTGGCGACAATTGGGGTTTGCGTTTTTCGGTGCGCTGACTTCGGTTGGCGCACTTTTTGTTTTTCGGGGGTATTTGCCTATGCAAAATTGAAGTTTTATCATCTATCTTATACATGTATCAAATTAAGGAGAAATGAAAAATGGGTGAACAAGTAAAAGAATTTGAAACAATAAACACTGAACTAAATCACGAAAGCGCAGGCCGAAAAGGTATTTATAAAAAAAACAAACTTATTCTTATAATTAGCGCAACATTGATAGCAATAATCTTATTTGTGGTACTTCTTATTGCAGTTATTATCCCCACTTCTAAAGCAAACGCTTATATAGAAAAATTGGATACTTGGGTCTCGCTTATGAATTTCGAAGGTGTTTCCAAAGAAGAGAGAGAAAGTACTGCGTTTAAAAATAAGATTAAAGATTTACACGAGGAACTTGGATTCTCTTTTAGTAACCGAGTAGAAAAAATTCCTATGGACGCACTTAGGAAATACATTTTAACTAATGATGTCGATAGATTATTAACAGCAACAATGAATGCCAACAACTACGATTATCATAATGCCTTATGGGTTGTGTATGAAACTGTTTACGAATTGTATCCCGAAAAATTCACAAAAGTAATTTTAGACGAGAATGCTACCTCGGGATATTATATTGATAATCCAACAGAAAACCCCGGCGAAACGCGAGAAGTCGAGAGCGAGCGCAAAGGATACACGGATTTATATAAGATAACTCATTACGGTGACTTTGCCGTACTAGAAGAAACAAGATGGGGATATAATGACGGCAAATTAGGTTGGGAGAACGGAGTCTTCTATGATGAACCAGGTTATTGGTTCCAACGCACCTATATAGATGTTTATTATAAAGGAAAGCATTTTTGGACGATATATGACTCATTATCAGAGGTGCAAGGTGTTATGTTTTATGAAACCGACACCCATTTTTGCAAGCTTTACTATCGCGAAGGACATCTGACAAATGGTGGTTACTCTAAAAAAGATACCAATTAATAACAAAACGAATTATCAATTATTTAGGGAGAAGGAAAATGAATGATTTTACAATAATATTACTGTGTATTGCTTGCCCGCTTGTAATTTGTGCTTTAGTAGGTGTTGAAATATATTTTATTACCCGATACACAAGAAAAACGGCAATACTAAACCAAATAAGGACAAGTGCAGATAAATACTTCAAACACATATTTGAGCATTACGTTGAGATGGTTGCTCCCGCTATCCTCTACGGAACCCCTATTGAGATAGCAATAAAAAACAATTCTATTTATCTAATAAACGATGGTAAATTCTTTGCTATAAATATTGATGATTTTACATCAATTACATACAAAAACGGGAAATACATTTTTAGGTTAACAAATTTAGCCATCGCAAATACGAAGGTTTTTGCCATAAAATGTGACGATGATAGACTACTCAAACATCTGAACATCGCAATGCCCGATTCGCAAGAAGAAACTACGAACCCCAAATCAATAAAAGAGTTTTTATCTACATCAACCAATAGATTTGTACTTGTTGGTATTGTTTATGCTATATTCTTTATAATATTTGCTTTGACCGGAAATGCATTATATTACGTAATAATGACAGTTCTATTTGCGGCAGGTCTAACTATTTATATCGTGCATCACTATGTTACAAATTTAAAAACTTTAACAGAAGGTACTAAATCGGAAATACTCGAAAAGAGAGAAAAACAAAAACTGTTTTACGGTAAGGTTATAGCAGTATGTCTTGGCATCGTTATTGTAATAACATTACTTTGTGCAATTCCTACTAACAATAATAACGATGATTATGACCCATATGAGTGCTTTTGGTGTAATGGTACCGGAATGGCTGAAGATGCATATGGAAAATTACATTATTGTTCTCATTGTCACGGTTCGGGTAGACAATAGCATAATCAATGTGATTGCAAAAAAATCGCGAGCCGTTTTTGCGGCTCGCTTTTTATCCTCTCCCAAACCGCGCGCAAGCGCGCACGCCCCCGATGGTACGGTGTTGAGCCGTTGCCGTCGGGGGCGTGTGAGTTGTTTAAGTTTTTGGGAAAGGGGTGCGGGGAAAGCCCCTTTTTTCAAAAAGGGTTTTCCCCGCATTCTTTATCAAAATCTTTAATTACTTAGAAGCTTCCTCAATAGCTACTGCTACTGCTACCGTCATTCCAACCATGGGGTTATTGCCGGCACCGATCAGTCCCATCATCTCTACGTGAGCGGGAACGGAGGAGGAGCCTGCAAACTGTGCATCAGAGTGCATACGGCCCATGGTGTCGGTCATGCCGTAAGAGGAAGGACCTGCTGCCATGTTGTCGGGGTGGAGAGTACGGCCTGTGCCGCCGCCGGATGCTACGGAGAAGTAGCTAACACCGTTCTCCTGGCACCACTTCTTGTAGGTACCTGCAACGGGATGTTGGAATCTGGTGGGGTTGGTGGAGTTACCGGTAATGGAAACGCCTACGTTCTCCAGCTTCATGATAGCAACGCCCTCGGGAACATTGTCGGATCCATAGCACTTAACGTCAGCGCGGGGACCGTTGGAGAATGCCTTTTCTTCGAGTACGCTTACGGTCTCGGAGTAAGGATCAAAGGAGGTCTTTACATAGGTAAAGCCGTTGATGCGGGAGATGATGTATGCTGCATCCTTGCCCAGACCGTTCAGAATAACGCGCAGGGGCTTGTTGCGAACCTTGTTTGCGTTGAGCGCGATCTTAATAGCACCCTCTGCAGCTGCAAAGGACTCGTGACCGGCGAGGAAGCAGAAGCACTCGGTCTCCTCAGAGAGGAGCATCTTGCCCAGGTTACCGTGGCCAAGACCTACCTTGCGGTTTTCAGCAACGGAGCCGGGAATGCAGAAGCTCTGCAGACCGATACCGATAGCGGCAGCGGCGTCAGCAGCCTTGGTGCAGCCCTTCTTAATTGCGATAGCTGCGCCTACAACGTATGCCCACTTTGCGTTCTCAAAGCAGATGGGCTGAGTCTCTTCAACGATCTTGTAAGGATCAATGCCGTAGCTGTCGCAAATTTCCTTGCACTCGTCAATAGAGTTGATACCGTATTCCTTCAATGCGGCGAGGATCTTCGCCTCGCGTCTTTCATAACCTTCAAATTTTGCCATGATACATACCCTCCTTGATTATTCCTTACGGGGGTCAATGTACTTTGCAGCATCATTGAATCTACCGTATGTGCCTTTAGCCTTTTCGTAAGCTTCGTTGGGCTCCATGCCCTTCTTGATCATGTCGGTCATCTTGCCAAGAGAAACGAACTCATAGCCGATAACCTCGTTGTTCTCGTCCAGAGCCATACGAGTGCAGTAGCCCTCGGTCATCTCAAGGTAACGAACGCCCTTTTCCTTGGTGCCGTACATGGTACCAACCATGCTTCTTTCGCCCTTACCGAGGTCTTCCATACCTGCGCCGATAACAAGACCGCCCTCAGAGAATGCGGATTGGCTACGGCCGTAAACGATTTGCAGGAACAGCTCTCTCATAGCGGTATTGATAGCGTCGCAAACGAGGTCGGTGTTCAGAGCCTCCAGAAGAGTCTTGCCGGGCAGGATCTCTGCAGCCATAGCTGCGGAGTGCGTCATACCGGAGCAGCCGATGGTCTCAACGAGTGCTTCCTCGATGATGCCGTTCTTAACGTTGAGGGAGAGCTTGCATGCGCCCTGTTGGGGTGCGCACCAGCCCACACCATGGGTGTATGCGGAAATGTCGGTGATCTGCTTTGCCTGAATCCACTTGCCCTCTTCGGGAATGGGAGCAGGACCGTGATCGCAGCCTTTTTTCACTACGCACATATGTTGAACCTCAAGGCTCTGTGCGTAAGGATAATTACTTACGTTGCTCATTTTGATATATCTCCTTTTTTATAATTGACTTTTTTGCGCGGTCAGGATAAAAGGGGCAGGATCGCCTCGCAGTAAAGACCGCCGATAAACTGTGCACCTGCCGCGTTGGGGTGAACGCCATCGTCGGAGTAGTGCATGGGGGTGGGTGCCGTGGGCAGAGCCGCGGCAAATTTTTCATCCAAGGGCAAATATGCGTCGGCATATTCGTCTGCCAAGCGGCGCACGATCGCAGCGATGCGCTCCACCTCGTCTCGCCAATCCTCCTTGTCCGCAGAAGGGAGCAGGAAAGGGCAGAGGATGAGGATCTTTGCGTGCGTCTCATGGCGAATGCGCTCCAGCATTGCGCGAACGTTCGCTTCAAATTGCTCGTCTGTCATCTCACGGCCGTGCGAGTGGCGGTGCCAGACGTCGTTGATGCCAATGAGGATCGAGATCACGTCGGGATCGATATCAATGATATCGGTCTGCGTGCGTGCCAGGATATCATCGGAGCGGTTGCCGCTGATGCCGAGGTCAATGAATTCAAAGGACGTATCGGGCTTTGCCGCCTCGATCAAGGGAGCGGCATATTTTGCATACCCCTGTCCGAGATCGTGGATGTTTGCGCGATTTCTGTTCGCATCGGTGATGCTGTCACCTTGAAAAAGAATTTTCATAAGTATTGATGAAGGAAATTAGGCGATAACCTCGCCGTAAACGGTGCCGAATGCGCAAGCTGCGTTGCACTCATCGGTGTCGATGTGCATAGCAAGTGCAAACTTGGGGCTAACACGGCAAACAACGTCGTCAAAGATGAGGGGACGAGCGGTGTCAAGGCGAACCTTAACGATCTGCTTATCGGTGACGCCGATCTTCTCTGCATCTTCGGGGGTCATGTGGATGTGTCTCTTTGCAATGATAACGCCCTCGGTGATCTCCACCTCACCTGCAGGACCTACCATCTTCAGGCCGGGAGTGCCGGCAACGTCGCCGCTCTCGCGAACGGGAACGTCCTTCAGACCGAGCACGCGAGCATCGGAGAAGGAAAGCTCAACTTGGTTAGCAGGTCTTGTAGGGCCAAGAACGCTAACAGCGAGGGTTTTGCCGTTGGGGCCAACGAGAGTGATCTTCTCATTGCCTGCGGCATATTGACCGGGTTGGCTGAGCTCTTTTTTAACGGTGAGCTCTGCACCCTTGCCGTAAAGAATTTCAACTGCCTCTGCAGTCAGGTGAATGTGGCGCGCGGACGTTTCAATCAGGATCTTGTTTTCCATAATTTCGAAAGCCTTTCTTTTTTCACTATTTTAATATTCTGTGTGGTCCATAAAAGCCCACAATAATCCATACTACATTATTATATCACAAAAAAAGACACTTGTAAAGATAATTTTTTAACAATTGTTGCGTAATAAATCAAAAAATATTGGATATGATAATCAAAAATGCGCCAAAAACGCACACACGGGGGCAAAAAATGCAAGAAAAAGAAAAAAATACAAATGTGAAAAAAGATCGCGAGGAAGCGCGACAAATACAGCTTGAAAACATTGAAATGAGCGGGGGCAGCGTTGCCGAAAATGCGCGCGAGCGCTTTCAATGCATCTCTATTGTTGGACAGATCGAGGGGCACTACGTTCTGCCCGAAGGACAAAAGGCGACCAAATACGAGCAGATCATCCCGCTCCTTGTTTCTATTGAGGAAAGCGACGACGTGGACGGATTGCTCATTATTCTCAATACCATGGGTGGTGACGTAGAGGCAGGGCTCGCGCTTGCCGAGATGATCGCATCTATGACAAAACCCACCGTCTCGCTCGTTCTCGGCGGCGGTCACTCCATCGGCGTGCCGCTTGCCACCGCCGCACGGCGCAGCTTTATTGTGCCGAGCGCCACAATGACCATTCATCCCGTACGCATCAGTGGCATGGTGGTGGGCGTGCCGCAATCCTTTCGGTATATGAGCGAGATGCAAAAGCGGATCGTTCATTTTATTTGTTCACATTCAAGGGCGAGCGCCGAGGTCGTGCAGGAGCTGATGATGCGCCCCGACCAGATCGCCACCGACTGTGGCTCTATCATTGAAGGACGAGAGGCGGTAGAATACGGCATCATTGACGAGGTGGGAGGACTTGATACCGCTCTTGCTTGCCTGCGTTCTCTTTGCCAAAAATACCGAAAAAAGGATAAAAATCTAAAATAAGAATTATTCTTATTATAGAAAACCTAAAGAAAGATTGCAGAAAAGAGCAAAAAAGCCAATGGAAATTTCATAAAGGTATTGAAACTGCTTCTTTATTATGATATAATAACTATATCTGTGTTTTATTCAGGCCGATTGTAAGCAAACTATTGCCGCACACCGAGGAGTGTGCCAGCGACACCGAAGAGCTCACAGCAAAAATGAGCAAAACCGTCACTGAAACCGGCATCCGCTGCCCATTGCGCAGGCGTGTATGCGGCGGGTACAGGACGGTAAGGAGGATTTTTTTGAAGACCGATATGAAATTGCGCTCCGGCGCAACCATTCCGCACCTCTCTCCCATCGAAGCGGAGAGAAAAAACTATCTCACACGCGATATTCTCAACCGCATGCACCTGATGCCGGTTGGAGATCCTGCCGCCTTTCTTGAAAACGAGGATGGCAGCATTACATACTTTTTTGATCCCGGCCGTGTGACCGAGGCTCCCCCCGAGCTCTGGTATGCTCCCACACAAAAAAGCGAGACGATGATACTTGAGAGCGGACTTGAAATTGCCCGTATGAGCACAAAACGTGCCGCTGCCTGCGGTTTTTACACCGTTGAACGCCTCTCGCAAATGAATTACGACGTTATTGAGGAGCCCGTTGCTTACACGTTGCGCAGCGACAAGAGCGTTATTTACTTTTACGATAAAAAAACCGCTATCCGCCGCCCTCTGATGTGTGTGCATTGCGGCAAGGACGTGCGCTACCGTCGCAAGCTTTGCAAAGCATGCTTTGCCGAGGATCTTGCTTTGCGCCGCGCCGAGGGAGATCTGCATCGCGCCGAGCATTATCACATGAAGCGCGAGCGTGTCCTGTTCTTCGATTTAGAGCTTACAGGCGTGTATACGCATGACGAAATTCTCTCTATTTCCATCACCGACGGCAACGGCAAGATCGTGATGGACACGCTTGTCAAGCCCGACCACAAAAAGAAGTGGAAGCAGACCGAGAAAATACACGGCATCACCCCCGAAATGGTTGCAGATGCACCGCATCTCGGTGATCTTGTTCCCGAGATCAAGCGCATCTTCGCTGCCGCCGACGTGCTCATCGCATACGGCGTTTCCACCGACTACAGTCACATCAAATACATCTATGAAACCGAGGCAGAACGCGAGGCGTTACACGAAAAAACGCGTTGCGCGTCCATCGAATTCGTGCGTTTTCAGTCCGAGCACTATCCCGATCTTGTGCACGCGTCCCTGAGCGATGCTATGGCGCTGTTGGAGATCGAATGGGACGGCGTTGCGCATACGTCTATCGCAGATACCATTGGATGCGCCAAGGTTTGGGAAAAGCTGTTCCCCAACTATTATGAGGATTGAGGTATAGGTTATGGATCAAATTTTTGGTTTGGATCACCCCGCAAAGGCGGATAAGGATGCGACGCTCCTGACCACCACGCACGACGACGTGGAAAAGAGCATTATCTGCGGCATTCTCGAGGAAGAAAAGATCCCGTTCCTTGTCAAGGACCGCGGAGCCGGCGAGGCAGTTCGCGTTGTGACGGGATATTCAATGTACGGTTGCGATATCTACGTTCCCACCGCGCTTTTGGAAAAGGCAAATGCGCTCTTGGATGACTATCGCAACGGCGAGCCCATCCTTGACGACGATGAAATTGTAGAAGAGGACGATTGAAGAGCGTATGAAAGAAATTTTACTTTGTAAGCTTGGTGAGATCGTGCTCAAGGGCGCGAACCGCCGCTATTTTGAAGATACCCTTTGTCGCAATCTGCGCCACCGTGCAAAGCATTTCGGCAATTTTGAAATCAAAAGCTCACAGAGCACCATCACCATCACACCGCAGGATGATTTTTGCGACGTTGACGGACTGTTTGAAAACATCCAAACGGTATTCGGCATTGTAGCCATCAGCCGTTGCGCGGTTTGTGAAAAAACGATGGAAGCCATCGAGCGCACGGTCAGAGATTACGTTCCGCAATTTCTGGTTGGCAAAAAGACCTTTAAGGTGGTTGCCAAGCGCTCGGACAAGAAGTTTGTGCTTGATTCTATGGAGATCGCACGTGAGGTGGGCGGCTATGTTTTGTCTGCTGTTCGCGGCATCAAGGTAGACGTCAAAAACCCCGAGATCGTGGTACAGGTAGAGATCCGCGAGCATTCCGCATTCATTCACGCGGGGCAATTCAAGGGCGCGGGCGGTATGCCCGTGGGGACCAACGGCAAGGCACTCTTGCTTTTGTCGGGCGGCATCGATTCTCCCGTTGCGGGCTACATGATCGCAAAACGCGGTGTTCAAATTGAAGCCGTACACTTTGAATCCTTCCCATATACCAGCGAGATGGCACGAGAAAAGGTGCTCGAGCTGGCGCGCGAGGTCTCGCAATATGCAGGCACGTTTGGCGTGCGCATCGTCTCCCTGACCAAAATTCAGGAGCTGCTCGTCAAAAACTGCGAGGAGGATTACTTCACGCTCATCCTGCGCCGCTATATGATGGCGATCGCCGACCGTATCGCACACGATATCGGCTGCGGCGCCTTGATCACAGGCGAGAGCCTCGGTCAGGTCGCATCGCAAACCATGCAGGCAATCGGCGTTACCGATCCGATGTCCACGCTCCCCGTGTTCCGCCCCTGCATTGGTATGGACAAAGAGGAGATCGTGCAGATCGCACGCAAGATCGGCACGTTTGAGACTTCTATTCAGCCTTATGAGGATTGCTGCACCGTCTTCACCCCCAAGCATCCCAGAACCAAGCCTGAGCTTGCCAAGGTGGAGGAGCAGCAGAGAAGATTGGATTTTGATGCCCTTGTGCAAGAGGCACTCGACGGGGCATACGTTGAATACATCCGTCCCGAGTTTTAATCGGCGGAGGAATTTAGGAGAAAGCTATGGAACAAAAATACTACCGTATGACCATTGCAGGGTGTGAAAGAGACTTGCCCCTGTGCCCCCTGAATGATGACATGATGATCGCTGCCTTCGTTATTTTCGGAGACCCCGAGCTCACCACCGCATGTGCCGATGCACTGCTCAAAAAAGCACCTACATACGATTACCTCATCACCGCCGAGGCAAAGGGCATTCCGCTCGTTCACGAGATGGCACGCCTTGCAGGCAACCAACGCTACATGCTGGCGCGCAAGTCGCCCAAGCTTTATATGACAGGTGTTACCGAGGTCAACGTACGCTCCATCACCACCGACCATCCCCAAAAGCTTTACCTCGATACGGCTGATGCCGAACTGATGAAGGGCAAACGCATCCTGATTGTGGATGACGTTGTTTCCCTTGGCGATTCCTTGCATGCACTTGAGGAGCTTGTAAAGGCTGCAGGCGGCGAAATTTGCGGACGTATGACCATTTTGGCAGAAGGAAATGCCAAAAACAGAGACGATTTGATTTATCTTGATGAGCTCCCGCTGTTTGATAAAAACGGCAACGTGCTCAAATAAAGGAGTGATATTATGGCAGAATTGATGACTGCAAACGACAGACGTACCCACTATTGCGGTACCGTCCGTGAGAGCGATATTGGCAAACAGGTATGTGTTATGGGTTGGGTGCAAAAGCAACGCGACCTTGGCAACCTCATCTTCATTGACCTGCGCGACCGCACAGGTATCGTTCAGCTCGCTTTTGACGACAAGAGCGAAAAAGAGATTTTTGACAAAGCATTCGGCATTCGTGCAGAGTACGTTCTCGCGGCGCACGGCACTGTCCGTCCTCGCGGCGAGGGGGCTGTCAACCCCAATTTGCCCACTGGCGCGGTTGAAATTTTTGTCACCGAGCTCAAAATTCTCTCTGCTGCACAAACCCCTCCCTTTGAGGTGAGCGACAGCAAAAAAGTAAACGACGAAACGGCACTCAAGTTCCGTTATCTTGATCTGCGCCGTCCTTCCTTGCAGCGCAACATTATGATGCGCCATCAAATCGCAAAGGTTGCACGCGACTACTACTACGAAAACGGCTTTTTGGAAATTGAAACACCTATGATGATCAAGTCCACCCCCGAGGGTGCGCGTGACTATCTCGTTCCCAGCCGTATCCACAAGGGCAGCTTCTATGCGCTGCCGCAATCTCCCCAGCTCTACAAGCAGCTGCTGATGCTGTCCGGCTACGATCGCTACATCCAACTCGCGCGTTGCTTCCGCGATGAGGACCTGCGTGCCGACCGTCAACCCGAGTTTACCCAGATCGACCTGGAAATGTCCTTTGCAACGCAAGAGGACATCATGGCAATGAACGAAGGTTTTATCAAGCGCGTATTCAAGGAAGTGCTGAACGTGGATATTCCCACACCCCTGCCGCGCATCACCTTTGCCGATGCCATGAACCGTTACGGCTCGGATAAGCCCGATACCCGTTTTGGTATGGAGATCCAAGACCTCTCCGAGGTTGTAAAGAACTGCGGCTTTGGCGTATTCACGTCTGCAATTGAGGCAGGCGGTTCTGTTCGCGCAATCGTGGCAAAGAACGCAGCTACAACTCTTACCCGTAAAGAAATTGACAAGCTCACCGAGCACGCAAGAGGCATTGGTGCCAAGGGCTTGGCATATATCCGTTGGGCAGACGAGGTCCCCAACTGCTCCTTTGCAAAGTTCCTCACTCCCGAGGAGCTGCAGGCAATCCTTGAGGCAGGTCAAATGGAGCAGGGCGACGTTATGCTCATCGTAGCCGACAAAAACAAGGTTACACTCCCCACGCTGGGCGCGCTCCGCAACATCCTTGGCAAAAAGCTCGACCTCATTCCCGAGGGTGCGTTCAATTTCCTGTGGGTTGTTGAGTTCCCGTTCTTCGAGTGGAACGAGGAGACCAATCACTGGGATGCTATGCACCATCCCTTTACCATGCCCCTGCAAGAATGTCTTGAGTATCTGGAAAGTGACCCAGGCAAGGTTCGCGCTGAGTGCTACGATATGGTTCTCAACGGCACCGAGCTGCTCTCCGGTTCTATCCGTATTACCGACTGGCAGCTGCAAGAAAGAATGTTCAAGGTGCTCGGTCTTACCCCCGAGGATATTCAAAAGAAGTTTGGCTTCTTGGTTGACGCATACAAATACGGTGCACCTCCTCACGGCGGCTCCGGTATGGGACTTGACCGCCTTGCTATGGTTATGTCCGGCGCTGACTCCTTGCGTGACGTTGTTGCCTTCCCGAAGGTACAAAACGCAAGCGAATTGATGTCGCAATGTCCCACTCCCGTATCCGCTGCCGACCTCGCAGTCCTTGGCATTGCGGTTACCGAGGAAGAATAAAAAGATTGATTTTTGCACATACGGTGCGCGTTTTCATAGGATTACGCGCACCGTATCAGCCCAATTATATGTCTGTTTGTGTGTCACGCACCCAAATATTCCTTTTTGTTTAGAGCGTTTTTTGAAAGGAGATGGGGGTGCGGGGGAAGAGGAAAACTTTTTCGCAAAAAAGTTTTCCTCTTCCCCCGCGTCCTCAACTACATTATGCCTGAATTACTTTCCCCTGCCGGGAATTTTGAAAAACTGAAAGCTGCGATCCTTTATGGAGCGGACGCCGTTTACTGTGCAGGACAGATGTTCGGCATGCGTGCGGCGGCTGACAACTTTACCGTTGAAGAGCTGCACGAGGCTGCCGCATACGTCCACGCGCGCGGCAAAAAGATCTATCTCACCGTCAACACCATGCCCCACGTTCAAGAGTACGAGGCACTGCGCCGCTTTTTGACGGACATCAAGGACGCGGGCATTGACGCGATGATCGTTGCCGACCTTGGCGTTATGGCGACCATCCGCGAGATCCTTCCCGCAATGGAGATCCATGTCTCCACACAAACCAGCATTGTCAGTCCTGCTTCTGCCAAAGCGTGGGCGGCTATGGGCGCCAAGAGATTGGTGCTCGCGCGCGAATTGACAATGGACGAGATCCGTGCCATTCGCCGAGAGCTCCCCGAAGAAATCGAACTTGAAGCCTTTATTCACGGCTCCATGTGCGTCTCTTATAGCGGACGCTGCCTGCTTGCCAACGCCTTTAACGGGCGCGACGGCAACCGTGGCACTTGCTCGCAGCCCTGCCGTTGGAATTATGCACTTGTAGAAGAAAAGCGCCCCAACGATCTCTTTCCCATCGAGCAGCAAGAAAACGTCGGCACATTCATCATGTCCTCTAAGGATATGTGCATGATCGAGCATATTCCCGAATTGATGGAAAGCGGCGTTGCGTCCTTTAAAATCGAGGGACGCATGAAGAGTGCTTACTATACGGCAGTGGTGACAAACGCGTACCGTATGGCAATTGACGAATATCAAAAAGATCCCACGTCCTATCAATTCCACCCCGAATGGCTGGAAGAATTGGAAAGCGTTTCGCACCGCGAGTACGGCACAGGCTTCTATTTTGACGATCCTATGGTCAATCCCCAGCTCGTCAGCACCTGTGGCTACATCCGCGAAAAGGCATATTTCTCCACCGCTGTTGAATACGATGAGAGTGAAGCACAAGCCATTATAGCAAGCGGCGTCGAGATGGAGAACGGGGAGGGCAAGCTCTACCGCTTCATCCAACGAAACAAGGTGTCGGCAGGCGAGGGCGCAGAGGTCATCTCGCCCGGCAAGATCGGTCGCGGCTTTGCCGTTAGTGAGCTTTACGCACCCGACGGCAGCGCGCTGGAATCCACGCCGCACCCCTCGATGATCTATTGGTGTCGCGTACCCTTCGAGGTGTGCGAGGGCGACATTATGCGCGCCGCAACCGGTCGCGGTCTTGAGGTGCGCGCAAAGGATCGTCTCAAGGGCGAATGCTAAAGCGATATCGCAAAATTTGGAGTACGTATGATCGTTTTTGAACTGCTGAAAGCAATTTTATACGGCATTGTCGAAGGTATTACCGAGTGGCTGCCCATCAGCTCTACGGGGCATTTGATCCTTCTTGAGGATTGGCTCCCATTTGCGTTTGTGTCCGATCCCGTCTTTCTTGCTGAGTTTTGGGAAATGTTCGGGGTGGTTATTCAACTTGGCGCCATTCTTGCCGTTGTTGTTCTGTATTGGTCGCGCCTCGTCCCGTTTGGAAAGGGCAAGACCGCGGACACAAAACGCACCACCTGGCGGCTTTGGGGCAGAGTGCTGATTGCAAGCCTGCCCGCCGCTTTTGTGGGTATTGTCATCGATAAGATTTTAGAAAAAGCCACGGGCAAGGACATTGACGGTTGGTTTTACAATTCGATTGTAGTTGCCATAGCGCTCATCATTTACGGATTCGCCTTTATCGTTATTGAAAAGAAAAACGTGCAAAAAACGCCGCACATGGCGCAAGTTGAGGATATCTCTATCAAAAACGCGCTTGCAATCGGTGCGTTTCAGGCGCTTTCCATCATTCCCGGAACCTCGCGCTCGGGCTCTACCATTCTCGGCTCTATGCTCGTTGGCATCTCGCGTACCGCGGCGGCGGAGTTCTCCTTCTTCATGGCAATTCCCGTTATGCTTGGTGCAAGCGGCATCAAGGCACTCGGCTTCCTCTCTTACGTCAGCGAGAGTAGCGTCAGCGTTCCCGCAATGGCGTGGGTAGTGCTCCTTGTCGGTTGTCTCGTTTCCTTTATTGTTTCTATGGCGGCTATCCGCTTTTTGATGGACTTTGTCAAAAAGTATAGCTTTGCGCCCTTTGGCATCTATCGCATAGCGTTGGGTATTCTCGTTTTGATTCTAGGACTTATCAGAGGTTGATATGAAAGAACGTTTAAAAATCCCATATCCCGTTATCGTGGAGGGGAGATATGACAAATTGCGACTGGAAAGCGTGATTGAGGGGCATATCATTCCCACCGACGGTTTTGGGATCTTTCGAAAAGAAGAAAAGACCTCGATGCTGCGCGCGCTTGCAGAGAAGACGCCGCTGATCGTCCTGACCGACAGTGACGGTGCAGGCAAACTGATCCGCTCTCACATCACCTCGGTTTTGCCTCCCGAGCGCGTAATTCAGCTATACGTACCGCGCATTTCGGGCAAAGAAAAGCGCAAAAGTGAGGCATCAGCCGAGGGGATCCTTGGTGTTGAGGGAATGGAGCGCGAGCTGCTTTACAAGCTTTTGGAGCCTTATGCCGATGCCGAAGCGGTGGCAAGCCGCATGGCAGAAAACCCGCTTTCCAAAACCGACCTCTACGAGGACGGTCTTACGGGCGGTGCGGGAAGTCGCGAGAAGCGGAACGCACTTTGCATTCGTCTCGGTCTCCCTGTGGGAATGACTCCCAATGCGCTCTTGGCGGCTTTGCGTGTGCTTTGTACCTATGCCGAATATTGCGCCCTTGTTGGGAGAGATGAGGTGACAAAATGAAAAAAGAGATCAGACCGATAAAGAGCGATATTTCGGGCATTTACCGTCACTACAAGGGCGGCATGTACCGCGTCATCTGCTTAGCGCATCACTCCGAAACGCTTGAGGACATGGTGGTTTATGAACCTTTGGACGGAAAAACCGGCTTTTGGGTTCGCCCCGCCTCGATGTGGAACGAGACCGTTATGGTAGACGGTGTCCCGAAAAAGCGATTTGAAAAAGTAGAATAAACAAGAAAACACGCCCCGAGCAAAAGGAAGCTCGGGGCGTGCTTTTTGTTCCGTTTTTTGGTATGCCGCGCGGTGGATAATTTCGCCTCAAAATGCCCAAAATAGCGATATGCTATGCAAAAACGGAGGTTTTATGGAAGATTTTAAGCTCTACGGTGTTCGAATTGACAACCTGACAAAGGATGAGGCGGTGCATCGCTCGCTTTGCAACACAGGCGAGCCCTGCGTGGTCTTTACTCCCAATGCCCTGATGCTGGAGAGGTGTCGCAGAGATGCCGCACTTGCCGAGCTGCTCAATTGCGCCTCTCTTTCCCTTGCAGACGGGGCAGGAGTGGTGATGGCGGCAGAAAAGATGGGCACGCCACTCGTGGGGCGTGTGGCAGGCATTGATTTTGGTGCCGAGCTTCTCTCTCGTGCCGAGCGTGCGGGCTTGCGTGTCTTTTTGCTTGGCGGCGGTGAGGGAGTAGCAGAGCGCGCCGCTCAAAGCTTAATCAAAAAACACCCCCGTTTGTGCATTTGCGGCACAACGTGGGGGTATTTTGATCGGGAGGGGGAAGAGAATCGGCACATCATCTCGCACATTCGTGCTTGCCGTCCCGATCTTCTGTTTGTGTGTATGGGGTTCCCTGTGCAGGAGCGGTGGGTGATGGACAATCTGCAGCACCTGACCGATATTCGCGTCATTGCCTGCCTTGGCGGCAGCCTTGACGTTTGGGCAGGGGATATTCGTCGCGCACCTGCGTGGATGTCACGCGCCCGGATGGAGTGGCTGTGGCGGATGTTGCGTCAGCCAAAACGGCTTGCACGCCTGCCCGAGATTGTCTCCTTTTTGTGGCACGTGCCGCAAAAAGAAGAGATCAAAGCGCAAAATTCTCTGTGATCTCGCTCTCGCCCAGCACGCGGATGCCGTTTTGCTTGAGGAGTTGAGTAGTAATGCCATCCCCCTTTACAAGACCGCCGTCAAACGATCCGTTGTGAATCAAGCCGCTCCCACAGGAGGGGCTTTTTTCTTTCAAAATTGCAACCGTGCATGCATTTTCGCGGGCAATTTCAAGGGCTTTTTGCGCGCCGCGGTTGTAGTTTTCGGTCACGTCGCGGCCGTCCTTCATCAAAACGCGCTCGCCGCAAATCTCGGAGGGAGTACGCGGAGTGGGAAGTCCGCCCATGACCTCGGGGCAGATGGGAATGAGGTTGTATGTATTCTTAAGGGCGATCACACGCTCACAGGGCTTGCTTTTGCCGTCATAGCGGCAGGGCTCGCCCAAAAGGCAAGCGCTTACCAATATGTTCTTCATAAAATCATCCTTTTATCTTTTTCCAATAGTCAGCCGCGGCTTGCTCGTTTTTGTTCTCTCCCGGGCGATAAAAGACTGAGCCGACAAGATCATCGGGCAAGTACTGCTGCTCTACATGGTGGTTGGGGTAACTGTGCGGATATTTGTATCCTTTGAAGAGCGGACTTTGCAAATGTCGCGGAACGTCAACGCCTTTGCCCGCCTGTACAGCCTCTGCGGCGGCGTGAACGGCGGACTCTGCCGAGTTGGACTTGGGAGCAGTGGCAAGCAGGAGCGTTGCGTTTGCAAGCGGAATTTGCGCCTCTGGCATGCCGAGTTCCTTTGCCGATTCGCAGCAGGAGCGTACGACCGATGCCGCCAAGGGGTAGGCAAGACCGATATCCTCGGATGCGATGACCTGCAGCCTGCGGCAGACTGCAAGAAGCTCGCCCGAAAGGAGCGCCTTGGCAAGGTAGAACACTGCGGCATCGGGGTCGGAGCCGCGAATGGATTTTTGCAGGCAGGAGAGCAGATCGTAGTGCGTATCGTCATTAAAATTGCCAACGGATGTGTCAAAGCTGTCTACGTGCTCGCGCAAAATTTCATCGTCGGCAGTGTGGTAGGCGTTCTCAAAAAGCACCACCGCGTGGCGGACGTCACCGCGCGCCGCGTGCCCGATATAATCGCAAATTTCATCCGAAATGCACTTACGTGCGCTATTTTCTTCGTTCAAATAGTCCAGTGCGCGACGCAAAACGGGGCGCATATCGGTGGCAGAGACTCCCTTGAACTCAAACAGAGAGGAACGCGAAAGGATCGCGTTGTAAACAAAAAAGTGCGGGTTTTCGGTGGTGGATGCAATCAGCGTGATGCGACCGTCCTCAATGTATTCCAAAAGGGATTGTTGCTGCTTACGGTTGAAATATTGGATCTCATCCAGATAGAGCAAAACGCCGTTTGAGCCAAAAAGATTGCCGGTCTCTTCAATAATGGCTTTTACATCCGCAAGAGATGCCGAGGTTGCGTTGAGTTTGTGAAAATTCATGCCCGAAAGCTTTGCAATAATACCGGCGGCTGTGGTCTTGCCTGTGCCGGGAGGGCCGTAAAAGATCATATTTGTAATGCGTCCCCCCGCAAGCATACGGCGAATGACGCCGCGCTCCCCAAACAAATGCTCCTGACCGACAATGCCGTCAAGATCGGTGGGGCGCAAAAGGTCGGCAAGTTGTGCGTGTTTCATATCCTGTCCTCGCTTTTTTTGAAATACCTATCCTTATTATAAACCATCAGGGCGATATTTGCAAGGTCTTTTTGCGCATTTTTTTGCAAATCGCAAAAGGCGGTGGCAATCAAGGGGCGCCGAGCGTCTCCTTTTGCGCAAAGGGTTTGACAAACCTCTACCAAAGCCGCCACCGTCATCTCCTCGGGCAAGAGACATTCTTGGGCAGCGAGTCGGCAAAAGGACGGGATCTTTTGGTCGCTTGCGGTGGGGATCCCAACGGCGGGCAAAGCGACTGTGGTTGCCAAAATCAGACCGTGCAGGCGCATCGAGATCAAAAGCTGTGCACCACGCAAAATGGCGGTAATATCGGATGCTTCGTCTGCAAACATCACCCGCCCGCCAAGCAGCTCTGCAGCACCTGCGTTGATGGGAATATCGGACTCATCAAGCGGCAAAAAGATGGGGAGCAGATCCTCTTCTCGGCAAAGCATCCGCAAGGCGGCAATCACAGTTCTGTGACTGTCCGATGTGTGCTTTCCTGACTTGAGCGAAACGCACAGATACCGTCGGTTTTGCTCCACGTCTATCCGTTTTAGCAGGGTGTACGTGCGAAAAACAGGTGGAATGGGCAAGAGAAGTGCCATATCCGCACCCAAATGGAGCTTTGCGGAATCCAGCTTTTGCATCTGCAAAAACCGCAGAGAATCCTCGTCACGCAAACTGATATACGTGCACCGTGCGAGCGTTTTTTGAGTGGCTTGCCGCGCCCTTCTACCGCGCAAGGGTCCGATCCCTGCAGCAAAAAGGATGGGGAGAGCGCCGCATAGCTTTGCCAGACGGAGCATACACAGGTAGTAATAAAGCGATAGCTTTCCCGTCAGGTTTTGCAAAAGCGATCCGCCACCGCACAAAAAAGCGTCCGACAAAAGAAAAACGTGAGCGAGGGAGAATGGATTTTTCCGATCGTAGCACTTCACGCCAAAGCGGCGCGCATCCCTGAGGGGATGCTTCGTTAGTGCAAAGATACGCATATCGGGGTAGTGGCGGCGCGTATATTCAATAAAGGCTTGCAAAATAGCATCATCCCCCAGATTGCCGCATCCAAAATATCCACCGATAACAAGCGTTCCGCGCAAGGGAACGTGGAGGCTTTTTTGATACACGTCCAGCGTTTTGTGACAAACGGATGCAGAATCATAGCATTTTTCCAAGAGTTTTCGGCACGCCGATGCGTTCTCAAGGCAAAGGGCTGGGGAGCCTGCAAGCAGCAAAATGTCATCCCGTAAGCGCTCAGCAGTCGGCTTTTGCGAGCCGCGCGCACAAAAGTTAGAGAGAGACTCCTGCCAAAAATTCTCCCCGGACAAAATGCCGCCGTACCCCTCGTTGCCGCAAAGGATAACAGAGCAACCGCACGCGGCAGCTTCGAGCGCCGCACGGGAGACACCCACAAAGAGATCTTGCTCTTGAAAAAGGGATGGCATATCCTGTACCGTGCCGCAAACAGAAATGCAAGAAAAGCCCAACGTGTGGTTGATTTTTGTAGCACGTTTTGCAATTTCGGGCATTTTTTTGCCGCCACCCGCTATGGTGATGCAAAGATTGGGGATGCTTTTTGCCAAAGTCGGTGCAATCTCGCAAAGCAGCTCCGCACCGCGCGAGCAGTCCGCATCCAGGCGGCTGGCAAACAGAATGCGAAATGCGTTGCGCGGCTCGTGGTGTTCGTGAGAGTGAAATTCGGAAAGGTCAATGCCGTTTGGGATCACGCAGATGCGCTGCATAGGAATGCCATATACGGTGTGCAAATACGTGCGCAGATCCTCACTGACGGCAATGCTTCGCTCCCCCCATTTCGAAAAGAGGCGGCGCAACAGTCCTGCGCGAAATTTTGCGTGCACGGTCACGATCTCGGCGCACCCCAATCGCCCGACGCCATGAATTAAGAGCGCCGGGACTCGCGCGTGCGCGTGCGCGATGTCAAAGCCCTCTTGCTTGATCAAATTTCGTATTTTTTGGCGCAAAATCAACCAACGTATAGGCGAATGTGTCCCCAAGGGCATGGATGTGTGTGCAATTCTCAAGTCTTTTAACCGCTCGGCAATGGCTCCGCCCGACGATGCTACAGTCACTGCGTGCCCTTCCTCTGAAAGCTTTTGTGCAAGAAGGGCGATGTGTGTTTCCGCACCGCCAATATCGAGCCTGTCTGTCAAAATCAAAATTTTCATTAGCATCCCTCACTTTTTTGTTAGTTTTTCCATTGGAGGTGACTTTATGCATTCCTTGCAAGGAGTGCGCGCCGAGGCAAAAAGGTAAAACCCAAAAATAAAATCCAAAATATGGTGAAATTGCGTACATAGGTGCGTTTTTCTGCAAAAAAACTTTGAGGCGAGTGAATTTTTTTGGCAAAACGTGTTGACAATCCCAATTTATCGTGTTATAATGTTATATAAATAATAAAAGCACGCGGCGCGGCGCGCGTACGTAAGGGCATGCCGCAAATGCGAATTTCTTTTATGGAAAGGTGTTATGATATGAAACATCAACAAACACAGCTTGCAAGCAAGCGCAATTTCATCCGACTCATGGTCGTGGCTGTGATGCTCGTACTGATGGTTTGTTGCACGGCTCTTTGGGTCAGCGCAACAAATGAGACGGTCGTTTTCGACCTCAAAGGTGCAGGCTTTACGTTCACAGAAGATGGCGACTATTGGACGAAGGAGTACGATGGCAAAATCGACATTACGGGCGTTACCGTTAACGGAGTAGCGGCTACATCCGCCAAACTTGACGATGCCAACGTAATCGAAGGGTTCAACCTTCTTACCGTTGTCTACGACGGTAAAACGGCAGTAATCCCCGTAAAGATTACTCCCGCAGTGCTTACATGGAATGACGGCATCAAGGGTACAGCCGAGGTAGAGTACAACATTACCGGCGCGTACACCAATTGCCCCGTAGAGATTAGTGATCTCGAGAGCGCACTGAACACCGAAAAGGTAGTAGGCGATGATGTGGTTAACATCAGCGGATACACGGTTTCCTTCAATTACGCAGGTCTTGGCTCCACCACGGCATACGCAAACGTAACACTCAGCGACGACAACTACACCGTTGTTCCTCTGCTTGTTGACGTTACTGTAGTACCCGCAAAGATTACCAACGACCTTAGTTGGAGTAACGATCCCGCAATCTTCACCTATGGTGATGCAAAGTTGCTCGAGCTCAATGCATTTGGCAACGGTGGCATCCCCATGAATGTTTTGGTTAAGGTTGGCGAAGAGTGGTTGACCTTGGCAGACGCTTTTGGAGAGAACGGTCTGGCAGCCGGCACATACGAGCTGGGCATCGAATCCGAAAGCCCCTATTACACTGCCGAGGGCGTTACCGTTAATAAGACGCTCACTATCAACAAGGCAGTTTACAATGTTGTTCTCAAGGACGGCGAATTTGTAGACAACGGTGGACTCTCCAATCCCGATGCAAGCATTGGCTACGGTCTGGTTGTTGAGGGCAAGGACGGCGCAATCATCCCCGAGTGGGTTCTTTCCGCCATCACCTATACCTACACCGACGCTAACGGCAACGTAACAAAGAAGGTTACAAAGCCCGGCATTTACACCGTTAAGGCAATTATGCCCACGCTTGACAATGCAGTGGTAAAAATTGAAGATGCTACCGCTACTATGACGGTTATCAGCATCTATGAGGTTGTTGCTACTCCCGATGGCGCTATCGTTATCATCGGCGAGGGTGGTATCTCCACAAGCGTTGTTGCAGAGGTAACCGTTCCCAAGAAGATCGCACGCGCTGCGCTTCGCGGTTTGGATGCATACAAGGCATACACCCTCACCATCACCGGTGCAGGCGACCAGGTTTACAGCGTTCGTATTCCTGTTTCTCAGGATCTCATCGGCGAAAACCTGCTCCCCCTTACCACCGCTGATCTTTACATCTACAATCCTGCTACAGGCACCAAAGAGGCTGCCAACACCAAGTACAACGTAACCCTGAGCGAGGACGGTCGCTACTATATTATTGAAGGCTACGTTTCCAACGGCGAAATCACCTTCCTGATCGCTCCCGAGTACGATACTCCTTTCTGGGCATCCGCAATCGGTGTTGCTCTGATCGTTCTTGTAGCACTCATCCTGATCATCGGTGTTCCGATGTTCATCGGTATGATGCTGATCCGTCTTGAAAGAAGCGGCAGAAATCCCATTATCTCTGTTGAAACCAAGGGCAACGTTCCCGCACTTCAACCCGTCATTATTCCCGACAAGCTCGGTGATGTCGATGAAATTGTTGAGAGCGGCTTGGACGATATGGCTGATGCTCTGTTCCAGGAAGTTCCCGCAGAGGAAGAAGAATATGACGTTGACGCTACCGAGGCTACTGCCGAGGCGATGGCACAGTTCCAGAAAGAACTGGCAGAGTTTGACGTTGCTGCATACGAGGCAGCTCAAATGGCAAATGCAGAAGCAATTGCATTTGAATTGGCAGATAAACTGATTGGCGAACTCAAAGATCAAGTTCCTGCTGCTACTACAGACGTTTCCGACGAGGTTAAACAAACCGTTGCCGAGCTGATGGCTGAAAACTTCAACGAATCTGCCGATGCAACCGATGCAATCGCCCTCATCACCGAGGAAGAGGTTGTAGAAGAAGTTGCAGAGGAAGAGCCCGCCCCCGAGGTTGAGGAAGTTGTTGAAGAGGTCGTTGAGGAAGTTGCTCCTGAAATCGTTGAAGAAGAAATCGTTCCCGAGGTTGTAGAAGAAGCACCTGTTGAAGAGAACGAGAACGAAGACTCTGACGATGACGACGATAACGATAGCTTTGGCGGATTTGGTTCTATGCCTCTCGATTACATCGACGCAATTGCCGAGGCTGAGCGCTATGCCGAAATGCTCGAGCAAGAAAGCCGCGGTGAGGTTCAACTCGTAACCCGTTACCGTCGCAGCTACCTGTCTCGCCTGGCACAGTCTCAGGGCAGCATCCAAGATTACTACAACGTAATCAAGAACCTCCTGCTCTCCTACAAGGGTGTTAAGAGCCGCATCAGCTGGAACTTCGAGTCCTTCAATGTTGGCAGAACTCCTCTTGCTAAGTTCAATGCAAAAACACGTACACTTTACGTTTACATCGCACTCAGCCCTGAAGAGCTGGTTGACACCAAGTACAACTTCTCGGATATGTCCGAAAAGAAGAAGTACGCAGCTGTTCCCGTACTGCTCAAGGTCAAGGGTGACCGTAAGTTCAAGCACGCTCTTGAGCTGATCACCATGCTGTGCGAAGAAAAGCTCCAACTGCCCAAGAAGAAGACCTTTGTTGAGGAAGATTACAGAATGCCTTTCAAGACCACTGAAGAGTTGGTTAACGAAGGTATCATCAAAAAGCTGGTTGCAGCTATCCCCCTGACCGCTCCCACCACGGAAGCAGTTGAGGAAGCTCCTGTTGAAGCAGTTGTCGAAGAAGCAGTCGCTGAAGAAGCAGTTGCTGAAGAGGCAGTTGTCGAAGAAGCAGTCGCTGAAGAAGCAGTCGCTGAAGAAGTAGTCGCTGAAGAAGTAGTTGCTGAAGAAGTAGTTGCTGAAGAGGCAGTTGCCGAAGAAGTTGCAGGCGACTTTATCGAAGAAGAGCCCGTTGAGGTAGAACTTGTTGGCGAAACCTTTATTCCCCAAGCAGCCGCAAAGGAAGCTCCCGCAGAGGAAGCTGTTGTCGAAGAGGTAGTTGAAGAAGCTCCTGTCGAGGCAGAAGAGACCGAAGAAGCTCCCGTAGTGGATCAAACTCCCGAAGAAGATCCCGTAGAGATCGTGCTCGGCGAGGAAGAAGCTGCTCAAGAAGAAGCGGTTGAGAAAACCAACGAAAACGCTTAATTTTACGCAATTTCATAAGCTGTGTCACTAAGACACAGGGCAGCGCCGGTAAGAGGGTCAGACTCCATTGAAACTTTTACCGGCGTTTGCTTTTAAAAATTCGTGCATCATTTTGAGCCGCCGTGTGGCGGCGGAATGGAGATTAAAATGAAAGCTTATCGAATCATCGCACTGCTTTTGGCATTGTCATTTTGCCTTGGTATGGCGGCATGTAACCCTTCCCAAAAGGAAGAAGAACCAACCACCCCTCCTCAGGAAACCACAACCGCACCCACGGTATCTGATCCCACTCCCCCAACAGTTGCCACACTGCACTATGCAGAGTTGGCAGGTGTTACCGAAGCGACTTTGAAGGCAGATGTTGCAAAAGCGTTGCAAATTCCCGAGGGGACGGCTATTGACGTGAGTGGAACATATGATCTTTCCACATCCGGCAAATACACGCTTACCTGCAAATGGGAAAGCGGAGAGGGCGAGGTATCCGTTTGGGTATATGCCAACTTTGTAAACGTTACCGTTGACGGACGAGTGTATGACGGAGACACGGTTTCTCTCAATTATCAAAAGGCAGTAGCGTCCCAAAACTTTACCACGTGCATCACACTTACCGATAGCCTTGGTAATGCGCTCACCTTTGTTAAGGGCGACAGATCCATGGACTTTGAGGATAAAGACGGTCTTTACGTGGTCTATTACAAAGCCACCGACGCCGCAGGACAAACCTTTACCGTTCGCGTGCTTTATGACGTTACCTATGAGCATTCCATCACCGTAGCAAACGGTGCTGCACTCACCTTTGAGGAGAGTGCAACCTTTGCCGCTGATTTTGACGGCGCTACCGATGTTTGGCTTGAGAATGCCAACGGCAAAATCGATCCCGCACTCTATGAGATTCAAGAGGGCACTATCGTTTTGAAGAATGCATATTACAAAGATATGGTTGGCAAAATGTCTGCCGTTAAGGTATGCTCTGAGAACGGCATCGCGTACTTCTATATCACCGTATATGATAGCGCGGGGTACGAAGAATACCTCAAGCACCGTCTTGAGTCGCTGATCACTTATTCGTCTCTCCACGCAAATTTCCAGTGGACAAATGAGGCTCCCGAGGGGATCACGTTTGATTACGGTTACCGATACACCAAAAAAGCAGGTCCCAAGGTCGACGAAACCGCACTCGCCTTCCACACGCTTGGCAAATACGGTACTCTCTCCTTTGACCTCTTTGTCAAAGATTCTTACAACGCTGCCGGCAACAAAGATCTGGAGTTCCAAATTGTGGGCGGTTCCAAATTTGTATCTGTTGTGGATGCCGACGGAAAGTCGCTCCCCATCGTTGATAAAAACGATAAGCCCCACGTGGTGCTCACAACCGGCAAGACTTATCACATCGTTTTGGATATTAACGAGGCGCTCCTTCCCAAGTTCTACATTTGGGGCGGCAGAACCGTTGATCTCTACTACTACAACTTTGAACTTGGCGAACCCGCATACACATATGTAATTGATAATGCCCAAAAGAGCATTGTTTGCTATAAGGGTGAGACAGAATATGGCTACTTTGCTTGGCCTACTGTAACACGGCTGGATGGCAACCGTTTGATGGCAGTTTCTTCCGGTATGCGCCGAGCGCACATCGACATTGAAGGCAAGCTTGTTGGCTGGTTCTCCGAGGACGAGGGAAAGACCTGGAGTGAGCCTTTCGTATTGGCAGACACCTTGCTTGATGACCGCGATGCAGGTGTTGTTTATTGGAACGGCAAGATCATCGTTTCCTGGTTCTGTGCATCCAAGGTCTACTACATCAACAACAATGCAAGCGCATACGGCACTTGGGCAGATGGTATTGATGATGAATACGATACTCGCTATATGGGCGGCAACTACATCATCAGTGAGGACGGCGGCAAGACTTGGAGCGAGATCTACAGTATGCCTGAGGGCATGTTCACGCCTCACGGTCTGATCGTCAATCCCGACGGTGGCTTGACCTCTGTCGGCTACCTCAAATATGATAAGGTAAACAAAAAGTGGGGCAGTGGCATTGCTGTGAGAACCACAACGGGTGAAATGGACGAAAACGGTTTCGTCTGGTCCGATGCCATCGTTATTGCTGATCCCGCAACGCAATTCGCGTGGGATTTCCAAGAACCCTATGGCATCTATAACGATGACGGTGTTCTGATCGTTGTGATGCGTGCTGATGAAGGCTTGTATCAGTGTGAGCTTTACCCCAACGCAACCGAGTTTACCGCTTGGCGCAAGATCGCAATGGTGCAAGAAGCACCTGCGCACATGTTCCGCCACAGCAGCGGCGTTTTGGTTATGACCTACGGTTACCGCGGCATTTACTACGATAACAGCAACTATGGCGGCAAGGCGTACGCACCCAACAAAAACAATGACGTTATGGGCATTCGTGCAAGAGTCAGCTACAATGGCGGCATGACATGGTCCACCGAGTATATTCTTACCACCGACGGTGAAATTACCGACCTCGGATACAGCTCTTCCGTTGAGCTTTCCGATGGCAAGATCCTGACTGTATTCTATCAAAGAGGTGCGTCTGAAACCAAAGCATCCATCTATCAGGTGGTTTGGGAGCTCCCCGAGAGATACGAGGGTGAGGTCACTCTGACCTTTGTGGGCGGTGAAGCGATGAACGGCAAGACCGATAACGGCGACGGCCTCTTTATTACCAGCATTACGGGCAACGTAGGGGAGACCATCGTTCTTCCCGAGGATCCCAAAAAGACAGGATACACCTTTGAGGGTTGGTGTCTTGATTATGCGGGAACCATGCCGTTTACGGGCGAGACCTATGAAAAGAGCCTCACTCTGTACGCAAAGTGGACAAAGAACTGATCAACCAATCAAAAAAGGAGAGGCAAGCGTGCTTGCCTCTCTGCTTTTTTTATCCTTTTTTCAAAAAAGTATTTACAAAAATTGTTTTATTGTGTATAATAATAAATAGAGATCATCCAAAAAGAGGCGTTTATGAAAAAACAAAACCTACTTCGCCGTGTGGCGGGGGGCATCCAAGCGGCTGAACGCTCGGTTGCACGCGCCATTGATAGCACGCAAAAGGAATTCAAGGAGACCGTTCAGGCGGTGCGCGAACGCGACCCGGCTGCGCGAAGCACGGCAGAGATCCTGCTTTTGTACTCAGGGGTTCACGCTATTATGGCACATCGCTTGGCGCACAATCTGCAAAAGAATAAGCATTATTTTGCCGCACGTGCAGTCAGCCAAACGGCAAGGCATCTTACGGGTATCGAAATTCACCCCGGTGCCACCATTGGCAAAAACTTTTTCATCGACCACGGCTCGGGCGTTGTCATCGGTGAGACCACCGAGATCGGCGACAACTGCACGCTCTATCAGGGCGTGACGCTTGGCGGTACGGGTAAGGACGTTGGCAAACGTCACCCCACGCTTGGCAACAACGTTATGGTTGGCGCGGGTGCCAAGGTGCTCGGCCCCCTCAAGGTGGGGGATAACAGCAAGATTGCGGCAAATGCGGTCGTTCTTCACGAGGTGCCCGAAAACTGCACTGCGGTCGGCATTCCCGCAAAGGTCGTACGCCGCGGCGGTGTCAAGATCCAGAATGAGCAGCTCGACCACGTCCACATTCCCGACCCCGTAGCACAGGAATTTGCGCGCATGGAGCGCACCATTGAAGAATTGCGCGCCGAGATAGCAGACCTCAAGGAAAAGCAGAAATAAAGGAGTAAATAAAGATGGAAGCAAAACGCGGAAGATTTATCGTGTTTGAAGGAATAGACGGTGCAGGCAAGACTACGCAGATCGAGCTTTTGGCAAAGCATTTGCGCGCGTGCGGCAGAGCGGTCTATTGCACGGCAGAGCCGACCGAGTCGGTCAGCGGCGGACTTTTGCGCGATGCCTTGTCGGGCGTTTCCCGTCGCACGGTGTGCGAAATGGCGGCAATGTTCGTCTTTGACCGCATCCACCACAATGTTAACCCCGTCAACGGTATTCAAAAAATGCTTGCCGATGGCTTTGATGTTATCTGCGACCGTTACTACTATTCTTCCATGGCATATCAGGGTAGCGGAACCGATCCCGAGTGGGTTGGCAACATGAACCTTGGTTGCCCCGAGATCATGCGCCCCGACGTTTGCATCTTCCTTGACCTCACCCCCGCGCAGAGCATGGAGCGCATCAATCGTGGACGTGCCACGCAAGAGATCTACGAAAACGAAGAAAAGCTCACGCAGGTGCGCAACCAATTCTATCGCGTGTTTGAACAGTTGCGCGAACGCGACAACATTCAAATTGTGGATGCCTACCGCTCGGTTGAGGAGATCCACAACGATATTGCAAAACTGACAGACCAAATTTTAAAAATATAAAATTTTATAAAGGAAAGGAATACCATTATGAAATCTGTAAAAGCACAAAACACCACCAATTTTGTTACGAGCCTGCTTTGCGTTGCAACCCTGATCGCGATCCCCGTTGCCAAGGTTGTATACTACATCAAAAAGTGATGATCAAACAGAAAAAAGGACGAGATATTCTCGTCCTTTTTTCTTTGCTTTGTTAGATTTTAATATTGACGTCCCCAAATAACCATGTGCTTGGCAGGTTTGCCGCAGCAAACGCAGGTATCAGCAAGGTGATCCTCAACAAAGGGGATGCAGCGCGATTTTACGCCGCCGGTGACGTCCTTGAGCTTTTCCTCGCACTCGGTCTCGCCACACCACATTGCCTTAATATAGCCTTCTTTGCTCTTGGCGGTGTCAAGGAATTCCTCATAGGTGCGCGCCTCATAGGTGCGGTTGGTTCTGTTCTCCAGTGCGCGGTTGTAAAGCTCCTCGTGAACCTTCTGCAGTGCCTTTTCAACTTCTTCAACGAGGTTGTCAAGGGATACAAAGGTCTTCTCACGCGTTACGCGGCTAACGAGCACGCAGGAGTTGTTTTCGATGTCACGGGGACCGATTTCAAGGCGGAGCGGAACACCCTTCATCTCATACTGTGCAAACTTCCAGCCCGTGGAGTTGTCGCTGTCGTCGAGCTTGACGCGCAGCGTCTTGGAAAGCTCTGCTTTGATCTCGGCTGCCTTTTCCAGAACGCCTTCTTTGTGTTGCGCTACGGGAACGATCACCACCTGAATGGGGGCTACGCGAGGGGGAAGGATCAGACCGTTGTCGTCACCGTGTGTCATAATAATGGCACCGATGGAACGGGTAGAAACGCCCCAGGATGTTTGATGGGGATACTTGAGCGTGTTGTCACGCGCGGTGAACTTGATGTCAAACGCCTTTGCAAAGCCGTCACCAAAGTAGTGGGTGGTGCCGCCTTGCAGAGCAACACCGTTGTGCATCATAGGCTCAATGGTGTAGGTCTCCTCAGCACCTGCAAACTTTTCCTTTTCGGTCTTTCTGCCGGTGTAAGCGGGGATAGCAAGAGCCTCTGCATAAAAGTCCTCGTAAACCTTGAGCATTTGCAGGGTTTCCTGTCTTGCCTCTTCCTCGGTCTCGTGCATAGTGTGGCCCTCTTGCCAGAGGAACTCAGCGGTGCGCAGGAAGGGACGGGTAGTCTTTTCCCAACGAACCACGTTGCACCATTGGTTGTAGAGCTTGGGCAGGTCGCGGTAGGATTGAATGATATTGCGAAAATGCTCGCAGAAGAGCGTCTCCGACGTGGGGCGAACGATCAATCTCTCGGGGAGCTGATTCTGACCGCCGATGGTAACGATCGCGCACTCGGGAGCAAAGCCCTCTACGTGATCCTTTTCTTTTTGCAAAAGGGATTCGGGAATGAACATAGGCATATAAACGTTCTCGTGACCCAGCGCCTTAAAACGCGCGTCGAGATCCTTTTGAATGTTCTCCCAAATTGCGTAGCCGTAAGGGCGGAAGATCATGCAGCCCTTAACGCCCGAGTAGTCAGCGAGCTCGGCTTTTTTCACTACGTCTGTGTACCATTGACCAAAATCGACGTCCATCGACGTGATCTGATCAACCATTTTTTCATTGTTTTTTGCCATAATACAAAACCTCACAGTGAACTCTCTAAAAGAGAGCATAATTTTACATTGTAATCATTATACCGCAAGAATGGGGAAAAGTCAAGAGATTTTTGATGGGTGACTTATTTTTTTACATCTTGAAATAAAAAAATCTCCCACTGCTATTGTCTTTTGGCAAAAAATGTGCTACAATAGAGGAAAGCAAACAAAAATGCTTCCAAATCGCAATGATAAGGAGATACACACTATGGAAAACATTAGAATTCAAGATGACCTTTATATGCACGTCAATCAAGAAACGTTAGATAAACTCGTTATTCCCGATGATAAGCCCTGCGCAGGCGGCTTTATGGAGCTTGCCGACGGCGTTGAAAAAATCATGATGGACGAGTTTGAAACCATGACTGCAAATAAGTCCTATCCCAACGAGTACCTCAAGCGCGCTTGTGAGCTTTATGCCATCATTAAGGATGCAGACCGCAAAGCCGCACATGGCATCACGCCCGCACTTAAGGTTCTCGCTACCCTTGACGAACTCAAAACAGTTGAAGATTTCAGCCGTCTCTACAAAACGCTCTCTCAAAAGAGCATTCCCACGCCCATCAACATTGGCGTTGAGACCGATATGAAGAACACCAAGAGACACCTCGTTTACATCCAAGGCCCGAGCGTGATCCTCCCCGATGCTTCCTACTACAAGCCCGAAATGGCAGCGCAAAAGGAGCAGATCCTTGGCATTTGGACCAACGTTGCCAAAATGGTCATGGCACAAACCGATCTCGCCCCCGAGGATCAGGAAAAGTACGTTGCCGACGCTCTCGCATTTGACGCGATCCTTGGTTCTCTTGTTAAGACCAGCGAGGAGTGGTCGAGATACGTAGAAATGTATAACCCCATGGAAGAGGGCAAGGTAGCCGAAATGCTTTCCACCCTTGACTTTGGTGCTATTCTCTGCGATCTCTTTGGTCACGTTCCTGCAACGGTCGTTGTTACCGAGCCTCGCTTCTTTGGAGCATTTGCAGCCGTTTTCAATGCCGAAAACCTTGAGCTTTACAAGCACTGGGCATACGTTACGGGGCTCCTCAAGGCATGCAACTTCCTCTCCGAGGAGCTGCGTGACATGGGCGGCATGTATATGCGTGCGCTCACCGGTGTTGCAAAAATGCAATCCATCGAAAAGTTTGCTTACAACCTCGCATCGGGTATGTATTCCGAGCCCGTAGGCATTTATTACGGTGATAAATATTTCGGTCAAGAAGCAAAGAAGGATATCACCGAGATCGTTTACCAGATCATCGACACCTACAAGGCACGCATCAAGACCAATGACATCCTTGGTGAGGAGACCAAAGAGAAGGCAATTCTCAAGCTCTCCACAATGGGCGTAAAGATGGGTTATCCCGATAAGGTAAGAGCCATTTATGATAAGCTCGTGTTCAACCCCGAGGATTCGTTGCTTGATATCTTCCTCTCTCTTAAAGCAATTCAAGAGGAGGACATCCTCTCCAAGCTCGACCAGCCCACCGATCCCACCAAGTGGGCAATGCCCGGCCACATGGTCAACGCTTGCTACGATCCTTTCGTAAATGACATCACCTTCCCCGCAGCTATCCTGCAAGCACCTTTCTATTCTCTCAAGCAAACCAGAAGCGAAAACCTCGGCGGTATTGGCGGCGTTATCGGTCACGAGATTTCTCACGCATTCGATAGCAACGGCGCAAAGTGCGACGAAAACGGCAACATCAACGACTGGTGGACAGAGGACGACTTTAAGAGATTTGAAGCCAAGGTTCAACAGATGATCGAGCAATTCGACGGCATCGAACTGCCTTGGGGCAAGGTCAACGGCGCGTTCATCGTCAGCGAAAACATGGCAGATAACGGCGGTATGTCGGTCACTCTTGATATTATGTCGAGAACCGAAGGCGCTTCCTACGAGGAGTATTTCGCTAACTGGGCAAGAGTCTGGTGCGAAAAGGCAAGACCGGAATACCTGCAAATGCTGCTCTCCGTCGACGTTCACGGCCCTTGCATGCTGCGTGCAAACATGCCCCCCAGAAACTTCCCTGAGTGGTACAAGACCTTTGACGTAAAGGATACCGACCAAATGTATCTTGCGCCCGAAAAGCGTATCGTTATTTGGTAATCATACAAAAAAGCAAGGTCGGCGACTTCCGTCGCCGACCTTTTTGATAGAGAGGTTGTTATGGTAATTCGAAAAACGACTGAAGCGGACCTTGCCCGCATTGCAGAGATCTACGAGAACGCCAAGTGCTTTATGCGCGAGACGGGAAACCCCAACCAATGGAACCAAGGAACTCCCAACATCGACACCGCGCGCGCGGATATGGAGCGCGGCGTAGGATACGTAGTCGTTGAGGATGACGAAATTGTTGCCACGTTTATGTTCACGCTGGATGGAGAACCCACCTATGCAAAAATTTACGAGGGCGAATGGCTAAACGATGCCCCGTATGGCGTTATTCACCGCATTGCGGTAGCCGAGCAGGGCAGGGGAATCATCGGTTTTTGCATTGACCAATGCTTCTTGCGTTGTCAAAACCTGCGTATCGACACCCACCGCGATAACCTGCCAATGCAACGCGCCCTGCAAAAACGCGGCTTTCAATATTGCGGCATCATCTATCTTGAGAATGGCGACGAGCGGTTGGCGTATCATAAGATCATTCCATAAAACAATATTTTTTCATTTGACCGCAAAAAATACTTGACATCAAGGATAAAGTATGATAAAATAACTGTGTTCTATGGAACGGGGCGTTAGCGCAGTTGGGAGCGCACAACACTGGCAGTGTTGGGGTCACGGGTTCGAATCCCGTACGCTCCACCAAATTAAGTGGACGGCATTATTGCTGTCCACTTTTAATATTTCAGGGCAAA
>SVTP01000026.1 GCA_015063725.1 Oscillospiraceae bacterium
CTCCAAATATGTTTTTTAGTTTTGACTGGCAGGTCTCTTCTATTATAACATATTTGGAGGATTTCCTCTCACCGGTTAACCTCTTTTGAACCCCGCCACTATGGCGGGGTTTTCGTTTTGCAAATAGAAAGCCGACGGAGACCGTCGGCTTTTGTTTCGTGGCAAACTAACAAAAAGCCTTCCCCTTGAGGGGAAGGTGGCGAGCAACGCGAGACGGATGAGGTGTAGCCATCGAAGATGGCGTCAGACACGAGTAAACGAACGAGCGCGATGCGCTCTACACCTCATCAGTCACTGCCGTAAACGGCAGATGACAGCTTCCCCTCGAGGGGAAGCCTTTGCTTATTTTTCGACAAAGAGAAACAGCGAGCCGCGGTGCGGCTCGCTGTTTGTTGTTGTTTTTATTCTACGGGGACGTAGTTATAATGAATAGTGGCATCGGTTAAAGGATAATTACCGCTAACTATCGTTATTTGCTTCCATTCTGCCTCACTGCCGGTGTAGTAAACATCGGTGAGGTAGTAGCAATATAGGAACGCAGAATTGCCAATGCTCGTGACGCTATCACCGATGGTAACACTCGTCAAAGAGGTGCAACCATCGAACGCAGAAACGCCAATGCTTGTGACGCTATTGCCGATGGTGACACTCGTCAAAGAGGTGCAATATTGGAACGCATAATCGCCAATGCTCGTGACGCTATTGCCGATGGTGACACTCGTCAAAGAGGTGCAATCATAGAACGCATAACGACCAATGCTCGTGACGCTATCGCCAATGGTGACACTCGTCAAAGAGGTGCAATAGTAGAACGCAGAATCGCCAATGCTCGTGACGCTATCAGGGATGGTGACACTCATCAAAGAGGTGCAACCAGAGAATGCAGAATTACCAATGCTCGTGACGCTATCAGGGATGGTGACACTTGTCAAAGAGGTGCAATTATAGAACGCAGAATTACCAATGCTCGTGACGCTATCAGGGATGGTGACACTTGTCAAAGCGTCGCAATTAGAGAACGCATAATCGCCAATGCTCGTGACGCTATTGCCGATGGTGACACTCGTCAAAGAGGTGCAATAGTAGAACGCATAATCGCCAATGCTTGTGACGCTATCGCCAATGGTGACACTCGTCAAAGAGGTGCAATCACAGAACGCATAATCGCCAATGCTCGTGACACTATCGGGGATGGCGACATTCGTCAAAGAGGAGCAATCCTCGAACGCAAAGTCGCCAATGCCTCTTACACCATCGGGGATGATAATGCTTGTAAGGTGATAGCAATCTCCAAATGCTTCGTAAGCAATTACCTTGGTGTCGGGGTGAATTTGGTAAGTGCTCATATTTTTGTTGGTAACTTCAATTAAAACTGCATAGGGATTGGTTGCGTCGCCCACATATTTGCCCAATTCATATTCGGTATAAAGTGCAGAATTGCAACCAAAGAACGCATCATCGCCAATGCTCGTGACGCTATCAGGGATGGTAACACTCGTCAAAGAGGTGCAATTATAGAACGCAGAATCGCCAATGCTCGTGACGCTATTACCGATGGTAACACTCGTCAAAGAGGAGCAATTATAGAACGCAGAATCGCCAATGCTCGTGACGCTATTGCCGATGGTGACACTTGTCAAAGAGTCGCAACCAGAGAATGCAGAATTACCAATGCTCGTGACGCTATCAGGGATAGTGACACTCGTCAAAGCGTCGCAATTAGAGAACGCATAATCGCCAATGCTCGTGACGCTATCAGGAATGGTGACACTCGTCAAAGAGGTGCAATAAAAGAACGCATCATCGCCAATGCTCGTGACGCTATTGCCGATGGTGACACTCGTCAAAGAGGAGCAATATCGGAACGCACCATCGCCAATGCTCGTGACGCTATCAGGGATGGTGACACTCGTCAAAGAGGTGCAATTAGAGAACGCATAATCGCCAATGATCGTGACGCTATCAGGGATGGTGACACTCGTCAAAGAGGTGCAATAAAAGAACGCAGAATCGCCAATGCTCGTGACGCTATCGGGAATGGTGACACTCGTCAAAGAGTAGCAATTATAGAACGCAGAAGCGCCAATGCTCGTGACGCTATCGGGAATGATAACCGAAGTAATAATGATACCTTTGTTTTTGAATGCTTCGGCATAAATGGTGGTTACGGGCAAGCCTTGATACTCCTCGGCGATGCGCACCTTGGTGGCAGTGCCTGTGTAGCCGATGACCTCGGCATAAGTGCCGTCGGCAGAAATGTCGTAAATAATACCCTCGGTTGCACCAACTACCATATCACATACGGTGCAAATACCGTTATCATTCGGTGTATGTTCCGCTTTTTCAGCAATCGCATCACAGAATTGGCACTTTAACCAATGGAAACTATTATCTGTGGTATAAGTAGTTGCCCAGCTGTGGTCTGCAATAGGAGTCTGGTTGCAAACCTCAATCTTACCGCAAGTTTGACAAGTTTTTGTATCATAGCCACCTGCTTGACAGGTTGCGGGGGTAGTGACAGTTACAAAATTATGGTCTTGGTATGTACCATCTTTCCACTCAATGTTGGAACAAGTAGAACAAATTCTGTGGTACAATTTCTTTTCACAATCGGTTTCGGCATTATTGTAAAGTTCCCATTCACCGTAAGAATGCACATGGGGAATTTTTACCTCATACTCTGTCTTAACGCCATTGATAGCAATATAACCATCAATTACAGAAATTTCGGGTTCAACGTGAACCTTATGTTCGGTCTTGACGCCATTTACTGCAACATAGCCGTCAATTACAGAGATTACAGGATCGGTGTGAACCTTGTGCTCTGTTTTGATGCCGTTGACTACAACGTAACCATCCTTAACAGTGATAACGTCTGCGGTGTTGACCTCGTATTCGGTTTTAACACCGTTCACTGCAACGTAACCGTCGATTACAGAGATTACAGGATCGGTGTGAACCTTGTGCTCTGTTTTGATACCGTTGACTACAACGTAACCGTCTTCAACAGTAATTTCATCCGCGGTGTTAACTTCGTATTCGGTCTTAACACCGTTGATTGCTACGTAACCGTCAATTACAGAGATTTCGGGATCAACATGAACCTTGTGTTCGGTCTTCTCGCCATTGACTACAACGTAGCCGTCTTCTACCGTAACAACTACGGCTTTATCAACAGCATATTCTGTCTTAACACCGTTGATTGCTACGTAGCCGTCGATGACGGAGATCTCGGGCTCAACGTGAACCTTGTGCTCTGTTTTGATGCCGTTGACTACAACATAGCCATCGTTGCTGACAAGAATACTATCCTCGGTGTGAATTTTGTATGCGGTTTTTACACCGTTAACAATCACATATCCATTTTCGTTTACGGTAATCACGTCCGTAAGGTGTACCTGATGCTTGGTGGCAACACCGTTGACTACAAGATACCCATTGGCATTGACGGTGATAACATCCTCGGTGTGAACCTTGTGCTCGGTTTTTACGTTGTTTACCACAACGTAGCCTTCCTCATCAACGGTGACATTGATGGGAGTGTCACTTTCACCCGGTACGGGAGCTTCGCAGGATGCCAATACAAGCATCATGGCAAGCGCCAGCAAAACAATTCCTAAAACTTTTTTCATCTTTTTGCCCTCTCTAAAACAGTATTTTTGAGATACCTATCTGGGGATACTGCCATTATAGCACACTTCTTCCTTTTTGTAAAGGAAAACATCAAAATTTATTCTTGTGCGCGCAAAAACTCCCCAAGCGAGGTCGTTTTGCTCATTTGGGGAGTTTGTTTTTTAGTAAATTCAGTTCGCTTTTGCGGTGGTTTCGGCGGTGGGATCCTCAAGGGGGAGCTCCTCGATGTCGGCGCCGATGCCGCGGAGCTTTTCAACAAGGTTTTCGTAGCCGCGCTTGATGTAATGCACGCCACGTACCTCGGTAACGCCCTGTGCCACAAGTCCTGCAATGACCAGTGCCGCACCAGCTCTGAGGTCGGTCGATTTTACAACGGCTCCCGTAAGTTGCTCAACACCAATGATGGTCGCGTTTTGCGAGTCTACCATGATTTTGGCGCCCATTTTCATCAGCTCCTCGGTGTAGCGGAAGCGGTTTTGCCACACGCCCTCGTGGATATTGCCAATGCCATTGGCAATGCAAAGCAGTACTGCAAACTGCGGGTGCATATCGGTGGGAAAACCGGGATAGTAGACGGTTTGAATGTTGATGTTTTGCAGCTTGCCGTCGCTGATGACAACAACTGCGTCATCCTCTTCTTCAACCTTGACGCCCATTTCGCAAAGCTTGCTGGTGATGGACTCAACGTGTTTGGGGATCACAGACGTGACACGCACGCATCCGCCCGCAGCGGCAGCGGCTACCATGTAGGTGCCTGCCTCGATCATATCGGGAATGATGGTATAGCTGCAGCCGTGAAGCTCGGTAACGCCGTGCACTTTAATGACCGACGTACCTGCGCCAACGATATCGGCTCCGCACGCGTTGAGGAAGTTTGCCAGGTCAACGATGTGGGGCTCGCGAGCCGCGTTTTCAATAACGGTGGTGCCCTCTGCAAAAACAGATGCCAGAATAACGTTGACAGTAGCTCCTACGGATGCAACGTCAAAATAGACGCTGTTCCCTTTCAACCCCTCGTCTGCCTCGGCGAAAATGTAGCCGCCCTCGGTGTCGGTTTTGGCGCCCAGCGCGCGGAAGCCTTTGATGTGCTGGTCCAGCGGACGGCTGCCGCCAAAATCGCATCCGCCCGGCCACGCGATGCGCGTTTTACCAAAGCGGCCGAGCTCTGCGCCCAAAAGGTAAGAAGAGCCGCGCATTTTGCGGACGAGCTCATCGGGCGAGGTTCCCTGACGGACACCTGCGGTGTTGATGAGGACCTGCGTGGGGGAAAGATATTTGACCTGCGCTCCCATTTGCTGGATGAGCAGGAGCGAGTTGGTAATGTCGCTGACAGCGGGAATATTATCAAGTGTGCAAACGTCACCTGTGAGAATGGTGGCAAAGAGGATGGGCAAAGCCGCGTTTTTCATGCCGCTGACGGCAATTTCACCGTAAAGCGGACGGTTTCCGCGAATGACAAATTTGGTTGACATATCGATTACACGAAAGGCTGAAAGCCCCGCTCCTTTCTATATAAAGACTAATTATTATTCTAAAAATTTCGGCATTCTTCGCGCGCGCGCGATATAGATACTATATATATTATAATATATTATATAGCAATTGTCAATAGGTTTTTGAAAATTTCTTTTGATTTTTCAGAATTTTTTTCGCTCTTTTTCAGCATATGCCCAAAATGTGCCAAGGGACACAGAAAAACGTGGCTTTTTTCTCCCGTATCAGGGGATTGACAAGTGCCCTTTTCTATGATATAATGATAAATTGAGATAGTATGTACGCGCGCGAGGCGCGCGCTCAAATCCGCATTTGGAAAGGAAGATACTGTTATGAAAATCAATGCGCTCAAGTCCGCTCTTTTGAGTGGTGAATACGACGGTCGTTTGGGTTATATTTACGGCGAGGCTGCCATCCCCCGTCAAAGAGAACGCTATGCCGCTGCCATCGATGCGTTTGCTTCCCTTTACGGCTCTGACCGCGAGGCTGCACTCTATTCGGTTGCCGGCAGAAGCGAGCTTTCGGGCAACCACACCGACCACAATCACGGCTGCGTGATTGCCGCATCGATCGACCTTGACATCATTGCGGTCGCCTCCCCCAACGATGAGGATATGATCCGCGTAAAAAGCGAGGGCTTTCACGAGGACGTCATTGACATCAACTATTTTACTTCTCCTCGCGAGAACCCCGAGGGACACTCGGACGAGCTGATTGCGGGTATGGTTGCAGGCTTCCGTCAAAACGGTTATACGGTTGGCGGCTTTGATGCTTACACTACCTCAAGCGTGCTCAAGGGCTCGGGCATTTCTTCCTCGGCGGCGTTTGAGGATATGATCGGCAACATTCTCAATCACATCTACAACGAGGGTGCGATCGACAACGTGGAGATCGCCAAGATCGCGCAATATGCCGAGAACGTGTTTTTCGGCAAGCCCTGCGGTCTGATGGACCAGGTTGCCTGTGCCGTTGGCGGCATTGTTGCCATTGACTTTGCAGATCCCAAGTCCCCCATCATCAACAAGCTCGACGTTGATATTTCGGGCGCGGGCTACAACCTCTGCATCACCAACACGGGTGGAAACCACGCCGACCTGACCGAGGACTATGCCTCTGTTCCCGCTGAAATGAAGAGCATTGCCGCTTATTTTGGCAAGTCGGTTTTGCGTGACTTGACCGAGGAGAACATTGTGGCAAGCATGCCCCTTTTGCGTGCGCAGTACAGCGACCGCGCCATTTTGCGTGCCTTGCACTTTTTTGCAGAGAACCGTCGCGTAGCCGAGCAGACCGAGGCTTTGGCAAAGGGAGACCTGGATGCCTTTTTTGCAAACGTGATCGCATCGGGACGCTCCTCTTATTGCTATCTGCAAAACGTATACACCACCAAAAACGTAAAGGAGCAGGGACTTTCTCTCGCTCTTTGCCTCTCCGAGCGTCTGCTCTCGGGCAAAAAGGCGGCTTGGCGTGTGCACGGCGGCGGCTTTGCAGGCACGATCCAGGCATTTGTTCCCACCGCTGACGTAACCGCTTACCGCGAGGCGATGGATGCCGCATTTGGTGCGGGTGCTTGCATGGTTTTGCGTATTCGCCCTGTTGGTGCAATTCAACTGTAATCTCCAAAAAGGAATTTTTATGAAACCCGAAAACAAACTCCTTGCCCTGATCCTTTTGGGCAATTCGATCCTTTTTTCTGTCGCCTATTTTGCGTTGGCGAAGTACTTTCCCATCTACATCGTCTACCTTGCCGTGGGCGCGGTGCTGACCGTGATATTTGTTGTTTACAACCGCGGCTTTGTGGGCAAGGGGCTCACGCCCGACCGCATGAGCGACTCGATGACACTCGAGGAAAAACAAAAGTTTATTGACGATTGTGCCGCTCGCATGCACCGCTCGCGTTGGATGATCACCGTCATCTTCCCCATTATTCTGGCGTTTTGTCTGGACATGATGTACCTCTTTCTTTTGCCGATGCTGGAGGGAATGTTCCAATGACCTCTGTTCGCATCATCTCCCTTTACTCGGGATCAACGGGCAACTGCTTTGTAATATCAGCACCTTGCGGCACGCTCCTGATCGATGCCGGCAAGAATGCCAAGCGGTTGCATGGGGCACTTGCCGAGGTCGGCATTGATGCCGACAGCATTGGTGCGATTCTCGTCACGCACGAGCACACCGACCACATCAGCGCCCTGCCCGTATTTCTCAAAAAGCATCCCGTGCCCGTACATATTGCAAACGGCTCTGCGTATAAGCTTTTACCGCATCCGTCGATCGAGCCGCTTTTGCACACACATCCGCCCATTTATGAGGAATGTATTTGCGGTATGCGCGTGACCTCCTTCCCCACCCCGCACGACAGTCGCGCCTCGGTGGGATATCGCATTGAAGTCCCCTCTGAAGATGGAAGCACCTACCGCATCGGATACGCGACCGACATCGGCTACGTCACGCCCGAAATTGAGGAGGCTCTGACGGGCTGCGATGCCGTTATTTTGGAGAGCAATCACGACTACGATATGCTGATGACGGGACCTTACCCTTATGATTTGAAAATGCGCATTGCCTCACGGCGTGGGCATCTTTCCAACCCCGATTCCGCAGCTCTTGCCGCACGTCTTTGTGCTGCGGGCACAAAAAAGCTGATGCTGGCACACCTGAGCCAGGAAAACAACGCTCCCGACATCGCGCTTGGTGAGTGCATCGGTGCTTTGGGCGACGCTGACGTGCAGGTGTTTGTTGCGCACCCCGAAATCCCCACCGAAATGCTCTGATTGGAGAAAAATATGGTTCAAGTTACCGTGATTACCGTTGGCAATCTCAAGGAAGCCTATTGGCGAGATGCTATGGCGGAATATGAAAAACGTCTTGGTGCTTTTTGCAAGCCCGAGATCCTGCAACTGAAGGAAGCCAAGCTTTCGGACAACCCGAGCGAGGGCGAGATCAAAGCCGCTCTTGCCGACGAGGGCAAGCGGATCCTTTCGGCAATTCCTCCACGTTCTTACAAAATTGCGATGTGCGTTGAGGGAAAGCAATTCTCCTCGGAGGAGCTTGCCACAAGGCTTGACGGCGTGCTTGCAAACACGGGCTCTTTGTGCCTGATCATTGGCTCTTCCTACGGGCTTTCGGATGAGGTCAAGTGCGCGTGCGATTTGCGCCTTTCGGTATCCAAATTGACCTTTCCGCATCAAATGATGCGCGTGCTGCTTTTGGAAATGCTCTACCGTTGCTTTGGCATTCTCAAGGGCACGAAATATCATAAATAATAGATTTTTGAAGGAGACATTCTTATGAAACAGATCTTCAAAAACAATACACAGCATCACGGCTCGCGGCTCCCCGGTATGGAGTCCTTGACCGAGCTTTACAAGGTGGGCTCGGGCCCTTCCAGCTCGCACACCATCGGCCCCGAGCGCGCCTGTCTGCTCGCACTCAAAAAGTTCCCTGCGGCTGATGAGTTCCGCGTAACGCTCTTTGGCTCTCTTGCCAAAACCGGCAAGGGACACGGCACCGACAACATCATTCGCAAAACGCTCTATCCCATGCCCTGCGAGATCATTTTCGACCCCGAAAACGAGGATATTCCCCACCCCAACACCATGGACGTCTCTGCTCTTTCCAAAGGTCACGAATTTGGTCGCTTGCGCATCTTAAGTGTGGGTGGCGGTCGTATTCAGGTGGACGGCGAGGCTGCGGAAGCGCCGAAGATCCACTACACGCTCAAGACATGGAAGGATATTCGCGAATACTGCGAAAAGAAGAACATTCGCCTGTGGCAGTTTGCCGAGGAGAATGAGGGCCCCGAATTTTGGCTCTATATGACCGACATGTGGGAGGCGATGAAGGCGTCGATCCGTCGCGGTCTCGAGGACGAGGGCGAACTCCCCGGTGGGCTTCATGTGCAAAAAAAGGCGAAGTATCTTTACTACCGTCGCTCACTTGGTGAGAGTGCCGAAACACGCGAAAACCGCTTGGTTTGCTCCTACGCCTTTGCTGTCAGTGAGCAGAATGCAGCGGGTGAGAAGATCGTCACCGCGCCAACCTGCGGAGCTTCGGGTGTGCTCCCTGCTGTCCTTTACTATGAGCAACACAAAAACGGATTTGCCGATTGGGAGGTCGTTCGCGCGCTTGCCGCGGGCGGCATCATTGGCAACTTGATAAAAACGAATGCATCTATTTCGGGTGCAGAGTGCGGATGCCAAGCCGAGATCGGTACGGCGTGCGCTATGGCTGCGGCGGCTTTGGGTGAGTTATTCCAGCTCAGTCTTGACAAGATCGAATACGCCGCCGAAATTGCGATTGAGCATCACTTGGGACTGACCTGCGACCCCATTTGCGGTCTTGTGCAGATCCCCTGCATTGAGCGAAATGCGGTTGCCGCAATGCGTGCCATCAATGCGGTCACACTTTCGGACTTCCTATCCGATACGCGAATGATCTCGTTTGACAAGGTCGTGCGCGCCATGATGGAAACCGGCCGCGATATGTCCGACCTCTACAAGGAAACCTCCGAGGGCGGACTTGCGACGCTGGGTGTGGAGAGGAAAGATTGACAATTTTATCCGCTTTTTTTCAAAACCTCTTGAAACATCCCCCACTTTTGTGATATAATAGTATAGATATAGAAAATTTTGAGACAAATTGCCCCTTGGGGCTTTGGAGGTAAAAATTGATCGTTGCATTAGAAGATGCCAAGTATAAGCTGCTTGGTATGAGAGAGAGCATTGTGGAGCTTGGTTCCGCTTTGCGTATTGAAGAAACAAAAGAATTGCTGAAGGATCTGGAAGCACAGACACAAGCTCCCGATTTTTGGAACAGTGCTGAAAAATCGAGCAAGGTGCTGCAGACCATTAAGCAAGGTCAGGATAAAGTTGCCGGCTATGAAAAGCTCTGTGCGCGTCTTGAGGACGCCATCGCTTTGGCCGAGATGGCAATTGAAGAAAACGACGAGGGCTTTGTTGACGAAGTTCAGAGTGAGCTTGATGCCATTGTTGCCGAGGAAGAGAACCGCCGCATTGAGGTGCTTCTTTCCGGAGAGTACGACAAGAGCAACGCCATTGTTTCCTTCCACCCCGGTGCAGGTGGTACCGAGGCGCAGGACTGGGCGCAAATGCTTTACCGCATGATCACCCGTTGGGCAGAAAAGCGCGGCTTTAACGTCAAGCTGACCGACTGGCTCGACGGCGACGGTGCAGGCATTAAGAGTGCAACTGTGATGATCTCCGGTCTGAACGCTTACGGCTACCTCAAGAGCGAGAACGGTGTTCACCGCTTGGTACGCGTTTCTCCCTTTGACGCAAACGGTCGCCGTCAAACATCTTTTGCATCCATCGAAGTCATGCCCGAGTTTGAAAACCTTGATGCAGTTGTCATCCGCGAGGAAGACATTGAAGTTACCGCTCACCGCTCCAGCGGCGCGGGCGGTCAGCACATCAACAAGACCGACTCGGCTATCCGCATCGTTCACAAGCCTACGGGTATTGTGGTTGGTTGCCAGACCGAGCGCTCGCAGCTGCAAAACAAGGAAACTGCAATGCGTATGCTCAAATCCAAGCTCATGGAGATCAAAATCCAGGAGCGTCTTGACACCATTGAGGACATTCAGGGTGTGAAGAACAACATTGAGTGGGGCTCGCAAATTCGTTCCTACGTCTTTATGCCCTACACCCTTGTTACCGACAAGCGCACAGGATATGAGACGGGTAACATTCAAGCCGTTATGGACGGTGACCTTGACGGATTTATCAACGCATATCTCAAACACACAGCAGGAAAATAAAAAAGGAGAACGACTATGAACATCAATAAGATCATTTTTTCTTTGGCAAGCGTAACCGCCGTTGCCGCTTCGGCTATGGCTGTGATCGACTATAAGCGCCGCGTCGACTGCAGACAGATTGCAGATCCCCCCGTGGGCAAATTGTTATTTACCGTTGCCACTGCCTTTGGCGGCGTGTTCTTGGCAAACATTGCAAATCAGCTCGACGAAACCAAGCATCCCGAGCGCGCAGAAAAGCTGCAAAAGGCAGACGATGCGCTGACTGCTCTTGTGGCTCCTAAGGAAGAAAATCAATAAAGAGAACATGGGGGACTTCTTGATGAAAGTCCCCCTTCTTTTTTCAAAAAAAGCAATAAAATATTGACTTTTCATTTCTTTTATGATATAATAAGACGTTAAATTATGCGCTATTGAGACTTTTTGGAAAGGAGAGGTGAAAATGGTAAAGATTTTGGCGGTTTTGCCGCGCAGTATTGCCGCAAAAGCCGGTATTCACGGTGGTGACGTGCTTGTCTCCATCAATCAAAATGAAATACGCGACGTGCTCGATTACCGTTTTTATCTCACCGATACAAACGTTTCCGTCACGCTTATGCGCGGTGAGGAGCCCTACACCGTACACATCAACAAGGGCGAGTATGACGACATTGGCTTGGAATTTGAAACGCCCTTGATGGACAAAAAGCACACCTGCCAAAACGGTTGCGTGTTCTGCTTTATTGACCAGCTGCCGCCCGGCATGCGCGAGTCTCTTTATTTTAAGGATGACGACGACCGCCTCTCCTTTTTGCACGGCAACTACGTTACCCTGACAAACCTCAAGGATGCCGACATTGACCGCATCATCAAGATGCATATCTCCCCCGTCAACGTCTCGGTGCACACCACCAACCCCGATTTGCGTGTGAAAATGATGAAAAACAAGCACGCGGGAGAGGTGCTTTCCTACCTTGGTCGCATGGCGGATGCAGGCATTGCGCTCTGCACGCAGATCGTGCTGTGCAAGGGGCTCAACGACGGTGCCGAGCTTGACCGCACGATGCACGATCTTATCGAATATCATCCGTCTTTGCGCTCTTGCGCGATCGTGCCCGTAGGGTTGACCAAGTACCGCGAAAAGCTCTATCCCTTGGAAGCATTCTCCCCCGAGGAGTGTGCGGCGGTGATCGAGCAGGTCAACGCCTTTGGCGAGGAATGCCTGCAAAAGTTTGGCACACGCATTTTTTACTGCTCGGATGAGTTTTACGTGCGTGCAGGACTTCCCCTGCCCCCCGAGGAATATTACGAGGATTACTCCCAAATTGAGAACGGCGTTGGTATGCTGACCTCAATGAAGTCGGAATTTGATTTTGAATTGGATTATCTCGACGAGCTTCTTGACGGCTTCCACGCTCCGCGCACCGTATCGGTTGCAACGGGCATAGCGGCACACGAGCACATCTCCTCTTTGGCAAAAGAGCTGATGGCGCGCGTGGATGGGCTGACAGTAAACGTTTACCCCATTGTCAACAACTTTTTCGGCCCCAGCGTAACCGTTGCGGGATTACTCACCGGCACTGACGTAGTCGAGCAGCTTTCGGGCAAGGATTTGGGCGACGAGCTTCTCTTCCCCGCGGTGATGCTGCGCGCAGATGGCGACGTCTTTTTGGACGATATGACGCCTGCTGAACTCTCGGAGCGTCTTGGCGTGCCCGTTTGCCCCTCGGAAAACGACGGTGCAAAATTGATTGCCGCTCTGCTTGGGGTTGGCGAATGACGGACAGAAAAAGCGGACAAACTGTTTTTTAGTGGAAAGGACATAGATTTATGGCAAAACCGATTATTGCGATTGTCGGACGCCCCAACGTTGGCAAAAGCACTTTATTTAATAAACTCATCGGCGAGCGCCGCTCCATTGTTGAGGACACCCCCGGTGTCACGCGCGACCGCATCTACGGTGAGACCGAATGGCGCGGCAAGCGCATGATTTTGATCGACACGGGCGGAATTGAGCCCAAGACCGACAACCTGATACTCAAGCAGATGCGTCAGCAGGCACAAATGGCGATTGACACCGCCGACGTCATCATTTTTATGTGTGACGTGCGCACGGGACTGACCGCCAACGACCGCGACATTGCTGTCATGCTCAAAAAGAGCGGCAAGCCCATTGTTCCCTGCATCAACAAGTGCGATAGCATCGGCTCTCCCCCTATGGAGTTTTACGAGTTCTACGAGTTTGGCTTTGACGAGGATCCCATCAGTGTTTCTTCCATTCACGGCAGCGGCTCGGGTGATCTTCTCGACGCTTGCCTGCGCTATCTTGACGATTGGCAGGACACAATGGAAGAAGACGACAGCATTAAGGTTGCTGTTATCGGCAAGCCGAACGCGGGCAAATCCTCTATCATCAACCGCCTCATTGGCGAGGAACGTCTCATCGTTTCGGACATGGCAGGTACTACGCGCGATGCTGTAGATACACAATTGGAAAACGAATACGGCAAGTTCACTTTTATTGATACCGCCGGTATTCGCCGCCAGTCCAAAATTGACGACAAGATTGAGCATTTCAGCGTTTTGCGCGCACACATGGCGGTAGAACGCGCACAGGTATGTCTTTTGATGATCGATGCCTCCACCGGCATTACCGATCAGGACACAAAAATTGCAGGCATTGCACACGAGGCAGGCAAAGCCGTCATTATTGTTGTGAACAAGTGGGATCTGATTGAAAAGGACAACTCCACGGTCAACGAGTTTAACAACAAGATCCGCACCGAGCTTGCCTATATGCCCTATGCTCCCATCCTCTATATCTCGGCAAAGACCGGTCAGAGAGTGACCAATCTGTTTGAGCGCATTGTTTACGTTTACGGTCAGTCGGTTATGCGCGTGACGACGGGTATGCTCAACGACGTGCTGGGTGACGCGATGATCCGCGTTCAGCCTCCGTCCGACAAGGGACGCCGTCTCAAGATCTACTATATGACACAGATCGCGACTGCTCCCCCCACCTTTGTCATCTTTTGTAACAATATTCAGCTCTTCCACTTCTCCTATCAGCGCTATATTGAAAACTGCCTGCGCGAGACCTTTGGTTTTATGGGCACGCCCATCAAGCTCATCATTCGCATGAAGGGCGACGAGACGGATAAGTAAAGAGCATTGGCGCTATGGCGCTTGCGAGGTAACTTTATGTTTGTTGATAACGTTAAAATTTATATCAAAGCCGGTGACGGCGGCAACGGTGCCGTCTCTTTTCGCCGCGAAAAGTACGTGGCGGCGGGCGGTCCCGACGGCGGAGACGGCGGACACGGCGGTAACGTGGTCTTTCGCGTTGACGAGGGTACCAATACCCTGCTCGCCTTTCGTTACAAGCACAAATTTGTAGCGGCGCGCGGCGGCGACGGCAAGGGCGGCAAGTTCCACGGAGCGACCGCCGAGGATCTTGTGATCATGGTTCCCCCCGGAACGCTCATTCGCGATGCGGAGTCGGGCAAGGTCATTCACGATATGTCCGAGAATGACGGTGCCGATTTTATCGCTTGCCGCGGCGGTCGCGGCGGTTGGGGCAACCGTCACTTTGCAACACCTACGCGTCAGGTCCCCATGTTTGCCAAAAACGGCACCGAGGGACAGGAGCGCGAGGTCATTCTGGAGCTGAAAATGATTGCTGACGTGGGACTGATTGGTTATCCCAGCGTTGGAAAATCCTCTATCCTTGCGCGCATCTCGGCGGCAAAGCCGAAGATCGCGGACTATCACTTCACTACCCTTTCCCCCAACCTTGGCGTTGTACGCACGGGCGGTGAGAGCGGATTTGTGGCAGCCGATATTCCGGGTTTGATCGAAGGTGCGGCTGACGGTGCAGGTCTCGGTCACGCGTTCTTGCGTCACGTTGACCGTTGCAGACTTCTTTTGCACGTGGTGGATATTTCCTGCTTTGAGGGCAGAGATCCCGTTGAGGACGTCAAGCAGATCAACTACGAGCTGGCACGTTACAGCCCCGAATTGGCAGAACGTCCGCAAATTATTGTGGCAAACAAGTGCGACTCACTTGACCGCGAGGTGGTTGACGTTGACGCATTTGAAGCCTTTATCCGTGAGAACGGCTGGGAGCTTTTCTACATCTCGGCAGTAACCGGCGAGGGCGTGGATGCGCTCATTCGTCGCGTAGCGGTTCGTCTTGAGGAGCTGCCCCCCATTAAGGTCTACGAGCAAGAATACACCCCTGAGGACGTGGTGGTTAGCGGCGAGCGCGAAACGCTTATTCGCCGCGAAAACGACACCTTCTTTGTTGAGGGTGAGTGGATCAAAAACGTTATGGGGCAGATCAACTTCAGCAATTACGAGTCGCTCAACTACTTCCAAAAGGTACTGCAAAACGGCGGCGTATTTGAAGCTTTGGAGAAGAAGGGCTGCCGCGACAGTCACACCGTTTCGATTTACGGCTTTGAGTTTGATTACGTAAAATAAGGAGAATACAATATGAACGTTTGGCACGATATCCCGCCCGCATACATCAAGCCTGACGATTTTGCGGCAATTATTGAGATCCCCAAGGGAAGCAAGTGCAAATACGAATTGGATAAGTCGACGGGGCTACTCAAATTGGACCGTATTTTATATACGTCCACGCACTACCCTGCCAACTACGGCTTTATTCCCCGTACCTATGCCGATGACGGCGACCCGCTTGACGTGCTGGTGCTTTGCTCCGAGGCGATCTATCCCATGACCATGATGCGAGTGTATCCCATTGGTGTGATGCGTATGTTAGACGGCGGCAAGATGGATGACAAGATCATCGCCGTTCCCGTATCCGATCCCACCTACGCCGGCATTGACTCGATCGACAGTCTCCCTGCGCACATCTTTGACGAGATGATGCACTTCTTTAGCGTTTACAAGCAGCTGGAGAACAAGGAGACCGCTGTCAAGTCTCTCTTCGGTCGCAAAAAAGCCGAGGAAATTATCGCCGAGGCGATTGAATTTTACAAGGAAACGTTTGAAAAAGAATAACGGATAAAAAATCGCCTACGACAGTGTCGTGGGCGATTTTTCTTGTTCAAAACATATACCCCCGACAAGTATTGCACCTGTCGGGGGATTCCTATTACTCTTTTTCAGCGTGTTTTTCGAGGTCAGCAATAATCTTCTTGAATCTTTCTTCGTTTCTCACAAAATCAAATTTGCCATGTTCTAACGCTTTTAATCTAAGATTACAAGCATTACCCTTATAATTTTTAGAAGTATTTGCTTTTGTATGCTTCATACGATTTACCATTGGTGCTGTGTAATTCATATCTTTTAAATTTGCCTCGATAATCGCATACCGACAGCTTTCTTCAAGTGCTTTCAAAGTGTTCTCTACATCCTTCAGCTCTGCATACTCCCAAGCAATGTGTAGATAGTAATAAGAAATATCAAAAGCATAAAAACCAACATTATCGTCTGAGTACAGTCGTTTAAGAATATCGATTGCGAAGGTAAAGGCTTCAATAGCTTCCTGATGCGAAAAATGTGTTTTTGAAATCATACTTGATGCCGTCATCGCAGCCGTATGAATTAAAGACATCATATAGCTTTGGCAAGCCTTAACACCTTCTTCTCCGTCGAGAATCGTGGTTCTTAGATCCTCCCTTGTTATATGGAACGTTCCACTCATATCGGCATAATATAGCGCTTTTTCTTTATCGATATTATCGTAGGTATAGCACAAACATTGTACCGCATTTTCTCTTTGACGAGTGTCCGTAGATCTCTGCAAAAGCTCCTCACCAAGAGCGATGATGCGCTCTGCTTCGGCTTTAGGGCAAGGATATACCGCATCTCTATTGATTGCATACATAAGACCTTCGATAACGCGGCAATCCTTCGGAAATTCAGAATATGCCTTTTCCCAAATTTCAAGGTTCTTTTGATTTTCACCATTCTGACAGCAAATTTTACTTTGCCGCTGATATTCACAAATCGCTTCTTCCACTTTTACTTGATCTACACAAAGCAATTCATCAACAGTCACATCAAAATAAAACGCGATTTTAGGTAGCAAAGTAATATCCGGAAAACCTTCTCCACGTTCCCACTTTCCGACGGATTGCGGTGTGATTCCAAGATGATTGGCAAGTGCTTCTTGGGTAATATTTTTTTGTTGTCTTAATGAACGTAATTTTTCTTTTAAGTTGATTTCCATAAATTCAATCCACCTTTGCTTTAATTGATAAGCGCTTATCTTGACTATAGTATAGCAAATTTTTATGACTATTTCAAGAACCGCAAAGTTTATTTACGGGCGGATTTAACAACCGTTAGTTGTTTTTAAATTTATAAACAAGAAAACCAAAACTATTCGCTTTCCTCGCAAAAATTTGCGGGGCTTTTTTAGTTTAGCGTTATGAGACGCGTCTACGCGTCGTTATGAGTTTGCTACGCAAACGTTATGATATGATTGCCTACACAACTCAACTTGGGCGTAGCCCAATCATAACGATGCGAAGCATCTCATCACTCATAACTTGTCCGCAGGGCAATCATAACTGTGCCACATAATGTGGCACAACATGGCACACATTGTCATCTTTTGGCACGAAAAGACGCGGTAAAATGATGGCGTCACAAGGAAAAACCGAGTGAATGGAGGTGATGTACTTTGTATGGCAAAGAGATTGCCAAAAACGCTTGACACTTCCGCCCGTCAAAAACGCCTCTTGGCTCTCTTGGAGGAGTACGTGGGGGCTTGCCGTCCGCCGCCCGAGGCGGGCACCAAAAAGGCAGGCGGAAAATTTGCAAATCTTGCAGGCTTTTGCCGCTTTCTCGGTTGCGGCATCTCCTACCTGCAAAAGCTATGCTCCGATGCTCCCCGTCTTTATGATCTCATTTGCACAACGCTTGAGGACGAGCTTCTGATCTCTTCTCCTTCCCCGTCGCTGCTTTCCTACTATCTCAAAAAGCGGTTGGGGTATGACGAGAAGGAAGAAGCCTCGAGCGCCTCTTGCGGCGAGATGCGGCTGGTGTTTGAGCATGACATTTTGGAGGACGGCGTGTGAGAGAACCGGAGGCGCTCTCCTTACATATCCGCGGCACGCCCAACGAGCGGCAAAAGCTGTTTTTTGCCTCTCGCGCCCGTTACACGGCTTACGGCGGTGCGCGCGGTGGCGGCAAATCCTGGGCGTTGCGGCGCAAGCTGATTGGTCTTTGTCTCCGCTATCCCGGCATTCGGTGCCTATTGGTGCGGCGTTCCTATGCGGAGCTGAAAGCCAATCACGTCCGCCCACTGTTGGACGAATACGGAACGCTCCTCTCCTACAGCGAGGGGGACAAGATTCTGACACTCCCCAACGGCAGCAGCATCGCGCTGGGCTATTGCGCGTCGCAGAGAGACGTTTTGCGCTACCAGGGACAAGAGTACGACATTATTGCCATTGATGAGGCTACGCAGCTGAGCGAATATCAGTTTTCTATTTTTAAGGCCTGTCTTCGTGGCACTCGTGACGTACCGCGCAGAATGTATTTGACCTGCAACCCCGGCGGCGTTGGTCACGCTTGGGTAAAGCGGCTGTTTGTAGAGCGGAATTTTCGAGGGGATGAAAATCCTGACGATTACCTGTTCATCTCGGCGCAGGTGTATGACAACCCCGTATTGATGCGGGCTGACCCCGACTATGTTCGGCAGTTGGAAAGTCTGCCTCAAAAGCTGCGCGACGCGTGGTTGTATGGCAGGTGGGACGTTTTTGAGGGACAGTTTTTTTCGGAGTTCGACCACGACGTGCACGTATGCTCCCCCGAAAAGATCCCATCGTCCCTTTACTATTTTGTTGCGCTGGACTACGGATTTGATATGCTTGCCGCCCTTTTGATGGGATGTGACAGTGATGGGAATTTGTTTGCCGTAAAGGAATTTTGCAAGCCCAACCTGACCTTGAGTGAGGCGGCTCGCGAGGTCTCGCTTTTGTGTCAGGGGTACAACGTTCGTTATGCGGTGGCTTCCCCCGACCTTTGGAACCGCCGTCAGGATAGCGGAAAAAGCGGATTTGAGGTGATGCAGTCGGTGCCCGGCATGCCGCCGATGTGCGCCGCCGACAACCGCCGCGTTCCCGGATGGCGCGTTTTGCGCGAATACTTAAGCCCTGCAGACGGCGCATCTGCGCTTCGGATATCGTCGGTTTGCACCGAGCTGATCCGCTCAATGCCTGCGCTTCTTTGCGACGCGATGCGTCCCGAGGATGCCTCGGACGAGCCCCACGCCGTAACGCACGCGCCGGAAGCCTTGCGCTATGCCGTAATGAGCCGCGCAAATCTCCCCTCCCCAATGCCTGCCGCCAACAATACCTTTCGTTTTGCAAAAAAAGAGCGCTCGCTCTTTTAGAGCGAGCGAGAGAGACGGTTTTTTCTTGTGACAGTTCAAAATGAAAGGAGTTTTTCGATTTATGGCAAGACTCAGATCAAAGCACTCCGCTTTGAAGATACTCTCTTGCAAATTTGGCGGCATGGGAAAGCACACGCCGCTCTCCCCCGAGGGTGCCGAGGATATGTGCAACTTTCGAATCCTGCCCGGCGGCGTTCTCAAAACACGTATGGGATATCGGCTTCACAAGTACTTTCCCGGCATGCAAAAGGTCCGCGGCGTTTGGCAGGGAACGCTGAAGGGTGTCTCGCTTTCGCTCTTTGTGGTCGATAGCAGCATTTACCGTTTGATGCAGAATGCGACATCAGAAAGCCCGGCGGGGGAACTTTCTACAAGCGAAGGACTTGTGCATTTTTGCGTCTATTTGGATGACTTGTATCTGCTGGACGGCAAGAGTATTTATCAGTACTCCGTCTCGCAAAACAAGTTTCTTGAAATGGAAGCATACGTTCCGCTGTTCGGCTATCAGTGGAGTCCTACATCCTACGGTGACGTCAACGAGGAGATCAATATGCTCACGCCCCGTTTGCGTGTCCACTATTATAATTCCACCGCGTCGACCGTTTTCCGTCTTCCCTACTATGCCGATACGGTAGATATCGTGCGGGCGGACGGACAGGTAATTACCGATTACACCTTTACGCCCAAAACCGACCGAATCACCGTCAACACCGCGTCTCCCCCCACTATTCTTGAGGTTGGCTTTACGGTGGATTTGAACGAGGAGATCCGCCAAAAAATTTTGGCAGCTCAGCTCTCCCTCATCTATTCTCACAATGGGGAGAACAAGCTTTTGCTTTGGGGCAACGATGCACGCGTCTTTTGCTCACGAAACGTGACCGACTATATGCTCTCCTCCAGCCACGTACTCTATCCCAAGGCTTCCCCACTCTATTTTTGCGCGGAGGACGTCCTCTTTTTGGGAGACAGTGCGCATCCCGTAACAGCAATGTGCCCTTTGTATGACACGGTTTTGGCGTTTACCGACGACCGCATCTGGAATCTCACCTTTGAAAAAGGAACGGTTCAGGCGACTCTTGCGGCAAGCAATATCGGTTGCGCATCTCCCTTTGGCGCGATTCCCTACAAGAACAGCGTGATTGCCGTGATAGGAAATGATGTTTATCGCATCAGCGCATCGGTCGCTCGCCCCGAGCAGATCTCCTTCGACCGTCTTTCGATTGGTCTGGAGGACAGGATCACATCTGATTTTTCGAAGCGCGTGCATCTGTTTTGGAACGTGGCGGACGGTGAGATTTGGATGCGTGACCCTGAAAACGAAGGCGGCGACGTGCTGGTTTGGAACACCGAAAGCGATGAATGGTATCGATTTGACAACATTCCCGCAAGCTTCTTTTTCAAAACCTCCGACGGGTTCGGGTTTGCGCAAAACAACGGCTCTCTCCTGTTTGACAGATCGCTTGGCACCGACTTTGATATGCCCATAACGGCTTTTTACAAAAGTGCCTACATGGACTTTGGAACGCCCGAGGTTCCGCGCCGCTCGACACGTGCATATTTGTACTTTTTGGCAAGCGAGGGAGATGGAACGGTCCTTTTTGAAACCGAGCGAAACGGCAAGCTGTTTAACCTTGCCCAGCCTCTTTCCAACGCGGACACCTACCTGCAAACGATGCGCTTTGGTTCCCATCGCTACCGCTTTTTGCGCTTTACCATCTCTGCCAACGCATCTACCCCCGCCGAGTTCTACCGACTCGACATTCATTCTTTACCCTGAAGTTTTTTAGAAAGGAGGAATCGTTATTTCTCAAGCACACGAACTGGCGTGGCGTGCCTACGAGGCAGGCAAAGCCTACAAACAACGCATCGGTCTTTATGAAACGGTAAGGCGCAACGAGCGTTTTTATCGCGGAGACCATTGGTATGGCGTAAACGCCGACCTCCCACGCCCCGTTTTTAACTTTATCCGACGGATTACCGACCACCAGGTCGCATCCGTCATCGGTGGAGATATTTCTATCTCTTATTCCGACGAAGCACTCCCCTTTATCGCTTCTCCCGAGCAAAAACTCGCCGTCTCTCACGGTATCGGTGTGCTCAACCGCAATGCTGCCTGGCGCTGGAAACACGGGCAGATGGAGTCACTCTCCTATCAAGCGCTCCTGGATGCCGCTATTTCGGGCGATGGTGTATTCTACTGCTGGTGGGATTCCGACCGCCGCAACGGTCACGCCTTTGACGGTGACATTCGCACGGATGTGATCGACTCCACCAATTTGTTTGTTGCAGACGTCAACTCATCTGATATTCAAAGTCAGAAATACGTAATGCTGGCAGGTCGCGCAACAGTGGAAAGCTTGCGCCGCGAGGCACTGAGCTCGGGTGTGAGCGAGAAGGACGTTGCCCGCATTGTGAGCGACGATGAAAATTTGGGGACCTATGCGGCAGACCTTGGCAAAAACGAGCTTGCCGGCGAGGAAAAGGCGACTTTCTTGATTCGCTTCTTCCGTGAGAACGGTGAAGTCGTTTTTGAAAAAACGACCAAGAACTGTCTCATCCGCCGCGCAAAAACAGGTCTGCGCCTCTACCCCATTGCCTATTTTCATTGGCACAATGCAAAGAACTGTTTTCACGGTACGGCATCAGTGAGCGATATGGTCGCAAACCAGAAATGCATCAACACCGCCTATGCCATGGCGCTCAAGCACATGCAAAATACTGCCTTTTCAAAAGTCATTTACGACAAGACGCGTATTCCCGAATGGTCCAACGAGGTTGGTGAAGCCATCGGTGCCGTTGGCGGCGGTACTATGGCAGATGCCGTTTCGGTTGTGGGCGTTGGTCAAATGCAGGATGGCTACCTCGATTTGATCACCGACGTAATTGAAAACACCAAGAGCATGATGGCAGCTACCGACTCGGCTTTGGGTGATGAGCGTGCTCACAACACCAGCGCGATTTTGACCTTGCAGTCGGCGGCATCCGTCTCCCTGGAGCACGTTCGCGTTCACTTTTGCCGTTGCATTGGTGAGCTTGCCGCCATTTGGGCGGATATGCTTTGCACCTACTGCCCTACCGATCGCATGCTCTCTGTGATGGAAAAGAACGGTGACGTAAGTGCAGATGCCCTTGACTACGCGCTCCTGAAGAATGCGCTCATCAACGCAACCGTTCATGCGGGTAGCATTGACCGCTATTCGCCTGCCTCTACCGTTTCCACGCTGAACAAGCTACTCGACGACGGACATTTGAGCGTTGCCGAATACGTGGAGCTGCTCCCCTCGGGCATGCTGACCAATCGCGAAGCGTTGCTCGAAAAACTCAAAGAGAAAGGAGTTGCAACTGATGAATGAAGAATGCACTGTTCTCGAAGATCAAAATGAAGATGCGAGTGTATCGCGCGATTTTGTGGCGCAGGCGCCTGCGCCGCCTGCAGAATCCCCCGAAGAAGAAGGAGAGGAAGCCCCTCTCCGAGGGGCAGATGAAGCTATTACTGGCGTTTTTGCAGATCCCGATGCAGATCCTGATCCTAATTGCCAAAATTCTGATCCCACGGATCAAAAAAGCGAATTGGACGAGCTGCGAGGTGAATTGATGCAGCTGCGTCAAGCGTTGGATGAAAGCCACGCGCGACTTGCACAAATGGAGCACATCGAACGTCAATACACCGAATTTTGCACACTCTACCCCAACACGCCAATCAGCACCCTTTCCGAAGAGGTGTGGCAAGGAGTGGCAAATGGCAACTCTCTTGCCGCGGCATTTGCTCTTGCCGAGCATCGCCGCGCGCTCTCCCAAAAGAAGGCATCTGACAGCAATGCCTTCAACCGTTCCCGTTCTGCAGGTGCTGTGAAGAGCGCCGAGAACCTGGAATTTTCCCCTGCGGAGGTACGTGCCATGACCTCCGAGGAGGTTCGCGCAAATCTTTCAAAAATCATGCGCTCGATGCAAAAATGGCACTAACAACAAATTGATTGAATAAAGAAAGGAAAAAAACAGTATGGCTATTACCAATTTTATTCCCACCGTGTGGAGCGAAAATCTCTATCAGGAGCTTGACAAAAAGTATATCGGCGTTGCAAACTGCAACCGCGATTATGAAGGCGAAATTCGCGAAAAAGGCAACACCGTCCGCATTTGCGGCATTGGCGAGGTTGTGGTCTCCGAGTACACCAAGAATGCAAATATGAACTCCCCCGCAACGCTCTCCGACACCGCTCGCGACCTCACCATCGATCAGGCAAAGTACTTCAACTTCCAAATCGATGACATCGACCGCGCACAATCCTCTCCCAAATTGATGGAGCTGGCAATGAAGAATGCTGCCAGCGCGCTTGCAAATGATGCAGACCGCTACATTTACGGTCTGTACGGTCAGGCAGGCACCAGCATCAAGTGTGACGGCGTAAACGCCGAAAACATCGTTGACCTCATCATCGATGCCAGAACCAAGCTCTTTACCAACAACGTATCCGATCCTGAGGACATCGTGATCGAGGTTACCCCCGAGGTCGCAGGTCTGATTATGAAGGCAAAGGTCAACCTTTCCACCGACAATACCGAGCTGATGGAGACCGGTTGCATTGGCGCGATTGGCGGCTGCAAGATCTTTGTTTCCAACAACGTCAGAAAGATGGAAGGCGACACCGGCTACGAGCACAAGTGCCTGGCACGTACCAAGCGCGCAATTGCTTTTGCAGAACAGCTCTCTGAGATCGATGCTTATCGTCCCGAGCTCCGCTTTGCCGATGCCGTTAAAGGTCTGCACCTCTATGGTGCAAAGGTCGTTTACCCCAACGAGATGGTACTGCTCGACCTGAACGTGCTCGACGCGTAATTTTGAGGTAACAAATGCTCTACCGCGATTTGATACAGAGCGCCATAGCGATTGTTTGCGAGAACGCGGTCGTTTCGTTTGGTAACGAGGATTACTACGCACGAGCCCCTTATTTGCTTGCCGCCTTTGTTACCCAATATGCCAAGCTTGACGGCGACTACCGCAAAGCCAACGGCATTGAAAACAAGGTCATTTCAACCGATGCCGCTGCAATTGAGGTGGATGAGGAGTTTCCGCTTTGCGACGTGTTTGCCCCAGCGGCAATCTATCACCTCGCCGCCGGACTTGTGATTGATGAGAACGAGGAGATGAGCGATAAATTCTTTGACCGCTACATCAACGCCATTCTTGAAATTCGCAAAAATCTTCCCTCTTTGGCAGAGCCGATCGTTGACCGCTATGGCTTGACCTGATACACATAAAAAGGTACCCACGCGAAGTTCGCGTGGGTACTGATTTTTTTGTTTTATTCCCGCAACAGACGGATCGCATCGCGGATCTCCCCGATGGAATATCCGTAACGGGAAAGACTTGCGATCATGCGGCGGTTTTCATCGGCATCGGTTGGAACCTCGCCGTAGTGCTTTTTGATGAGCGCGGCACAGTTTTGTGAAAAATCGACGTCCTCAAGAAGTGTGGGAAGTCCTTGCATGGTTTCAGCGGCGTATCCCTTACTCCAAAGGTGAGCACTGATTCGCTTACTGCCCCACAGCTTGCGCAGACATTTTTCCACCTCGCGCTGCATATCACGCTCCTCGTCAATGAGTCCGTAGCCTGCAAGGCGTTCTGCCGCCTGTGCGGCGACCTCGCGATTATATCCCTTGCCGACCAGCTTGCGTGTGAGCGCCTGCACCGAGTTTGCCCCGTAAGAGAGCAAACTTTCACCACTGCGCAAGGCGCGGCACAGCTCGGCGGCTTCTTCAATTTGCTCGTAAAGCTCCTCTGAGATCGGTCCGCGCGTCAAGTTAAATTCACAGTATTGCTCGGTTGTGATCACAAGGCTTTTTTGCTCCTGGTGTTCCCCATTTTCCAAAAGCAATTGCACAAGCATTTCGGCTCCCTCGTGCTGGGCACGCAGGGCGCGGACGGTGATGGTGAGCGGGTTTGTTGTGCCGTAGGAAATTTTTTCAAGTGTCATTATTCATCATCGGAGAGGCGAAGATCGAAATCTTCATCGTCGTCCTCGTCAACCTCAAAGTCCTGATCCATGGTCATTTTTGCTTGTTCGCTGAGCTGGCGGACCTTGTTTTCGATCTCTTTCATCAAGTCGGGCGTGTTCTCAATGAGCTTGCGCACGTTATCCTTGCCCTGACCGATTCTCTCGCCGTTGTAGGAGAACCAGGAGCCGCTCTTTTGAATAACATCAAGCGCGATTGCAAAGTCGAGGATCTCGCCCGAGAGAGAGATGCCCTTGCCGTAAAGAATATCGAATTCGGCTACGCGGAAAGGCGGTGCAACCTTGTTTTTGACGATCTTGCACTTGACATGGTTGCCATAAACGTCGTTGCCGTCCTTGAGCTGTTCAGTTTTGCGGATGTCGATACGGACAGAGGCAAAGAACTTGAGCGCGCGGCCGCCGGGGGTGGTTTCGGGATTGCCGTAAATAACGCCAACCTTTTCGCGAATTTGGTTAATGAAAACAACTACGCAGTTGCTCTTGGAGATAACGCCCGAGAGCTTGCGCATTGCCTGCGACATCATTCTTGCCTGCACGCCGACCATGGATTGTCCCATATCCCCTTCGATCTCCTGACGGGGAACGAGAGCGGCTACCGAGTCAATAACGATGGCATCGACCGCGCCCGAACGCGCGAGGGCTTCGCAAATTTCGAGGGCATCCTCACCGCAGTCGGGTTGGGATACGAGCAGCTCGTTGATGTCAACGCCCAGCGCTTTGGCATATACGGGATCAAGTGCGTGCTCGGCGTCGATGAAAGCTGCCGTGCCGCCCGACTTTTGCACCTCTGCGAGAATGTGCAGAGCAACGGTGGTTTTACCCGAGGATTCAGGGCCAAAGATCTCGACGATACGTCCGCGCGGAACGCCGCCGATGCCGAGTGCTAAGTCAAGAGAGAGCGAGCCGGTGTGAATGGCTTGCACTTCCATGTGGGTGTTCTCACCCAGCTTCATAATAGAGCCTGCGCCAAAGTCGCGCTCAATTTGTGTCATTGCGGTCTTGAGTGCCTGCAATTTGCCTGCCGCATCAAGCCCTGCGGGGACTGCCGATTTCGTTTTCTTCGTAGATGCCATAATATGTTCCTTTCACGCGACGAGCCCTCTCGCCGCTTTCCTTTTTATTTTACTGCCCCTATTATACTCCATTTTTGGATGCTTGTCAACCCCTTTTTGAAATATATTTTTCCGTTTTTGGTATTTTATTTGGCATTTTTTGAATTTTAGTCTTTTTTAAATATTGCTTTTTTCCGAAATTGAGAATTTTCGGAAAGAAGAAATCGTATTCGGAAAAAGCGTTTGCTATCATTATCCGTCAGCCTGTCATCCTGAGCGGAGTCGAACTTCTGCTGAGCGAAGAGCGAGGCAGAAGCGCAAGGCGTAGCCGCCGCGGGATCTCGTAACGAGTCTCGGTGACTTGCAGTGTGGATGTTACATTTGTTATGGCAAGCCACCCAAATTTGTTAGGAGATCCCTTCGTCGCTTTCGCTCCTCGATTTCACCTCGTTCTTCACTCGGTGAAATTTCGACTACGGGCTACGCCCTCCGCTCAGGATGACAGCTTAACTGTTTGTTTGGTTATAATTGGTTGAGGCAGACTGCCAATAGTCGCCCCTCTCTTTTATATAAATAAGGATGCCACCGTAGTGACATCCTTAAGGTGTTGATTTTTTAGGAAAGTGTAATTTCAAATAGCCGTCCGCCAAAATCTTCTGCAATCGTTACATCAAAGCCTTCCTTTTCGAGTAGAACTCCGGACATTCTTGCGATTTGGTTGCCATCCATATCCAAAATCAGGTATTCGCGATCTGCAAGCAGTCCGTCTACGCATACCCTTCTTGTAGACTCTTTAGCGCCGTGTCGGAAAAATCCGATGATGCCGCCCGAGAAGGTTTCGCGATTGATGCGAGCAAATCCATCATGACCTCCTATGGCAGGTTCAAAATATCCCGGCAGATCCTGACGATAGAGCATAATATTGTGTTTTTGCTCCATTTTTGCAAGCCAGCCCGAATATTTGCTTAATACTTCTCTGTCTTGCTTGGGGATTTGTCTGGGATCACCGAGCAGAATTGGCAACGCTCCTGCTAAAGAACGCACGTGATTTTCATACCCGACATCCTGAATGTGGGCGTTTCCAATCACCAACGAGGTAGCCGGCATTGCAGGAGAACGCCACCACGCCATTTGTCTGATGCGCAAGTCGGTTTTCTCACCCATGTTACCAAAAAAATTGGAAAGCCAATTTCCTTCTGCGTGCCGGAGCATTGCATAATCCACAAGCTGTAATCCGCCCATGGTCTCAAAGGTACAGTCAATAAACAGATTTGGTCTGCCCTTGTGAAGCTTATCAAAGACCTCCCACATTTTGTTATAATTTACCCACATGGATTCTTCCCGATCCCGATGCGCGGAATGATTGCAGGAATAGCATCCCGCTTCTTCTTTGTTATAGCGGTACGGGCTTGAAACAACGGAAAAATCCAACTTTAGGTAGTCAAAACCGTACTCATCTACCAATCTTTCCAGCACACCCGTGATATACTCTGACCAACCGGTAGAAAAACAGGCGGTACGTTTGCTGTTTCCACCGCCGAGCAAAGAGAAATCTTCGCCCTCTTTGTTTTTAAGAAACCATTCAGGGTGCTCCCGATATACCTTGCTTTGGGGAGATGCGGTTCCGATACTGGCCCACACGCCCGCTTTCATTCCCAAGGATTTGATATGATCGACAACGGGTTTTAGTCCATTGGGGAACTTTTTGTAATCAATTCCCCAGTCACCGTAAGAGTCTTGCCATCCGTCGTCGATAACATATTCCTTGATGCCTGCCTGTGCCGCTGCCTCGGCAGTCTCTTTTATCAATTGTTCCGAAATATTATATTCAAAGGGTTGCCAGGTGTTGTAGACAAATATCGGTCGCTCCTCAATTTGAGTGAGGCGGATACCCATATATTTTCGAACATAGTCCTGAACCATTTGATTCATAACGATATGCGTATCCTTTTGATGATTATATACACCTGTGAAAACATCCGATGCAACAAAGACCTCGCCGCTCGCCAAATATTTTCTAAAGGGATAATCCTCGTCTTTATGCGTAAGACCTAAGGTGATCTCCCTTCCCCGCGCCCATACGGACGCACCTTTCAGGACGCCGGGGGCTTCATTGCCTAATACAATGCCTGCTTCCCAATCGGGGTGATGAACGATGATCAGACTATCCTGCAGATTGCCCAGATAGGGTCCGATGGATTTCTTTCTTCCGTAATCACTCAAAATCCAACTGTAGGTGGGAGCCCAAAATCCCGTTATGGCGAATTTTTCTACGTCCACCGATTCCAGACACAGCTCACCATTTGTGCAGTTTTGCACGGTAAGATTTTTGCGTACAAAAGGAAGCTGCCCATACCAAGTATAGGTAAGCCATACTTTCACCTTTTGGTCCAATGCCTCTAAAGAGACGGTAACGCCCTCGCCAACATCCGATTTTTTGGTTTCTGCTACGTTCAAAAGCTTCCAGCCGGTGGCACCGGTATACAGCACGCCGCCGAGTTCAAAGGCAAATTCATCGCCGGTGGACTCAAAGAAAAGAAATTCACCTTGCGTTGGGCGATATTCTTTTAGCAGATATTTTCCATTTACTGTTGGAAGCTCCATTGTTCTGGTAAACGATCCGTTTGTCAGAGTCAGTTTACCGGCTTCGATTGTATATCCCATATCCGTCCTGTTCCTTATTTATAACTTCGTTTTTATGTTTTTAATGATGCTTTTTATATAGCACGATGCCTGCGATGATTTGCGCTAGAACGAGAACTGCCGAGACAATCATGAGTATCAGTCCCCATACGGTATTCTTCTCAAACAGCAAAGATGCTCCAAAAAGGAACAATGCGAGAAGTCCGAGAGCCAATACAACGGCAATTATGATTGCAAGCACCCTCATTCCCTTTGTTACGTTCTTTTCCGGAACGATCATAACCATCAATTCAAGATAGAGATCCAAGATAACTTCAATCAGAATGTCCATATTGCGCGCTCCATTTATGCGTTTTCGCTTTCTTGATATTTGGCATCCGCAATTGCCATCAGGTCACGCTCGGGTGCGACCTCGTGGGGATAGGGGTGCGTCTTGGCGCGCTTTTCAAACTGCGCTTTGATGGTCTCGGCTTTCTCCTTGTCTCCCTCGTGAAGCAGGGCAATGGCGTACTGCGTGCGGAGAATGGAGATGTTATCCTTCATCGCCTTCATAAAGGATTGCAGGTTTTTGGTGAGCTTTTCGTCGATGACCTCGCGGCGGTTTTGGGTAATGAGCTCAACGTAGATGCGCTCGCAGATGAGGAGACTGCGGTGCAGCCCCACCATGCCGCTCTCGATGGAGAGCAGATGCGCCATCAGCTCGTCGGCCTCGTCGAAGCGTTCCTCGTCCATAAGTCGGTTGCAGGCAAACACGCCGCGTGCGGCGACCATGCTGTTTTTCATTGCTTCGTCAGTGGGAACGGTGAACCACTCGGCAGGCATATCCTTGATGCGTACGCCCTTGGTGGTCTCCTCAATCACCTTCATTTGCATCCAAAATGCCTCTCTTGCCTCGGTATTTTTGCTAAGGGCGATGGCGTTGTAGCCGTCGTTGTCAACCGTCTCTGTGCGCATTGGCACGCCGTTGAGCAGGGCAAGCGCAAAGCCGAGGAGCGAGAACAAAAGCAGGATTGCCGAAAGGATGGAAACCTCTCCGCACAGGAAAAATCCGCCGAGGAATAAAAGTCCGAAAATGATGTTCATAAGCGAGCCGCCGAGGTTATACCAAACAACGGGCAATTTGCCGTCCTTGATGTCGGGTGGGCTCATCAGGCACTGTCCGCCCGTGCCCGCAATGCTATGGCGTTTGAGCTTGACAGTCTCCCCTTCCTTTACCCACATAAAGGAAAAGACACGGAAGGAGCTGAAGCGGTAGCCCGAGAGAAGTCCGAACACAAGGTGTCCGCCCTCATGCACGATAATGTGAAAGATAAACGCTGCATACACCGCCAAAAAGAATCCTGCAAGCTTGAGCAAGGGATGAAGATTCAAGGGATCGGCATATCGCAAAGCCACAAAGCAAGGAATGACGTAAAGGGCAATGTTAAATAGCAGAAACAGATCATTTTTGAATTTGCTTTTCTTTTTACTGTTTTTCATTGGAGTGCCTTTCTTGTTCGTGTCATTCAGAGTGTCAGGTCGCCGTCTTTTATCCATTTGATCTTGTAAAGAAGTTCGCTGAAAACAAGGGTGAGAACGGCGGGGAGAATGAAGCAGATAAGGGCAAGTCCGATCCAATCAAGGGTGCTAACGGTGCTCGGGTAGCTGCCGCCAAACCAACCGAGAATGATGCCGATGGGGCCAAGAAGCCCGCAGGTTCCCATGCCCGAATTGATTGCCGCGCCGTACATTTGCATCCCGAAAACGCAGGTGGCAAGGGGGCCTGTGATGGCACTTGTCAGCGTTGCAGGGATCCAGATGCGCGGATTTTTGATGATGTTGGGCATCTGCAGCATACTTGTGCCAAGTCCTTGGGAAACGAGGCCTCCCCATTTGTTCTCTTTAAAGCTCATAACGGCAAAGCCCACCATTTGGGCACAACATCCCGCAACGGCGGCGCCGCCTGCGAGGGCAAGTCCTGCGTAGTCGCGCGCGATGAGCTCCCCTGCCGCATCAAATGCGGGCATACCCGAGAGGTAGATTGCCGCACAGATGGCTGCCGAGCTGATGGGGAGTGTGAGCGCTACGCCGACAACGACCGAGACGATGATGCCCATCAGGAAGGGGTGTTGCGTGGTCGCCCAACCGATAAAGTTGCTGACGTATCCCACAAGCTGCCCGATGTAAGGTGCACAGTAAACGCCGAGAAGTCCGCCCACAAGAAGTGTAACAAAGGGTGTGACAAGGATATCGACCTTTGTCTTTTTGGAGACCAGCATACCGACCTCTGCCGAGATAATGGCGATAAAGAGGACTGCCAAGGGTCCGCCTGCCCCACCGCTTGTGTTGGCGATTTGTCCAACCGCCGCACAGGTGAACACAACGAGCGGATCAGCCTTGAGGGAGAGTGCAATTGCCACCGCCATTGCCGCTCCCGCAACGCCTTGCGCACCCTTGCCAATGGTAGACATGACCGAAAGCCCGGGGATCATTCCAATGGCATTGAAGATTGTGCCAATGAGCAAAGAGGCAAACAGTCCGAGTGCCATGGCACTCATAGCATCAATAAAATAGCGCTTTGCGTACTTTTTGAGAAGTTCCTTTGTTTTCATTTTACAAAACCTCCAAACTTGTCTTTGGCAACAGTATAGCACATTTTTCCCCTTTCAACAAGAGGAAAAAGTAACAAAAAACGCCAAAAAGCGAAATTATTTTTCTTGATCGGGAGATAAAAAGCGAAAAAATGCGCGTTCCCCGAAGGGAACGCGCAAATGGAAAGCTTTTTATTCTGCCTTCTCGACGGGCAGTGTAATGGTTGCGATGATGGCGTTGTGGTCGGAGATCCACTGTCCGTCACGCTTTGCAGGGCAAACGGTGTAGGTGTCAACTGCATCCGCAAGCTCGGGGGAAACAAAGATGTAGTCGATCAAAACATCGATGTCACTGTCACTCATGCCGTTGTAGGTGGGCAGGATCTCACCTTCGGCTGCTACATGCGAGGCATCGAGGTATCCGTTTGTGATCATGGTGGTGTAAGCGGAAGCATCGGGAGTGACATTGAAGTCACCCGTAACGATGGTGGGCAGATCACCGAGCTTTGCAATTTCTGCAATCAAGATCTCGATCTGTGCTTGTCTGACATTTTCGGCAACCTCAACGCTATTGTTGCCGTTGTGGTCGAGGTGAGTGTTGACATAAAGGAAGCGCGCGCCGTCGGTTTTGCGCTCCAAAATGGCGTAGGTCATAATACGCGGGAAGTTGGCATTGGTGAGCTTGGTTCCCTCTTGATCAGGCGTATTGGAGAGCCACTTTGTGCCGCTCTCGATCAGGTTGAACATATCGGTGCGGTAGAAAATGGCACTGTGTTCACCAAGACCGCCCCAGTCGCGTCCAACACCAACAGAGGTATAAATGTCGCCAAGTCCACTTTTCAAGGCGGTCATCCAAGGTACACTCGCCTCTTGAACGCCAAGCACCGAGGGCGTGTTGTCAAGAATGGTAGCAATTACGCGATCGATATACGCCTTATTGAATTGGTTTCCAACGTAAACATTAAAGCTCATAACCGAGAAGAGCTGCGGCACCTTGAAAAGTCCTGTTTCAATGGTCAGGGTTGCCGTCTCATTGGATTGGATCTGTGGCAGGATGTTCTTTTTGATGGCGCTGTATCCCTCAAGAACGGCGGCGTTGATCCACACAATGTTCTCCCCGTTGCCAACGTAATAGGAAAACTGTCCTTCCACGGTCTGTTGTGCGGCATCCCATTCCGCCTTCATATCAAGGGGAACGTGTTTGGATGCGCCGATAATAATGAGTGGATCGCTCTTTAAAATGAGAGTTTCATCGGTGACAATCTCCGGGCGACGACCGCAAAGCTCCAGAGATTTATCAGAGAGGGCTTGTGCAAGCCTTTGGTCGTCTGCTCCCCCATTTACAACGATCTTGGCGCTCAAGACGTCGATGCCGTTGAGAAGGAAGGTATCGGATACGTAAGGATAGCGGTAAAGGTATTGGTCTTTATTGCTAAAGAAAACGGTTGTATGGTCACCGCTCTTAATGTGCTGCAAAAAGAGCTTGATCGCTTGAAAGGTTCCCGCGTTGGTGTGTCCTGCAATAACGATCTTATTGCCCACAATGGCATAACCGTAGTCATCCCAGAGGAGATCTGCCAAAAATGTTTGACTTTCCTCGCGGTTGGTGCTCCCTATAAGGATTTCAAACTCGCTTTCCTCATAGTAGTCGCTCTCAGCGAGGGGAGCTGTGCCGCACATTTTTTGAATTTGGGATTGCAACTGCCAGAACTGCCCGGTGACGTTGGAAGGGGCGCGTTGCGCGCAAATGAGATTGTATTTGCTAAGATCTGCTATCAGAACCTCAGCATATACCTCGGGTTCTACGGGGGGCTCATCGGAAGTGGTTGTCTCGGGGGTGGTCACCTCAGGCGTGGTTGCAGGCGTACCTTCTTCCTCGTCCTTTTTGTTGCAAGCGACCAAAAAGAAGCATTGCAAAAGCACAAAAAGTGCTAACAGAACACTGATTTTTTTCATATCTGTAACTCCTTTTTATTTTCCGTCGGAATAGAACATCAAAACGGCAAAGATCGGATAGTGGTCAGAGACGTTTTCGTTATCGACACGCTCGGTGCAAATGCGATGGAACATGCCGGATACACCCTTGCAAAAGACGAAATCAATGTGGCTGGGTTCACCCGTTGTACCCATCAGGGCGTGGTAGGTTGGTTCGCGGTCTTCTGCGGGAATATAGTGGGCAACCTCAAGGTAGCCCTTATCACCAATTCTGTTGTAAACGGGAGAGCCTACGGTGGCGTTAAAGTCACCTGTGATAATGGTGGGAATGTCTGCAAACTTTTCGATCTGACCAAGCAGAACCTCAATTTGTGCGACCTTAACGGCTTCTTGCTCGGGAGTGGTGCCGTAATCGAGGTGGGTGTTGACGTGCAAAAACTCCTTGCCGTCGCTCTTGCGAGAGAGATGCACGTAGGTCATGATGCGGGGATATTTGGAGGTTGCCGTGGAGTGTTGAGAGCCAGGGACGTCGGGGGTTTCGGAGAGCCACTTGGTACCGCTTTCAAGGCAATCAAACTCTGCGGTAAGATAAAGGATAGCGCTGTGCTCGTCGCCGCGGTCGGCGTTTCTGCCGTCACCTACGATGGTGTAAATGTCACCGAGGCGTTGGTTGAGCAGCCCGATCCACATATCGGTTGCCTCTTGCACGCCGACAACTGCGGGACGGTATTTGAGAATGGTCTCTACAACGGCGTCCAAACGCTCGGACTCCTTACCTGCCATCAGGTTAAAGCTCATCACGGGGAGTGCATCATAGCCCATGGTTATTCCTTGACTGAACACAACGCGATCGGCCCCCTTGCCATCAGAAGAAAGGCATGCATCCATGTACTCTGCGGCAGAGTAATATCCCGCAGAGGTTTTGGCGTTGAGCCAAATGAGATTTTCATTGCTATGGATGGAATAGTCATTACCATTAAGGGCATTCACCCAAGCATCCTCTGTAACGTGCGCGGACGCACCGATAACAAACAGTTTGTCACCTTCTTTTACATCGGCATCTGTTATGATCGGCACGGCAATGCCGCAAGCCTCGATGATAGCATCACGAAAGATTTGTGCCACGCCGCCAAGCTCTTGCTGGTTGCAAAGAATGGACAGATCCTCTGCCGCAATGCCGTTGACGGTAATCGTTTCATAGGGGTACACTGCCCTCTCAATGCTTTGGTTTTCATTGCTGAAAAAGACTTCACTATCGGCATTGGTGGCAAGCTGCAGGATGAATTCACACAGAGCGGCAAAGGTGCCGTCCTCGTTTTTTCCTGCAATAACCAATTTATTGCCAACGATGCCGTAGCCGTAGTCATCCCACTTCAGGTCAGAAAGGAAGGCTTGGCTTTCCTCTCGCCCCGTATCACCAACAAGGATCTCATAGTCCTTGATGTTGTATGCGTTTGCGGTTTTGAAATTGATGGGGATTTGATAAATGTTCTGCATGGTCTCCTGCAAGGTCTTGGTCATCTTGCTGACCTCATTCGAAGCCCCTTTTGCAGAAACGATCTCGTAATTTTTCAAATTTTCAACCAAGATGCTGGCATGCACAACGGGGGGATTTTCCTCGGGCTTGGTGGTCACCTCGGGCGTGGTTGCCGCAGGCGTTGTGGCTGTGGGAGTGGTCCCCGCAGGTGTGGTTTCTTCCGGTTTTTCCTTCTTGCATGCCGTCATCAAAAAAGAGGACGCCAACAAAAGGATGGCTAACAAAAAGCTGATTTTTTTCATGTCTTTCTCCTTTTTTGTCATTCTACATCAATCATATCAAATGCTTCGAGGGGGAGTTCAAGATAGACGAGCTCATTGGTGTGTATGGGCATATCGCGCTCGTAGAGTACGGCGATCCTCTGCCCGTTTGTGGCAAGGCAACTGTAGGAATAGCTACCGCCGATGGAATAGGAATATTTCCATTCCACCTCGTATCCATTTTTGGTTTTGTTCAAAAGTCCGATTTTGATAACGCCGTTTGCGCGCTTGCCGTCGGGCTTCTCTCCCTCGGGGTAAGAGATTGCGATAGCATCCCTGCCGTCAATTTTCCATGGGAGTGCCAAAACAGAGACCATACAATCGCGGCAATATATCAAAGATGTATCCTCGCGAAACGCGGTAAATGTTACACCACCGTCGGTGCTATCAGCAAAGAGGATATAGTCCCCTTGTCCGCGCGAATAGATGCGGAGCGTTCCGTCGGGCAGCTCGACCAACTGCGCCTCGGTGGCATTTGGAAAATCCCCAACCGAGATGGTCTCGCTCATTTGCCAGGTAAGGCCGTTATCGTCACTGTACAGGCAGGAAACGCTGATGGGAGTTGAAGAATCGCCACCGCGATAGAGTGGGAACAAAATGCGTCCTGCGTGCTCACTGTTTTGGATGACCAATCCAACTCCGGGAGCTTTGTTATAAACAGTCTCCCCTGCCTTGCGGTATTCGCTGCCGATGAGCATTGGATCTGACCATGTCATGCCCTTGTCGTCACTGTAGCTGAGATAGAAGTAAGAGGTTCTGTGTAATTTGAGTACAGATGCCGCATAAAAGATGTTCATAGGAACATCGATTTCATTCTTCGGCTTTTGCTTAACGGTAAGCGCTACACCGTTTTGATAAACGTTGAAATGACTGTCGAGCGTGTATTCGGTATCGGTACTGTCACTCACGCGCTTGACGATGTATTTATCATACTCACCGTTGGGATTGGGATACATATAGTAATCGTAGCCCGTTGCAAGGGTGTTATCCCCCATTGTTAAAGCGTAATAATAGGCATCGCCGATTTTGACGGTTCCGTTGAACTCCTTGCCGCCAATGCCACCACCTGCGTTTGCGGGCATAGCGTCAACCAGCATAAAGATTCTTCCATCGGCGGTTTGTGTAATAGCAGCGTCGATAAAGGATGCCGAATCTTTGACGGGATTGTAAGTGTTTGTGCCAAATGTTTGGTCATAGTCGTTGAATTGGTGCGCCACGATGGGAGTTCCCCATTCGACCGTTTTGCTATCAAGCACGCGGACACCAATTTCGATATTGTTGGGAGAGTCCAAAATGTTGACGCGTAGGTCGGTCACTGCCATTACGTCACCGTCATTGAGCGTCAAAAGGCAAGGAATGCGATAGGTAAAGACGTCAAAGCTGCCATCGTATAAAAAAGGTTGCGCGAATGATTGTTCGTTCATTTTAACCTCTCCTTCCCCAAAAGGCAAGTATTATCTTTATTATACACCCACATTTTGTAAATTGCAATAGCAAGAAGCAAAAAAAGGCTCTCTTTTAGAGAGCCTTTCCCACACAAAAAATAAAAATCCCCCCGTAAAACGGGGGGTATTTCATTTTCGGGCATAGCCCTAATAATACTGGCTGCGCACAAGTGCGCTTGAGATTGGCCTGCCAGCCATGCAATTGTTACTTACTACCCAT
>SVTP01000027.1 GCA_015063725.1 Oscillospiraceae bacterium
CCGAAAGGACGCAAGTCTCTTGGTGTTACCTGCCGGTGTGGCGGAACAGGCAGACGCCCGGGACTTAAAATCCCGTGATGCGAGAGCATCGTACCGGTTCGATCCCGGTCACCGGCACCAAGGGACCGAAAAGAATATCGCGGAGTAGAGCAGTCCGGTAGCTCGTCGGGCTCATAACCCGGAGGTCATGTGGTTCAAATCCCATCTCCGCAACCAAAAAAATTCCTCGGACTTGTTCCGAGGATATTTTTTACCTCTTCACTTTTCACTCTTCACTCTTCACTTTTTCTCCCTCCGTCAAGGAATTTTTTTGGAGGTAATAAGTAATAGTGAATAGTGAAAAGGTATTAGATGTAGCTTTTCGCTCTGGCGAAAAGCATTGATTTTTAGTAAAAAGTGTGATATAATGATTTTAAAGAGAGGTGAAGATAATGGGCAGTCTATTACTTGAAAAATCTCTGGACTTTCCGCAATCTTTCGGTATAATGTGTATTACCACCCGAAAGGAGCGCGGAAATGATAGACTTAAAACCATATTATCAAGTGAAATTAACCTTGCTCAGATGCAAGACTTACTTTCTTCACACTCCCCCGAAACCGAGGATGAAAAATATACCTACGACATTATTCAAAAAGCGTATTGGATCAATGAGAAAAAGATAGAAATGCTTGATTATAAAAAGCAAAGAAGGCTAGTCGAAAATTATTATAAATATTTCGGCAACACCAAAAAATAACAAGAAAGGCGGCGAAAAAATTGGAAGTTGTGCTATATGAATTCAGTTTTGATTATGCAAAAGCCATTGGTTTTTTTATTGTACTTTTGATTGGTGCGGCTTTTTTCTTCGCTGATAAACTTATTGGCAGGCGAGCTGAACCTTACGTCGATATTGGCAGTAGAACAAAGGAAATATCACCAAAAGTTTTCAAAATAATAACGCGTTCAATTGGAGCTTTTTGCTTGGTTGTGTTTCTACTTTTCTTTACCGTTCATATTGCAGAATATAACGAATATAAAACGATGTTGGAATCTGATAGTGTATCTGTTGTGGAAGGATATGTAGAAAACTACAATCCTTTACCTGCAGACGGCAAAGGAACGGAGAATTTTGAAATTAACGGGGTGTATTTCGCATATAGTAACGCTGACGGAAGAAATGGTTATACTGCTATTGCTAAATATGGCGGTGTTATAACAATGAACGGGCAGCATTTGAGAATTAAATATGTAACGAATGAAGAAGGCGAGAATATTATTCTATACATATCGGAAATCGGGTAAAGTTGCATACGGGTTACGAAAAACGAAATCGGCATCTATTAAGGTTGTACAACACAAAAACGAAAGCAGTCCAACGGACTGCTTTTTCGTTTTTGGTTGCAATGAAGCGCACCGATGGTGCATGAAAAATGAAGCAGGACTTCGTCCTGTGAAGTGAGCCTTCGGCTCAGGTCGAGGTTAGTGTGCGCTTCGCTTCATGGCGGCAACGCCGCCGCTTCATGGAAGCCGCAAGGCTTCTGCTTCATATTCGCATAGCGAACGCTTCATTGACAAAGCTTTGACTTTATGATATAATTATTTCAATAAATAATCATAAAACCCCTGGACTTTCCGCTTTTCTTAGGTATCATGTGTGTTACCAACCGAAAGGAGCGCGGAAATGACAGACCCGAAGCCAGAAAGGAGAGTAAAAAATGAAGCGTATAAAATCAACCTTTATCGTTCTTTCACTCATTATTTTTATTTTCATCTTTTCCTCTTGCCATCAAACGCCACCTGAAGATTTGGAAATGCCCCACGAGAATTGCGTAATGGTTTACACCATATCCGAAAATGAATATATCCGTATTTTGTATAACATCAATTCCCCATTTCATCTCTGGGGCGAATGGGTAAAGGGAGACAAGACAGAAGCGGTTTATTTGGAGCACTATCTCAAACCTTCTACCTTTGCAGGCGGTGACGGTGGACTGATTTGCAACATGAAAGTATTTGATCCCGCGGAAACAAGTCACCTTCTTTCAAACACCTACAACCATACATACAGCTTTGAAAAAGGCGCCATGAATTCCTCTTATCTCATCAACTCTCAAACCGAAGAGAAGATCCCGATCACGCTTTCGATGGATAAGAATTTGGATTTTTATTTCAGCTGGGTTTCTCAAATCTATATTCATTTTTTCAACACGGATAATACCATTTACAAAGAAGAAACCCAAAACTTTTGGTATGACTTTGCATTACAGCAGGGCGAGTGGACGGTAAACGGTACCGCCATTCCCATCAGAATGGAGTTCGCGGGTGTAACCCCCACCAATGTAACACTGCGTGTTTACGATATTTCGGGAGAACAGGAAAAAGAGATCCTTCTTGCCTATGGCGCGCTTGCAAACGACAGCACATTTGTTTCGCAGGATTTATCGGGAACGATGTTCTATGAGGGCACGGTAACCGAAATAAAAATTGTAAAACAAACAAAATAGCAATTGAAAAGACACAATCTAACGAAAAGGCACCCAAGCGGGTGCTTTTTTGTTGGGCATGGAGAATATCCGTTTTGAAACAGGCGGTTCTTTCTTCTCACGTCTTGAAAACTTTTCTTTTTTGTGCTATAATGGTTGTACTACTTGAAAAGAGGTGCTGGTATGCCAAGCTTTCAAATGAATCAGGATCTGACCTATGAGGCGTCCCCGATCGTTAAAAAGAACGTCTTTCTTTCGATGCCTGCCGAGGATAAGGCGCTTCCCAAATACGAGGAGATCGCGCATCTGCTCCCCTCCCCCATCTGGCATGGGCGCGATGACGTGCTTGCCTGCTACAACTTTGCCTGGCGCACGGCATTTGCCAATTTGCGACAAGCGAACGGAGAGTTCCATTTTGTTTCTAACTTTATTGACACCGCTTTTAACGGATACCTTTTTATGTGGGACTCCTCCTTTATTGTGATGTTTGGCAAATACGGCGCACGTGCATTCAATTTTCAAAAAACGCTTGACAACTTTTACTCGCACCAGCACAAGGACGGCTTTATTTGCCGCGAGCTTTGCGAACACCGTGCAAGCGAGCATTTTTCGCGTCACGATCCCTCCTCCACAGGTCCCAACATTCTTGGTTGGTCGGAGTGGGAATATTACTCGCAAACAGGAGACGTGGAGCGTCTGGAAAAGATCTTTGATCCGCTTCTTGCTTACCATTTGTGGTTAAAGGAGTTTAGAACCTGGCGTGACGGCACCTATTGGTCGACTGGTTGGGGATGCGGAATGGACAATATGCCTCGCTTTGAATCAAGCTACAACGTCGCTTTTTCACACGGTCACATGGTGTGGGCGGACGCTTGCATTCAGCAGGTGCTCTCGGCAAAGATCCTCATTCAAATTGCCGACATCATCGGGCGCGCCGACGACGAACAGATAGCTGTTCTGAAGGAAGAAGTTAAACACCTGACCTCGGTCATCAACGAAACGCTTTGGCATGACGGAGACGCTTTTTACTACGATCTTTGGAAGAACGGAGAGCTCAACAAGGTCAAGTCGGTCGGCGCATATTGGGCGCTGCTCGCGGACATCATTCCCCCCGAGCGTCTTGCACGTTTTGTGGCGCACCTTGATAATGAAAATGAGTTCAAACGCCCCTGCCGCATCCCCTCACTCTCGGCTGACAATCCCGATTACAGTCCGCTCGGCAGATATTGGAAAGGCAGCGTTTGGGCGCCTACCAACTACATGGTGCTCAAGGGACTTGAGAAGAACGGCTACCACGCTCTTGCCCACGACATTGCACGAAACTGTCTGGAAAACGTGGTAACGGTGTTCCAAAACGATGGAACCATCTACGAAAACTACATGCCCGAAAGCGCCTCAAAGGGTGCACCCGCAAAGCCCAATTTTATAGGATGGTCGGGGCTCTTCCCCATCAACATTCTGTTTGAATACGTGTTCGGCATTCACCCGAACGCCAGAGAGAAAAAAATCGTTTGGGATATTCGTCTGCTTGAAGAGCACGGCGTGAAGAATTACCCATTAGGTGACCTTTCCGTCGATCTCGTTTGTGGGGGAAGAACAAGCGAGAACGACGAGCCCATCATCACCGCTCTGTGCGAAAAACCGATTGAAATTGAGATCCGCTACGGCGACAAGGTCAAAACGATCCGCGCGACAGCAAGAGGATGAGGTGTAGGATGCGAAGCATCCGTCAATAACAGTTGTCTGTTTCGCGCTTCGCGCCCAACCGCCTAAAGGCATTCATAAAAACAGCGAATGAGATTTTCTCATTCGCTGTTTTTTGTTTTTTATCTAAATCCTACATGTCCGGCAACCTTATAAAGATTTTCGATCTCCTCGCGGCGTTTGTCGCAAAGCTGCTTCATGCCTTCAAGCTGCTCGGGAGTGAAGCCTTCGAGGTCGCCTTCCTTGAGCTTGTTTTTGTACATACGGTCTGCAATGAGTGCAAAATGAATGTCAACAGGACGGATAAGGCCGTTGAGCTCGCACATAACAACGTTGCTCTTGCCCTCTGCCAACAGTTCAACCGCTCTGACTGCCATGTGTGCTGCGGTCTCGCGGTCGCGCATGGTAGGTCTACCACCGCGAACAACGTGTGAGAAGCGTGCAAACTTGGTCTCCACGCCGGTTTCGGCTTCGATCTTCTTTGCAAAGGTCTCGGCAAAACGGGTGCCGTCGGGGTTTAGAACCCCCTCGGAAACAACCACGATCATGCCTCTCTTGCCCGATGCGCGCAGGGCTGCGATCTTTTTGATCGTTCCTTCCTCATCAAAGGGCATCTCGGGGATTGCCACTGCAACCGCGCCGCTGGCGATTGCCGCATAGAGCGCGATCTGTCCGCAGTCGCGGCCCATAACCTCAACAACGTTCAGGCGTGCGTGAGATTCGCAGGTATCCTTGAGGTTATCGATCATACGCAGGGTGGTGTTGGTAGATGTATCCAAACCAATGGTATAATCGGTTGCGGTGATATCGTTATCGATGGTGCCGGGAATACCGATGGAAGGAATGCCGCGCTTGGTCATGTCGGTAGCGCCACGGAAGGTTCCGTCGCCGCCGATGCAGATGAGTGCCTCGATGCCTTCCCTCTTGCAGGTTGCGATTGCTGCCTGCATGCCCTCTTCGGTTTTGAACTCGGGGCAACGGCTGGAGTACAGACGTGTGCCACCAACGGTCATAGCGTTGTTGAGCATTTGACGTGTCATGGGAACGATATCGCCATTGATAAGGCCTGCATAGCCGCCCATAATACCAACGACCTCGATGCCCATTTCGGTTGCGCGGTTAAAAACCGCCTTTACACATGCGTTCATGCCGGGAGCATCACCGCCCGAGGTCAGAACGCCAATTTTTTTATATGCCATAAGGTATCCTTTCTTCCCACTTTTTTGGGGAAAACTGAAAAACAGTTTTTTTGAGAAAAATATAATTACCTATATTGTAATATATTATTCGCAAAAAATCAAGATGTTATGCGAATTTTTTGGCAGGATTTTGTCGTTTTTGGGAAACAAAAGGGGGAGCGTCGTTTGACGCTCCCCCTCCTTGGGTTATCAAACCGCAGAATACTGTGCAGGATCAATTACTCAAGATAGCATGGGATTTTTGAATTGCTCGATGGTCGCCTCAAGCTTGGGTTGTGCATTGGTGGGGATCAAAGAAACAAGACTGCCATAATTGTTGGTGCTTCTCTTCCACCACAGATCGGAAAGCTCACTTGCCCATCCGCCCCAGTCATAAAGCAGCGCGATATCATAAACGGTGGAGTTTTTGAGGATATCCATTACGCGGCGTGCATCGGGGTTGGGAGCTATGGAGAAGTACAGCGTTCTGGTGTAGTAGGCATCCATTGTGGAGCCCGGCTTATTGACATTGGAATAAGCCGCCATAACATCCATCATGATCTGGGCGCGGTCAATATCCTCGCAGAGGCTGGGGATCGCCCAAAGATGAACGGTGTTATAGAAGTATACAACCGTATTGTAGTCATCGCCTTCTTCATAAACAGGAGTGGGTAAAATGCCGTACTCAAAGTCACCGTTCAGATACAGATCTTTGCGAACATCCCACAAGGTCATATCGGTGAAAAGTGTGTTTCCGTATGTAACAAAGAGTTGTTTTCTCGCGCCGGAGAAGCCGGTGGGGTACCGGATGTAGCGCTGGGTGGGATGGAGACTATCAAAGAGATAGTCAAACAGCTCCTGATTTTTTGAGGTTTGAATAATAAATTCAGGAACGCTCTCTTCGTTCATCTCCGTAATACGTCCGCCTATGCCGTAGAAGTAGTAAATTGCAGACTGGCTGTATTGGAAGTAACCGACAATATCCTGATCAGATGCGCCGAGGTCGCCGTCGGATGTGTCCATGTCAAGAGAAGCCAGCTCTGCGATCTCAAGCATGTTACCAACGGTCCATTTGCCCTTAGCAACAAGGTTATAAATGTCCGCATAATCCACATCGCCATCAAAATGCTCAATAATGGCTTCTATATAGTTGTCATAAAGCTCCATATTGACAACGGTGGGAGCCAAGTTATCCATGGTGGAGATATTCATGTCACCGCTGAGGAAGTAAAGCTTGTTGGCAATGGCAAGCTCCTTGATGGAGTTTTGGTCATACGCCTCGTGATCCAAATTCAGGTCGGAGAGACTGTTAAGATTGGTAAGCAGATTCATAACGGCAGCATTTGCCGCAGATTTTGCCAAAATGATGGTCAATTCAAAGCGCTCTGCGTTTTGATAAAATCTTGCAAGCTCCTTCGTCATATTGATGTTTTGGTTTACTTGGCGGATTCTAACATTGTAGTCATTCTCAATTTCTGTGTTACGCATATAAACGCTATAAGAAAGTGCATCCCGCTCTCCTTGGCTGGAATCTACCCAGAAATCCTCGCAGTAGAAGTTCGGATTACCGTCTTCTACGGGGGTACCTGTTGCAACATTGGATCGAACGTATGCACGGTAAGTGTAACCGTCAAGGTCCACTTTGTCGGGCATTTCGTAGTCGGGCTCTTCAACGGGAGGGATTACCACCGGAGGAGGCTCGGGTGTGGTCTGTTCGGGAGGGGTTGTTCCGGGAACATCAGTGTCGGTGTTGACGATAGGACCGAGATTTTGAGACGTACCGTCGGTATAATAAACGATCAGCTCGCCGTTGACGATCTCCATCTTAAGAATACCGCGGCCGGGCTCGCCTTGCGGACCTTGCACGCCTTGTGCGGGAACGCCAAGATCGGTATCTCCTACCCACCAATTTCCGTTTGCACCGATGTGGGGAGTGACGCCATCCTTGCCTGCAGGGCCGGCTTCACCGCGGAACATAGCGATCAGCTCTTCCAACGTTCCGGTGTAGCCTGCATTGCGTGCCATTTCAAACACGGTCTGCATCTCAAGGGTGTACAAGTCGTCGGGGGTGTCTTCCTCGGGAGTGGTCGTGCCGGTTATTTCGTCATTGGTTGTCGTTTCCATCGGGATAAATGGCAAATTGCAGGAAACAACCGAAAGCAAAACACACGCCATCAAGCTCATCAACACGACGATTCTGGTGATGTTTTTCATGATTTTTCTCCTTTTTTCAAGATTCACGAAGTGATGCGCTCCGCCTTACAGACAGTATACCACACTTGGCAAGGATTGTCAATGGCATGGGGGCTGTTTCCCTACAAAACAGAACGCGAGATGAAAAAAGTTGAAGGAGAGATAAATTTTGGACGCTCGGTTATCTTTCCCTCAAAATTGGTCGAAACGCCTTGACAGAAAAAGCAAAGTGGGGTATAATGAAAATAGAAAATTATGCGCCTGTGCGCGGAAAGGAGTGCCTGCCGGTGAACTGGAACAAGATCAAAGCCGTACTGAAAGAAGCTATTTTGAACATTGACCCCATTTTGTTTGCTTGTGCCACGCTTCTTTCTATCATCAGCATTGTTACCGTTTGGGGCGCGGTGGACAACTTTGGTATGTCGAAGCTGCGCATGCAGGTGTTCATTTTTGTGCTCGGCATTTTTGTAACCGTTGCCGTGGCGTTCTTTGATTTTCGCGTGATCGTGGACAAGCTTTGGCTCTACATGCTCATCGGCTCGGTGGCTCTGCTTGTGCTGACGCTGGTGCTTGGTAGCTCGGGCGAGAACATGGAGACCTCGAACAAAAGCTGGCTCAAAATTCCCGGAACGGGACTGATGATACAGCCCTCGGAATTTGTGAAGTTTACCTTTATTTGCACCTTTTCGCGCCACCTGTTCGCCGTTCGCAAGGAGATCAACAAGCCGCTCAACGTGCTGCTGCTTGCGGCGCACGCTCTGCTCGTGGTGGCGCCCATTCTGCTCTCGGGCGACCTTGGCGTAGCTCTCGTTTATCTCGCTATGATCGCCCTGATGCTCTTTTGCGCAGGTCTCCACCCCCTCTATTTTGCAGGCGTGGCGGTAGTCGTGGTTCTGCTCTCCCCTTTTCTTTGGGAGATGCTTGCCGACTACCAGCAGCAGCGCATTATTGTGGGATTTAACCCCGAGGCTTACCCCGATTCCAAATACAGCTGGCAGCCCCTACTCAGCAAGGACGCCATTGCCGCCGGCGGACTGATCGGCAAGGGTGTGCTTGGCGGTGAGCACTACGAGGTGCTTGCGGCATCGCATACCGACTTTATTTTTGCTACCATATGCGAAAAATTCGGCTTCCTTGGCGGATTTTTGGTGGTGGTCGTTCTCGTGGTTATGGTCGTTCGCATCTTTATGATCGCGCGCTTTGCCAGCCACTCCGACTACGGCGGACTCATTTGCGTGGGCGTTGGCAGCGTGCTCGCCGTGCAGATACTCCTCAACCTCGGTATGTGCCTCGGACTCCTTCCCGTTATCGGCATCACCCTCCCCTTCCTCTCTTGCGGTGGCTCCTCAATGCTCGCCGTCTTTATGATGATGGGGCTTTTACATAACGTCTATGCCCATTCCCACGCCGTCCGCGTGGCACATAAGGCTGACACGTTCGATATTGACAGCTCGCTTTTGTAAGGGGCGCGGTTGACGTGGGGGAAACTTCTTTCAAGAAGTTTCCCCCACACCCCTTTCAAGAACTTGCTCACAACAGGTATCTAAATAAATTTGTTAGTTTACTTACGGACAGTCGGCGCGAGGTAAAACCTCGCTTTGGCTGTCGCGAGCTCCCAGGCACCACCGAGACCCTGGTCGCTAAGAAAGTTGAGAGAGACAAAAAAAACGGGCGACCAGTGGTCGCCCGCCTTTATTTGCGGTATGCGGTTGTTTTTGAGGAGCGGCGGGAGCAAGCCCCCACCCTACTGTGTGAAAATTCACATTTTCAACTTTCTTAGCGGATGGGGTCTTGGTGGTGCCCAGCCGCTCGCGAGAGCAAAAGCAAGCGTAGGCTTGCGCCGACTGTCTGTTGGTGCATTGCGGATTTGTTTTGATAATCCCCTTGTCAGCAAGTTCTTGAGGGGGTGTGGGGGAACTTCTCGAAAGAAGTTCCCCCACATAAATCCTTATTTAACTATCCTCTCAAACGGACAGTCGTTGTTTGTCAGCACGGGCAAGAGGCGGAAGGAGAAGCGGAAGTCGCGGTCATCCAGACGCCATTTTTTATCGAGCTCGGGGCCGCAGGAATTAGAGCCGATACCGCTGTGGCGGTAATCGATGTGAACGACAGTCTCGTCAAGGGGCTTGAGCTCGTAATCGTGCGCGGTGGCGGTGAGCTGACGCGCGGTAAAGTGCGAGCAGTTAAAGCTGAAGCTCTTGCACTCCTCGGTGTTGGTGGCAAGCAGACCGTGTCCGGCAGCGTTTGCAACCTGCACCCAGCGCGTTTCAATGTGTGCCATATTCTCTTGCGGACGAACGTAATGCTCAAAATGCTCGGTGACGGTGGTCTTGTAGTGACCAATGCGAGAGGCGTGCTTTTTGTCGATGTAAGACTCAACCGGTCCTCTGCCAAAGTAGGCAAGCTGCTCGCAGTCGGCAGGCATCTTGAACTTGACGCCAAAGCGAGGCAGGAAGGCGTTTTCCTTTGCCACGTGGACGTCCATATCCACCTTGACACCCTCGCCGCGAGCGAAGATATAGCGAACATCCATTGTCAGGAGCACGTCGCGCGCAGGCGCACCCATCACAAGCGTTGCGGAAACAGTGATAAAGTCCGCGGTGTTCTCGGTGACGGCGCAGGTGCGACAGTGCAGGCGCATATTGTTGTAAAATTGATTGATCCACTGGTGCTTGACGTTGCGGTCGTTGTCGGTGGGCGCGCGCCAGATGGTGGGGGTGACGGCGGCGGTCAGAAACTCCTTGCCGCGTCCCTTGACGGACTTGAGAAGTCCGTGCGGGCGGTCAACGGTGTAGCTGTTTTCGCCATCGGTGACCACGATCTCGGCAGCACTCTCGCAAACCGAGAAGGTCGCGGGCGCGAGCGCTTTTTGAATGACGGGTGCGGCGGCTGTTTCAATTTCAAACTGCTCAAAGCCAACCTCATAGCCCATCTCTGCCCACGCGGTCGTTGTGTTCTGACGGTAGGAAAGGTTGAGATAGCAGAAGCCGTTCAGTGCGGAAAGGTCGCCAAGCTCGAGCTTGTAGGTGCGACTGCGGCGAGGCGCGATCTTCAACCCTGTGATGCGCCCTTGGCGGATCACACGTCCGTTGCGCTCGATGCTCCAAACAAGATCGAGATCGGAGAGCGCGGTGAAGTAGCGTTGGTTTTTCAGCGTGACGCTGCCCGTCTCCTGATCAAATCCCTCGGCGCGGCAGGGGCGAAGCACCTGCTTGAGCTCCAGCATGCCCGTGTGCGGACGACGGTCGGGATATAGGAGACCGTCAACACAGAAGTTGCCGTCGCTGGGATAGTTGCCAAGGTCGCCACCATAAATGTATTTGTGCTCGCCGGGCTTGCCAAGGTCGACAGAGTGATCAAGCAGTTCCCAGACGCAACCGCCAAAAAAGCTATCGTAGCGGTTCATCAGCTGCCAGTAGTCCTCAAGGTCTCCGGGGCCATTGCCCATGGCGTGCGAGTATTCGCAAAGGAACAAGGGCTTTTCCATTTGGGGATTTTCAAAGTAATAATGCTTCATCTCCCACAGGGAAGGATACATACGGCTATCGATATCGACGTAATCTGCCGTAATGCGCATTTTTTTGCGATCCTCGTGAGAGGCTTTTTTGTAAATGTCCATTTTGCGACGGGAGAGGTCCTCACTGTGCACAAAGCAACCGGGCATGCGCTCGTGGAAATAGTCTGCCATTGCCACGTGGTTTTTGCCCACACCGCTCTCGTTGCCTACCGACCAAAAGAGAACGCAGGCTCGGTTTTTGTCTCTCTCCATCATGCGCTCTGCGCGATCGAGATACGCGGCAGTCCATTCGTCACTGTCAGTCAGGGCATCCCACGTGCCCATCATGCAAAAGCCATGCGTTTCGATGTCTGCCTCGTCGCAAACATAAAAACCGAGGCGGTCACAAAGCTCCAGGAAGCGCGGATCGTTGGGATAGTGGCTTGTGCGGATCATATTGACGTTGTGCGCTTTGAGAATATAGAGATCGCGCAGCATGTGCTCCACAGGCGTTGCGCTGCCGAGCTGCGGATGGCTATCGTGGCGGTTAACGCCCTTGCCCTTGACCTTTTTGCCGTTGACATAGAGCACCTTGCCAACCACCTCAAAGCGACGCAGACCGACCTCCTGACGGATGACCTCGCTGCCGCATTGCAGATAGAGTGCGTAGAGATTGGGGGTTTCATCGCTCCAAAGAGCGGGATTTTCGATTTGGATAGCAAAATCAGCCGTTCCGTCAACGGTTTTTGCTCCCCATGCGATCTCCTCGCCCGTGGGAGAGACCAGACGGCAAGAGACCTCTGCTTTGCCCGAAAGCGTCAGCTCAGTGGTGATCATTGCACGGTCAAAACCGTCCTTGAGTGCGGAACGTGTGTAAATATCTTGGATATGCACGACATCGCGCGCGAGGAGATAGACCTCGCGAATAAGTCCCGAGGAGCGAATTTTGTCTTGATCCTCAAGGTAGGTGCCGTCGCACCATTTGAGCACGAGGATCTGCACGCGGTTCTCGCCTGCCACAAGGAAATCGTTGACAAAGACCTCGGTGGTCATGTGGCTGACCTGGCCATATGCAGCAAATTTGCCGTTGATGTAAAGATAGAAGCAGGAATCAACGCCCTCGAATACCATATAAAGCTTTTTGGTTGCCAGCGTGTCGCCGTCGACCTCGAAGGTGCGCTCGTAAAGTCCGCAGGGGTTATCAACGGGAACGTAGGGGGGATCTACGGGGATAGGATAGTTGACGTTGGTATAGTGAGGCGTATCGTATCCGCGCCCGATGGCATACTGCCAGCTCACGGGAACGGGCAAGCGGTCCCCTTTTGCAAACTCCCACTCGGGGGCAACAAAGTTTGGCACCTTGTGGAGTGCATCGTAATAGCGGAAGCTCCACTCACCGCAAAGCGAGTAGAAGTAGTCCGAATTTGCGCGGTTGACAGTATCTGCCGCCGCCTCACTTTGATATGGAATAAAATAGGCGTGCGGCTTCTCGCAGCCTATGTGCAATTGCTTGGGATCTTGATGGTATTGAAATTCCAACATTTTGTTATCCTTTCTCCCCGATGGGGATAAAAATAATTTATGTCATTTTGCGGTAACAACTCTTGCCTCCCCTGTGCAAGGGGAGGTGGCATTTTCGCAAGAAAATGACGGAGGGATTGTAAAAAGCCAAAGCCACATCAAAACAATCCCTCAGTCAGCCATTTGGCTGACAGCTCCCTTTACACAAGGGAGCCTTTTTTGCGAATGTTCGCTGTTTTTTCAGAAAGCATGATAAAAAATGAGTTTTACTCCAACCTCGGCTTAACTAATAAGTCCCGCCTCGATGCTGAACAATCCTTTGATGTGCTCGCGCAGGAGCGGATTTTGGGCAAGATCGGGATCGGTGGCAAGCAGCTCGCGTGCGTCGGCGGCGGCTTCGGTCAGCACCGAAATATCCTCGCCCGCATCGGCAAGACGGAAGGAAAGTCCGCCGCTCTGCCGCACCATACCGCCCTCGGCGGTTGCCAAAAAGTCACCGGGACCGCGCTGTGCCAGGTCTTGCTCGGCTATACGGTAGCCATCATAGGTGGTGCGCATGACCTCAAGACGGTCGCGCGAGGTACGTGAGACGGCTCCGTCGCCGCCCATTACAAGGATGCAATGGGATTTGCGTACACCACGTCCCACACGTCCGCGCAACTGATGCAGCTGCGAAAGTCCAAAGCGTTCGGCGTTCTCCACGATCATCAGCGCCGCGTTGGGCACGTTGACGCCGACTTCGATAACGGTTGTGGAGACCAGCACGTCGACTTCGCCCTCGGCAAAGGCGTGCATAACGGCATCCTTTTCTTTACTCTTCATTCGGCCGTGCAAAAATGCAACACGGCACAGAGGGAGTGCTTTTTGCAGCTCCTCTGCAAAGGTGATTGCCGCTTTGAGGGGCGGCTTTTCTTCGCGTGCGAGGAAAATTTCATCAAGGTCGGAAAGCGTGACCTCTTCGGGCTCTTTTTCCTGCTCCTCGACCGCGGGGCAAACAACGTAGACCTGTCCGCCCTCGTCGACCTGTTTTTGAATGAAAGCATTGAGCCGCGCGCGGTAGGTCTCGTCGACCACAAAGGTATCAACTCTTTGTCTGCCGGCAGGCATTTCATCAATGCGGGAAATATCAAGCTCCCCATACAGCACCAGCGCAAGCGAGCGCGGAATGGGGGTTGCACTCATGACCAACAGGTGTGCGTTTGTGTTCTTTTCGGCAAGCTTTGCGCGCTGACGTGCGCCAAAGCGGTGTTGCTCGTCGGTAACGACAAGCCCGGGGGCGGCGAACTCCACACCATCGGAAAGCAGCGCGTGTGTGCCGATGACGACCTGCAATCTCTTGCCCTCGTCCTCGTTTGAAAGCGCGGCTTTGATGCGCTTTTTCTCGGCAGCGGTGGTCGCACCTACCAGAAGCGCGCAGGAGATGCCCATCCCCTCAAAAATGGGAGCGAGGTCGGCGTAGTGCTGGCGCGCCAGAATTTCGGTGGGCGCCATGAGCGCGGCTTGTCTGCCGTTTTGTACGGCTATGAGCATTGCGGCGGCGGCGCATACGGTCTTGCCGCATCCAACGTCACCAACCACAATTCTGCCCATGGGCGTGTTTTTTGCCATATCGCGCGCGATCTCGTCGACCGTTCGTTTTTGCGCACCCGTGAGCTCATACGGCAGGGTGGAAACAAGGCGAGAGACATCCCCATTGGGGCACGCGGGGGCGTTCATGGACTTCTCTCTTCTTTGCGACATTGCCGCGCCGAGTGAGAAACAGAAAAATTCATCATAGACGAGTCGGCGACGCGCGATCAAGAGCGTTTCTGCCGATTCGGGGGTATGGATGTTACGCAATGCGTAAGAAAGCGTGCAAAGTCCGCGTTTTTGCAGCACGTCTTGCGGAAGCGGATCCTCAATGCTTGCCGCAAGCAGCTCGATCGCCGCCGCAACGTCCTTTGCGATCTGCTTGGGCGAGAGCCCCTCGGTCATGCGGTAGACCGCGCACAGGGACGGCAGATCAGCCGACGGTGTCCAGGGCTCTGCCACGGGCGAGGACATGGTGTATCGCTTGCCCACGCGCTCGACCTTGCCAAAGAAGCGAAAGACCGTGCCCACGCGGAATTGCGATTTGAGGTAGTCCTGATTGAAATAGGTGATCTCACAAGAGCCGCTTTCGTCAAACGCGCGGAATTTTAAAAAGGATTTGTGCGAGCGCAGCCTGACCACCTTCGCGTCACTCGCGACCGTTAAGATCATCGAGCTCTTGCCCTCCGTCCGCGCATCCGCCAACAAAACAACGTCTCCGCGATTTTCGTACGCTCTCGGATAGTGCAACAAAAGGTCGCCCAGCGTCAAAATGCCGATCTTGGCATAATATTCAGCTCTTGTTTTGCCTACGCCTGCAAGCACCGTTACAGGCGAATTTCTTGTTATGACCATCCTTGCACCTCCTTTTTGGGAATGGATTGCGGGAAAACCTTTTTTGAAAAAAAGTGTTTTCCCGCACCCTTTCCAAAAAACGCTCGTAAAAATATATCAAAAATGAACTTTGAAGTAATTGTAGAAGCCGGCGTCCTCGACGGTCCGCCATAAAAGAGTTTTACAAACCGTCAATTTTGTCCTTGGTTTAATTATATCTTAATTGCCACCATTTGTCAATAAATGTGCGTTTTTTTGCACAAAAATTCTTTTTTTCGATGGCACGCATAACAAAATGACAACAGCGCATACTACAAGCAGTCGGAATTTTCAAGTGCGCCGCGCAAAACGTTTTGGTGCCTATTCCGCAATATACAAAAGGAGACAATTATGATGATATTGGATCGCATTTCTCTGATCTTGACCATTGTAGGCGCCCTCAACTGGGGCAGCATCGGACTGTTTCAATTTGACATTGTTGCTTGGATCTGCGGCGGACAATCCTCTCTGCTCTCCCGCATTATCTACACCTTAGTAGGTCTTGCAGGCATTTGGTGCATCTCGCTGCTGTTTCGCGCTCGCGAGACCTTTGACAAGATCGAGGACTAAAAAGAGAGGCTGACGCGCTCGCCCCGGGCGTTTGCGTCAGCCTTTTTGTTATTTTGCTTTTATTCTTCGGTTGTCTCCTTTTGTGCTTGTGTTGCATTTGCTGCCACAAGACCTGCTTCTGCCTGCGCCATAATTTTTTTAAACGCCACAATCGCTCCCACCAAGCCGAGATAGAGCACATCTACCACCATCGGCAGGAACCACCACAAAGAGGATGTGGAATTTCCGTAGAACATCTCTGTTTCGGCATTGAGATGGCTGATCATTACCAGCAGAATAACCACGAAAAGTACGCCGCCGGCGATCAGAGAGTATTTGTAAGGAATGCCGCCCTTTTCGCGATCAAGGTATCCCTTTACAACCAATGCGCCTACACCAACGGTAGCGATCCAAAGAAATACGCGGAAGGTGTTTACATTACCCAAAGAGTATTTTTCGCGTTGAGCGTCGGACAGATCCGAAAGATCACCAAACGTAACCTTTGTTGTTTCAACACCTTTGTAGCTCTTGGTCTGGTATTTTGCAAACGGAACCAACAGCAAGCACAAAACGACAGGACGTATAAACGAGGAGCGACAGTGTTTTTGCGCTCCTTTTTCCTTTTTTTGTCATTTACTGAAAAAAGCAAGAACTTTTTTCGCTTTTTTAGCCACACTTTTTGAAAACCCCCTTGACAAATGCACAAAATATATTTATAATAATTAATGTGGATGTTTATCGCGTTCCGTAAATACGCGAAATGATTTAGAAAAGAGGATAAATGTATGGCAAAGACTACGTACGCCAAAGCGCAAAAGCTCTCCCGTGGCGAGTACGATAAGGTACAGGCGCTTAAGAACGATTATCTCAAAACAGTTTACAACAAGAAAAAACTCCTGACCGCTTGGAAAACCGCAGAGTTCTTCCGCCTTTTGGTAGGACTTGGCGCTTGGATCCTCCTTGTTGCCGGTGTGGTAACCGGCATTCTGCGTTGGGCTCGCGCTGCAATTGCAGGAAACTTGGGCCGCGATCAGTTCTTCTTCCAAGACCTTGGCAACGGTTACGAATTGTTCATTCACAGAGCAACCGTTCACTGGATCGTTGCAGGCTTGATCGCCTTTGCTCTGTTCGGCATTATTTACATCATTCTCGCCCCCGTTTGCAAAGCAAAGTACAGAAAGTACAGCACCAAGGCTGACCACGTTGACATCAAGCTTGACAACCTCAAGAGAGAAAAGATCGACAGCGTGCTTGAGAACCAGATCGTTATTTCTGTTCGTTCCATCTTCGAAACCCTTGTTGAGTACGAGGAAGTTTTGGAAGGCGAAGCAGAGGATGACGACGAATACGAGTACTTTGATGCCAAGAAGGCAGGCACTCCCGAGCTGAGAAGCTTTACCGGCTCTGTTGACAATGCAGTTGTTTACATTGACGGCGTTGAGGTTGGCGCAGTTGATTTGGATAGCGAGTTCTCTTGCTTCCGCGTTGAGCCCGGTCTGCACACCCTGAAGATCGTGATCAGAAAAGAGTTCCCCTACTACGGCAAGCAACTCGTACTGGAAACTCCCACCAACCCCATCAGAGTGGACGGCGACTATCGCATCATCCTCTACTCCCTGCTCACCAAGCAGAACAGAGGCATTATTCGCTACAAGCTCAAGGTTGCTGAATATGACGATATGGTCATCTTTATGCGTGACACCCGTCAGGCTAACAACCCCGATGATTTGCACAACGCTGACAAGCTCAGCAAGTACCTCAAGAAGAGAGCTACCAAGCTTCACCGCAAGCTGTTCGGTATGCCCGAGACCGAGGAACAATACCGTCTGCGCGAGACCGCACTCTACGGTGCAGAGACTGCAAACATGGAAGCACTCTCCAGAAACATGGGCAGCACCTTCCACGATGCTCGCATCAACCGCGCAAACAAGATCGAAGTTACCATCAATCAGCCTATCGATTTTAAGAACTGATTGGAACACACATAAAAAAGAGCCCTGCGTGCAGGGCTCTTTTTTTGTTTTCTTTTTTTAAAAGGGATCGCGCCTTACCCGATCCACGCGCCGAGCGGTGTCAGGTCAATCAAAATTCCGCAAACGACAGAGATGCCAAACAGGATCGCCACCACGCGCAAGGAATCGCGCACGGGGCGGTTGTTGCGAAAGAGGATGGCAAGTCCCACGCCTGCATTGACCATCAACCCCGAAAGCAGTGCGCCGCTGCTGAGGACGCCATCTACAAAAAGCGAGGTAAGCGCCACCGACGATGCACAGTTGGGAATGAGTCCCACAAGTCCTGCCAATAGACTTCCAAGCACAGGGCGGTCCAGCACAACGCTTTGGATGTTCTCTTCCCCTATCAGCTCAATGCCAAGGGTGAGGGCAAAGGTAAAGATCAACAAAAAGATCGTGATATACGCTGTGTGCTTGAGTGCCGAGAGCACAAAACGGTCGCCGCAATCGCAGTTCTCGCGCTCGCAAAGCTCCTCAATTTGCGGCTCTTGCTCTTTTCCGGTTGCGCGCACGATCAAGCGCGTGATGCCGTCAATGGCAAAGCCGGCGGCAACACCGATGATCAGCTTGGTTGCCAACAGCTTGAGCACGGTGGGGATGGGTGCACCGCTTGAGAGCAGGATGGGGAGCATTTCGTCGGACGTGGAAAGATAGACCGCGATGAGCGTTCCCGTTGTGATCATGCGCCCTGTGTAAAAGCCTGTTGCGGCAGCGGAAAATCCGCATTGCGGAAGCACGCCGAGCGCTCCGCCAACCAAAGGACCGATCTTGCCCGAGGTGCGCAACCAACGCTCAGGGGCACCGCCCGCCTTGTGCTCCAAGAACTCCATCAAAAGATAGGTCAAAAACAAAAACGGAACGATCTTGGCGGTGTCGATCAGGGTATGCAACACACTATGTCCTAAAATATGAAAAAACTCATGCATTTTCGGGCTCTCCTTTGCGCATACAAGCGGCACAAATGCCGTAGAGGACAGATTTGCCGCAATTGATAAGGAATCCGTGCTCGCGCAGCATGTGCTCGGCAAACTCGGCGCTTGCAAAGCAATCGAGGTGGCTGACGCGACCGCAAACGGTACACTTTTGGTGGAAGTGATCCTTACAGTCACACTCCGCACCGATGTATTGATAAAGCGTTCCGCGCCCCTCGCCGCCTTGAAACTTGCGCAAGACTTCAACGTTGCAAAGCTCGCTTAAGTGGCGGTAGAGACTGCTTTTTCCCGTAGGCGCTTCGGCGTTGACCTCGGCATAGAGCTCGTCTACTGTAAATTGGCGGTCGGGGTTGCGACGAAAAAAGCTGATCAGCGCTTCTCTGCCCGCCGTCTTATATCTCTTTTTTTGCATTTCTTTTCTCCTTAAATTGAGAACGGTTCTCAAATTATATCACAAAAACAAGGGCTTGTCAAGCCCTTTTCTTTTTTTAAAACAAAAGTTGTAAATTTGCATAACAAAAGTATGTTTTTTTCTTTGTCGGGCAAAATATTCTCACATTTGCAAAAAGTTTTTGTTTCTTCTTTTCTTTTCTGTGTAACGGTGTGCGAAAACGGCAAAATCGCACACTTTTTGTGTCGCGCCTCGCGCAAGATGGTTATCATTGTTACTTATGAAACGCGCGGCGGCGGTACACATTAGTATCAGCAAACGGACAAGATACCCAAGTCGGTGCGTGCAAAAACGCTTATCGACGTCACCTCTCTCTGCCCATTGCCTCTCAAAATTTCACGGCGCTCCCTGTGCGCTATATATAAAGGAAAGGTAACTGAAATGAAAAGAAGAATTTGGAAACTTTTGTGCTGCCTTTTGCTGATGCTGTCCATCCCCTTTTTTGGGGTATTGACACCCTCGGCAAGCAGAACCCAAAAGGAGTTTGTTTTTGCTATGAGCCATTGCCCGTCGGGATCCGGTACCGACCTCTCGCCCGAAACTCTGCCTTGCATGACCTCGTTGCAGGGCGCCGCTACCTATTCGGCAGTGCTTGAGGCGGACGCTGACGATCTGCGCGACCTGATGCTCTGCCCCGGCGGCATGCCCTTTGGCGTAAAATTTTATACAGACGGCGTAATGGTGGTCGGCTTTTGCGATATTGATACGGGCAAAGGAAGCGTCAACCCCGCCGCTCGCGCAGGACTGCACCAGAAGGACGTCATCCTTAAGATCAACGGCAAGCCCCTTTCAGGTGCTGCGGATATGACCGAGCGCATTGAAGCCTCGGGCGGCAAGCCCTTGCAGCTGACCTGCCGTCGCGGCGGCAAGGAGTTTGAAGCGACGCTGACACCCGTCCTCTCGGCGGCAGAGGGGAGATACAAGACCGGCATTTGGGTGCGCGACAGCGGCGCGGGGATTGGCACTGTGACCTTCCTCTTTCCCGATAGCGGCGCGTTTGCAGGGCTTGGGCACGGCATTTGCGATGCCGACACAGGCGCGCTCGTCCAGATGCGCAAGGGTGCGGTTTCCGACGTGACCATCTCCTCGGTTGTCAAGGGCGCGGCAGGCGCGCCGGGAGAGCTCAAGGGGCACTTTAACCCCGGTCGCTCGGGAGCACTGCTTGGCAACTCGACGTGCGGCGTGTGGGGCGTGTTCTCCGAGCTCCCCGAAACGCCCTATGATCCGATGCCCATCGGTCTGCGTGATGACCTACAAGAGGGTGATGCCTATATCCTTTGCACCGCTTCGGGCGAACAGATCCAAAAATATGACATCCGCATCTCAAATATCAAGCGCGATGCCAAGGGCTCCAAGTGCTTCACCGTCACCGTGACCGACCCCGACCTGCTTGCCCTCACCGGCGGCATCGTGCAGGGGATGTCGGGCTCTCCCATCATTCAGAACGGCAAGCTCGTCGGCGCCGTCACCCACGTCCTCATCAACGATCCGACAACAGGATACGGAATCTTTTTAGAAAACATGCTCGCAAACATGCCCGTTTTGGCGAGATAGAGAGGGAAGGATGATTTGTGGAGAGGGGGAAACTTTCTTGAAAGAAAGTTTCCCCCTCTCCACACCTCTCCCCTTTCCAAGAACGTGCACACAACAAATATCAAAATCAAATTTTCAGTATACGAATAGACGGGCGGCGCGAGCGCTCCGCTCGCTTTTGCTCTCGCGATTTTGTAGGGGCCGCCGAGACCCTACAAAATAAGAAAGTTGTTTTGCATTTGTGCGGGGCGTCGAGGACGTCGCCCCCTACAAAAGTTGTTTTGCCATCAAAGCGAGCGACCTAATGGAAGGCGGCAAGCCGCCACGAGATTGCAAGCAATCTCTTCGTCCCTATCGGTTCACTATAACTCTGCATTCTGCACTCTGCACTCTTCACCCTGCACTTTCTTCCTTTCCCCTATTGACAACCACCAAAAAATGTGATACAATTTATAGAATGAAGGAAGAATTTTTCTCCAATCCTCTTTGTGAAAGGAATTTTAGAATGAAACACGTTGATATTAAGAAAATATTTGCAAACGTGGATGAATACGTTGGAAAAACCATTGACGTGTGCGGTTGGGTTAGAACCACGCGCGACTCGAAGAACGTTTCGTTTGTTGAAATTAATGACGGCTCCTGCACCAACAACCTGCAAATCGTTGTTGACAAGGAGACCATGGATATAAAGGTAAATACCGCTTTTGTAATCGGTTGCGGCGTTAAGGTGACCGGTGTTATTGTTGCGTCTGAAATGAACAAGTGCGAGATGCAAATGGCAAGCTATCAAATTCTTGGCGAGTGCCCCGCAGACTATCCTCTGCAGAAGAAGCGTCACAGCCTTGAATTTTTGCGCACCATGCCTCACCTGCGTGTGAGAACCAACACCATTATGAACGTGCAACGCGTTCGTTCCGCTCTGGCTGCTGCATCCCACCTCTACTTCCAGAGCAACGGCTACACCTACGTTCACACGCCTCTGATCACAGGCAACGACTGTGAGGGCGGCGGTGAGGTCTTCCGCGTTACCACCCAACCCTGGAACGCAGCTGCCAAGACCGAGGAAGATTACTTTGCAGAGGATTTCTTTGGCAAAAAGGCATTCCTGACGGTTTCCGGTCAGCTTGAGGGCGAGGTTGCCGCTATGGCGCTTGGCAAGATCTACACCTTTGGTCCTGTTTTCCGCGCCGAGAACTCCAACACCTCCCGTCACGTATCCGAATTCTGGCAGGTTGAGCCCGAGGTCGCTTTTGCAGAGCTGCCCGACATCATTGAAATCATCGAAGAATATATCAAGTTCATCGTTGGCTACGTTCTTGAGAACTGCTCCACCGAGATCGACTTCTTTGAGCGTTTCTTCGAAAAGGGACTGCGCCAAAAGCTTGAGCTTTTGACCAACTCGGATTTCCAAGTCATCGAGTACACCGACGCAATCGAGCTGCTGAAAAAGGCAGAGGGCGCAAACTTTGCATTCGCTCCCGAGTGGGGTGCTGAATTGCAGAGCGAGCACGAGCGTTGGCTGACCGAGCAGATCTTCAAAAAGCCCGTATTCGTTATCAACTACCCCAAGGATATCAAGTCCTTCTATATGAAGCAGAACGATGACGGCAAGACCGTTGCGGCTACCGACCTTCTCGTTCCCGGCATTGGTGAGCTGGTTGGCTGCAGCGAAAGAGAAGCAAACTACGACAAGCTCGTAGCCGCTATGGAAGCGCGCGGCATGGACGTTTCGGCTTACTCTCAATACCTCGATTTGAGAAAGTACGGTTCTGTTCCCCACAGCGGCTTTGGCATTGGCTTTGACCGTTTGGTTATGTACGTCACCGGTGTTTCCAACATCAGAGACGTTCTCCTCTACCCCAGAACACCTAAGGAATTGAAGTAAAATGATAAAGCCACCTGCATCAGCGGGTGGCTTTTGTTATTTTATACTTGTGCGTTACAAGCGGGCGACCGTTCGTTTTCGGAATGCCGAGGACGTCGCACAGCCATATCAAACAACTCTCTTAGCGGATAGGGTTAGTGGTCCCTAGCCGCTCGCGAAAGCAAAAGCAAGCGTACCGCTTGCGCCGACTGTCTGTTAGGTCATTGTGGATTTGTTTTGACAGACCCTTTGTCAGCAAGTTCTTGAGGGTGCAGGGGGGGACTTTTCTCGAAAAGTTCCCCCCTGCATTCTCTTTAAAATATCACCTTCAACCAGCGCCAAAGGTAGACAAGCAGCGCGATGAGCACCCACGCCAGCGAGAAGGCAATGGTAATGCAGAAGATGGAGAGGACAGGCAGATTGAAGCGCATCAGTCCGTCAACAATGCCGCCTTGCAATCCAAGGAGCATGGTAACGGCGGCAAAGATGGCGACGATGCCTGTGTACATCAGGAGCGCCTTGAAGCAGCCCTTCAGGTCGGCGAAGCTCAGGGTGATGTGTTGCGAGACCGAGAGGATGATCAGCATACCGATAACGGAACGCAGGGCGTCCTCTTCGAATTTTTCAAACAGAGAAAACAGCAGCGAAAATCCGCCCGAGAGCATCTCGCGCACACCGGCACCCGAGGCGACCATCTCGCGCGAGGTGTCCAGATACGCCTGCCACTGATTTGGGAAGCAAAGCGTGAGCACCAGAACCATAACGCCAAGACCGCTGAAAATGGGTCCAAAGCTGATGAACAAATCTCCAAACACCGCCCAAAGATTTTTGCGGTTGTAGGTGTGTTCAACGTAACCGAGCGTGCGGGAGCGTCCCTTTGGGAATTGCAACAGCTTCATATCGGTGATGCGGTGCGCAAAGGGGATGCACATCAGGGCGTGCCCCAACTCGTGCACGGGCGTACCCACCACCGAGGATGCGTAAAACACCGGTGTTGCAGAGTCGCCCACCAAAAACATAAACACCTGTCGCGCAAACCACGCAACAAGACCGCAAACCGCCATAACGCCAAGCGTAAGGCCGAGCAGCTGTCCTATATAAATCAAATATTGGTCCATAGAAAGTTCCTTTCTTACGATTTTTAAAACTGACTTTCGAACGCATCGTTCAGCCTTTGGGCGAGGGCTTGCATACGCTCGGGGGTAACCTTGCACACGCGACGGTCATAGGTCACAAGTCCGTTGGTTTCGTCCTCAACGTCGCTGACCTGTGTGAGAACCGTGGCACAAAGTCCGCCCTCGCGAATAGAGGGAACGATCTCATCGCTATAGAGCTTTTCCAAAGCATCCGAGAATGCCTCGGGGCTCTCAAGCGTGCTATACCCGTAGTTTTGGTCGAGGTTGAAGGAGTGCCCCTCAATTTTGCAGGAGTAGCCGCCAAACTCGGAGAGCACCAAGGGGAGCTTGCGGCTCTTGAGCTTGACACGGCGGAAATAGATGTGCTCACTTTGCACGTCGCTGCGCGGTGTTTTGAACCAGCCCGATGCCGTATCAAAAATGCGGGTGGAGTCACACGCTTTGAGTTGGTCATATACGCGAGATGCACCGAAATACTGTCCCCAACCCTCGTTGAAGATGGTGTAGTAGCACACAGAAGGGTGATTGTAAAGCAAGTCGATCACAGCGCGTGAGCCGTCCTCAAAGTCGGCGCGGCGGCGACGGCTCACCGTGTGGAAAAATCCCCATCTCCACCCTGCGGTGGGGAGTGCGGTATCAAAAATGAAGCTGTAATGACCGCTGTTCATCATATCTTGAAAAACGATCATGCCCTGCTTGTCGCACTCATAGTAAAAGACGTCGGGCTCGATTTTGATGTGCTTGCGCAGCATATGAAAGCCGAGCTCTTTCATTTTGGAAATATCATAGCGATATCCCTCGGGTGTGGCGGGGGTGTAGATGCCGTCGCTGAAGTATCCTTGGTCAAGAAGCCCATGGAAGAAATAGGGCTTGCCGTTCAGGCACAGGCGCGGCTTGCCCGCAACCATCTTGGATTCGATGGTACGCAGAGCAAAATAAGAGTCGATCTGATCCTTGCCGTCCGCAAGGGTAAAGGTGTAAAGGTGCGGGGTTTCGGGGGACCATAGGATCGGGTTTTCGATCTCGATCTCAATACGGTTGCCCTCATATGTGTAAACCTTATCGCCCTCGGGCAGATGGAGCGTGAGCGTTTTTTGCGCGTTGCCGCCCAAGGTTTCAACCGTTACAGAGGACAGCGTGGGCGTAACGTAGAGCGAGGAAATATAATGCTCGGGAACGCCCTCAAGCCATACAGGCTGCCAAATGCCGCTGATGGGCGTGTACCACATCCCACCGCGCTTTTTGCGCTGCTTACCGTATGCCAATTGAATGTCCAATTTGTCGGTCACGCGCACACGCAAGCGGTTCTCCCCTGCTCTTGCGGCGTTTGTAACGTCAAAGGTAAAGGGCAAATATCCGCCAACGTGCTTGCCAAGATAGGTATCGTTGAGCCACACCTCGGCGATCTGGTCGACTGCTCCAAAGTGCAACAAAACTCTTTCTTTCGTAAAATTTTCTGTCAGAGAAAAGGTCTTTTCATAAACGTATTGCTCGCCTGCTTCCAGCGTGCGGCAAACACCCGAAAGTCTTGTTTCGGGAGAAAACGGAACGACGATTTCGGAGATAGGTGTTACAACTCCTTTTTTCTCAACACTCAAATTCCAAGCGCCGCAAAGGGAAAAGTAGGAGTCACGCTTCATTTGCGGGCGGGGGTATTCTTTCGCCCACTCGTCTCCCTTTGCGGCATCCTCAAAAGGGGTTGTCAGGTCTTGTGTGCGAGGCGTTTTTTTAGGACGCAAAAGCACCAAGAGAATGGTCAGCACCGCCGCCACAACAAGTGCGGCAAGGAAGATATTTTCATTGGGCAAAAAGGACTCGGTTCCGTCGTTGTTGAGGACCTTTTCGGCGTTGGCAAGAACGCGCTTGCCAATTTCAGGGCCAACAACACCGGGAATCAGGACCTGCGCACAAATACGCGCGCCTTGCAGCATACCCGCTTTGCTGTCAGGGGTGAGGTCGCGGATCTTTGCACCAAACACCGCCATACCGCAAAGGTAGCCACACATCATAAAGAGCGAGCCGATAAACACGAGGATTGTCCCCTTGAAGAAATACAACAAAACGTATCCCGTCATCAGGGATGCCAGCGCGATAAAGCCGGAAAAGTCAAAACCCTTTTTGTCATAGACCTTGCCCCAAAGCGCGGTTGCAACCGACGCCAGAATAATGGCGGGCGCCATAATAAAGACGTAATCGGTCATGCCCAGCGACTTTTCATAATAGATGATGAGGTAAGGCATGAAGATTTGAATGGAGATGTTAAAGAGGATAAATGCGGCAAGATAAAAATACAAGGATTTGTTTCCCTTGACGGTTGAGGGACGGAAGCTATAAATGACGTTTTGCCAATATCCCGTTTCGGATTTGACACACTTAACGGGGTCTTTGATCAGGAAAATGCCAAGAACACCGATGGCGATAACAACAACACCGATGATGGCAAAGATCCAAACCCAGCTCTGCGCCAATGCCAAATCTAAGCCCGAGAACTGAACGCCGCCAAACACAACAAGGATGGCGATCAGCGGCATCATTGCGTTGATGCCCTCGGCAGAACCGCGGTTGGTGTTGTCGGTGCTTTCGGTCAACCATGCGTTGAATGCCGCGTCATTTGCGGAAGAGCCGAAAAAGGTCATTACGCAGTCAAAAATGATAACCAAAGAGATCGCAACGGCGGACGAGCTGATTGTCAGCCAAGAACCTGCGTTGGATTGGTCAACGCGAATGAAGCAGAAGCCGAGGATGGAAATACCCCACAGGATGTAACCCGCGCACATAAAAAGCTTTCTTTTGCCTACGCGGTCGGAAAGCGCACCGATGAGGATGGTGGTCAGCGCGGCAGAAATGGCACTCGCCGCAACCATGGTGGAAATATCGCTGGCCGTTGCGCGGAACATATTGTAGATGAACACGTTGAGGTACATATTCTCCACGACCCACGCCACCTGACCGATGAGGCTGAACAAGGTCAGCGCACACCAAAAACGAGGGGAAAGCTTGGTTTTCATAAGAGCCTCCTGTTTGTAATAAATTGTCTTCCCTTTTATTATAGCATATTTGGGGATGGTTTGCAAGAGGGAGAAAGAAAGTGCAGAGTGCAGAGTTGTAAGAGACTTGCAGGAGGGGAGATTCTTGGCACCTCGAAAATGAAGGAATGTCGTACACAAAGGCGAGAGGCGAAACGAACGACCATATCAAGCAAAACCACTGTATGTCATCCTGAGCGAAGTCGAACTTCTGCGGGTTGAGCGCAAGCGAACAAGCAGAAGCGCAAAACGCGAGGCGGTTTGCGGGATCTCGTAACGAGTTTTGGTGGCTTGCCAACGGGATGTTACATCAATACAAAAAGCCACCAAGATTTTGAACGAGATCCCTGCGGCGCTACGCGCCTTGCTTTCACCTCGTTCTTCACTCGGTGAAAGTTCGACTTCGCTCAGGATGACATATAGTGGGTTATTTAGTTTTAATAATTTTATGTTACAATCGATTATTTATCTACAAATAAAAACATTTCATCTATCGTCAAAAAACGCCATTATCCGCTTGCAATGTTGGAGTTTTGTGGTATAATGGAAATAGCAAACCAAACATTTTTCAACAAGGGGGAACATATGAAAAACAAAACTTCAAAAACAATCGTTGCAATCTCGCTATCGGCACTTTTACTCATTGCGATAATATCTTGCGCCGCAAAATTCGTTTACCTTTCCCCTTCCTGTTATTCGGATAACGACACCCTGACAAACCAAGAAAATTACTTTATTAAAAAAATCGCATTGGAATGTGTAGAGGCGCGGCTTTCGGTTTTTGCGGATTCAAACAGCGGTATATATGATTCTATTCAACTTGACAACGACCAAAACAATCGCAAACACGTTTTTGTTTTTATCAACAGCGATTTTATGGATAGCGTCCGAAAAGAGGATGACAAATATATCGTCCGCGTACAAACCTATGGAATGGAATCGGTATCATCCGATTGTATATATGAAATTCATCTATCAAACGAATTTGATGTAACCTTTTTCGGTCTCGATCCGTAATCAAAACAACATACTCTAACGAACACTCTTGCAGGTGTTCGTTTTTGTATTTCTTTCTCCTTGACAACCCCTTTTGTTTGTGGTACAATAACACTGATGACTTGGCGCGGTTGGAAAAACCAAATTCTCGCGCTCAAAAGGAGACTGTTATGAAACGTTTAACAAAGGGCGTTCACCACATTGCCATCAAGTGTGCGGGGCGCGAGCATTTTGATAAAACCATCCACTTTTATCACACCCTTCTGGGGATGCCCATCGTGCGCGAATGGCAGACCAACGAGGGGATGCCCTGTGCTATGGTCGACATTGGCGGTGGCATGATGGAGATCTTCTCCAACGCCGAGGACACACTTCCCCAAGGCACGCTTCGCCATCTTGCATTCGCTACTGATAGCACCGACGATTGCATCGAAACCGTCCGCGAAGCGGGCTACGAAATCACAATGGAGCCCACCGACATCTGCATTGCATCCAATCCCCCCTACCCCGCGCGCATCGGCTTTTGTATTGGTCCCGTAGGCGAGGAGATCGAATTCTTCCAAGAAAAATAAAACACAAAACAGACAAAATAGAAAGGCACATCTATGCGTATTCTTGCCCTTGGCGACGTTGTTGGACAGGTCGCCATCGAATATCTTGCGGACAAGCTCTGGGCGTTCCGCTCGAAAGAAAAAATTGATTTTTGCGTTGCAAACGGAGAGAACGCCACCGAGATCCGCGGCATTTCTGCCGCCGATGCCGAAGCTCTGCTCGGGACGGGCGTTGACCTGATCACGCTTGGCAACCACGCCTTTGGCATGAAGGATATTTATGCCTATCTCGACGCCAACGAGCACTCTATCATTCGCCCTGCCAACTACCCCACCGACGCGCCGGGCGTTGGCTACACCGTTTGCGACGTCAACGGCTGGAGGGTGCTTTGCATCAACGCAAGCGGACGTGTTTACCTCGATCCGCTCGCCTCTCCCTTTGATACTGTCGACCGCATCCTCGAGCGCGAGGACGGGCGTTATGACCTCGCTCTGCTCGACATTCACGCCGAAGCCACCAGCGAAAAGCTTGCCATCGGTCGCTATTTTGACGGGCGCATTCAGGTGATGTTCGGCACGCACACGCACGTTCCCACCGCCGACGAGCAGATCCTGCCCCACGGCTCGGGCTACATTACCGACCTCGGTATGTGCGGCCCTGTTGACGGCATCCTCGGCACCGATGCCGATGCTGTCATTCACCGCTTCCGCACCCTCATGCCCACGCGCTTCTCCGTCGCCTCGGGTGACGTCCGCGCACAAGGTGTCATTTTTGACGTTGACGAGGACGCGAGAAAAGTACGGAGCGTTAAGAGAGTGGTGTTTTGATAAGATTGCGGGTTATTGTGGGGGAACTTTTTAGAAAAAGTTCCCCCACCCCCCCTCAAAAACTTTCGCACAAAAATAATCAAAATAAATTTGTTAGTACACGAACAGACAGTCGGCGCGAGCGCAACGCTCGCTTTTGCTCTCGCGAGCGATTAGGGACCACTAACCCTACTCGCTAAGAAAGTTGTTTGTTATTGGCTAACGACAAAAAGCAACCAAAACATTACCGCCACCCGTGATATGTGAGATAGAAAACCTGTTTATTATGGTATGGTTGGTTTTATCCATTAGCCGATCATCTTGTCACAAAGAAAGGGGTTTTTATGGTAAGAAAAATTTTACAGGTCCTTTTTACGGCAATATTTTGCCTGAGTATTGCCGTTGGTGTCATCAGCGCCTTTTCCTATCCTCATGACAACGAGGCATACGAACAGCTACAACCCGAAACATTTACACACGAGCCCATCGACTCGGTTTACATCAAGGAAGATTTGCAGCAAATTTACGTTTGCTACAATGCGGCATCTTATGTCAATGTATATACCGTTGACGGCGAATTTCTCTGGGCGATCTCAACCCCCGATTTTAGCAACAACACGTATTTTGAAATTCTGGATGACAATCTGGTTGTTTACGATTCGGAAATCGCCTACCTCTACAACGCGAAAAACGGTGCTTTTGTCGCCAAACGAAACGCCGAAGAGTTGGAGTTGGCATACTACTTTGACTCCGGCGACGAGTCACTGCCCGAGCCTGCCCCGGGAGATTTTTGTTTTGATGGACACCAAGTATACAAAATAGAAGCGGACGGCAGTGAAACGGTGCTTGTAGAAAGGCCGTTCTGGCACACCCTTGTTGACCCCGTTTTTTGCATCCCGCTCACCTTTCTCGCGGCTTTGGGCATCGGTGTTCTGACCTTTTCAAAAGTGTTTCAAGAATACCGTTTTGTAAAAAGAAAATATACAACAGATAGGCAAGGCGTTGTTGTCGGTCACGCACGTGCAAGATTTATTCAAAAGTATTTTCGCGTAGCATCCATCGTCTACCTGGCGTTTGCGGTTTTGGATGTTCTTTTAGGCATCTTCCTTGACGGCATCCTCACCATTGGCATTCTCCCCCTCGCGCTACACTTCATTGTATCCAATGCTGTTTTTGCCAATATGATGGAGCGCATTCCCTTGACAGAAGACGAACAAAAAATTATGAATTTTTGGAACACCGCGCAATTCGCCTCTTTTATCATTGCCTTTTTCTCGGTTATTGTTGCCACAGCGTTTGCCACCTAAAATACTCTTTTATATAAGGAGCTCACTATGAAATACATCCCCTATGTGAACATAAAACAAGGCTCGGCGTCGATCTGCCGATTTTCCAACGGCAACACGTTGCCCTTGGTGCAGCGTCCGTTTGGCATGGCACCTTTCTGCCTGCAATCGGACGCGGGCGGCGGTCGCTGGTTCTTTCACCCCGATCACCCTTGCACCGAGGGCATCAGACTGACGCATCAGCCCAGCCCTTGGCTTGGCGAGTACGCCACTTTTTTGATGATTCCGCAAAACGACGTCATCTCCAACAACGCCCCCGGTGCGTGGTCGGGCTACCGTCCGCGTGAGTCGGTCTTTCGCCCCGACTACCTCAAGGTGACCTTTTTGCGCTCCAACTGCACCTTTGAGCTCACCCCCACCGATCGCGGCGGCGCGATCCGCCTGACCTTCCACGATGACCGCGCGTCGGTTCTCTCCTTCCTGCCCGTAACGGGCAACTACGCCTACCGCTACGATGCCGCCACCCACACGCTCATTGGCACAAACGATGCCACCGGCTCGGGTGTGGCTGTCAATTTTAAGTCCTACCTTGCCGTCAAGTTCCTTGGCGACGTGGTCGACGATGAAAAGGTTATCATTCAAAGCGGCAAGCACACCACAAACACGCACATTCCTCTGACAAGTCGCGTGGTCGAGGCGCGCATTGGCTTCTCCTACATCAGCGAGGAAATGGCACTTGCGACCATCAAACGCGAGTGTGGCGACCGCTCCTTTGAGGAGATCCGTCAGGAGAGCGAGGACGTTTGGGAAGAGATGCTCCACCGCGTTGAGGTCACCACCGAGACCGAGGACGAGATGCGCACCTTTTATTCATGCTTGTGGCGCACCTTCCTCTTTCCGCAGGCGGCTTACGAGTTGGATGCCGACGGCAAGCCTGTGCATTACGTTCCTGCCACGGGCGAGGTACGCCCCGGCTACCGCTACACAAACAACGGCTTTTGGGACACCAGCCGCACCGTCTACCCTCTCTTTACGCTCACAGCGCGCGAGGAGTTTGCCAAGATGCTTGAGGGGTTTGTTGGCGACTACGAGGAATCCGGGTGGCTCCCCCGTTGGCTCGGGCTTGGCGAGATCGGTTGCATGCCCAGCACCCTGATTGACAGTGTGATCGCTTGTGCCGCCGTCAACGGCATTGGCTCTCGCGAGGTACTCGAAAAGGCGCTTGAGGGTATGCTTCATCACGCAAACAACGAGAGCGAAAATCCCATTTACGGTCGCAACGGCGCGCTCTCCTATTGCAAATACGGCTACGTTCCGCGGAACGAGCACCGCGAGTCGGTCAACCTCACGCTCGATGCCGCCTACGGCGACTGGTGCATTGCCACCGTTGCAAAGGTCCTTGGGCGTGATGACATTGTTGAGGAATACATGGCACGCTCCAAAAACTATCAAAATCTGTTTGATCCCGCCACCGGCTTTATGCGCGGCCGCGACACCGAGGGCAAGATGGCCGAAAACTTTGACCCCTGCACCTGGGGCGGCGAGTACACCGAGGGCTCTGCTTGGCAGAACTCGATGTTCGTGCCGCATGACGTCGACGGTCTTGCCGCGCTCTACGGTGGAAAAGAAAAGTTCCTTGAAAAGCTCGACGAGCTGTTTGCAACTCCCCCTCGCTACCGCGTATTCGGCTACGGTAACGAAATTCACGAGATGACCGAGATGGCTGCCGCCGACTTTGGTCAGTGCGCCATCTCCAATCAGCCGTCCTTCCATCTCCCCTTCCTCTATGCCGCCCTCGGCGAGCAGGAAAAGACCGATTATTGGGTGACAAAGCTCTGCCGCGAGGCATTCTCCTACCGCGACGACGGCTTCCCCGGCGACGAGGACAACGGCACCACCGCCGCTTGGTATGTCCTCGCTTCCCTCGGCTTCTACCCACTCTGCCCCGGCCACAAAGAGATGATCAAATGCAAGCAACAGGTGAAGAGTTATAAGATTAGATAAGGACGCGGTTTTGTGGGGGAACTTCTTATAAGAAGTTCCCCCACACCCCCTCAAGAATTTGCTGACAAGGATCTATCAAAAGAAATCCATAGTGCACTAACAGACAGTCGGCGCGAGGTGAAACCTCGCTTTGGCTCTCGCGAGCGGCTAGGGACCACTAACCCTATCCGCTAGGAAAGTTGATAAACAAGGATATATTATGAATATTGTAATCGAACAAGAATTTATAAAAAAATATATTGATAAAGGGTATCAGGAGCGATTGCTTTTGGAATTGGGATCTGCAAAACGCCGCACCAAAGCGCTGTCTCGCTTTTCTCATAATGTAGAAGAAATTTTGAATAAAAACACTATCAAAAAAACTGTCACGAATTTTAGCGACATCAAAGAAAACGACAAAACAGTCTACATAATATCGTGGGATAAAAACGACGGCACCCAAACATCTTTTGCGGATGCCATAAAATATTGTGAAGCCGCATATACATCGGTTGTTTTGATTGGAAAGACCTTTGCGTTAATCAAAGAAGAAACCGAGGGTGGAACACCCAAAATCTTTTATCTTAAAAACCACAAGGTGCAATAAAAACTCTGTATGTCATCCTGAGCGGTTTTGTTAGCTATTCTCTTTTGCATCTTTCCGTCTATCCGCGCACTGAAAAATCTATTCTATTATTTTTTGTGAGTGCTTTTTGGAGGGGGTGCGGGGGAACACTTTTTCGCTGAAAAAGGTTCCCCCGCAAATCCTTCATAAACACACAAAAGGGAAAAACCGAGATGGTTTTTCCCTTTTGTTTTGCATTTATCGGAAGCCCGTGGGGGCTGTTATTTCATCACACCAGAATATATGATAAAATCCGTTTTGGATCGGAGAGGAATTATTTTGCATAATCGACGGTCCGAGTTTCGCGAATAAGATTCAGCTTGATCTGACCGGGATATTTTACTTCATCTTCAATCTTCTTTGCCATTTCGCGGGCAATGAGCTTCATGCCGTCATCGTTAACGATTTCGGGCTTGACCATAACGCGGATCTCACGTCCTGCCTGAATGGCGAATGCTTTATCAACGCCTTGGAAGCTTGCAGCGATTTCCTCGAGCTTTTGCAGGCGTTTAATGTAGTTTTCCATATCCTCGCGGCGTGCACCGGGGCGAGCTGCAGAAACAGCGTCTGCTGCCTGAACGAGCACTGCGACAATGGTTTGGGGCTCCACGTCATTGTGGTGTGCCTCAACTGCGTGAAGAACCTCGGGGCTCTCCTTATACTTTTTGAGTGCGTTAACACCCAATTCTACGTGCGAGCCTTCCATATCCTGGGGGAAAGCCTTACCGATATCGTGGAGAAGTCCTGCTCGGCGCGCGGTTGTGCCATCAACTCCGAGCTCGTCTGCCATAATACCTGCCAGCCATGCCACCTCGATGGAGTGCTGCAGTACGTTTTGCCCATAGCTTGTGCGGTAGCGCAAGCGACCGAGCAGTTTGATCAATTCGGGGTGGATTCCGT
>SVTP01000028.1 GCA_015063725.1 Oscillospiraceae bacterium
AACGAAAAATGAAGAAGTTAACAAAAGAAGCAGAAGCGATACTGATTGAACGTTTTGGGAAAGACAGCATTATTGCATTAGCAACAACGGCTGATGGCACGCCCTATGTGCGCAAAGTAAATGCCTTTTATTTTGATGGCGCATTTTATGTGCTTACTTATGGCTTGTCAAACAAGATGAAACAGATTGCAGAAAATCCTGTGGTGGCAATCACAGGTGATTGGTTCACTGCCCATGGAAAAGGTGTGAATCTGGGATATTTCGGCAAAGAAGAGAACAAAGAAATTGCCAATTTGATGCGCACCATGTTTGCTGAATGGATTGATAACGGACATAATAATTTTGACGATGTGAATACATGCATTTTGCGAATTGAACTAACACACGGATTACTGTTATCTCACGGAACTCGTTATGATATTGATTTTTCTAAGTGACTGACCAATTCCAATTTATCTAACTAAAAATGGGTGCAAACCCGTCACCGCTTTAGCGGTACGGGTGCGTTTGCGTTAGCAAAGGCACTATTGAGCACAGCGAAATATGTTCAACTGTCCCGTTTCCGCGGTTTCATTCCCACAGTCCCATTTCTCTCCTCTTGCAATCTTGTTTGGCTTATGTTATAATAATGGTAGAAAACTTTTCTATGTGAGGTAAGTGCTATGTTCTTCTTTAAAAAGAAATATCCTGCGGCGGCAAAATACAAGGTGAAGGATTTTGTCAACTTTTATCACCGCGGTGAGATGCGCTTTGCGTGGATCTATGATGCCGAGGTCGATAAGTCGGGGGCGGTCTCCTACACCATGCAGGTTGGCGGTCAGTGCCCTGCCCTGATCTACAATGTCCCCGAGGGGGACATCATCGGGCTGAAAGAGGATTGATAGATTTTTGTTAAAGCCTTGACAATCTTCCCGTTCGGGAGTATAATAGGAATGTAAAAAACCACAAAAGGAGACTTTGAAATATGAGCAGTTTTGAAAATTTACGCATTGTGGATAATTTTTATCAGACATCCTTGTTCTTCCCCATGCCCACGGTCGTGATCAGCACCCTGTGCGAGGATGGCACCACCAACTTGGGGCCTTACTCGCTGATCCAGCCCTACTACGTGGCAGGCAAGGACTACTATGCAATGCTCCTCTCTTGCCGCAATTCCTCCAACACCGCGCAAAATATTTTGCGCACCGGCAAATGCGCCATCAACTTTATTGACGACAACCCCAAGACCTTTAAAGAAGCAGTTAAGCTCTCTTGGCCCGGCGACAAGCCCTTTGAGAAAATGCCCAAGTGCAAATTCCGCTTGGAAAAGAGCTTGGTAGAAGAAGAAACCGGTGAGGCGCGTCCTATGGTCATGACCGATGCAATCGAGGTTATCGAGTGCACGTGGGTTCGCGAGCTGGACGGTGCTGACAAGGATATGCCCGGTGAGCTGAACGGCTACGAGGGTCCCTATCACGATTTTAACGGCATTACATCCAAGTTTGGCGCACACTTCATTCTCAAAATCGACAAAATTTTGATGAAGAAAAAGTATAGCGATGCCATCATCAACGGCGTCAAGGCAAAGGACTTCCCTGCTCTGCCCGTTGATTACGGTTACAGAGACAGCAAAAACTTCTGGTTCCACCGCAAAACGCGCATGAGAGCCGAGCTTTTGCAGGTTCGTCAGGCATCTCTCGATTCTGTCCGCTATGCGGCTGACCGCGCCGACGATACCGTAAAATTCACCGACGAGGCTCTGATGACCATTCTCGGCGTACCGCGCGTATTCCTCTCTGTTGTCCTCAAGGGCTGCGTTGCCTGGGCAAAGGAAAACGGCGTTACGCTTGTAACTGCCGAGCATATGCAAATCATCAACGATAAGAGATCGAAAGAGAAAAACAAGAAGTAAAAAAATAAAGCACGTCCAACCGAAACGGTTGGGCGTGCTTTTTGTTATCAGTCATTGTTTTTTGCTCGATATTCTTCGTCGGCGCAAGCGTGACCGAAGTACATCAGCTCCCAAACGGCGGGATCGCTGACACATTCAACGATTTTTCCATCCTCGATCTTCTCAATGGTTGCCGTTCCTTCAAAGCGCAGATATCCACCGTCAAAGCCGATGAGCTTAGCGAGCGCTCCAAGCGGTTTGGGAAGAACATCCACAAAGCAGGTCTTGTTGATGTCGCCGTGACGGTCATAGATGATGCGGTACTCCTCACCTTTCTCGGTGACATATTCATAAATGACTTTCTTGTAGACAGGCTTTCCCGTTTGCTCGTCAATATATCTGCCCTCTGGCTTGAATTTAAGGGTGTGGTTGGAGTTGTCGCCCAAAATTTCGCCGCCCTTGGCGATCATAAAAACGTCGTGATCCTTGTATCCATACTTCTTGCCTGCGGTGATCCAAGAAGAGATCACCTTGTAGTCGCCAATCTTTGCTCTGCCCCAATACCAATGGTGCATGAGGCTCAGCATGGAGACGTTGCCCCAGTTGTGATCGTGATAGCCCGAGCCCTCAAGGTGGAGCTCTTTGCCGCCATCGTAGGTGACGTCAGCAACCGCCTTGCCCTCGGGAATAGCAGGAAGCCAAGCAAAATAGTGTTCTTCATTGTCACCAAAAAAGATGCTGCCCGTTTGCGAACGCCACGCAGGGATGGTGCCGTCAAGCGAAAGCTTTGCAGACATGGTTTTGCCTTTGAACACGACGTCATAATGCTTCAGGTCACCTTTGCACCAACAGTCTCCAACGCGAACGTCGCATTGCTCTTTTGCGTAGTGGCTTTCGGCAAGCGTTGCATTAACCTGTTCAGAGAACTTTGTACCGTCGGGGAGTGTGAGCTCCATGGTGGACATCGGTTGGATCGGTCCGTTTACACTGATAGGGTTTTTAGAAAACAAAAAGATGACAAGAATGGTGCCATCGGGATAGTGAGAATCATAGTACCACCACTCGTATGTGCCCTTTGAGCCGTCAACGCGCGCGCCGTCCTCCCAGAGCTCTACGCGATCCTTCGCTAGCCCCATTTTTTGATAGTGCAGATCGTCATCGGGATGAATGGATTTTTGAATTTTCTTCATATTGATATTCCTCTTATTCAAGTGAGATCAAAATTGCGCGGCAGGGGGCGCCGTCACTGCCTGCCAGAGAGATGGGTGCGGCAGAGAGCAAATATGCTCCCGTGAGAACGCCGCTAAGACGGATGCCTTCCAAGAGAACAACCTCGCGCGAGAGCAGGATCAGATGCACCTGCATGGGCGCATCCTCGGGGCCGATTGTTTGCGATTCGTTGCCTAACAGGTCAATGTTCGCCTCGGCAAAGACGCGCGCGGCTTCCTCGGTGACTATCACCTTGCCGCCGACGAGGATACGCTTTGCGGCCTCAGGATGTGCCTTTTTGGCATCGGCAAGAATGCGATGGGCATCCTTGGCGGAGAGCATTCCCTCCTCTTGTGCAACGTATGCCCAGCCCACTGTTTTGGAAACCGGCACCTCGTCTACCGTTTTGCCGTCCTTGATAAAGTGATACGGTGCATCGATATGCGTGCCGTTGTGGGCGCACAGAGAAAGTGCAGTCAGATTATAGAGCGCGCCTTCCTCCATCGAAGAAAGCGTTTGGCGCACGGGCGCGGGATCTCCCGGAAAAACAACACAGCTAAACAATTCTTGTGAAATATCGTAGATCTTCATAATAGCTCCAAGCTTTTCTTTTTCAAAAATGCGCCACCGTACGGTGGCGCATTGTTTGTTTTTCAACCATCGGTTGTTTGATTTTGATGTTTGTTCCCTATCAATCGAGGATATCGTATACAGAGGGGCTTACCTCATAAGGGTGGAGATATGCGTTGTTGACAGACTCCTTGATAACACCAAGGTGCGGACGTGCGTGATCGAATACGGGATCACTCAATTCCATACCGTTGATATCGTAACCTGTGAGAGACTTGAACAGCATCAAAGCCGCCACGGTCTTGCCTGTGGTGGTGAGGTACTCACCGTCCTTGGTCATGCCGTCGGTCCAATAAGAGCCGCGCATGTTATGAACAGCGGTGCCAACAGGAATAACGCCGTCTTTCTTTGCATTGGTAGATACTTTGGAAAGACTTGCGCAGGTAGCAACCTCGGATTTGGTGATTCTTTGATGTGCTTCAAGCATGAGCGCGCAGATGGGTCCATGAGGTTTGTTCCATGTGTCTCCAAAATCACGCAGACCGTTGAAAAGGTTATTACGGCTATTGGCTTCATAAACCCAAGTCTCCATAAACAGAACCTTTGCATTGGGATTTTGGGCTGTAACAGCCGTTTTAGCAGCTCCGAGCAGGTCATTCAAAACGACATAGCCGTCTTCCTTTGCGCTGTTAGCAATACTTTGGTTCACAATAAAGTAATCCCACGCCTCGGATTGCAGAACGTCGGCTTTTTTGGCTTCGGTGCTAACGGTTACCCAACCGTCGCCGGTGTTTTCATAGTGTGTATACTTGGTATTCTCGTTTTGATGAGTAGAAAGATTCCCCGCTGCGTAAAGAACGGCAATCTTGATTTCAATGCCTGCCTCCTTGGCAATTTGCGGGAAGAAATACCAAGCATCTCTGGCGCTGGCATCACCTACAGCGAGAACCTTAAGCGACTTGACGCTGCCGGGCTCGGTAACCTCACCGGTAAAAGGAGGGAGTGTGATAGAAGGGTCTTCCCAAGGCCAGACGCGACCGTTGGATTCTTTGGTGTTGTTTCCGTTTTCCATATCTGCTTTATAGTTGTTTCCTTCCTGAAGATTTGCGGGGGTGTTTTCGGTGCCCTTTTGAGGAACGCTCGGCGCAGCACACGCACAAAGGAGCGTGACCAGGGCAAGCATCAGGGCAAGAATGGGAATTCTTCTTTTCATTTGGCTTCCTCCATTGGATCAGCAAATTAGGTACGAATACCTTTAGGTACATATTACCACAAAATTGCCTTTTTGTCAAGAAATCTTATATTTTTTTATATATTGTTAATAATTTCTTCACGCGCGCGTGCGCCAAAGATGGTTGCTACGGCTTTTGAGGGCTTTTTTATCAGATTGTGCAAAAGATATTGCATTTTTTTGCGCCTTGTGGTAAAATAAAAGCAAGATAGAAAGTGGGTGAAGATTTGAAGCTCCTGTTTTTTGATATGGAATTTGCAAACGGCAAAATAGGCGGTTCGGTATTCTCTTTTGGATACTTGATGACCGATGAAGAATTTAATATTTTGACGCCCCCTGCCGACATTTGCATCAATCCCGACTGTGAATGGAACGAGTACGTTGCCAAGAACATTCTCGCTTACCCTATGGAAACCATTGAGGCAAGCCCACTCTTTCCCGAGTGCTATGAAAACATCAGGGCTCTGTTTGCCGAAGCGGATATTGCCGTTGGATTTTCGGTAAGCAATGACGTCGCGGCTCTGCGACGGGTGTGCGAGCGATACGGGCTTGCCCCCATTCTTTACCATTGGTTTGATATGGAAAAGCTCTGCCGCCGTGCGGACAAGCACAAGGAAGCGCACGGTCTTGCAGGATACGTGACGGCTTGGTGCGGACAAGCCCCCGAAAATCAGCACCGCAGTGATGGCGATGCCCTCGCCACAATGCACCTGATGCGCGCGGTTTGCCGCGATGCGCACGTGGATGCCGAGATGTTGACCATCGCCTACCCCGAGTGTTGCGGAGATACAACGGTTCAAAATGAGCCAAAGAAGAAGAAAAACACGAATACGTCCGCAAAAAATGGCAAAAGGAGACGCCGCCCAAGACACAGAAAAAAGAAGGATACAGAAACAAATACACCTATCGTTTCATAATGATTTAAGCATTTTTACCCTCTCCGTCATTTTCTTACGAAAATGCCACCTCTCCCAAAGGGCGAGGCTTTTCCAAGGCTCTCCTCGGGGAGAGCTGTCACCGCAAGGTGACTGAGAGGGGGAGAAGTAAAAAAGGTCAAAGGAGAAACAAAATGAAATATTTGATTGTTGTAGATATGCAAACCGATTTTATTGACGGTGCTCTTGGCACACCCGAGGCGGTGGCGATCCTGCCCCACGTCAAGGAGAAGATCGAAAATTTTGATGGCAAAGTTCTCTTTACAAGAGATACGCACGCACCCGATTACCTTACCACACAAGAAGGGCGAAATCTGCCCGTTGAGCACTGCATCAAGGGGACGGACGGCTGGCAAATTCACCCCACGCTGGAACCCTTGCGCAAGACCGACGCCATCGACAAGCCCACCTTTGGTTCCACCGCACTCGTCCACCTTTTGCAAAGAGCTGACGACCTCGAAAGTGTTGAATTGATTGGTCTTTGCACCGACATTTGCGTCATTTCCAACGCGATGTTGATGAAGGTAGCATTTCCCGAGATCCCCGTCACAGTCGATGCCAAATGCTGCGCAGGCGTCACGCCCGCAAGCCACAAAAACGCGCTTGAGGCGATGAAAATGTGTCAAATTAAAGTGGTGAATGAATAAAAACGCAAAGCCGGTAATTTCTTGCCGGCTTTTTGCATTCAATGGAAACTTCGTGTCCTAAAGCCTCCCTTGTGTAAAGGGAGGTGGCAAACGTCGCATAGCGACGGGTGACGGAGGGATTGTAAAACATTAAAATCACTCTAAAACAATCCCTCAGTCAGCCATTCGGCTGACAGCTCCCTTTACACAAGGGAGCCTCTTATAGAATCCGCAAAGACGGGAAACCGCGCTTGAGGCGATGAAAATGTGTCAGATTAAGGTTGTGAATGAAAAGCGAAAAAGAGCGCCCACATTGTGAGCGCTCTAAATTTGGTTATTTATTTTAATTTTACAATTCCGTCGGAGCAAACAACTTCGGTTGCGGGGACACTGTTTCCGAAATCAGAAGTGACCTTCATAGCATTCCATTGTTCAACGGTTCCATCAAAGGCGATGCTCGTAAGGCTACTGCAACCCTCGAACGCATACCAGTCGATGCTTGTAACACTGTCCGGTATCGTGATGCTCGTAAGGCTACCGCAACCCTCGAACGCAAAAACGCCGATGCTCGTTACGCTATTGGGTATTGTAAAGCTCGTAAGGCTACTGCAACCACGGAACGCACTACCGAATATGCTTGTTACGCTATCGGGTATCGCGATGCTCGTAAGGCTACTGCAACCATCGAACGCACCACCGCCGATGCTAGTGACACTATCGGGAATTGTGATGCTCGTCAAACTACTGCAACCACGGAATGCATCATCGCCGATGCTCGTGACACTATCGGGAATTGTGATGCTCGTCAAACTACTGCAACCACGGAATGCATCATCGCCGATGCTTGTTACACTATCGGGAATCGTGATGCTCGTCAGTCCACTACAATCATAGAAAGCACCATACAGGATATTGCCGCCCGTTATTGTAACCGATTTCAAGTTTGCGGGGATGTAGTAGGTGTGGTAGGCGCCTCCGTTACAACTTTGTGAAGTTGCAACACCGCCTTCATAACTCACTGTGCCAAAGATGCAGCCGAACGGATCTTGATAGTGATCGCTTTCTGTTTTTACAGAACCGCCCACAAACGGCAGGGTGATGCTTTCGAGACTACTGCAACCAGCGAATGCGGACGAACCGATGCTCGTTACGCTATTGGGTATTGTAAAGCTCGTCAGGCTACTGCAACCCTCGAACGCAAAAACGCCGATGCTCGTTACGCTATTGGGTATTGTAAAGCTCGTCAGGCTACTGCAACCAGAGAACACACTATTGCCGATGCTCGCAATGCCAGTTGGAAGATTGACGTTTGTTAAAGAACTACAATTTCGGAACGCAGAATCGCCTATGGTTGTTATGCTGTTTGGCAATTTGATGCTTTTTATGAAAGAACAGTTTTCGAAGGCCTTACTAGCTATACCTGTAATAGGCTTACCCTTATATTTTGACGGAATAACGAGTTCTGTGTCCATACGATCTTGCAATCCAATAATTGAACATGTCTCGCCATCTTCATTCAATTGATACAAAAAATCATTGGACAAGAGACTACAGGAGGCAAGCACATTTACAGTGCAAAGCAGTAAAACAAGCGCTAACAACATAGAAATAATCTTTTTCATAGTCTTTCACTTTCACGTTTCACCCCGTCGGGATTTGCGCATATATTATATCACATTTTTAGAAAATTGTCAATATTTTCAATTCTTCCCATGCTCGCAAAGGTGTGCGATGGGACATTCATCACATTTTGGATTGCGTGCGGTGCAGGTGTCACGTCCGAATTGCACGATGCGGTGGCAAAAATCGCAGATCTCTTTTTGCTCAAGGAGTGGTGTGAGGATGCGCTCCACCTGCACGGGGTCTTTGAGCCCCTCGCGGTACATGCCAAAGCGTCCGCAAATGCGCATACAGTGCGTGTCGGCAACCACGCCGCCCTTTGCATAGAGGTCACCGAGTAGCAGATTGGCTACCTTTCGCCCAACACCCGGGAACTTCAGCAGTTCTTCCATTGTATCGGGTACAGTGCCGCCGTACTCGTTTACGAGCATGGCACAAGCATCTTTGGTATTTTGCGATTTGACGTGATAAAGCCCACACGGGCGGATGTATTCTTCAAGCTCTTCCACCGTCGCCGCAGCAATTGCCTCGGGCGTCGGGTAAGCGGCAAAAAGCTCGCGGCAGACCAAGTTGACGCGCGCATCGGTGCATTGTGCCGAAAGTCTACCCATAATGAGCAGCTTCCAAGGCTCTCCGCCCCACTCCAGCGCACAGAGCGCTTCGGGATATATCTCTTTGAGCGCTTCGACGATCTGCGCCAAGCGCTCTCTTTTTTGTTTTTGTGTCATATTTGCCCCCTGTGGGATTTTGTCGGATTTTGTTGGGTTTATTATAGCATATTTGCGTAGGGATGTCAAGGGTTGTTGTTTATCACCTCATCCGTCCCAATGCAGCATTATTGTTTTGACGGGACGTCGAGGGCGCCGTCCCCTACCGGTTTTGTGATAGAATTTTCAAAAAATGCCTCTCCTCTATTTACTTTGCGCGCGTTTTGTGGTATAATGTCAAAAAAAGATCTTTCGAAAGGAGCACGGCTGTGAACGATCGCATTATCGATGATATTTCCAACTACATATTTGTGCGTGACGTCCCAAGGGCGGCAGACGTCCTCTTTTTGCCGGGCGGCATGCACCCCCAACAACCCGAGTACGCCGCCGAGCTTTACCGTCGCGGATACGCCAAATGGATCATCCCCTCGGGTGCGATGGGCACGCGGTGGGAGTCCTGGCCAGGCGTTGCCGACAAGGCAGACATTTATACAGGCAATTATCGGTCGGAATGTGAGTTTTTCATCGATGTTCTGACCAGACACGGTGTACCGCGAACTGCAATCCTCCCCGAGGACCAAGCACGCCACACGCGCGACAACGCGTTTCTTTCGAGAAAGCTTGTCGACGAGAACGGCATCAAAATCAAAACCGCTCTCATTGTTTGCAAGGAGTTCCACGCGCGACGCTGCCTGATGCTTTATCAAATGGCATTCCCCGACGTCGAGTTTGTGGTCTGCCCCATCAATTGCTCGGGCATCACCAAGGAAAATTGGTATAAGAGCGAGCGCGGCATCAACCGCGTGCTGGGCGAGATTGAGCGCTGCGGCAATCAGTTTGTGGGGGATGTGAAGGACTATTTGCTTGGTAACGCGTTGGTGAAATAAAATCCACGAAAACAGAACCGAGGAGTTTGTGTATGAACATTAACGAATATCAAGAATTGGCAATGAAAACCCTTAATCCCGCTCTGGACAAAAAAGATGTTTTGATCAACAGTGTTATGGGGCTTTGCGGTGAATCTGGCGAGGTGATCGACATTGTGAAAAAATGGCTTGCGCAAGGTCACGAGCTCAATCGGGAACAGTTGATCAAAGAGCTTGGCGACGTGGCTTGGTATTTGGCTGAGGCTGCTACGGCTTTGGACGTTCCGCTTGAGGACATTTTGCAAGCAAACATTGAAAAATTGAAAAAACGCTACCCCGAGGGGTTTGACATTGAACGTTCAACCTCTCGATGCAAAGACGATATTGAAAAGTAACAAACGCTCGACACAAAGGAGAATACAACATGAAAAATTACAACACCTTTGGCGTGATGATTGATATGTCGCGCAACGCGGTTATGAGCCTTGACGGACTGCGCCGCTTCTTCCCTCTGCTCAAAAAGATGGGATACAACTGTGTATTCCTTTACACCGAGGATACCTACGAGGTGGACGGTGAGCCTTATTTTGGCTATATGAGAGGCCGCTACTCCAAGGCAGAACTCAAAGCAATTGACGATTTGGGTGCTTCGATGGGCATTGAGGTCATTCCTTGCATTCAAACACTGGCACATCTGACCGCGGCCGTTCGTTGGGGCAAGTTCCCCATCGATTTTGGCGACGTTCTTCTGACCGATGACGAGCGTTCCTATGAGTTTATCGACCATATGTTCGCCTCTCTTTCGGAGTGTTTCCGTACCAAGCGTATTCACATCGGTATGGATGAAGCCTTCAACCTCGGTCGCGGCAAGCACTTGGACATTCACGGCTACGAGCCTGTGAACACCATCATCAAGCGTCACCTTGCTCGCGTTTGCGAGATTGCAAAGAAATATGACTACGAGGTCATGATCTGGTCGGATATGTTCTTCCGCTCCTGGAACAACGGCAAATATTACATTCCCAAGTGTGAAATGCCCAAAGAGGTCGTTGATGCATTCCCCCCTGAGGTCATCCCTGTTTTTTGGGACTATTGGACCACGAAAAAGGAAGGCTATAGCGATATGTTTGACAACCACCGTCAGCTCTCCAAAAACACGTGGTTTGCAGGCGGTGCGTGGAGCTGGATCGGGCTCATCCCCAGCAACCGTTACACGCTCAAATCTATGCTCCCCGCTCTGGATGCCTGCCGTGAGAAGAAGATCAAAAACGTCTTCTTTACCATGTGGGGCGACAACGGCGGCGAATGCTCGCACTTCTCGCAGCTTCCCTCCCTGTTCTACCTCTCCGAGTACGCCAAGGGCAACACCGACGAGGAGCTGATCAAAGTCAAATTCAAAAAGATGTTTGGCATCGACTACGACGAGTTTATGGAGATCGACATGCCAAATCACATCGTCGAATACACGAGCTACCCCAAAAATCCTGCAAAGTATATGCTTCTTTCGGATTACTTCAACGACTTCCTCGATTACAGTGTAACGCTCGGCGCAGGTGCAAAGTTTGGTGAAATCTCCAAAAAGCTTTCTGCTACCGCCAAAAAGACACGCAAATACGGCTACGTGTTCGACTCTGCCGCAAAACTTTGTGACGTACTGGAGATCAAATATGAGCTTGGACTCCGCACACGTCGCGCCTACGAGGCTGGCGACAAGGAAACACTCCGCGCACTTGCCGAAAAGGACTACCCCGAGGTCATCAAGCGTCTTGGCATTTTTGTCAAAGCCTTTGAAAAGCAATGGATGACCGACAACAAGCCCCACGGCTTTGAGGTGCAGGACCGTCGCATTGGCGGTGTCATGCGCCGCACCGAGGCTTGCCGCGCGCGCATCCTCGCCTACGTCAACGGCAAGATCGACCGCATTGAAGAGCTGGAAGAAGAGCTCCTGCCCTTTGGCGGCTTTGAGCCCGGTGTAAGTCTTTCCTTCAACTACTCTCGCCATGCAATGGCAGTCAATTTGGATTGATAAAACAGAATAAAAAATGGAGCGCAGTGACAAACCGGTCACTGCGCTCTGTTTTTTGTTGAATTTTTATTTGCGTAGATTTGTTAGCCGCCTTTTCTTTGCAAAATGGAGGCGCAAAGAAAAGGCTAACGAAAAGAAACGCCGAGGTCGGGGGCTCCGCCCCTCTACCCCGCAAGCTTTTGAAAAAGCTTGACCAAAACTTTCTCACATGGTGCACATCATTTTTCAACTTTTCGGCTTCCCCTTTGAAATCAAGCAAGCGAGATAACCGAACACAAGTGCCGCCGCAATGCCGCCTGCCGATGCGCGGAGTCCGCCCGTAAGGGCACCAAGGAGTCCCTCCTCCCCTACCGCTTCCTTTACGCCCTTGGCAATCAGGTAGCCAAAACCTGTCAGGGGAACAGTCGCGCCTGCGCCTGCAAAATCAACGATGGGTTGATAGATCCCCATTCCGCCAAGCACCACGCCCGCCACAACGTAGGTCACCAGAATGCGCGCAGGGGTGAGCTTTGTGCGGTCGATGAGAATCTGCGCAATCACGCAGAAAATGCCGCCCACTAAAAAGGCGCGCAAATACGTCAATAGCAAATCCATTTTATTCCTCCTTACGGCAAGTGTTCAATCTCAAGTAGATGCGCCACTGCGAGCACCTCTTCGCCTTGCTTGAGGCTATCGGGGCTCATCATGGCTCCCGTTGCCAAAAAGAGAATGCGCGAAAGCTCTCCCCGCTTCACTCTTGGCAAAATATCGGCAGAGAGCACCACCGCCGAGCAGCCGCACCCCGAGCCGCCGCCGTGAACGTCCTGCCTCTCTCTGTCATAGATCATTTTTCCGCAATCGTTATAAACGCCGCCGATCTCATACCCCTCGGCGCGCATCAGCGAGGTAAGAATGTCGCCCCCTTCAAAGCCAAGGTCGCCCGTAACGATCAGGTCGTAATCATCGGGACGCATTTGCGTTTCCTCAAAAAAGCGGCAAAGCGTATCCAGTGCCGCAGGCGCCATCGCCGCGCCCATATTGGCGGCATCGCGCACACCGCTATCCTGCACGCGACCGATCACGCATCGCCGAACCACAGCTCTGCCCTCGTCCGATGGCATTTCTTCGTCCGCGCTACGCACCAAAAAGGCGCCCGCACCTGTAACCGTCCACTGTGCGGTGGGGGCTCTTTGCGCGCCGTACTCCAAGGGGGTTCGATATTGCCGCTCGGCAGAACAGTAATGCGAGGACGTCACCGCCGCGGCAATATTGCACATCCCGTAACTGACCATCAAGGAAGAAAGCAAAAGGCTTTCGGCGCAGGTTGAGCAAGCGCCATAGAGACCGACATACGGAATGCCAAAGGTCTGCAAGCCGTATGCCGAGCTGACACACTGATTGAGCAGATCCCCTGCAAAAAGAGTGCCAATCTCATTGGCGTTCACCGTTGCTTTTGCCATGGCTGTGTTGAGTGCTAAGCGCTGCATTTCGCTCTCGGATTTTTCCCACGTTTTCATGCCAAAACGGTCGCAGGAATCGCGCAAATCGAACAGATTTCCAAGCGGTCCTTCCGACTCCTTGCCCCCAACAACGCTTGCCGAAGCAAAGATTTCGGCATTCGTTTGAATTACGTCACCTCTCATCATTCGTCACCTCCAGGGCAATTATTTTGTGCAAATTTTGTCGCATTATACCACCCGGAGCGTCAGGATTGGAAAGGCAAAGAAAAAAGCAAAAATATTTTAATTTTTTTGCAAAAAATCAAGAAAAATTCATTGACAAGTATATTATTATATGTTATACTTATACTTGGATATTTAGCGGAGCATTATGCTCCCATTCGATAGAACGATTACGATTAACAGAAAGGACACAACGAGAAAAATGATGAAGAAAAGAATTGTAGCTCTGCTTTTAGCAGGATTGATGAGTGCAGCCGCCCTGACCTCTTGCCGTGTACAAAACAAGAACCCCGGCGGAACCGAACCCGAGAACTCTACCCCCACACAAACAACCACTCCCACCAACCCCTACCAGCCCCCCGTTGAGACCTGGCAGGATGTTGATAAGAAAGTTTATACCTTCCAAGAAGTAAAGCTCCGCCAGCAAGCAACCAACACCGGTGCAGCTCTGGCAAGCATTCCCAAGGAGACCGAACTGCATTGCATTAAGCAAAGCCAATCTTGGTACTATGTTGAATACGAAGATCAACAGGGATACATCTCCAAAGCAAGTGTAACCGAAGCAAACATTCTCGGCACCGATATGGTAGCTGTTGAAGGTGGCTCTAAGGTTATGTATGTCAACACAGAAACACTGAACATTCGTCTCTACCCCAGCGACAATAACAACTTCTCTGATAAGATGGGCTCTTATAAGTTCAACGATGAGGTTACCGTTCTTGCTACCAATGGCAAATGGGCTCGCATCCAGTATAGCGAAGATAAGATTTATTACGTTTCTTGGACTTACCTCTCTGAAACAAAGGGTGAGGACCCCAACGACCTTACCAAGTATGAAGGTCTCTTTAATGACGTTGAGGGTGAGCCCACAATGTACGTTGACAACGTAAGCCAAGTAAAGCTTCGCAAGGCTCCCAACACCAGCTCCAGCGAGATTCTGGCACTCTCCAAAGGCGATTCCGTAACTGTCCTCAAGGAAGGCATCGTTGACGACAAGGAATGGAAATACGTAGTTGTAAGGGTTGAGCCCAAAAAGCCCGGCGACGGTGTTACTTATGAGCGCGGTTACATCAGTGCCGACTGTCTCTCCTACACCAACGGTGAGATGTCTTTGGAAGACCTGCTCAAGCTCTACCCCATGTTCACCGCAACCGAAGCAACCACAATGTACGTTTTACTGGATAGTAGCATCACGATTCGCTCCAACCCCGTATTCCCCGAAGAGGGCGAGGACAACAGTCTCTCCAATCCCCAGTCCACTGCAGAATCCATCAAATCCCTTAAGGTTTTGGCAAATGGCGAATTAGACGGTGTCAAGTGGTTCCTCGTTGAATCCACAAAGAAAGACGGCGAGACCGAAAAGATTATTCGCGGCTTTGTTGGCGGAAAAGCATTGGAATATTTGACCTCTGACCCCAACGGTAAAAAGACCGTTACCATTGAAGAACTGTTGCTGAAATATCCCGAATTTGAAAAACTCGAAACTCCCGTTACTGTAAAAACAGTATCTGAAGCAAACTGCTATGGCACTCCCGAAACTACCAAGGATCCCCTTAAGAAGCTTGACGCTGACACACAAGTAACTCTTGTTGCAAAGGAAGAAGGTAACTTTGTAACTTGGGCTGTTATTCAGGATTCTCAAGGCGCCTTGTACTTCGTTCACTTCGACCGTTTGAGCCAAGCACAATAATAACACCAATAAAAGGCACTCGCAATTGCGAGTGCCTTTTCTTTTTTTATTTCCTCAAAATTGCATTTTGAAAAATGGAAAGGTCGGGGGTTCTCTTTTTTGCGGGATCAATCTCCAAACCGAATGTGCGCCCAACGGCGGCATACTTTGCAGGGGCAAGATCGTTGTAGGGCAACAGCTCGATGGGCTCGCTACCAATGAATGCGGCAATAGCTTGCAGGTTCTCCTCTGTGTCGGTAATACCCGGAATGAGGGGCGTGCGGAAGAGGTGCTTAACGCCGCTCTCCATCAAAAGCTTTGCGTTGGAAAGGATCTGCGCATTGGAAACACCCGTCCAGCGGCGGTGTGCAGCATCGTCCATCAGCTTGAGATCCATAATGACAAAGTCGCACAGATAGATGATGCGCTCAAAGTCGCGTTGTGAGGCATATCCGCTCGTTTCTATCGTTTTGTGAATATCACTGCCAAGCTCCCCGAGCAGTTCGGCGCAAAAGTCGGCTTGCAGGAGCGGCTCTCCGCCCGAGAGCGTAACACCGCCGCCCATGGCATCAAACATCGGCTTTTGTCGGCGCAGTCGCGCGGCAAGCTCGTGGGGCGTGTAGGTCTTCCCTATGCACTTGACAAGATCTTGCGGACAGATATGTAAGCACCGCCCAAAGGGCCGGCAATCCGTATGCTCGCAAGGCTTGCGGCAAAGTCCGCACTCGCGGCAACGCGCAGGATCTGCCCAAAGCTCGGGGGTTGGAGAAAGCCCCTCGGGGTTATGGCACCACGCACAACGCAAGGGACATCCCTTGAAAAAGACTGTGGTGCGAACACCTTCGCCGTCGCGAATGGAAAATTCCTTTATATCAAAAATCAATCCGTTCATATCAAAGTGTGTACTCCTGGCGGGCGATGACATGCTCCTGATAGGGCTTGTCAAGCTCGACGAAATATGCCGACCAGCCCCAGATGCGCACGATGAGCTGACGGTATCGGTCGGGATCCTTTTGCGCTTCTCTCAGCTGCTCGACGTCAACCGCATTGAGCTGGATCTGATGTCCGCCGAGCAAAATGAAATAGCGAATGAGCGTTGCGAGTTTGGATATGCTTTCTTCGTCGCGGAAGGTGCTCATGGCAAATTCCAGCGTCAAAGGTCCACCGTTGAGGGTGCGCTTCATATCGGCACAGGAGAAGTGCTCGCACACCGTAACAGGCCCTGCCGTTTTGGCAAAGAGCGAGGGGGAGAAATTTGCGCCAAAGGACTCCCCTGCAAGGCGCCCGTCGGCGGTGGCACCCGTTACGTTTGCGTGGCGCAAATACATCATTGCTGTTCCCGTTCCTGCACGCCAAATGCCGCCAAAACAGTTCTTGCGACCTGCAAGCGCATCGGAAAAAGCGTACAGGACATCTTTTGAAAGCTCCGCCGCCATCTCACCGCCCTCGCATCCCATTTTGGGGGCTTCGTAGCGCAAGCGGTGCAACAGTTCGGGAGAATTGACAAAGTTTTCATCCATTGCCGCAATCAGCTCCTCGGCGGTAACCGATTTTTCGTCAAAGACGTACTTTTTAACGGCTGCCAGCGAGTCGGCAGCGGTTGCAATACCAACGCCGTGGCTACCAAAATTACGATACTTGCGCGAGTCTCTCAAAAGGTCAGCAAAAGAGGACGGCAACTGATAAACGTTCTTCATAGGAGCGGTCAACGCATCACACGCTACCATCATTTCTTGCCGCATACCTGTAAGGAGTTCATCAAAATTTTGGACGTGCGGCGCATATTTGCGGATAGCGCGGTTGACAACATCTGCAAGGTTGAGTGCGGCAATATTGGGGATCTCGTCTCCCATACCCGGAATGATAAACTCCCAGCACGCCGCCACAACGTAGTTGACGGCATCCTCGTAGTCATACCCCATTTCCACAAGTCCCGGGATGACGACGTCATCGTTACAGTACTGCGGAAAGCCCAAGCCAACGCGCGTGAGCTTACTCCCCTCCTCATAGACCGAAAGAGGTGTGTTCTTGTTGACGCGCAGATTGATTTTGGGGTCGATGAGCTTCAATTCGGCACTGGCGCGCAGACAAAGCTCGGAAAGCTCGTTGTAACAATCGTTGCCATCTTTGTCGATGCCGCCGAGCACCATGCTCTGGCCGTTATCTCCTTGTTGTGCGCCATAATACATATCGCTATCCTTGTTAAAGGAAAGGAAAAAGTCGCACAGCAGGTCAAATGCTTCCTCACGGGTATAAATGCCCGCGTCGCGGTCTTTTTTGTAGTAGGGATACATGTATTGGTCAAAGCGACCGATTGTGTTGTGACAGTTATCCTCGACCCACAAAGAAAAGTGCAGAACACGGAAAAATTGCAATGCTTCGCGGAAGTTACGTGCGCCACGGCGCGGAATTTGATCAAAAACAGCTACCACATCGTCTCTGCTCTGCTCTTTTGCAAGTGCGCGATAGCGGTCACAAAGATCGGTAACGGCATCCATCATTCGGTTTTGAATGGGGGTAGCAGTCTCTCGGTAAGCGTCGAAGCCGCGACTGATCATTGTTTCATAGTTGAGAGAGAGATTGGATGCACCGGCATTGTGTCCCCACACAAAACGGTCGCCCTCAAGCGCCTCCCATTCCTCGGGGGTAAGAACCTTTCCACCGTTCATAACGGAACGTGTGAAAACAATTTTTTCATCGGGCAGAATGTGCGGCTGCTCCATTGCCATAAGCGTTTCAAAGCGGCGGCACATACGCTCCTCGTGCGAGAGTCCAAGGGCTGCATATTCAGATGCAAAATCGACCTCGCAGAGCACGCGGCGCGCGCGATGCGTGCGGTTGATGATGAAATAATCGTACAGATTTTTGAGTGCGGGCTTCATAAAAATCTCCTTTCAAAAAGGATGCTTAAACTTGATTATATTATAATACAAATGCCGCTCCTCTGTCAAGTGGCAAGCCGAAATTGGGATGCAAGAGCATATAAAAAAGCCCCAACGCATAAGATGCGTTGGGGCTTGGCAGTAGCTGCCAAGAAAGAAAAAGAGAGGGTTATTTTCCTTCTATATACGGGTAAACGTAGGTCCCGCCGCCATCTCTGTGGATATAAACAAAGTCAATGTCCTTGACCTCAAGCGGCGGATAGCCATTTTCAAAACCGTGTGTGGAATAACATTCCACACGCAAATAAGCACTGTAAAGCTCGTTGCCATAACCAACACCGTCACTGATTTCCATGCGGAACACAAAGGTTCTGCCCTTGCCGTGAATAACGGTTCCATCGGCAAGTCCCCAATAGTCCTCGGCAATTCTCTTGGCACGCTCGGGGGAGATGCGGGCATTGTCAACGTATTCGCCCGTTTGCATGTGAACGAGCATATAGCGATAATTTTTCACGCTGTGCAAATGTCGGTGATTCGGGTCTGTCTCTGTACAAGCATCATCACCGCAATAAATATACGCTTCCATGCGCCAGGAAACAAGGTAATACCCATCCTCGTCGGGCTCTTCGGCTACATCAATATAAAATATGTAGAGCGTGCCGGCGGCACCGTCTCCGTCTCCGTCATAAAAGCCCCAAACGTAGTTTGCAATGGCTTCGACCTCCTCGGGCGTGAGAACTGCCTCACGCCAAGGTGCGCTGAGAGTACAGATGTCATAAACATAGGTAAAATCCCATCTTTCAATCTCGTTCCAAATCTCATCGGAAAGCGAGGTCAGGGTGACGATTCCCTTGTCATAGGTCAGGCACAGCTTTTCACTGCCGCAATCAATGGCAACGTCCAGAACCTCATTTTCGTCGACATCATAATAGATATAGCGCAAGGTCTCGCACTTTGCAAGAGATACGCCTGCGGTGGTAAGAACGTAATCCTTGAGGTAAACGAACTCCCCTGTCTCTCCAATGCGTACCTTTTTCTCTCCCTTCAAAACGGGACGGTACATGGCTTCGGGAATCTCTCCTTGCCACTCAGAAAAGAGACTGTAGCACTTAAGCCCCGACTGTGTGCGTGTGGCTTCGGCTCTTTCGTCGGGATCAAGGTAACTGCCGTACTGCTCGTTGAGGGCATCAAACTCCGCTTGCCCGATCTTGACGCGCTCACCGTTCTCAATTTTGATCAGCTCGTTGTTGCTTTGACCGTACTGTACGATCAGGTTCAAGCGAGCACCGCCCTGTGCGATCTCGTAAACGGCGTGGCTTTGATACAATGAATCGCTAAATAGTGCGTTGACGTGAATGCGCCCCTCGCTATCGATCCAACACCCCTCTTCGGGTGTGAAAGTGTCCATCAAAACAGCGTAGTCAAGCCAAATCGTATCTCCCCACATACTTTGACGAGGCGTTCTGATATGAGAGTAGATCGCCAAAACGCGGTAATCCTCGGTCATGAGCACAAGCTCGTAGAGACCGTCACCGTTGAGGTCGCAGCGATCGTTATACACAAAATACTGAAGCCTTTCCACCGCGGGAGTTTTCTCGTCCTTGTCATTATAGGGATAAAAAGCGTATGCCGCCTCTAAAATGTTTCGGAAGGACTTTGCAAAATAGACGGTCTCCAATTCCAGCTCTCTTGCAAGCGTTTCATCGTCGGCGTTGATCAGATCAAAACGAAGGACGGCGGCGCGATACGCTTCTACAATGCTATAATAGGATTGAAAAGGATCGGTTTCTACATCCTCGGCATCGATATCGTCATTCACAGGGGGCTTGGTCTCGTCCTTGGGAGCCGTTGTTGTTCCCGTCGGCTCGGTCGTTCCCTGCACATCGGGGGTGGTTCCATCGGTGGATGTGGGCGTGGTGAGGGTATTCTCCCCTTTTTGACAGGAGAATAGTGTGAAGAGCAGAACAAGGGAAAGCAAAAGGGTGACGTATTTTTTCATTTTTATCCTCCTGAATTTTGATGTAAAATATTAAAAGCTTGCCTTGCGGCGTGCGACGGCTTGTACGCGAAAAACGGCGGGTGAGAGCCCCAACTGCTCCTCAAATTTGCGGCTGAAGTGCTGAACGGTTTTAAAACCGCAGCGCTTGGCAACCTCTTTGACAGGCAGATTGGTAAACTCCAAAAGCTTTTTGGCAATGAGCAGGCGGTGATGCCATAAGTATGCAACAGGCGTGATGCCCAACTCCTGCTTGAACAGCTTGGTTAAGGTGGAGTGGTTGATAGAACACGAATGCACGATATCCTGCAAGGTAATGGGCTCGTGGTAGTGGTTTTCAATAAACCCGACCGCTTGCTTGAGAAAGGCGTTGTCAAGCTCGTCCACCTCCTCGGTAACCTCGACGTAGCGACCGCCCATGGAGCAATAGATGCGCTCCAAAAGAAGCATGATCTCAATAAAGTAGGAGCGACTGCGGCAGGACCAATACCAGTCGGGCTGCTGTTCAAGCTCCTCTTCCAGCTTGGAAAAGAGGAAGCGCATGGATGCCTGATAATCGTCGAGCATGGGGAGAATGGGGCGACGGTCGGTCACAAACGGACCGAGCAAGAAGAGATCGTGAATGGTTGCAAGCTCCTCGTAGCCACTCGAGCGTACGCGCTCAAAGGTCATATTGACGTTGAGAAAGGTGGGGTGAAAATAGACGGTATCGCAACACAGATTGCGGCGACGAATGAGCTTGAGCGGATTTCGCTCATCAAAGCAAAGCAGGCACGGACCCATTGCATCGATAACCTCTTCACCGCATTGCAAGCTCACACTTCCCTCATGAACGATCAAAAGCAAAAAGCAATTGTTTTGTATATGCAGATCCCGCAAGGAATCGTTTTCAACACATCGCACGGGAATCGTTCTGCCGATGTGATATTTCAGGTCAACTGTTTTTGCTTCCATTGTTTTCCTCCTGTTCTCAAAATGTGAATACACTTTTATTATAGCATAACGAACATTTTTATTTCAAGTGGTATTGCGTCGAAATTTAACGCAAGATGTTTCTTTTTTATGCACAGATAAATTTTGCCTCAAAACAGGCGCAAAAACGCAACCGTTTGTTGTTTTCGAGGGGCAAAATTGCATGATTTTCCTCTTTGTGCATTTCCCTGCAAATGCCCAAATTCAGTCAAAGCTATTGACAAAATTTGAGTTTTTTTGTATAATAACAAAGGACTGCTCAGAGAAAGGGATTTTTTATGGGTAACATCATTATCAAGGAAGTCACCACACAGCGCGACAGACGTCGCTTTGTGGATTTCCCCAATCAACTTTATAAGAACGAGCCGAACTACGTCCCCGGCTTTTTTGGGGATGATGTTGACGACTGGAATCCTGCCAAAAACCCAGCTTTTGAATACTGCGAGGCAAGATGCTTTTTAGCAATTGAGGACGGCAAGATCGTGGGACGCATCGGTGCAATTTTGAGCCACCGCGCCAACGAAAAATGGGGCGATAACCGCATGCGCTTTTCGCAAGTGGACTTTATCGACGACGAGCGCGTTTCCAAGGCTCTGTTTGATACCGTTGAGGCTTGGGCTCGTGAAAAGGGGTGCGACCAAGTGCACGGACCACTCGGCTTTTGCGACCTTGACCGCGAGGGTATGCTTGTTGAAGGCTTTGACCGTCAGAGCATGTTTATTACCTATTATAATGCCCCCTATTACAAGGAGCACCTGGAGCGCCTTGGCTACGGCAAATCTGCCGACTGGATCGAGTACCGCATCAACGTACCAAAACCCGACTCGCGCGAGGCACAAATGATTGCCCGTGTGGCGGCTCGCAACGAGCGACAAGGCAAATATCACATCGCATCCCTCAAGCACCGCAAGGACTACAAGCCCTACGTTAAGCAGGTCTTTCAGCTGGTCAACGAGGCATACGCTCCTCTTTACGGCACGGTGGATCTGACCGACCGTCAGATCGAAAAATACGCCAACAAGTTCATTCCGCTTGTCAACCCCGACTACGCCTGCTTTGTGGTAGATGAAAACGACGAAATGGTCGCCTTTGGCGTAACCGTTCCCTCCCTTTCAAGCGCCCTTGCCAAATGTCACGGTAAGCTCTTCCCTTGGGGATGGGCACCCGTCCTGCATGCGATGAACCACAACGACACGGTGGACCTCCTCCTGATTGCCATCAAGCCCGAGCTGCAAGGCACGCTCTTGATTGCAACCATCTTTAACCACTTTGTAGGCACCACCGCAAAAAATCATATCCTGTATGCCGAAACAGGACCGCAGCTGGAAACCAACACCAAAATTCAAGCACAGTGGAAGTTCTTTGACAAGGAACAGCACAAGCGTCGCCGTTGCTTTATCAAGGACCTTACATAATAATAAACCGAAAACTGCCGCCCTACATCACGCAAGGGCGGCAGCTTTTTTCATTTTTATCTGTTTTTTCTTTATTTCACAAGCCCATAACCACCCGCGTATTTGCTGACGTCGGACGCCACCACAAAAACGCGATTGCTGCAAAGCTTGCGGATCTCCTTGAGCACCCTTTTCATCTCACGGCGAGGCAGAACGATCAGGATCATATTCATCTTGTCGGTAGAGCCTTGACCGCCAAACACGGTGTAGCCGCGCTTGTGCTGACGAAGATAGGTGATGATGAGTTTGGTGTTCTCGTCGTTGGCAATGAGCTGCAGATTGGAAGTCCCAAGGGCGATCTTGCCCTCAATGGTAGAGCCGAGGAAGAGTCCCATGGCGTACCCTGCGCAATAAAAGAGCAGCAGCAAGAGATTATCGCCAAGCGTGGAGATGATGGTGGAGATGACAAGTCCCCAGATCATGCACTCGACAAAGCCGAGCATAGCTGCCTTGAGCCTTTGCCCCTTGACCATCATGCAGGTTTTGAGAGATTGAATACTGATTTCAACAATTTTTGCCGCACATACGATCAAGCACACGACAATGGGATGTAAGGATGCTAAAAATTCGGACATTTATGTTCTCCTTTTCGTTTATAAAGAATCTGAAATCAATTTTATGATATAGGCAATTAGAGCAAACAAAACCACAACATAACCGTATGTTAATCTATCCCATGCAATTTGTTTGTTAACCTTCAATGTATCTTTAGATAGTCCCCCACCGCGTTTTTTATGAAACTTGTTGTCGTCTTCTATCGCCCATGAAATAAACTTGCGAAGGATAAAATACAGAATGGTTACAAGAACGATTAAACCAATTGCTAATAGAAATTCAGGCCAATTCATAAATCATAAGCTCCTCCCAACAGCTAAATAAGATTGCTGTTATCTTTTGCGTTTTGATTTCCAGTATTTATTTTATCATAAAGGAATGCGAAAGTCAAGGCAAAAGTACTGTTTCGGAGTTTTGCAAAAATATTTTCAAAAAAAGTATTGACAAAAAGAGATGTGTGTGATATAATATTCAAGTACGTGTGAGAGCACATTTTTGCGAGTGTAGTTCAATGGTAGAATTCCAGCCTTCCAAGCTGGCCGCGTGGGTTCGATTCCCATCACTCGCTCCAAAAAGGTGACCGATAAGGCACCGGTGATGTGCCTTTAGCTCAGCCGGATAGAGCAACTGCCTTCTAAGCAGTAGGTCGGGGGTTCGAATCCCTCAAGGCACGCCACAAATTAAATATGGTGGGATTGGCGCAGTTGGCTAGCGCGTCAGGTTGTGGCCCTGAAGGTCGTGGGTTCGAGCCCCATATCTCACCCCATAAAAGCGAGAACCTCCGCAAATGCGGAGGTTCTTTGCTTTTATGCAGATGACTTTATAGCTGAACCCAAATAAAAAATGCTTGCATTTTTTATTATAACGTGCGCACTGTGTGCAGAATTTGACACTGCATAATACGCACGTTTGGGTTCAGAGCCCCTTCCCTATTCCAAAAACGCAGTACGTAGTGCGAATTTGCACTACGTACTGCGTTTTTTATATTACCATCTGTCATCGTTTCTGTTGTCTCTATCATCTCTGTCATCGTCCTCGGGGTTTCCTTGGCGGAAGCCCTTGCGATTTTTCACAGTGCGCACAATCGCCACGATTGCCGCAATTGCAATTGCTGCAAGCACGATCAGGATGATGATGCTATCCATAGGCAGATTTTTGCCAAATACCGTTTCCATGTCCTCAACCACGATCACCGCGGGAATGCCCGTTGTCTCGGTAAAGGCAGAAAGCGAATCGTTTACGGTCGCCTCGGTCAAGGCAAGATCGGTGTAATTGACGAGGTGCGATTCGGGAGACTTGTCATGGCTGTATTCCCTCTTAAAGGAGGACGTCAAGCCGAGATTGTCGATTTTTTCTGCCATAGTACTCATCACCATTGCCAAATTGGAATCCAACGAATATGCGTACATATCGGGAATGGATGCGATCATGGATTGACCAAACGCCGTGGTCTCGTCGCCAAACATCAGGGTGATTTTATCCTGAACGTTGTCGCCTACCCACGCAATGCAATAGTAGCCGTCGGCTTCTTCATTGGTCAGCACAACGATCAAAATATTGTCCTCAGTTGCGCCCGAGTTGCCAAACGCCTTGATATATTCGGTGTTGGCATAGTCTTGGAAGGTGCGCTCATCGTAGGTAATGATGCCGCCCTCTGCCACGTTGGAAAGTGCAGAGCCAACCAAGCCAAATATCATAATTGCGGTAAACAACAAAACGATAAACGGTGCCATCAATGCGCCGATCAAACCACCCAAGCATCCTCCGCCACCATAGTAATAGCGGGGACCAAAGCCAAAGAAGCGCGGACGGCGGTAATAGCCAAAATGCGGTCCGCGATAATGAGGTCCACCTCTAAAGCCGCCTCCGCGGGATCCTCCGCTAAAGCCACCGCCAAATCCGCCGCCGCGAGAGCCACCTCCAAATCCTCCACCACGAGAGCCACCACCCGGTCCAGCCATACTGTATTTCCTCACTTTCTCACAAAATTATCTTGATAGCCTTATTATACACTATTTTGCGAAAAAATGCAATAGAAAACGAAAAATGCATCTAAAATCTGCTATATTTTAGAATAAGAATAGTTCTCTTTCTTATATTTTAGCAAAATAATGACATTTTGCGACAAAAAAGCATATATTGGGAATAGTCCAACACATTCTGTGCGGACAAATACAATGCAAAAAGGAGTTACAAATGTATTTTGAAAACAACCGTCGCGCGGCCGAGAGCCGTGCCGACGCCGATTTTTTGCGCCGTATGCTAGGCGGTGAGTTGAATGGAAACAGGTGTAACCGTTCCCGTGATCGCGCCCCTTTAGAGACTCGCCAAGGCGTGGGAGAATGCTGTGAGTGGTCACCACAAACCCGTCAGCCACAGGCGCGTCAAGAGATGCCCGTTCGCCCCGAGAACGGCGGCTGTGGCTGTCAGAAGCCCTGCAACACGTCCTGCCCCACCGAGGTCCACGCGCCCTCTTTGGCAATGGTCTATTCTCCCCGTCAATGCTGGCGCCAGCTGCTGGATCCTGCCGAAGGGTTGAAGCATGGCACCATATTTGCCGAGCTCGTTCTGCCCTTTGAGGCAGTTCCCCAAAAAGGCGGAAAGGAGGGTTGTGCTCGCCGCCCCATGTGAGCGAGCCATACACTATGAACCAACACAACCATTCGAATTGCTTCCGCGAGCGTGAAAAGCTGCGCGCCATCAACTTTGCCATCCAAGAGACCGTCCTCTATTTAGATGCGTATCCCTGCCACCCCGAAGCACTTTGCTACTACCACGCCCTGATTGAGGAACGCGAAAAGCTGCTTGCAGGCTATCAAAAGAACTGCGGTCCCATGACAATGTACGGCAACAAGAGCCGCGACTCGTGGGATTGGGTAAAAGGTCCTTGGCCCTGGGAACCGGAAGCCAACTGAAAATAGGAGGAAAACTGACTTATGTGGACTTATGAGAAAACTTTGCAATACCCCGTAAAGATTAAGAACCCCAACCCCAAGCTCGCAAGCCTGATCGTGTCGCAGCTTGGCGGACCTGACGGCGAGCTGGCGGCATCAATGCGCTATCTCAATCAGCGTTACGCAATGCCTTGGGGCGAGGTCACGGGCATTCTGACCGATGTAGGGACTGAGGAGCTTGCGCACCTTGAGATGGTAGCAGCCATCCTCTATCAGCTGACGCGTAACGTATCCGAGGAAGAGATCTCCAAGACACCCTTTGCCCCCTACTTTGTCGACCATACCACGGGAATCTATCCCGTAGCGGCATCGGGTGTGCCTTTTGACATGAAATACGTTGGCATCAAGGGCGACGTCATCACCGACCTCAACGAGGACTTGGCAGCAGATGCTACCATCTCATAAGTGCAACAAAACGCAAAAAACACAATAAAAATTTATAAAACAAGAAAGGAAACCGGCAAGAATGTACTGTTTTCTCCAAGGATAAAAAAACGATGCCCACGTGGGAGCATCGTATCAATGATTGCAAAAAGAAAACCTCCGACGCCGAATGGTGCGGAGGGAAGCCAGGACGCTTATGCTTGAAGAGTCCTTTCTTTTTTTGTGATTTTTTTAAGGGCAAGATTAGATAGACTATTCTTGCCCTATTTGAATTTCCGTTTCCCGCTTTTTTATTGGTTAACTATTTAGGAAATCCTCGACCACATCAACAAGATGTATTGGAGAAAGGCCAAGCGTGTTACACCTTTGCACCAGCGGCTCGAGTATAGAGCGATTTGGGCTGACATCCGGCACATGGGCAATAACGCGCTTGGCGTCGCTCGTCTCGGCATCGACATAGGCGGCAATTCCATAGGAGATATATGCTTGATCTCCAAAGGTATGCACTTCTCCAATCATTTCATATGCAACCTTTTGAGGTTGCGCACGGTTGTTTGTGATCGCGTTTTCCATAGACGTCTCGTTATCAGACATATTGTTTTTATTCATGATAATGCTTTTCCTTCATCAAGCATAAGCACGGAAACTCCAACTTGATTTAGGTGCGTGCGATCACGCGGATACGGCATCACAAAAAATCATAATCTTGACGGCGAATTAAATACAGATATTTTTCATATCTGTGCCGATGTTTTCCATTTTTTAGGGAATGGTAATAGTCGCCACAATTGCGTTGTGGTCGGAGATCCATTCTCCGTTTCTCTTAGATGGGCAAACAGTGTAGGTCGCAACCGCGTTTGCCAAATTGGAAGAAACAAAAATGTAATCAAGGATCGCGCTTGTGCCTTCACTCATGCCGTTGTAGGTGGACGCGGCTGTGCCCTGCGCCGCAATTGCAGAGGCATCAAAATATCCGTTTGAGAGCATCGCTGCGCGAGCAGATTTCTCGGGCGTCGCGTTAAAGTCACCGAGTACAATGGTGGGCAAATTGCCGCGCACATCGAGAACACCCTGAATTTGTTGCAGCATAACCGCAACTTGTCCTTGTCTGATCTTTTCTGCTACTGCAAGTGTATTATCGCCGTTATTGTCGAGGTGGGTGTTGACAACAAGGAATCTTGTGCCGTCGCTTATGCGTTCCAGGACAACATAGGTCATAATGCGCTTGTTGTTCGCGGTATAGGTCGTGCCGTTTTCGGTGTAGGAATAAAGCGATTCCTGAGTAGGAGTAGCGGAAAGCCATCTGGTATCGCTGGCAATTGGGGTAAACAGATCGGTGCGGTAGAATATTGCGCAATGCTCACCCGCTCCCCACCAATCGCGGCCTGTACCAATTGCTGCATAACCCGTAAGACCGTTCCTCAAGATGTTCATCCAGGTAATATCAGCCTCTTGCACGCCAAAAATATCGGGGGCGTTTTCTTGAATGGTAGCGATAACAAGATCATCGCGCCCATTTTTGAAAGTCTCAACCTTAACGTTAAAGCTCATTACAGTGATGGGTTGACCTGAATTACCACCGGAGCCGTCTGCATATACGTGAAAGCTTGCGCCGGAGACTACCATTACGAGAGTTAACAGTACAATAAGAACTTTTTTCATAGTTTTTCCTCCAATCATTTTTTGTAAATCTTTTTTAATAGACCTGCTAAAATTCAGACTTGATTCAGGGCGCGCCGCGCGCGGATACGATGTCGCAGAGTTAGAGCAAGACCGTCCGAAGACGGTCTTTTAAAATCTGTATGTCGATGCCGCGACTTGTTTTCTTGTTGATGTGGGAGTTAATCTTCAGGGCAGCAGGTGATGTAGTAATAGCTTGTTCTTTGAACTGTGCTTTCGTCACAACGAGAGCAGATTGTAATTACAAAATGTTCTTGCAAACACCTAGGGCTTGTTGCACTAACGCAATGAGTAACAGTCGAAACCCCCTCTTGCGTGTTTTTATGACCAAATATGTTGCAAATTAAATTCGCTTGTGAAACCCCGTATTCTGGATTTACTATTAAGCAAGCAATCTTTTCTTGTTGCTCGATCGAAAGCTGTGAACTAGCGTCGAAAACAACCGTGACATTTTCGATTTGATATGTGTTGCCAACTACCCCGTCAGCGGATATACCTAAGGTAGAATAAAACATAACGGTTAGAACCATTAATACAAGCACTATTTTTTTCATTTTTTAATCCCTTTCATGCTACTAAATATTTCTATTAACATTTCACGATTATTATAGCAAATTAGATATTCATATTTTCCGTCATAACCAATAAGTTGATAGTCACCATTTTCTTTTTCTATTAGATATGCTGACATTGCATTGGCTTCTATTCGCTCATGTTTTTTCAAATCTTCTGCTGAGATACTTGGAATACTAGAAATAGCAAGTGAAAGATCTGTATCCGTGAACACAAAAGAATAAACTGTATGCTCTTCGTTGACAACATGATGATACAATTGTAAAATTCCAACACCATCTGGCAATACGGCAGGATACATAATATCGTAACCTTCTTTTTTCAGGAGCTCTTCAATAGAGTTATAGGTGACAACTCCATCCTGTTTTGTTAGAGTAATGTTTCCCTCATTCACCCTATCTCCGGCGTCCAAGCCAATGATTTTTTGGATATTCTCCTTAACATATTCCCAAGCATTGCTATATCCATTTACCTTGGCAAGTACCGTCAATGTGGAGACCAAAATTGTAGCAACCGCTGCGGCAATGGCAACGATTCTACCCATCTTTCTCCAATTGGGGCGGAGTACCTTGGCAGTCTTTGTGGCAGTTTGGTTATGATGTGTTTTGATTTGTTGCAATATGCGTCTCTTTTGCTCTTTGGTGGCTTCCGCTGCTTTGTCGGAAAGCTCACGCAGATAGGCGGAGCATTCACCTATCAGGGCAAAATCGATTTCATCCTCGGGCTTGTCTGTTTCGTTATCGATCATTTGACAAAGCATTTGGATCTTTTGCTCCTTGGTTGCTCTATTCATATCGAGCCCCAGCAAAAATGTATTATTTCTTATGCTTTCAAGGCGGGTCATGATTATTATTTATCTCCTTTTGTTTTCTCCTTTTGATAAACATCTCTGCCACCTCCTTTCATGGAGTAAGTGACAGATATTGATCAAAAAGTGTCGTTTTTTTAAAAAGTTTTTCTAATTTTTTGAAAAATTATTTGTTTTTGAGGATTTTTGCAACAATTGGTCGCAATTTTTCTTCCAGCCGCGCCCATCGCAGCTTGGCAGCGTTTTCGCTGATTCCAAATTGCGCGCCGATATCTCGGTGCGACATTCGCTCTACAACACGCATGCGGAACAGGTTCCATTCCTTCGGCTTCAGCCGTAAGCGAATTTGCTTGATGTATTGAACAAACCGCTCATACTCTTCCTCTTCGTCGGGCGGTTGTTTGTGAATGCTCTCTTCATCAATTAAGGCGCTACACCATTCCTCACTTAATGATTCAATAGAGGGATTTTGCTCGCGCCTTACTTCTCTTATTTTATTTTTTGCTACGCCGTATAGCCAAGCTCTAAGGCGATCCTCATGAAATTCTTTTACGGTTTCCCATTGCTTTTGCAAAAGGAAAAATGTTTCTGCTGTTGCTTCATCTGTAGAGTATTCGTCGCCATCGGTTCGATAGTAACAATACCGATGAATGTCGTCAAAATACTTTTCGTATATAAACTCAAATGTCATTATTCTCTCCCCTTGATGATGGTTTCAATGATAGTCGACAATGTTGCAAGCGCCATGCCCTGCTCTTTATCGGAAAGCGTTTGCAGCATTTCGTTAATTTTCGGAACGCTGATTTCGTGATTGAAATGGCTCATGCCAAACACAAATTCGTCAAGAGACATATCCAAAATTTGGGCAAGCTTGAAAATGTTTTCTTGTGTTGGAAATGTCCTACCCTTTTCAAAATAACAAACCGACTTTTTTGTCAGTCCTATTGCGGTCGCCAATTCCTCTTGTGTCATTTTCTTCGCTATGCGATGCTTTTTTATAAAGGCACCAAAGTTATGTTTGAGTTGAGCATTACTAACAGGTAATACTTCATGTAAAAGCTGAGATGTCATTACATTCACCATCCTTTCTTATTATGTTACCATTATACTCAATAAGTGAATTTTAGTAAATCCATTATTGCTTCCATAATTAACTTATTGAGTATATTTATTGAAAATTTTTCTGCATTTTTCGACAAAAAAGAACGTTTCAAACGGAAAAGATTGCAAAATTGGTGTAGAAAATGAGACTTTTGGGTGTTGCGCGGAATGTTTGTCCTATTTTTACGTTGCTATATAAAAATTTATAAACAAGAAAGGAAAATGGCAAGCGTGTACTATTTTCTTCAAGAATAAAAAAACGATGCCCCGTGGGAGCATCGTTTTTTCTTATTGTTTTTTTAGACAATCGTCACTTAAACGCCGGCGCTTTGGTTTCGCCGGTTGCAAAAGCGTTCGGTCCGGGGTTCGACATAGAGAAATACATCTTTGCCGCCTTGGTCGTACCGAAATCTCGGTTCGATCCCGTTTCCTGTACTTTGTTGAAGGCATCACGGAACATCTGATTGTGCGCTTCCTCGCGGTTGAGAAGAAAATCAATGGTCTCTCTCACCTTCTTGTCCTCAATCTGACGGTAGAGATATTCGTAAACCACCTTGGCTCTCTGCTCGGACGCAATGTTGGAAAGTAAGTCAGCGCACAGGTCGCCCGTGACGGTCACGTAATCCGCTGTCCAAGAGTATCCCGAGGAATTGATGAGGCCGGGATTGAGCCCGAGCAGAACGTGGGTCTGCACCTCGCCTGCCTGCACCTTGGTTGCGTCCACGTCGTGGCCGTTGAGCAGATTGATGGTCTGCGCCACCATTTCCATGTGTCCAAGCTCCTCAGCAGCTATGTCGAGGAAAAGATCCTTGATCTCTGGATCTTTAATGCGAAAGCTTTGCGACATATACTGCATTGCCGCCTTCAGCTCGCCGTTCCCACCGCCAAGCTGCTCCTGAAGGAGAACCGCATACTGCGGATTCGGTTTTTCTACCTCTACGGGATGAAATAACTGTTTTTCGTGTTTGAACATAGATACCTCCGTTTTTTGTTTTCACCGTTAGTATTTCCCAAAACAGCGAAAAATATATTGTCGAAGGTATAAAATCATGTTCAAGAATAAAACGGAAAATGTGTCCTTAACCTTGTTATTGCTTTGCCCCTGTTTTGCCCTTGGCTTTTGTCGCTTCAAAGCTCACGTTCACAAGGAATTGCACCAACTCGTCAGGCGCATCCGGCAAAAGCACCGAGATCCAATGCAGCTTGTTCATGTGGTATGCAGGATAAACGCCGTCCGTCGCGCCGAATGAGCCGAACATCTCCGTTGGCAGTTTTAAATTGACTACGTCGATGACCTCATCGCTCTCAAAGCCAAACTTACGCCGCGGAACCTTCATCATAAGCGCATACCACTTGCGGTTATCTGCGTGCCTGAGTACCGCCGTCTCAAGATCATCGTCAAACGGATAGTCCGTCGACGTACCGTATGTATTCAGACAGTATTCAAGAAATTGTTGTTTTGTCATCGCTAACTCTCCCTGTTTTGTTTTCGGCTGCATCTGTGGCATTTTGATGTCATCAATATTATACTTTTATTTTGTTCGTTTGTCAATAAAAAATTGGACGTATTCTATTAATATGTAGGAACATTGACAACTTTCTGAAAATGTGATACAATAGGCATACAGATGCCGACGGGCTAAAACGTGAAAGTGAAAGAGTTATGAAGAAAACAATCAAACTCGCATTGTTTGTGTGTCTGGTTTTGCTCGTGAGTTCACTGGTACTCACCGCATGCAATAACACGAACAATACTCCGACACCTGAGG
>SVTP01000029.1 GCA_015063725.1 Oscillospiraceae bacterium
GATACCGTGGGTCTTGCCCAGCAGGTGCAGGTTCCATCTCTTAATTGCGCCGGTGTATCCGCGGCCCTTCGTCGTACCGGTTACGTCGACCTTGTCGCCAGCGGCGAAGGTATCGACAGTGATGAAGTCGCCAACGTTTGCGGAGCAATCATCAAGGCGGAATTCCTTAAGATGCTTCTTCATGGGAACGCCTGCTTTTTCGAAATGTCCGATCTCGGGTTTGGTCAAATGCTTTGCCTTAACCTCTGCAAAACCAAGCTGCAGAGCGTTGTAGCCGTCCTTTTCAACGGTCTTCTTCTGTGCAACTACGCACGGACCGGCTTCGATAATGGTTACGGGGATGACGTTTCCGACCTCGTCGAAAATCTGCGTCATACCGAGCTTTTTACCGATAATAGCCTTTTTCATTTTGTTTTTCCTCCTGTAAATTATTGGTTGACGAGCGCGTCGCCAACATGACTTACAAAGTTACCGATCATTTTCGACTCATAGAGTCAACAACTCGGCTGTTGTCTTTGTGGATTTGGTTTTTGGTGTTTTGATTGAGTGCTTGATGTTAAATCTGTTTATCAGATCTTAACCTCGATCTCAACACCGGCGGGAAGTTCAACACTCATGAGCGCGTCTACAACCTTTTGAGACGGCTTGAGAATGTCGATCAGTCTCTTGTGAGTACGATATTCGAACTGCTCACGGCTATCCTTGTACTTGTGCACTGCGCGAAGGATGGTAATGATCTCCTTCTCAGTGGGAAGCGGGATAGGACCGGAAACTTCTGCACCGTTTCTGGTTGCAACCTCAACGATCTTCTTCGCTGCGGTGTCAATCAGTACGTGATCATAGCTCTTCAGTCTTACTCTGATCTTCTCTTTAACTGCCATTGTTCTTTGCCTCCTTATCAGATTTCGCTCGTCTGCGGTGTCCCATATATATAAATGGAAGGGATCCGTCCGCAGGCCGCGTTTTCGCAAGGCAGGCATCACCACAACACTGCCCCGTGTGTTTCTTGGCTCTCCTGAAAAATGCGGGATTTGCCCCCGCCCATTTTTTTGGCGCGGACAAATTCCGGAAAAGTCAAGTCCCATCGAGGCTCCGTATTGCAACGGAAAATGCCACGGTGAACACCTTTCGCCCGGTTGAACGGACATACTCCACGAAAATTCCCCGTTTTCGGCGTCCCGAAACGGCAACCTTTCGCTTCATCGCACATCAAGCTTGTATATTATACCATAAATCGCCCAAAATTGCAACACTTATTTATCGTTGTTTTAGTAGAAATTTCGCCTCGAAAAAGCACCCAAAATATACAAATTGCACAAAAACAAGGTTCCAGAGGTTGCAAAAGGAGATTGCGGACATCTTTTGGGCACTCCATCCCCTTTTCTTTTTGTTTTTTGAGCAAAAAAAGCATAAATATTTTTGAAAACCGTGTGATTGGTCACATTTTGTTCAAATTTGTGTTATATAATAATTATAACTATGATCTTAGAAAGGAGAGTTGCGTGTGAGAAAAGATACAGTTGCTCGTGTTTGTGCCCTGAGCGCTGCGTGCGGCACAACGACTGCAGCACTTTTGATGAGTGCAGCCGTTGCGTTTTTTTACGATAAAGGCACCAACTATTTTGTTCCGGACGCCCTTCTTTTTAGATTCGCTGTCATTTTTGCATTACTTGCATTTGCCGCAGCAATTGCAAATGCAATCATCATTCCCAAGGACTCTCTCACCTCGCGTTCTCCGTTTGGCGCAAATCTCTTGGTCGCGCTTCCCGCTTCTCTTGGATTTTCCATTGGTGGCATCTTCCTTGCGATCAACTTTATTCAAAGTAGATCCTATTTAGTACTTGCCGCAGCCGTTGCGCTCTTTCTCTCTATGCTGCATACCCTGCTCTGTGAAGCGGGTTACCGCATCAAGGCGTTGGGCTTTTTCCCTCCCATTGCCTGTGCACTCCTTGTATGCATCCTCTATTTTGACACTTCGATGGAGATGAACGCCCCCTTGAAGGTAACCGCTCAATGTGCCCTGCTGCCGCTGATGCTCTATTTTACTACAGAGCTCCGCTACCTGCTTGGCCGTGAGATTCCACGTTTGTACCTTGCGCTGGCACTTGGAAGCGTTGCACTCTCCTCGCTCTGCACACTTGCCATTCCCGTGGCGGTTTTTGCAGGACTTTTGGACAATGCAAATTGCCTTGCCACCGCCTCGGTGGTGCTTGGCGCAAACATCACGATTCTGTTTAGATTAAAACGATTTTTGTCCCCGATTTCCGCGCCCGACGAAAACGACACGAAGGAGACTGACGCGCAATGAACGCCAATATAAGAATTCAATGGCTTCACAAAAAGCTGACAATGAAAAGCTACCCCAACGCCCAGCGTTTAGCTGAGCGCTTTGGCATTTCTCACAGACAGGCGCAGCGCGACTTTGACTACCTTCGCCGAGAGCTGGGAGCACCCATCGCTTATGACAACAGTCGCAAGGGCTTTTACTACGAGGAAAGCTACGTGCTGCCCGTTCTGCTCTCGTCCGACAACGATGACCTTTACATTCCCGAGATCTTTAATGTGCACTCCAAGCAGGAGCTTGGCGCAGATGAATCGATCATTCAGATGCAGATCCCCTATTCGGCAACGATCGAGATCAAAAACAAGCTCACCGCTCTGGAGCTCAGCAATTACATCGTAGCACGCGGACCGCATGACAGATACGTTTGCGAGTTCCACAGTGTGGAAAAGTTTTTGGGGTTGCTGCTCTCAATGGATGCGGATTTTCGCATTGTGGAGCCGTATTGGCTGCGCGAAAAGATTTTGCGTTCTGCAAGACGTGTAGTGGAAAATAATAAGGAATGATGTAACACTTACGCAGAAAAACAGGCACACATCGCTTGATGTGTGCCTGTTTTTGTTATACGTGTATCAATTAAAACTGAATTTTCTTCTCAGTGTATTCCTTGAGCTCGGAGATGGGCAGACGTACCTGCTCCATGGTGTCGCGGTCGCGAACGGTTACACAGTTGTCGGCAGGGGTGTTCTCGTCACCAACGGTCTCAAAGTCGATGGTAATGCAAAGAGGTGTACCGATCTCGTCCTGGCGGCGGTAACGCTTGCCGATAGAACCGGTCTCATCATAGTCGACCATAAAGTACTTGGAAAGCTCCTCGTAGATCTCGCCTGCCTTGTCACCCAGCTTTTTGGAAAGCGGCAAAACGGCTGCCTTGAAGGGTGCGAGTGCGGGGTGCAGATGCAGAACGGTACGAACGTCGTTCTTTGCTTCGTCGATCACTTCCTCGTCGTAAGCGTCAACCAGGAATGCAAGAGCCACGCGGTCGGCACCAAGAGAGGGCTCGATAACGTAAGGAATGTAGTGCTCGCCCGTTTCCTGATCGAAGTAGGTCATATCCTTGCCGCTGTGGGTTTGGTGTTGACCGAGGTCATAATCGGTACGGTCGGCAACGCCCCAAAGCTCACCCCATCCAAACGGGAAGAGGAACTCAAAGTCGGTGGTTGCCTTGGAATAGAAGCAGAGCTCGTCCGGATCGTGGTCACGCAGACGAAGGTTCTCGTCTCTCATACCGAGGTTCAAGAGGAATTGATGGCAGTAGTTCTTCCAATATGCAAACCATTCGAGGTCGGTGCCGGGCTTGCAGAAGAACTCAAGCTCCATTTGCTCGAACTCACGGGTGCGGAAAACAAAGTTACCGGGGGTGATCTCGTTGCGGAAGGACTTACCGATCTGCGCGATACCGAAGGGCAGCTTTTTGCGCGTAGTGCGTTGTGTTGCAGGGAAGTTTACAAAGATACCCTGTGCGGTTTCGGGACGCAGATAAACGGTGTTGGTGTTGTCTTCGGTAACACCGATAAAAGTTTTGAACATCAGGTTGAACTTCTTGATGTCTGCAAAATCATGGCTGCCGCATTGAGGGCAAGTAATGCCCTTTTCTTTGATGTAGGCTGCCATTTCTTCAAAACTCCAAGCCGCAGGGTTATCATCAAGACCGTTTTGGAATGCGTAATCCTCGATGAGCTTGTCGGCGCGGTGACGCATTTTGCACTGCTTGCAGTCCATAAGAGGATCGGAGAAGCCGCCAACGTGACCGGAAGCCACCCAAGCTTGGGGATTCATAATAATGGCACTGTCCAGACCTACGTTGTATTTGCTCTCCTGAACAAACTTCTTCCACCAAGCGCGCTTAACGTTGTTTTTAAATTCAACGCCAAGGGGGCCATAGTCCCAGGAATTTGCCAAGCCGCCGTAGATTTCGGAGCCGGGGAAAATGAAGCCGCGGGTTTTGCAAAGCGCGACGATTTTATCCATTGTTTTTTCGGAATTATTCATAACACATCTCCTCTGTGAAAACTATCTTTAATATTTTACCATCTTTTTTGAGGGATGTCAAGAGAATGGAAGATTTTTCACAAAACTTTTCTTGCACAGTTACTCCAAGAAAGTGATTTTTGAGGGATCTGCCAATTCAAAGGTGGGAGACTCCAGATAATCTCCAAGAATCGAATCCGCCCAGACCTGATCAATCACACCGGATGTCAGGGTTGCGTCCGGCATCTCGCCCCAAATGGCACGCCAGATCATCATCGCCCCCACGTAGCCCGCCAGCTCGGTGCTGTGGGAATGTGCATCGTCAATGCAGAAATCCCACTTTGAACGCCCCTCTTTGATGAGCAGGTCGATCTCACGCTTCCAGTTGATCTTCAACAACTCCGGATGAGGACCTGTTGAAACGCCGAGCATTGCATCGCTTTCGTTATGCGCCGGGAAAATAATCAGCTGCGTACCGGACTTGTTACACGCATTTTTGATAACGCCGACCGAGGTTTCGTCACGGCCGTAAAACCCGCACAGGAACACCGCACTCCACTCACCGTTTTCAATACGCTTCAAAAGGGCGGCATCATTTGCATAGGTGCTGATGCTGGCGTATCCGCGCGATTGCGCATCCATCACCGGTGATTTTCCGCTTTTTGCCGCAATTTCGTTGTAAATGTAATCAATGCGAGAGGTAGCAATAAAGCTATTTCCCAAAACGATGATCGGTTTGTCCTGCAGATGCGAAAGCGCACCATACATTGGATCGGTTTTGTACTCTACGAACAGAACGCTGTCGCGAAGCTGATTTTGCACATACGTATCGGCTTCTCCATAGTCAAGTGTCAAGGTGATCAGGCGTTCTTCTCCGCACTCTGTATAACGGTAGCAAAAACGGTGACGGAAGCGCAAGGTCTCGCCTGTTCCGCATCTTTCCAAATATTCGGTCACGTTCAGGATAGCAGGAACAGCATCCTTGCGGTAGACCGTTTTCCACTCGGCTACATCCTCCGCTTCACCGGCTATGATGCGGCCGATCTCTGCACCGTCACGCAAAAGCGAGCAACCACCCTCGCCATCGTCGATGCGTTCCCAATCCAGGTAGAATTTCAGCTTTACGTAAAACGAAGAGTTCTTCAGGGCATACTCTCTTGACATATAGCCGCGCGGCTTTTTGATCGGGATATCCAGATATGCCAAATCCTCATCTTCCCCGGGTGTGGGCTGTTCGGGCGTCTCGGGAGTGGTATCCTCGGGCGTCTCGGGGGTGGTATCCTCGGGAGTCTCGGGGGTGGTATCCTCGGGAGTCTCGGGGGTGGTATCCTCGGGAGGTTCCGGGGTTGTTTCTTTCGGCGTCTCGGAGGGTGTTTCTGTTGGAGATTCCGATGACGTTTGCTCGGTTGTTGTGCTTGCGTTCGGCGTTGTGCTGTCGGGCTGCTTGCCTATTTGACAGCTACCAAGCAAAATGCACATCACAAGCAAAAATGCGATACAGATGGTGTATTTGGTTTTCAAAGCGGTTTCCTCCCATAATAAAGTAGAATGTTTGTTCCCCTCCATTTTACCATCTAAAAGCACCACTGTCAACAAAAAATGCAGGATTTTGAAAAAAACTTAAGGACAGATAAGCCGAATTACGTTCCGTTATCTACGATGATAGCAATCGCTTGCAAAGCAGGGCGATGATGGGGCCAAGGATCATGCCCAAAAGCCCAAAGAGGGAAAATCCCACATAGGTTGCAAACAGCGCCAGAAGCGGATGAAGTCCAAGACTTTTGCCAAGCACCTTGGGCTCTGCCACCTGTCGGACAAGCGAGATGACAAGAAAGAGGATCAGAAGTCCAAATCCAAGGTAGAACTGCTTTTGCAAAAGCATGACGATCCCCCACGGAATCAAAATCGTCCCCACTCCAATGACGGGGAGCAGATCTGCCAGAGCGATCAGGAAGGCAAGCAAAAAGGCGTACTCCACACGCAAGATCCAAAAGCCGACGAGCAGGAGCGCGAAGGTCAAAAGCAAGAGCAGCCCATAGGCTTTGACGTATTTTTGGAGCACGTCACGCAGGTTTTGGCGCACATGTGGTAGTTTTTCTTGCCATTTTTGGGGCAAGAGGGACACAAGGCCTTTGGTGATCGCGCCCTCATCCGTGCAAAAATAAAAGCATGCCACCACGCTCACGACCAAAAAGAAAAGCACCGACGGCAGTGCCGAAAAAAGCGCCGCGGCAAGCTCGGGAAGCCTTGAAGCAAGCGAGGAAAGCACATCCCCTACCATTTGCATCACACGCTCATAAAGCGCTTGTGTTCCCTCTTCTCCACCGGGTAGAAAAAAAGGAAACCGTGTGCCCAGCTTGTCAATCCATCCCTTCACCGTTTCAAGTGCATCCAAAACACCGCCGTCGGAGAGCAGACGCTCTATCAGTGTGCCAAGCTCCGAGAGCAGTCGCACGCTTCCCAGCCAAAGTCCCCAGCCGCCAAGTCCAAACACCAAAAGCAGCAACAGCACCGCGCACAGTCCACGCGAGAGGCGCGTGCGCCCAGCCAGCTTGTTTGCCACGGGGCGAATCAGTGCTGAGACGGCAAACGCCAACAAGAATGGCAAAAAAAGCGGCAACGCATAGCGAAAAAGCAGGTAAACGGACACCGTCCCTGCCAAAACACTTATCAGAATTGCCGCCACACGCTCCCAACGGACCTCGCTCACACGCATTCCTCCCCGAGTCTTTTTTACTATCATATCCCCCTCGTTTGTAAATTATTTCGCAAATGCTTCAAAAGCCTTGACAAAAGCGCGTTTTTTTGATACAATCTTGAGTGAATATACAGAAAAGAGGTATCTCCTATGGGTAAGAAAGGTCCCAAGAGCAAGCAAAAGAGACTTGAGCAAGAAAAGCTTGCGCAAGAGAGCGCACTGCGAAAAGAAAGAACAAAAACCATCATTGCGATTGTTGTAGGCGTGGTTCTCACTGCCATGATTGTGTGCGCAATCGTAATCCCCATTGTACTCTCTGAGCGCCCGACTTATGATCTTGCCGATAAAAAGTCTTATACCGTATCCAAAACGGCCACCAACTATGTCAAGCTCAACGTCTCCTATACAGATAACGATGGCAAAAAGCACAACGGTGACATCATTATAAAACTTAATCCCGAAAGCGCTCCCATTACCGTTGCAAACTTTCAAAAGTTGGTTGGCGAAGGCTTTTATGATGGCTTGATCTTCCACCGTGTTATTGAAGGTTTTATGATTCAAGGCGGAGACCCTTTGGGCAACGGAACCGGCGGCTCTGACCAGAATATCAAGGGCGAATTTTCGGCAAACGGTGTCAACAATCTCATCAAGCATGAGCGTGGCGTTATTTCAATGGCACGTTCCGGTGAACGCCAAGATTATTATGGCAACGTGATTGATTATGGATACGATACAGCATCCTCGCAGTTCTTTATTGTACACCAAACAACAGCTAGTCTTGACGGTCAATACGCAGCATTCGGTCACGTTGTATTTGGAATGGATAGCGTAGACGGTATTGCCGATGTAAAAACGAACAACAATAACAAGCCCCTTCGTGAAGCAAAAATCGAATCTGCTGTTTTTATTAACTACACCGAATAATCTATAACGTATATGCTTCTTATTATTACCAACCGCGAGGGGTGGGCTTCCCGCCTCTCGCCGCTTCTTTTAGAGAATGGGATCTATCATTTGTGTGTTCCAACCTCGTTTGCAACCTTTGCTTGTGAGCGCGAGGATACGGGTGCCGTTATTTTGGATTGCATCCCCTCGCTCTCACGCGGAGAGCACATTTGTGCCGATCTCAAACGCAGATACCCTGCCCTCCCTGTGGCAATGGTCGTCGCCCCTGAAGCGCGCCCAAATGCACACACGGATGCTGTTTTGCGAGACGGAAACCTTGACACGTTGTGCGAAAATATTGCATCTCTCTGCCACGCAAACGGTTGGAGCACTGCTCCTTTGAGTACATATTATCTGCGCTTAACACCGCCCTGTCGTGCGGACTATATGGGACTGCCGCTCTCACTCTCCCCTGCGGAATTTCGCATTTTGCATTGCATCTTTTACCGCTCGCCACACCCGACTGACTGCGAGCATCTCGTAGCGCTTTGCGCAGACGAGGGCGCATCGAGCGAGGAATCTCTTGCGGTCCTCATTCACCGCATCAACCAAAAAGCCGCCGAGATCGACCCTCGTCCGCTCGTTGTCAACGAGTACGGCAAGGGGTATCGATTAAGAGACGGGATTTTGTAAAAGATTGCGGGAAAACCTTTCCAAAAAACGCTCTCAAAATTGCATAAGAAAATGGGATAGCACACTTGCTATCCCATTATTGTTTTTCATTTTATTTTTGAGTAACCAAATTGACAAGCACCTCTACCATTTTGTGCATCGATTTTACGGGAATGTACTCATGCACGCCATGGAAGTTTGCGCCACCTGTGGAGAGGTTGGGACACAAAATGCCCATATAGGAAAGTCTTGCGCCGTCGGTGCCACCGCGGATAGGAACCACAATGGGCTCTACGCCTGCTTGGCGCATAGCCGCTTCGGCATTGGTAATGAGCGACATCTTCTCAGCTACCTTTTCTTTCATGTTGTAGTAGCTGTCACGCATCTGGAGAACGAAGCGTCCGTCGCCCCAAACACCGTTGAGATAGTCGCAAAGATTCACCAAAAACGCCTTACGTGCTTCGAATTTGGCTCTGTCGTGGTCGCGCACGATGAGAGAAACAGTTGCTGTTGTTTCGTCGCCTGCAAAATCGCAAACGTGGTAGAACCCCTCATAGCCCGTGGTGTGTGCGGGCGTTTCTGCAGGGGGCAGCATGGAGATAAACTGATTTGCCATCAAGATGGCGTTTTTCATAATGTCCTTTGCCGAGCCCGGGTGAACGTTGAGTCCATGAACGGTCAGCTTTGCACCTGCGGCGTTGAAGTTTTCATATTCGATCTCTCCAATTTCGCCACCGTCAACGGTATAAGCCTCTTTTGCGCCAAAGCCTTCTACGTCAAAGTGGTCGGCACCGCATCCGATTTCCTCGTCAGGAGTGAATGCAACCTGCACTGCGCGGTGCGAGAGTTCGGGATGTGCCAAAAGATATTCACACGTAGCAATAATTTCGGCAACGCCAGCTTTATCGTCGGCACCGAGGAGCGTTGTACCGTCGGTAACGATCAGCTCCTCGCCAACGTAGTGATTGAGAGAGGGATAGGTTGCAGGGCTCATCACACTGCCGCTTGCAAGAGTGAGGTCACCGCCCGTGTAGGTGGCGATGCTTGCCTTGATATCCGCACCGCTGACAGCGGACGAGGTGTCCATGTGCGCAATCAAACCAAGGGGTTCAAGATCGGCGCAGTCAGGGGTTGCGGGCAGTGTTGCGTAAACGTAGCCGTACTCGTCGATGCGCGCACCGACAAGTCCCAAAGCGTCCAATTCTTTTACAAGGAACTCGCCAAGCACCTTTTGGTTGGGTGTGCTGGGAACGGTTCCGGATGTCTCACTGGATGTCGTATCAAAGGATACGTACTTTAAAAAACGGTCAATAACGCTCATACGCTCTCCTTAAAACGCCCAGTTGCCGTTCTCGAATACGGGAACGCGGCGACCGTCGCGGGTGATGGCGGTGATGGAAAGATCCTTGGTGCCGATCATAAAGTCGACGTGGATCATGGAATCGTTAATACCCTTTTCGTAGCACTCTTTGAGGGTGTACTTGTCATAATCCTTGAGGGTGTTGGTAAAACCGTGGCCCATGGCAAGGTGGCAGGATGCGTTCTCATCAAAGAGGGTGTTGTAGAACAGGATACCGGAGTTGGAAATGGGGCTATCGTAAGGAACGAGCGCACATTCACCAAGATATGCAGCGCCCTCGTCCATGGAGACCATTTCTTTCAGGAGTGCCTCGCCCTTTTCGGCGCCTACTTCAACGGCTTTACCGCCTTCAAAGCGCATCCAGAAGTTTTCGATCAGCTGTCCCTGATAAGAGAGGGGTTTGGAGGAATACACGATGCCGTCGGCAACGCCCTTTTTGGGGGAGATGAAAACTTCCTCAGAGGGGATGTTGGGATTGAACACGATGCCACTGCCCTGTGCAGCCTCATCACCGCCCATAAAGAGAGCATCCTCGATCATACCAACGCGCAGATCGGTGCCGTTGGATGCCTTGTATTCGAGTGTTTCAATGCCGAGGTTGTTGAGATATTCGCAACGTGCGGCAAGGTCAGCGTTATGTGCCTCCCAAGCAGCGATGGGATCCTCAAGTGCGCGAGAGGTGTAAAGAATTGCCTCCCACAGCTTTTCAACGGCGGCGTTCTTCTTTTCATTCGGGAATACCTTTTTTGCCCACTCCACACCGGGAACGGCAGCAATGCACCATTGATATTTATTTTCCATTGCATCGCGATAAGGCTTGATGACCTTGTAGGTCGCCTGCATGGATTTTGCCATCTTCTCTTGGTTAATGCCTGCCATGCCGTCGGGATCTTCGCTCTCGAGGTAGATCATAACGGGCAAGGTATCAACACGGTGCTTGATTTTGGCAACCTCCCACTCCTCAACTGTGGAGAGCGTTTTGAGGGATGCCTTTTTGTAGGTGACCTTGGAAACGGGCTGATAGCTCCACTCAACGCGGACGTAACGCGCACCAAGGGCATAGCATTCCTCTACGACCATGCGAACGAAATCGGGTTGGTCAAGACCTGCGCGGATGATAACGTCCTGTCCCTTTTGCACGTTGCCACCCATTTTGGCAATCAGCTTTGCGTAATTTCTCAAAATTGACTTTTTCATATTTCAATATCCTTTCTTTGCCGCGTGGCGGCGGGATGTTTTTCTTTTATGGCATTAGTATACCACATTTTTCCCCTTCTGCCAAGTCAATCCTTGAAAAAAGTTGCAAAAATCGGGGAAAATATCACGTTTTATATTGACTTTTCTCAAAAAGTGTGCTATGATATATGGTGTAAATTTATTACTCGGAGGTTTTCTGTTATGAAACATATCCAAACCATTGAAACTCGCAACCTTTGCGAAAGCGCAAAGAACGGCGGTTGCGGCGAATGCCAAACCTCTTGCCAATCTGCTTGCAAGACCAGCTGCGGCATCGCTAACCAACAATGCGAGAATACTGAGAAGTAAGATTTTCTCACTAAAAAACGCCGCCAAATTGGCGGCGTTTTTAATGCCTTTTCCAAAGGCGCATTTTTGATGCAAACAAAGGAGTTTTTACATATATGGTACATCAATACAAGCTTGGCGGATATAACATCGTGCTCGACTCCTGCTCGGGCGGCGTTCACGTGGTGGACGAGGTAGCATATGATATCATCGCGCTCTACCAAGAGAAGAGCCGCGAGGAGATCGTTGCCGCTATGGAAGAAAAATACGCCGCACACGATGACATTACCACAGAGGATATTGAAGAATGCTATGACCAAGTCACCACTCTTGTTGAGAGTGGCAAGCTCTTTTCCCCCGACACCTTTGAGGGAATGGCGGGACACCTGAAGGAAAAGACTTCGGGCGTTATCAAGGCGCTCTGCCTGCACGTGGCACACACCTGCAACCTCAATTGCTCCTACTGCTTTGCAAGTCAGGGCAAGTATCACGGTGACAGAGCCGTGATGAGCTTTGAGGTGGGCAAGCAAGCGCTTGATTTTCTCGTTGCCAATTCGGGCACGCGCCGCAATCTTGAGGTCGACTTCTTTGGTGGCGAGCCCTTGATGAACTTTGACGTTGTCAAACAGCTCGTGGCTTATGCCCGCTCTATCGAGAAAGAAAAAGGCAAGAACTTCCGCTTTACCCTGACCACCAACGGTATGCTGGTTGACGACGACGTCATTGATTTTGCCAACCGTGAGTGCCACAACGTGGTCCTCAGCCTTGACGGCAGAAAAGAGATCCACGATCGCTATCGCGTTGACTATGCAGGCAGAGGTAGCTGGGAGCAGATCGTTCCCAAGTTCCAAAAGTTCGTCAAAGAACGCGGCGGCAGAGGGTATTACATGCGCGGCACGTTCACGCACGCAAACCCTGATTTTCTCAAAGACATTCAAACGATGCTCGACCTCGGCTTTACGGAGCTGAGCATGGAGCCCGTTGTTTGCGCCCCCGGCGATCCTTCGGAATTGACACAAGAAGATCTCCCCATCGTGCTTGAGCAATACGAAAAGCTTGCAGAGCTGATGCTGGAACGCGACCGCGAGGGACGTCCCTTTACCTTCTATCACTACATGATCGACCTGACGGGCGGTCCTTGCATCTATAAGCGCATTTCGGGCTGTGGCTCGGGAACCGAATATATGGCAGTCACCCCTTGGGGCGATCTTTACCCCTGCCACCAGTTCGTTGGCGAAGAAAAGTTCAAGCTCGGCGACATTTGGAACGGCGTGACCAACAAACCCACGCAATGTGAATTTGCAAGCTGCAACGTCTACGCGCGCCCCGACTGCCGCGACTGCTGGGCAAAGCTTTATTGCTCGGGCGGTTGTGCCGCAAACGCTTATCACTCCACAGGCAGCGTAACCGGCGTTTACAAGTATGGCTGCGAGCTCTTCCGCAAGAGAATGGAATGTGCCATTATGGTAGAGATCGCACGCACGCTTGCCAAAAACGAACAGTAAGGCTATGAAGATCAAAACACCCATCTGCGATTTTGTACGCCGCTATACCGAGAGCAAAACCGCGCGTTGGCACATGCCCGGTCACAAGGGCGCGGGTGCGCTGGGAATAGAAGCGCTCGACATCACCGAAATATCAGGCGCAGATTCGCTCTATGAAGCCGACGGCATTATAAAAGAAAGCGAAAAGATCGCTTCCTCCCTCTTTGGTGCGCACACCTTTTATTCCACCGAGGGCTCGTCGCAATGTATTCGCGCTATGCTCCATCTTGCAAAAACGCAGGCGTGGATGCAAAAAAAGCATCCTTATGTTTGGGCAACTCGTAACGTGCATAAGACCTTTCTCTCTGCCGTGGCACTCCTTAATTTTGATGTGGAGTGGTTATACGGTGATGGAGAAAGCTACCTTTCGTGTTCCCTCTCCCCCGACGATTTGGAGAAAAGATTGCAAACGGCAACCGTTCTGCCCTCAGCACTCTACTTGACGTCTCCCGACTATCTCGGCAACGTTGCGGATATTTCTGCCATTGCAGAGGTTTGCCACCGTTATGGGGTTCTGCTTTTGGTGGACTGCGCTCACGGTGCCTATCTCAGATTTTTACCGACGTCTCTCTACCCCACAGATCTTGGTGCGGATATGTGCTGCTCGTCGGCACACAAGACCTTGCCCGTCCTCACGGGTGGCGCGTATTTGCATCTTGCTAAAAATATAGATGCGAATACTTTGGATGCCGCAAAGAAAGCATTGGCACTCTTTGGCTCAACAAGTCCCTCGTATCTCATTTTGCAATCCCTCGATGCGGCAAACGCTTACCTTGCAAATGATTGCCGCCAAAATCTTGCTCGCACGGTCTCTCGCCTTGATGAATTGAAGGAGCGTCTCACTCTTTACGGTTATCAACTTGTGGGAAATGAACCGCTCAAAATCACAATTGCCACCAAGTCTTTTGGCTATACGGGTATCGATTTTGCTACACATCTGCGAGAAAACGGCATCGAATGCGAATTTGCTGACAATGATTTTGTCGTCCTGATGTCCCCCACCGACGTGGGTACGGATGAGCTTGCACACCTTGAAATGATTGCAACATCACTTCCTAAAAAAAGTCCTATTACAATAGCACCACCTACCCCTGCAAAAGCGGAGCGCGTACTGCGTATCTGTTATGCACTCCTTTGGCCCTCCGAAACGGTGGCGGTCGAGGAGAGCGTTGGGCGTATTCTCGCGTCTCCGAGTGTTTCCTGCCCCCCTGCCGTGCCGATCGTCATGTGCGGTGAGCGGATCGACGAGGCAGCCGTTCGTGCATTCCGTTACTATGGCGTTGAAAAACTGCGCGTGGTGATTGAGCTTGACAAGCAGCTCGACAAATTTTAATTTGGAAAACGTCTTGATTTTTCAAAAAAACTATGTTATGATGTAAACAGAAACTATGAAAGGAGAACCTGTTATGCGTATTCAAGAATCGGGAGAAATGTATTTGGAGACCATCCTCTTGCTTTCTCAAAAATCGGGACACGTGCGCGCCATTGACGTAGGCGAGGAAATGGGTTACTCCAAGCCCTCGGTCAGCCGCGCGATGGGCCTGCTTAAGAGTGGCGGATTTATTGTTGTCGATGCCGACGGCGCCATAACACTCACCGATACGGGACGTGAGATCGCCGAAAAGATCTACGCGCGCCACACGCTCCTAACCAAATTTTTGATCTCTCTTGGCGTTGACGAGGAGACCGCCTCAGAGGACGCTTGCAAAATGGAGCATAGCATTGGAGATGCCTCGTTTGCAGCCATTCAAAAATTTGCAGAGGAACACAATCTGTTATAAGAAAAGCGCGGAATTGCCAAGGCAATTCCGCGCTTTTTTGTTACCAAATAAACGGTATCAGTCGGTATTTCACTTTCTTTTTGTAGTCGGCATAGCCGTCAAGCTCCGCGGTCAAGACTTTCTCCTCGTTCAAAATACGAATGATGATAACGATGGGATAGGGTGCGAAGCACAAGAGCGACCAGAACGAACCCAGTACGAGCGGAATGGACAAAAACAGCCAGACGGTGACCGCGTACATCGGGTGACGGACAATGCCATACAGTCCTGTGTCCACCACCTTTTGCCCCTCTTGCACCTCGATGGTGCGAGAAAGATAGGCGTTCTCGCGCATCACCTCGGCATAGAGCGCATACGAGATCAAAAGGATGGCAGAGGATGCGATCACAAGCCACGTGGGCACTCGCGACCATGCAAAACGGTAATCCAGTCCTGCTACGATAAAACCAACAAGGAACAACAGTCCCGAAAGAGCGACAACGCCCTTTTGGGTGTTTTCTTTTTCTTTGGCTCCAAGGCGTTTTTCCAAAAGCGCGGGGGCTTTGATGAGCAGCACCGCTCCCAAAAAAATCATGGGAATAAACAACAGCGCGATAAAGAGCCAACCGCCTGCATAGGCAAAACTGCCCGCAGGCAGGAACAGAAGCGCGCCGACAAGAATGAGACCGCAAAGGAATTTTGTCAGTGTGCTGAACAAAAGTTTGGTTTTCTTCATTGTCTTTTCCCCTTATAGCATCGCAAGAATTTCAGCGGCGTTGGTGTCGGGCTTGACCTTTGGCATGACTGCTTCAATGTTGCCCTCGGCATCAATGAGATAGGTGGAGCGCACCACACCCATGGACACCTTGCCGTAGTTCTTTTTCTCTTGCCAAACGCCATACGCCTCGATGGCTATGCGGTCAGGGTCAGAGAGCAGAATGAACGGCAGCTCGTACTTTTCGGCAAATTTTTGATGGGATGCAACGCTATCGCGACTGATACCGATGACAACAACGTCACGCGCTTTAAACTCTTTGTATGCCCCCGCAAACGCGCAGGCTTGACGGGTGCAACCCGGGGTGTTGTCCTTTGGATAAAAATACAACACTACACGCTTACCTAAAAAATCGGACAGCGAGACGGCATTTCCTTCCTTATCAAAAAGTGTAAAATCGGGGGCTTTGGTTCCTATTTGTAGCATAGTGGTGGTCTCCTTTGCTTTTATTTTTCTGTCATGCGGCGAATAATGCCCGGGCCGTTCTTTTTCAGCCAAAGATTGTGTGTTTTGTAATCGGGGCATACGCGCAAAACTTCGTTGTAGAACTCTTTGGAGTGGTTCATATATTTGAGGTGGCAGAGTTCGTGGATGATGACACTGTCCATCACCTCGGTGGGCATCAGCAAGAGCAAGCAATTAAAGTTAAGATTGCACTTACCGCTACAGCTACCCCATCTTGTTTTTTGATGGCGGATGGTAATGCGGTTGTAACGCACTCCAATCAGTGCAGCATAATGCTCCACACGTGGCGGAATCACTACCTTTGCACGTTCAACTAAATTGTTGATGTCTTTTTCCGACAAGTGTTTTCCCTTAACCCGTTTGGGGAACTCTTTTTTCTGTTGGTGAATCCACTTTTTATTCTCTTTTACAAATTTTCTAATCTGCCTTCTGGTTGCTTCATAAGGCGCCCGAATAACAACTCCGTCTGTACTCACCTCTAAGCCTAGCATTTTACGATCACATTTAATCACTCGGTATCTCATAGTGACTCCCTTCTAAAATCAAAAAGATCGAAACGGCATTTTTATTTTTGCGGCATGCGCCGAATGATGCCCGGGCCGTTCTTTTTCAGCCAAAGATTGTGTGTTTTGTAATCGGGGCATACGCGCAAAACTTCGTTGTAGAACTCTTTGGAGTGGTTCATATATTTGAGGTGGCAGAGTTCGTGGATGATGACACTGTCCATCACCTCAGTGGGAGTGAGCAAGAGCAGGCAGTTGAAATTGAGATTTTTTTTGCCACTGCAGCTTCCCCATTTTGTTTTTTGGTGACGGATGGCGATGCGATTATAGTCTACGCCAATGAGAGCGGCGTAGTGTTTGACGCGCGGCGGAATAATCTCGTGGGCGCGTTTGGTCAAGAGGCGCATTCCCTCCTCGGTGATGGCAGGAACGCTCGGCTTTGCGTGGGATGTGGCAAGCTTTTTGCGTATCCAGTCCTCGTGACGGGCAACAAAAGCGGCAATTTCATCATCCCGCATCGCGCGTGGCGCGCGGACGGTCACCTCGCCCGCCTTGATTTGTAAGGCAACCGTTTTGCGGTCGCTCCTGATAATGCGGTATTGCATAACGGCTCCTTTCGTGTTTTGTTTCCCTTTGTAAATCAACTCTCTTAGCAAGCGGAGCTCGTTTGCATCGCTTGCTCCTTCCACCGCTATCGCGGTCCCCCTCCCTCCCGGAGGGAGGCTTAAGGCGCAACATCACAAATCAACTCTCTTAGCGCGCGGGGTCTTGGTGGTGCCCACGCGCTCGCGGTAGCAAAAGCAAGTCTTTGACTTGCGCCGACTGTCTGTTTGTGAACTATGGACTTCCCTTTTGACCTTTTGTGCGAGTGCTTTTTGGAGGGGTTACGGGGGAACCTTTTTCGCGAAAAAGGTTCCCCCGTAACAAATCCACTTATTCTCCCAATACGCTTGCGACTGCGGACATAATGCCAATACGGCCGCTCTCGTAGGTAAGACCGCCTTGGAAGAAAGCGGTATAGGGGGCGCGCAGAGGTCCGTCGGCGGAGAGCTCGATGGAGCTGCCCTGCACAAATGTTCCTGCCGCCATAATGACCTGGTCACCGTAGCCGGGCATTGCCCAAGGCTCGGGAGTCACAAAGGCATCAACGGGAGAGCCCGCCTGAATTCCGCGGCAGAAGGCACAGAGCCCTTCGGCACTGCCCATGATGACAGATTGAATAATGTCGTGGCGTTCCTCGTTCCAGCGAGGCTCGACCACGTAGCCGAGTTTTTCAAACATGTATGCCGCGAGGTGCGCCGTTTTGAGCGCTTGCGCGACTGTGTGCGGCGCGTAGAACAAGCCCTTGAACATCGACTTGTTCTGCCCCAGAGTAGCACCTGCCTCGGCACCGATGCCCACAGAGGTCATGCGGTAGGAGACAAGCTCAACGGCACGGCGTGTGCCTGCAAGGTAGCCGCCCGTCTCTGCCATTCCACCGCCGGGGTTCTTGATGAGCGAACCGATCACAAGGTCGGCGCCAACGGCGCAGGGCTCTTTTGTTTCTACAAATTCGCCGTAGCAGTTGTCAACCACAACATATGTCTCGGGGCTGATATTCTTGACGAATTTGACAAGCTCGCCGATCTCATCCACGCTCAAGGTCTTGCGGTTGAGGTATCCCTTGGAGCGTTGCACAAATACCATCTTGGCGCGCGTACCGAGGGTGCGGAGCTTGTCCTCGATCTCGGCAAAATTGAAGGAGCCGTCGGGGTTCAGGTCGGTCTGTTCATAGTCTACGCCAAAGTCGCGGAGCGAGCCGTTGCCGGGAGTGCCCGAAAGACCGATCACTTCTTCAAGCGTGTCATAGGGCTTGCCTGCTACCGAGTACATTACGTCGCCCGGGCGCAGAATGCCGAAAAGGCCGATGGAGAGCGCGTGCGTGCCGCTGATGATGGTCTGACGTACAACGGCAGCCTCTGCCCACATGACGTCTGCCCAAACCTCCTCAAGCACCTCACGGCCACGGTCATCATAACCGTAGCCGCTGGTGGATTGAAAACAAGAATCACTGACGCGGTGGGTGCGGAAGGCATCCATCACCTTTTGCGTGTTGAGAAATGCAACCTCTTCAATGTGCCCGAATTGCGGCGCGAGCGCGCGCTCTGCTTCAAGGGCGAGGTCCTGTATCTTTTGAGAAAAAATCATTTTGCTATTCGCTTTCTTTTATGGATAATTAGTCAATGTAGTAGTCTTCGGGGTTGATGCTGGGGAACACAACGTCCTCGGGAGTGGTGCGGTTGGACACCTCGTGATAGAACGCAGCGCGTGCCACTTGCTGATAAGGGATTACAAAGTACAGTCCCAGACCGCAAGAGCAGCAGATCGCCAACAACTCCCAACCAATAAAGCTGAAGTCAAGGCAGAACAGGCGGAACTTGTTGCCCTTCATCATCTGGCGAGAGAGGCGCATAGCCTCAATAGGACCTACACCGGGATAGTCTGCCATGATCAGGTGCGCCATGGAATATGCGTAGGTTACGGGGATGCGGATACACGCGGTTACAAGAGAACCGAGAGAAACGATGCCAGAGAAGGTAGCAAACGGAACCAGAACCGTTGCAAGAGACAACTGGCTTGCAAGCAGCTCGGGGAGCGTATCAAGCAGGTGTGCGCCACCAATAAAGAGAGCGATGTAGGTGGGCAAGGTCGTTAAACCAAGCAAAAAGCTGTGAACAAAGTTCAAGCCAACGCTCTTGAAATAGCCGCGACCGAAATAATCAAACAACGAATCCAAGGTGACGCTCGGTCTGTTGCCGTCCAAAATGTTCAGGCAGAACTTTTGATAGCCGACCTTAATAGGAGACGAAACAAACATGTAGAGCAGGAAAAGCACAACCGTTGTCAGAACAGAAACAAGAACAAAGGAAGAAAGAATTGAGGCAACAAGCGGATAATCCTTGCTAAAGACCTCTCCCATAGCTTTAAAGTTCATGTCGTTGAGCGCTTGCTTAAAGGCTTCTGCCTCCTCCTGCGTGAGGATAGGCGCGCTTTGTACGGGAATATCTGTCGTATCGATGCTAACGCCGCTATTGCTACCTATCGATACACCGCCTGCGGTGAGACCGCCAAGAACAGCCGCCAAAAAGGTAACGCCTGCGGCAAGCCACCAAAAGCCCTTAAGCGCACGTTTTGCAATGTGACGGAAATCAGCCGCCTTACGCGGGCGCGTTGCGTAATAAGTGGTTTGATATTGATTGTAATCCATTTTGTTTTTCCTTTCTGATTTTTTTCGGTTTGCGTAATGCACCTATATTCTACCACGCAGTCACTTGACTGTCAATAATATTCTTTAGATGTTTACGAAACGTTTACAATTTTGGGAATTTATCAGTATTGCTCAATGATCGAGCGGAAAGCCATTCCGCGCTCCTTGTAGTTGTTAAAAACATCGAAGCTTGCGCAAGCGGGCGACAAAAGAACGATATCGCCCTCCCCTGCTACGGTGCAAGCCAATTTGACCGCTTCGGTAAAATCGGGTTGCAGATAAACAGGGATCTTTCCTTCCTGTACCTCGGTCTTTTGCAGGAGTGCCGTCAGGATCTTGCTGGCGGTCGCACCCGTCAGCACCACCGCCTTGGCATACTCACAAATGGCATCGGCAAGGGGCTCAAAAGGTGTCTTTTTATCCGAGCCGCCGCAAATGACGATGGGCTTTGCAGGCATTGCCGAAAGCACGGCCGCAGTCCGCACGGGGGTGGAGTCGATGGAGCTATCGTAATAGGTAACACCGTTGGAAACACGGACAGGCTCCATACGGTGCTTGACACCGGTAAAGGTGGTAGCGACCTCGCGCACGCTCTCGGCAGATGCGTACTCAAAGGTGAGCGAGATGGCTGTCATCAGATTTTCAAGATTGTGCCGTCCGCGCAAGAGCATTTGGTCGGCTTGCATGATCTCGTGCTCAACACCGTCGTGCCAAAGATAAATCTTTCCCTCTCTGACATATACGGCGCTATCCCCCTCTTTCAGGGAGAACTCGGTATAGGAAGTTTTGCGTGAGGAAAAATAGGTGATGGGGATCTCTACATCCTTACCAAGCCCTGCCGTAATGCGGTTTTCGGCATTGAGGACCGCGCGGCGGCAAGGAGCATGACGGAAGCCGTTTGCCTTTGCCTCGGTGTATTCTTCCATACCCGTGTGCCAGTTGAGGTGATTGGGGGTTACGTTGGTAATTGCCGTAACGTGCGGCGAATGCTTGATGCCCTGCAACTGAAAGCTGGAAAGCTCCACAACGGCAAGATCATGCTCGGTCATCTCTGCCACCACGGGAAGCAGAGGCGTGCCAATGTTGCCGCCAACGTATATGCGTGTTTTTTCTTCGTTTTTGTATTCCTGCGAAAGGATCAGTCCCGTAAGCGTGGTTGAGGTGGTCTTGCCGTCGCTGCCCGTTATACCGATCACAGTGGCGGGAGTTAGCTCAAAGAAGAGCTCCATCTCCGAGGTGAGCACCGCTCCCCTCTCTGTAGCTGCGACAAATTCGGGAATATCGGGGCGCATACCCGGAGAGCGGAAGATGATCTCCTCGTCAAGCTCCTCAAGGTAGCCCTCGCCCAAGCGCAAGATAGCACCTTGCTTTTCCAGCTCGTCGGCAGTCTCGCCAAGCTGCTCCCTCGTTTTTTTATCGCGTGCGCAAACAACGGCGCCGCGCATGAGCAAAAAGTCGATGAGGGGGCGGTTAGAAACGCCAATGCCTACCACCGCACAACGCTTGCCGCGTATGTATTGCATCCAATCCAATAAATTCAAGTGTCTTTCCTCCCTTGCTGCCGTCCCTTTGGGCGGGTGTGACGTATGCGCGGACCTACCCGCGCGCTCCTACAAGTCAATCTATATAATATTATATTCTATTTCCCCTAAAGTTGCAATAGAAAAAGACGAGAAAATACAATTTTTTTCAAAAAATGCGCTCTCCCCCTTTTCAAAAAGGTTTTTTTCTGTTATAATGATAATAAATGACTGTTACAATTACGCTTTGCGAAAGGACGGACGCCAATGGCTACAAAAAAGCAAGACGCACAACAATATAATGATCAGAGCATAAAAGCCCTTAAGGGCGCCGACAGAGTTCGAAAACGCCCCTCGGTTATTTTTGGTTCGGATGGACTGGAAGGATGCGAGCATTCCTTTTTTGAGATCCTCTCCAACTCGGTAGACGAGGCAAAAGCAGGGCACGGTAAGGAAATTAAGGTTACCGTTTTTCAGGATAGAAGCATTGAGGTTGACGACCACGGTCGCGGCGTGCCGCTTGGATGGAACGAAGCCGAGGGCCGCTGGAACTGGGATCTGATCTACTGTGAGCTCTATGCAGGCGGTAAATATGAAAATAACAGTGGTGGCGGTGCGTACGAGTATTCTCTCGGCTTGAACGGCCTTGGCGCGTGTGCTACGCAATACGCATCCGAATATATGATCGTAAAATCCTATGACGGAACGACCGAGCGTAGCATCCGCTTCCGCCGCGGTGAGGTCAACGGAGAATTGCAGGAACGCCCCCTCGGTCCCAAAGAAAAACGCACGGGCACGATCGTTCTCTGGCGCCCCGACCTCAAGGTCTTTACCGACATCAACATCCCCCCCGAGTTCTTCCGCGATACCCTGCACCGTCAGGCAGTGGTCAACCCGGGCACGACCTTTGTTCTGCACCTTGAGCAGGATGACGAGACCTTTACCGAGGAAAAATTCGTTTATGAAAACGGCATTGCCGACTATTTGACCGAGCAGGTTGGCGACAAGAGCCTGACCGCCCCCGTTTTATGGCACATTGAAACGCAGGGACGCGACAGAGCCGACCTTGACGAGTATAAGTTCAAGGCAGACATCGCCTTCTGCGTTTCCAACACGGTCACCTTCTTGGAATACTACCACAACTCGAGCTACCTCGAATACGGCGGCTCGCCCGACAAGGCAGTTAAGCTCGCCTTTACCTACGCGCTTGATAAATACCTCAAAGCGCACAACCGTTATGCAAAAAACGAGACAAAGATCACCTTTAACGATATTGCCGACTGTCTGGCACTGATCGTCAACGGTTCTTCGACCGCAACGTCCTATGAGAACCAGACCAAAAAGGCGATCAACAACGTCTTTATTGCCGATGCGCTCAACGAATTCTTGCGCCAGCAGCTTGAGGTCTACTTTATTGAAAACCCCAAGGCAGCAGAGCTCTTTGCCAACCAAGCGCTCATCAACAAGCACAGCCGCGAAAGTGCCGAAAAAGCACGCGTGGACGTAAAGAAAAAGCTTTCGGGCTCGATCGACGGTGCAAACCGCGTTGAAAAGTTTGTCAACTGCCGCTCCAAGGACCCCAACGTAGCAGAGCTCTACATTGTAGAGGGCGACTCCGCGGCAACCTCTGTTAAGCTCGCGCGCAAGTCCGAGTATCAGGCGATCATGCCCGTGCGCGGCAAAACCCTCAACTGCCTCAAGAGTGACTATGACAAAATCTTTAAGAGTGAGATCATCACAGATCTGCTTAAAGTTATCGGCTGCGGCGTTGAGATCAAAACCAAGAAAAAGAATGACGTTGCTACGTTTGATCTGAACAATCTGCGTTGGTCCAAGGTCATCATCTGTACAGATGCCGATGAGGACGGCTTCCAGATCCGTACGCTTCTTCTCACTTTGTTCTACCGTCTGCTCCCCACGCTCCTTGCCGAGCACAAGGTCTTTATTGCAGAAACACCCTTGTTTGAAATTACCACCAAGGACGAAAAGTTCTTTGCTTATGACGAGTTTGAAAAGGCAGAGATCCTGAAAAAGATCGGTCACAAGCGCTACACTCTGCAACGCTCCAAGGGACTTGGTGAGAACGACCCCGACATGATGTGGCAAACCACCATGAACCCCGAAACGCGCCGCCTCATTTCGGTCTCCCCCGCCGATGCCGCCGCCACAGAGATCATGTTTGATACGCTCCTTGGCGACAATCTCCCCGCACGTAAGCAGTTCATCACCGAGAACGGCAGTAAGTATATGAAGGATATTGACGTATAAAAATCCGGCTTTACAAAAAGCAAAAAGAACCCCACCGAGGACATCGGTGGGGTTCTTTGTTTTTATGCTTCTTCCTGAATAGAAAGCAGAACAAAGTAGACTGTTTTTTGATTTACGTCAAAGGTTAAATACCCTTTTGCCGTTGGCGGAATGCCGGTCATTTTGAGGCAGAAGCGCACGGTGGCAGAGGATTCTGACGTAACACACGCAAAGGAGAAATCGCGGATCATATTCTCCTCGCCAAGTGCGTTGAGCGGAAGCGTTGCTTGCACACGGTAATAATAGGTATCCGTATTCTCCCCAAGAATGTAGCAGGTTGCCAGAAAGATGTTCTCATCGTCCCGGAACAGGAACATGCTTTCCAGAATTTCGTTGGAGTTATTTAAAAGGTTCAGGACCTTCAGCACCGTTGCGTTGTCATAATCCGTTTGGAGCATGACACCAAGCTTTCCTATGTGTTCCTCGTATTTTTCAAGATTTTGCGAAAGCTGCTGCCCTTTTTGCGGATCGGGAACCTTACTCTGTTGGTTTTGCAATTCCTCCAGACGCTCCGCTTCCTTCATTGCCTGCAGCTCAAGTCCTGCCACCACCCAAAGCAGAATGATAGCAATCACGAAGCAGACAATGTAAACACGTCTGAAGAATTCGTTTGCCTTGGTGGGATACATAACGTAAAAATCATCCGTCACAGAAAGGGGGGCAAATCCCTCGCCGTAAGGAGTGCCCTCTTCGATGGCGCGCAGACCTTCGTCGGCACACGCGGCATAGCAGAGGTTGGGGGCTTGGCGCGCTTCCCCAAACAACTCTTTTGCGCGATCAACGTCTCCCTTTGCAAGAGCGAGGCGCGCATGGGAGTTCACCCATGCCATGCGGTCCAAGTTGCTTTTCGTCTGTCTTTCTTCAAGCTTTTCACAGGTTTCCCAATCGCCCGCAAGGTAGGCGTTATAGAAATCAAAGAGTTTGATGTAGGCTGCTTGCTTACTTTTAACCGACGGTTTCTCTGTTTTCAAATATTCTTCAACCTCTTGGCAAACCGTTTGCAGGCTTTCACTGTCTCCCATAGCGTAATACACGGCGGCAAGACGACCGAGGTACATATAACGTCCTTTTTTTGCCGCCTTGGGGTCGGCGAGCTTTTTGCGGCAAAGTTCAACCACGTTGCCAAAATTGCCGCAGTAATATTCACTCCATAATTGAAGCCCTGCAAACTTTCCTTTTTTGACAATTCTGCGAAAGAGCGGTGCATTAAGGTCATCCATCAACACAGACAAGATTACCTTGCGAATGATGATACGCGTTGCAAAAAAGCCAACAAGAGCGATTACTATGCAGCAAAGCATCATAACGGTGTTACTTTCAACGTTTAAGTACACCACCGCCATGAAAGAAATACAAATAATTAAAAGTGCACAAATGAGCAAACGGTATTTTTGGAGATAATACTTTTCGTTTTTCATAATGTCTCCTTTTCTTTTATTCAAAGTTCTCTACTACAACAAACAGAATTTTTGATGCGCGCATCACGCAAACAAGAAAAATATTTTTTTACCCCAACAAAACATCCATCACCAGCATTAAGCAGAAGCCAACAAGCAAAGAATAGGTAGCGCCGCGCTCGTTATCGTGGTGGGTTTCGGGGATCATTTCGTCGCTGATGATATAGAGCATTGTGCCGCCTGCAAATGCAAGCGCGAAGGGCAAGATTTCTTCCGAAATGCTGACTGCGAAGTAGCCGATGAGCGTTCCCACAACCTCGACAGCACCCGTAAGAAGCGCGATACCAAGGGTGCGTTTGCGGCTCATTCCCGCTGCAAGCATAGGGGCGATGATGACCATTCCCTCGGGAATGTTCTGCAAGGCAATACCGCCCGCAACTGTAAAAGCCTGCGCCACGTTATCCGTTCCAAAACTCACGCCCGCTGCAATTCCCTCGGGGAGATTGTGAATGCCAATCGCAATTACAAACAAAAGTACCTTGTTCAATTTTTCGGCACTTTTGGGGTGTCCTTCTTGGTCAACACCCGCGATATGATGCAAGTGGGGGGTGAGTTTATCAATGACATTGAGGCAAAGTGCGCCGCAAAAAATGCCGGCAACCGTGACAAGGATAGAAAACTTGCCACCATCTTCAAGAGACGGCAGGATCAATCCGACAACCGCCGCCGCCAGCATAACGCCTGCGGCAAAGGATAGGATGAGATCGTTCATTTTGTGGGAAGGCTTTTTGATCAAAAAGCCAAGCAAAGCACCAATGGCGGTCGCACCGCCAACGCCCAATGCGGTCAGTAATACAAGTTGCATAGAATATCTCCTGTTTAAAGTTTCCATGATATCGGCGCCACGAGCGCCTTTGTGGTTATTGTATCACACGGCAGGAAAAAAGTCAACAAAATCCTCCATTTTTCTCAGGGATAAGTTTCCCACCTTTCAAAAAACTTTGTTTTTTGCTTTTCTTTACGCATTGTTCACAAACGTAGCGGCAAGTTTTGCTATAATGGAGGCAACGGAATGCAAAAAGGAGGTTTTTCTTATGAAAAAACAGTCAAATTCCATCATCATTGAAAACCGCCACCTGCGCCTGACGCTTGGCGAGAACGGCATGGCACAAAGTCTGATTTCTCTTGCCACGGGCGAAGAGTGTCTTGATAAAAACGAGCTCGTTCCGATGTTCTCGGTAACCGAGGAACGCCCCTACAACAACGAGATCAAGCTCGCGCACCCCAACAAGCGTATGACCTTTGGTGCGACGCACGTAGAGTGCGAGGGCGACATTCTCACCATCAGCTTTGAGCTTGTCCGCTTCAAGGCGTCGGTGCGCGTTGTTGAGCGCGACGACTACATCACCTTTGAGCTTGTTGATTTCCCGATGGACGATGCAGCGTTTGGCGATCTTTGGATGGACCGCCCCCCTGTGGCATCCTTCCGTCTGGTTCAGCTGCCTATCCGCAAAAGAGCAAAATTTGGAAACTGGCTCAACGTTGTGTCCGATGACACCGTTGCCATCGGCGTGCTCGGCACCTCTCCTTATGAGAGCATCGACGCCCATGAGCAAAAGGGTGCGATGGTCCTCACCGCCGACGCGGTTCGCGAGGTCAAGCTTAAGGGAACCACCGCCGCTCTGATGGTTTGCGAGTCCAAAAAGCTCCTTGATTGCATCGAAACACTCGAGGTCGACTTTGATCTTCCCCGAGGTGTAGAGGGACGCCGTTCCCCTTGCATCAATCGCTCCCTTTACTGGACCATGCACATCAACCCCACCAACGTGGATCAAAATATCGAGTACGCAAAAAAATGCGGTCTGCAATATATGCTCATCTACTACCCTGCCATCTTCAAGGAAAAGGGCGGCGAGGCTTGGATCGGCAACTACGAATACCAGGACTGCTACGAGGGTGGCGTTGAGGGCCTGCGCAAGATGCTTGACAAGATCAAAGCGGCAGGCATTACCCCCGGCTTCCACGTTCTGCACACGCACATCGGCGTCAAGAGCAAGTACGTCACGCCCGTTTGTGACCACCGCTTGCGACTGAAGGAACACTTCACACTCTCCCGTCCGCTCAGCACAGACGATACCACCATCTACGTGGAAGAAAATCCGCAAAACGCACCCATGTGGGAGAAATGCCGCATTTTGCGCTTTGGCGGTGAGCTTGTCACCTATGAAAGCTTTTCCACCGAGTACCCCTACTGCTTTACGGGAGTGGAGCGCGGCGCTTACAAGACCAACATCGTCGAGCACCCCATGGGACAAATTGGCGGTGTGATGGACTTTTGCGAGTTTACCGCAGGCAGCTTTTACCTGGACCAAAACTCCAGCATTCAGGACGAGATTGCCGAAAAGCTTGCCGAGTGCTACAACGCAGGCTTTGAGTTCCTCTATTTCGACGGCTCCGAGGGTGTCAATCCCCCCTTCGATTTTCACGTTTCCAACGCGCAGTACCGCGTAATCAAAAAGCTGAACAATCCCCCGCTCTTCTGCGAGGGTGCTGCAAAAACCCACTTTGGCTGGCACTACATCAGCGGCGGCAATGCCTTTGACGTATTCCCCGCGCCCATCTTTAAAGAAAAGATCGTGGAGTATCCCTTTGAGGAAGCCCCCCGTATGGCACAGGATTTCACACGACTTAACTTTGGTTGGTGGCTCTACTACAACGAAATGATGCCCGATATGTACGAGTACGGCAACGCGCTCTCCTACTCTTGGGATTGCCCCGCGACCATTCGCCTCTCCGACCTGAACGCAGTTGCCGCGAACCCGCGCAACAAGGATAACTTTGAGGTTATGCGCCGTTGGGAAGAGGCACGTGTTAAGAAATTCATCACCCTCGAGCAAAAAATGGCTCTGCGCAACACCGCGCAGGAGCATATTCTGCTCATCAACGAGGAGGGCGAATATGAACTTACGCCTTACGATTGCATCAAGGGTGCGGGCGGTGACGGCGCCCCGATGAGCGCGTACATCTTTACAAGAAGAAACAAAAACTACGTTGTTCTGTGGCACACCAAGGGCGAGGGCAAGCTCTCCCTGCCCCTCCCCACCTCTGCCCTCACTTACGAGGAGGAGCTCGGCGGCAACCAGCTCCCCCTTGACGAGCTTGACGGCAAGACCGTTCTCACCGTCAACGACCGCCACTACCTCTCTACCACGCTCGACAAAGACACCATCATTGCCGCATTTAAGAATGCGAGATTGATGGAAGAATAAAGCGCTATATTTTACTCGAATAGAGGAGTTTGACTTATGGCATATAACTTTCAAAAATCAATAGATTTCTTACTTGAAAACGCCAATCCCTCTATCCGTCTCCGTGTAAAGAAAGAAGTTCTTGGAAACATCACCGCGGAGGAAGAAGCGGAACTGATTGCTCAGATCAAAGAAGAACCGATATACAAGCTCATCGCAAGCTGCCAAAAGGAAAACGGTTGGCTCGGCAACGGGTTTCACGGACCAAACAAAGATGCAGGACCTTACGAAAACCAAGAGGTTGGCACAAAGTGGCTTGCGGAAAAGGCGATTGGTAAAGATGATCCCGTACTGAAACGTGCTATGGACGCCTTTGTTACAACCGAGCTAACAGATTTTTGCTATCGCACGAAGGGCAAATATTTTGATGAGTTCCGCTATGCAGCCAATGGTCAGAATTTGATTCGTTGCGCGTGTATCGCACGTGCCGGATATGAAGATATCATTGATATCAGACCGCAGATACAGTTGGCGCTTGATTCCTTCAAACGTGTGCTTGAAGTGGATTCTATCTTGGATATCACTCGCATTAAGAAGGTCAGCGGCAAGGAAAAGCGCGTTTTCAATGATTTTGAAAAATGGCCTTGCTATTATCATCTTGATATTCTTGCTCACACAATGTTTTGGAAAACCGAGAACAATATCAAGATGCTTGCAGAAGCCGTCAAAAAGCTGATGCGCACCGACCGTCCCGAATGTCAAGTTGGCGGCGACAGTTGGGTAGGATACGTTCTTGGAACGGTAGGCTGTCTCAAGGAAGGATACACTCTCGGCTATGACAAGGACGGCGTTCACCATACATATCTTGACCGTGTGGAATGGCTCTGCCGCCTCGGTCTTGCGCCTTATGTTCCTGAACTTCAAGCAGAAGTAAATCTTCTCGCAAACACCATTGATGAAAACGGTATTTGCAGAGCATCGGTTGACGAAAACCAACTGAAAGGTATCAGTACCTATGGTGGTCAGCAGCTTGAAGTGGATTGGAAAACCGATACGAAAAAGCTGTGCGATATTACCTTCCGCGCACTTCTGATTATGTTCTATGCTAACAAAGGAGCTTGATGTATGTCATATAACTTTCAAAAGCAAATAGACTTTCTCCTTGAACACGCTTGTCCAAGCATAAAGTATTTGGTGCATCGCGACATGCTTAACGCCCCTGTGGACGAGCCTTTTATGGTGGCGCTTCAAAACGAGATTTTGGCACAGTCCAATACACAAAAGCATTTGTCCGCACAGCATCCCGATGGGTGGTTCGGTCACGAGCTTCACGGTATTGATGGCATGGATTGTCACATAGGTGGTCTTTTGAACTTGGGTGTCGAAGCGAGCAATCCGGCAATTCAAAAGGCGGTTACAGCGCTATTGACACCCGAAATCGCATCGACGCACAAGAATTGGTTTCGCGGCGGCGAGGCATTAGATGCCGAAGGGCGTGGTGGCAATCGCGCAATCGTTGCCAACATTCTCGCAATGGCACAAGCCCCCGAGGATATTCCTGTTTATGCGGAAGAATTGACCTTGGCGTTTGAACATCTGTCAGCAGTTTTGCAGTACG
>SVTP01000030.1 GCA_015063725.1 Oscillospiraceae bacterium
CTCCAAATATGTTTTTTAGTTTTGACTGGCAGGTCTCTTCTATTATAACATATTTGGAGGATTTCCTCTCACCGGTTAACCTCTTTTGAACCCCGCCACTATGGCGGGGTTTTCGTTTTGCAAAAAACGCCATCACGGTGAAGTGTGATGGCGTTTTGGGTTGATTAACGGTAAAAGCTATTGCCGCCGATGAACTCGCGCACGATGCTGGTGGGCGGAATTTCATCGTCGACGTCTGCCTCGTAAACGTAGTTGAGGATCTTGACCATTGCGCGGACTTGATCGTAGCAATCGTCATCGGCGCCGATAACCTGCAAAAGCGGGAAGATGTGGCGCTTGAGCACTGCCAATTCGTAAAGCGTGGAGCTGTTGAAGATAACGTCCGCTTGCTCCTGGAACGGGAAGATCCATCTCTCCTCACCGCGGCGAACCGAATCCCACATGGAAAGCGTTTGCTGAACCGACGAGCCTCTTGTTTCGTAGTCGCGTACGGTGCGGCGCAACAGACGCAGGTAGCGGCTGGCGATGCGGTTGTGATCGTCGAGGTTAAGGGGGAGAATGGGGCTGACGTACATTTTGAATACCTTGCTCACGTCCATCTCCTTGGGCAGAAGAACGGGGTTGAGCGCGTGGAGACCTTCCACGATAATGACGGTGTCCTCGCACAGGCACATGCGATGCCCTAACCATTCTCTCTTGCCTTTTTTAAAGTTGAAAACGGGAATCTCCACTTCCTCACCGACAAGGAGCTTGCCAAGGTGCTCGGCAAAAAGCACGGTATCAATGGTGTTGATATGTTCGAGGTCAACGCTTCCGTCGGGCTCTGTGGGAATCTGGTCGCGGTCGAGGTAGTAATCGTCAAGGCTCATCAAGATCGGCTTTTTGCCGTGCACGCGCAGCTGCGTTGCCAGTCGGTTAGCCGACGTGGTTTTACCGGACGAGCTGGGGCCCGCCAGCATAACGGCTTTGGCACCTCTCTCACAGATCATATCGGCAATTTGTGAAAAACGCTTTTCGTGCAGCGCCTCGTTGACACGGATCAATTCACGCACGCCGCCCGATTCAACCAGCTCATTGAGGTCAGCAACCGTTTCGCATCCCATCAGCTCGCCCCAGCGCTTGCCCTCGGTATAGACCGAGAAGAAATTGGGCATCTCGCGATAGGGGGACACGCGGTCGGGATCGTTTGCATCGGGGAAAACAAAGATAAATCCCTCGGCGGCAGGCAGAATCTCCCAAGAGCGCAAAAAGCCCGTGGTGGGTGCCATTTCTCCGTAATAGTAATCAGCAAAGCCTTCTACCTCGTAGAGGTCAATTCTTTCCTTTTTGCGGTACTTGAGCAGTCTTGCCTTATCGTCCTGCCCTCTCTCAAGAAAGTACGCGATCGCATCGGCGGTGGGCAGTCTGCGGCGGTTGAGGGTGATGTTCTCAGAAACGATGTGCGCGACCTCTTCCTTCAGGCGAGCGGCGGAAAAATCCTCGGCTCCCTCCACCTTAAAATAGGCACCCGCACCAACGGTGCAGCCCATTTTTGCCGTCGCCTCGGGCCACAGGCGGCTCAGTGCCAAAAAGAGGATGAACTGCGCGGTGCGGCGATAAGCATCGCGACCGATGGGATCGGTGTAGCGCATCAGGCGAATGACGCCCCCCGATGCCGCAATGGCGCGGCGCATCGACTCGCGCACCTTAACGTCCTTTTGTCTGACGGGAATATAATTAAGCGTAAATACGCGGCCGGAAATCTTTGCCACCAAGGGATCGGTGGAGAGCTTTCCATTCATCAACCCCATTTGGGTAACAAGCTCCAAAAGGGACTGTTCGGCAGTGGCTTCTACCTCTCTGCCATCTATCCACAATTTCATTTTTTGTCTCCTATCTGTTTTGATGTGTCAATTTTTCGCTGTGATATACAAGATATGCACCGTGAGTCTTTGTGTTTCCTGTGTGAGATCGAAAAAGCAAAAAGGTTGACCACGGGAATTCTGATCCGGTAGTCAACCATTATCGGTGGTTTGTAGAAACACTTGCCCATATTGCAAGTATATACCTTTTTGCCAACAAAGCAGTCTTATGTGGCATTAGTATATCATACTTTTGGAAAAATGTCAAGTATTTTTATTTGGGGCTGTGTTCCCCGTATGCTTGGATGACACAGTCGGCAAACAGATACCCCAGCTTGAGTGTGCTCAAAGCACCGTAGTGCGCAAGGTCGGGGGACTCCTTTGGCTCAACGCCCCACTCAAGTCCTGCATCGATGGTGGAAAAATAATAATTCAAATCCGACTCGGATGCCATTCTCTTTTTTGCGGCGTTTATGTCCTTGTAGCCGGGCCAGAGGGGGCTGTTGGAGATACCCGCATCAATAAAGCAGATGCCGCCATCCTCGGCGTACTTGGCAAAGTCCTCTCGCAAATAAGAAACAAAGTTGCTTTGTGCCCGATAGTACCTTCTGTAAACGGCAGGATCCAGAGAGTCGGACTCCCCTTGCATCCAACAAACGGCACCGATGCGTGCATCATAGCCCGCGTTGCGCAGAGCCGTCATGTAGGTATCGATGTATTTTTGCATTGCCTTGTAGATAGAGCCGCGCTCGCCGTATTTCAACCATTGGGAATACAGGGACGTGCCCGAGTAGGTGTACTTGAGAATGATGACCTCCTCGTCGCCCCAAACCTGGGAGAAGCGCTCTGCCATGCCGACCTCGGGGCCAAAAACATCATCCCAGATACTGCAACCGAGATCGACGTTTACAAACTCGCCGCCCGAGCAGTTGGTGTGATTGTCAACGCAATAGTTAATTTTTACCGAGTCAAAGCCGCTTTCGTATCCGGCAAATTGCTCGGGGGTGGTTCCCTCTTTTAAATATGAGATGCGACCAACACCCGTGGCATTGCTCTGCCCCATCAAAAGGATGACCTTGACGCGCTTGCCGCCACCGTTTTCAAGATTTTGCGGCAGGGGGAAATCGGTGTGCATATCCATTTCGATCGGCTTATTGGGCCATTTGATGGAGCGCCACAAAAAGGGGGCACCAATACCCGCTCCCAAAACAAGCAGCACCAATGCGATGCACAAAATAAATTTGAGTGCTTTTTTCATCTGTTTATCTCCCTTTTTCATTTGCATCCGCCGTTCCGCTTTCGGAGTATGCTTCGCGCGACCGGTAGGATTGCACGATCTGTTCTCCAAACAAACGCCCAAGCGCCAGCTCGCTCATAGCATCGTAATGTCCCCAATCGGGATCGCCCTCCGGCTCTTTGTGAACGGTAAAGCCTGCCTCGATGGTGGGAAAATAGAAATTGAGTGCAGAATCTTTTGAGAACCTTACCTTTGCCTCGTTGATGGCGGGGTAAGCGGGCTCGCAGTAAGGACTGTTGGAAATACCCGCATCGATAAAATAGATGCCGCCCTCCTCGGCGTAGGCTGCCAGATCCTCTCGCAGATAGGATGCGAATTTGGTTTGGTTGTCGTAATAATGTGCCGCTTTAAAGTCGGTGGTATCCGACTCCCCTTGCATCCAGCAGATGGCACCGATGCGCGCATCATAGTTTTTATCCAACAAAGCCTGTATATATGTTTCGACAAAGGTCATACAAGCCTGATAGATGGAGCCGCGCTCCCCGTTTGAGAGCCAATGGTGATGCAAGGAATACCCCGACATGGTGTATTTTAAAATAACAACCGTCTCCCCCGGATAGATTTTTGAAAGCATCTCTGCCATACCGACCTCGGGGCCAAAGCACCCCTTTTCCGCAGCGCAGGTCAAATCCACCGGCACAAATTTGCCGCCCGAGGTGTATTTGTGGTCGTCAAGGCAGTAATTGATGAGCACCGAGGGATACCCCGACTCGTACTCTGCGTATTTTTCCGCCCCCACGCCTTCTTCGAGATAGCCCGTCAAAGAACAGCCCGTGGCGTTGCTCTGCCCCAACAAAAGGATCACGCGCAAACGCTGACCGCCTCCATCCAGCAAATTTGGAGGCATAGGATAATCGGTGTTCATGTTCAGTTCGTATATTTCATCCTGTGGGGATTCCTCCGGTGCACCTTTCGTGGACTGCCACCAAAAAAACAAGCCAAGTCCAACCCCGACACTTATCAGAACCGCACAAATAACAATAAGCAAAATTTTCTTTTTCATTTTCCAACTCCTTTTTCATCGTAGCTCCATTATAGCATACAAGAAGCCAAAATGCAAGGAAAAGATAAAGCAAGGGCTGTCGCAGCACGACAGCCCTATTGTAAGTGTTTTATTACAGAGTGGTGGGAACAAAGAAATATACGCAGAACAGAGCCGTTACAATAAGAGCAACAACGGATACGTTCCATGCGGGCTTTTCCTTCTTGTCGATGGCAAACTTAACCAAACCGATAACATATGCGATTGCAGACATAACGGTGTAGGTTACAAGGCCGATACCGATACCCTTGGTGATGGAGTAAGAGAGCAGCATAACAACGATGGTCAGGAATGCAGAGGTTGCACCGATAGCATCGCTCATATCAACGCTCTTAATGTTGTTCTTCATCATCAGAACGCCAACGTAGATCAGCGCTGCCGCGGTTGCCGCACCGGGAATAACCGCGAATACGGGCATAGCAAACATAGCGAGGAAGAACATGCACGCGGTGGTGAACGAGGTCAGACCGGTTCTACCGCCTGCGGATACGCCTGCACCCGACTCAACAAAGGTGGTTACGGTGGAAGTGCCGAGCATAGAACCTGCACAGGTTGCGACTGCGTCGGAGATCATGATCTTGCCATAATTGTGGGGCTTGTTGTTCTCATCGGAAAGAACTCTGTTGCCGCCGCAGCAGCCAACAATGGTGCCCATGGTATCGAACATATCGATCATGCACAGCGTAATAACAACCATAATAACCGTGAATACGCTGCCGCCCTCGGGAATAAAACCATCCTTGAAGGAATCTACGAAGGAGAGGAATACAGAGTTTTCGCCTCCGAAAAAGTTTGCGAAGTTTTCCCAAAACTTCCAGGAAATCGCGCCGTCACCTGCGAGAACAGAAAGATCGGTAACACCAAAAGGAATACCAACAACAGTGGCGCCGATAATACCAAGAATAACAGAACCTTTAACGTGGAGTTTGTCGAGAATAGCAATGAGGAACAAACCAATGAATGCAACGATTGCAGGCTTGCAGCTTTCAAAATTACTGAAGTTAACAAGTCCAACCTGCACGTAAGGGTCTGCTACGATGATGCCCGCATTTTGGAAACCAATGTAGGCAATAAACAGACCGATACCAACAGAAATAGAGCTTCTGACTGCTGTGGGCATACCGTCGAATACGAGTTCGCGGAATGTTTTGCCTTTGATCTTGATCAAGGAAAGCATCAAGAACAACAAGCCGGAAATAAGAACGAGCATAAACGCTTGACCGGGAGTGAACAGGCCGTAGCCACCCCAACCACCGATCATACCGCCAAGCATAGAGTTCAACCCCATGCCGGAAGCTTGTGCCAGAGGCATTTTTGCGAGGAACGCCATCAAAAGAGTACCAATGATTGCGCCCAGCGCTGTTGCGATAAAAGCAGATGCCCAATAAACACTGCCTGCACCAAAAATTTGGCTCGGGTTAACCGTCAGGATGTACGCCATAGCAAGGAACGTAACAATACCTGCGACGAGTTCGGTCTTGATGCTTGTTTGCTTTGCAACAGGATCAAAACCAAGTGCTTTGAGAAAACCGTTTTTCATTTTTTATCCTCCTTTTTCTATATTCTGATTTTCAGAATATGCGATAATTTTATCATAATTTAGGGGCAAAAACAACCTTTTTTTCGCAAAAAAATCACTTTTGTGCACAATGGTGTACAAATCCCTCGAAGAAGGCTCGTTTTTTTGTAAATTCGACGTGTTTTTTTATAAAATAAAAAAATATCACGAAAAACTATTGCTTTATTGGCAAAAATTTGCTATACTAAAGATATCCAAATCCCGATTGATTTTTATAAGGAGGATCATTTTATGGCATTGACATATATCATTGGCGGCAAGATCGTGCTCCCCGATGCCGTTGTCGAGGGAAAAGCACTCGCTTTTTCGAAAGAAACCGACAAAATTGAGGGAATTGTTGACAGCGTTCCCACAGGCGCTGAGGTCATCGACGCATGCGGCAACTACGTCGCTCCCGGTCTTGTTGACATTCACATTCACGGCTACCTCGGCGAGGACACCTGCGACGCCAAGCCCGAGGGTATCAAAAAAATGGCATACGGAATTGCGCAAAACGGCGTTACTTCCTTCCTGCCCACCACCATGACCGTAGCAAAGAGCGAGATCATTGACGCGCTCAACGCGGTTCGCTCCGTCAAGGAAGAAAGCAAGACCTGGGACGGCGCCGAGATCATCGGTGTTCACGCCGAAGGTCCGTTCATCAATCCTTCCAAGAAGGGTGCGCAGGCAGAGGAGAACATTCTTGTTCCCGATGCTGACTTCATTCTCGAAAACGCAGATATTATTACATCCGTTACCCTCGCTCCCGAGATGGACCCCGGTCACAAGTGCATCAAATGTCTTGCGGCAAAGTCCAAAATTCTCGTTTCGATGGGACACACCGATGCAAAATTTGACGAAGCGATGAGCGCGGCACGTGACGGTGTTAATCACGCGACCCACCTCTTTAATGCAATGTCCGCACTCGCACACCGCAACCCCGGTGTTGTTGGCGCGGCTCTGGCATCCGAGAACGTTTCTGTTGAAGTGATTGCAGATACCTTCCATATCAATCCCGGTCTGTACTCCATCGTTGCCAAGGTAAAGGGCGACAAGATGGTGCTCATTACCGACTGCACCCGCGCCGGCGGTATGCCCGACGGCGAATACGATCTTGGCGGACAACCCATCTTCCTCAAAGGAATTGAGTGCCGCCTTGCCGACGGTACCATTGCCGGCAGCGTGCTCAAGCTCAACAACGCAGTTAAGAACGTGCTTGACCACACCGCTCTCCCCGTAAACGAGGTATTCAAAATGGCATCCCTCAACCCCGCAACCGCTATTCACTGTGCCGACCGCATCGGCTCTCTTGAGGCAGGTAAGGATGCCGACATCATTATTGCTGACGAAAACATCAACGTTGTAAGAACCATAAAGAAAGGAAGAACCATTTATGAAGCTTAAAATGAATGCTCCGCTCGATCCCAGCTTTATGCCGATGGCGATCGTTTACCGCGATTTTGAAGCCGCAGTTGCCAAAGAGGGCGGTCAAAAGCTGACCATTGGTCTGGAAAGAAACGACGGTCTCACCTCCACCTATACCGTTGAGGTATTCAAGGACGGCACCGGTCATGACGAAGAAAACCACGAGTTTGTTGAACGCCTTGTTAAGACTCTGCTCTGGACGCGCGGCGGTTATAAGATCATCATTGCCGGCTCCAAGGTCATTGCCGACCGCATCAAGGCTGACTACTCGGTAGGCGGCTACCGCGATTTTGACCGCGACTTCATGTCCGGCGTTTATGAGGCTCCGTTTGAGGTCATTCACGTTCCTTTCAAAGAAGCTCCCGTAACCAAGGAATCCGCATCCCCCGTCGGCCGTCACCTGAACGGATGCCGCATCGGCTTTGATGCAGGCGGATCCGACCGCAAGGTCTCCTCTGTTGTTGAGGGTGAGGCTACCTACTCCGAAGAGGTCGTATGGTTCCCCAAACTGCAAAACGATCCTTCCTACCACTATGCAGGCATTATGGACGCAATGAAGACCGCGGCATCTAAGATGCCCCGCGTTGACGGCATTGGCGTTTCTACCGCAGGTGTTGTTATCGGCAACCGCATTATGACCTCTTCCCTGTTCCTCAAGGTAAAAAACGAGAACCCCGAGGCGTTTGAAAAGGTTGTTAAGAACATTTACACCGACATTGCAAAAGAGCTTGGCAACGTTCCGATCGAGGTTGCAAACGACGGTGACGTTACAGCCCTCGCAGGTGCTATGGACCTTGGCGACAACAACGTTCTTGGCGTTGCTATGGGTACAAGCGAAGCAGGCGGCTACGTTGACGGCAACGGCAACATTACCGGTTGGCTCAACGAGCTTGCATTCGTCCCCGCAGACTACAACAAGGATGCAATGGTTGACGAGTGGTCGGGCGACTACGGCTGCGGCGTTAAGTACTTCTCGCAAGATTCCGTTATCAAGCTCGCTCCCGCAGCAGGCATTGAGCTTGACGAGAACGCATCTCCCGCAGAAAAGCTCAAGGCAGTTCAAAAACTGATGGCAGAGGGTGACGAGAGAGCCAAGAAGATCTACGAGACCATTGGCGTTTACTTCGGCTATGCCGTTGCTTACTACGCTCTGTTCTATGATATCAAGCACGTCCTTTTGATGGGCCGCGTATCCTCCGGCGAGGGCGGCAGCATCCTGCATAAGAACGCACAAAAGGTACTCGCACTCGAGTTCCCCGAGCTGGCAGAAAAGATCACCATTCACCTGCCCGACGAAAGCAGCCGCCGCGTTGGTCAGTCCATCGCAGCAGCAAGCCTGCCGAACATTGGTTGATAATCGAAAACACAAGGCACCCGTGAGGGTGCCTTGTGTGGCATTGTAATGAGTGCTTACTATGTAATTTCAAATAGACCATGCAACATTGTATTCTATATTGTGAGGTGACCATGGCAATATTGTTTGAATCGAGTACTCCTATTGAGTATTTATTGCGAGATGCTTTAATAAAAGAAGAGCTTGTTTTTAAAGAACAACATCGTATCTACACAGGTGGAGTCTTTAGTGAACCGAAATATGTTGCTGACTTTTATCTTAATTACAATGGAATTCGTCTAATCGTGGAATGTGACGGAAAGAGCTATCATTCCGGAAAAGAAGCAATCAAAAAACAAAAAGAAAGAGACAATTGGCTAAAACACAAAAAATATATTGTTTTACATTTTTCCACAAACGACTTAAGGCAAAACATGTACGGCGTTATACAAACGATAAAACACAATTTGCAAATGCCGGCAGATATTCAAAAAGTTATTGATAATCAAAAACAATCAACCAGCAAAACACACACACAACACCAAGAAACATTTGAAGTTCTTTTGTTCTGCTACTATAGACAAGCCCTAGACAATATATATGTAGTTTACAAATATAAACACGTACCTTCAAACACCTGGAGTCCCGAAAGACGCAAAATTTGTTATAATGTTCCTTGCGAAATGTTGGAAACTGTCGCCTTTTATATGGCTTTACTAGACATTAAACGTCCGGTTTCAATCAAAGTGTTTTTTAATGGTTACTTGTTTAATGATAACTATGACGCCATTGCCAAATTCAAAAAAAACATCTCGTTGTTAAATCACAGCTCCGAAATTCTCAAAAATCGAATATTCTTTAAATTCATCTTCCAAAACGAAAATAGCAAATTTAGCAAAAAAGAAATCGCGAAAGAATTATATCATCTCAAAAGTCGGGCTAGGCAACTCGCAAATAAAGAAAACTCATTTGATGAAACCAATACTTTTAATTACAACGACATACTTAAGAGTTTTCGCCCTTAAAGCAATGCTCTTTCTTAGCTGGTGATGTTGTTTGCTATTGATTGTGGTTAAAAAATCGATTAAAAGTATGTCCTTTTAGATATCAAAAAGGCACCCAAACGGGTGCCTTCCGTAAAGCATATTTTACCTGCCGAAAAAATCGTAGGGCGGTGGCTTGCTGCCGCCGAAAACAAACGGTATAGAATAATAAAGCGGCGGGAGATAAACCCCCGCCCTACAATAAAAGGAGTACGAGCATTTAGCGTGTTATCCTTAACGTAGAATTTACAGACACAGAAAATCGGCAGAGAGCTTGTTTCCTCTGCCGAAATTTGTTTGTAGGGGCGACCATTGGTCGCCCGTTTTGGTTTTGCGGTTGTTTGCGGGCGACCAATGGTCGCCCCTACGGTAAACATCCTTATGAGAAGGAGCGTAAGGGGTGACTTTTCTTATATCAATTTTACAATGAGCCATCCTGCCATAAACAAGAAAAGCAAAACGATAAGAGAGAAGCCGATCTTGCCACCAATCTTTTCTTCTTTCCTTCTAAACAAAGCAATCGACCCCGGAATGAGGATGCACAAAACTTCTACAATGCAGAATAACATAACAAGTAAAAGCGGAACTTTTTCGTTGTATGTAGAAACGCTCATCCTTCCCCCGTGTCGACCGATCGGAATTTCAACCGTTTCACACGGCATTGGCGGCAAAAGTACCAAAACAAGTGAAGCTAACAGCACTGCCGCCAAAAGAAGATATGCGACAAAAGCGGGGAGCCACAGCTTTTTGCGATCCTTTACCTTAACATATTTGAGCCACGGATTGCGCGCTTCAATCAAGATCTTTGCCAATGTTTTGTTTGGGATAATAATATATGCAGAGTCGGGCTTGTTGGGGTTATAGGGAGATATCATGCGTATCAAGATCCAATCAAACCCTGCCCAAAGCAAAAATACAACGATCTTGAACACCACGTCCATCCATTCAAACAATCTTCTCACCGCCCTTCTTAACTTTTATTGTAACACATTTTCTCTTGCTTTGCAAGATGGCAAACACATTATACATTTCATTTTTTACAAACAACAAAAGGCACCCAAACGGGTGCCTTTTCTTTCTGATCTGTCAAAATACCAAAGAAAGCGTTCCAAGTGCCGCAATCAGCGAAGGGACTGCTACGGTCGTGCCGATTTTGAGGAAATCCGCATAGCTGAATTTAAGGTGATGCTCTTTGAGGATGGAGCTCCACATAACGCCCGCAAGCGCCCCGATGGGGGTAAGACACGCTCCCAAATTAGAACCAACGACCGTAGCATATACCGCAGCCTCGGTCGCGCCGCCCGAAAGAATGGAAGAATATAAAACGCTCATGGGAATGTTGTTAATGAGGTTTGCCGAAAGAAACGAGGTAATGCCGTACGTCCAAACAGATGCCGAGCCGCTCAGCATTCCGTAAATAAAGTCGGTCACGCCGTTGATGTGCAGCGCCTCCACAACCACAAACATTGAAAGAATAAAGGGAATGAGCTCCCACGGTGCACGCTTCAAGCACGCCTTGGTGTGAATGGGGGCTTCCTTGCGGATGACGGAAAGAATGACGGTAATGGTCAACAAGCTCAACGCCGATACCAAAGACACAAGCCACATATCAAGCCCAATGTAAGAGCCGATAGCGAGCAGAAGGGTGCATACGCCAAGGTGAGCAAGTCCTACAATCAAAGAGAAGCGGTCCTCAATTTTGACGTCCTCCGGCGTTGCCTCCATGGGCTGGGAAAGCTTTTTGCGGAACAGCAAATACAAGCAAAGGAATGCTACCAATCCCGAAACGAGGGTTGGGATCATCATAATGGCAACGTAAGAGACAAAATTGCCGCCCGCTGCCGTGACCAAATAGATGTTGGTGGGATTGCCAATAATGAGCTCCATGCTCCACGTGTTTGCCGCCACAAATTCCGCGGCAAGATACGGAATGGGGCTGACGTGCGCGTTCTTTGCAAAGTAGCAAATAAAGGGCGTAAAAGATAGGATGATAATATCGTTGGATGTAAATACCGTGAGCACCGAGACTGTGATGTAAAGAATAAGGAACAGTCGCATTTGGCTATGCCCCGCTTTGCGCAAGGTAACACTTGCCAAATAACGAAAAAACCCAATCTCATCCAAAAAGATAGAAAGCACCGTCATCGAAATGAACAAAACGAGGATTTTGAGGGGGTTGATGGCGGTATCTGCCACAAGAGACGCGCCTACAGTTCCAATGTCAACTGCACCCAAAAGGAGCAACAGGGTAGCCCCCACAGCTGTGACCACCCAATAAGAGCTGAGCGAGATTCGTCCGATATTCACTTTTGGAAAAAACAGCACCGCCGCAATCATAGCCAAACAAGTGGCGGCGGCAATTACAATCGAAAGTCCCATAACTTCCCTTTCCGCTTCAAATTTACGCACAAAAAAGGGCTTTTTTGGCGCACCCCCCAATTCTATCACAAGAGCTCCTGTTTGTCAATAAAATTCCAATATTTTTATGCTTGTTTTTTTATTCAAAATCATCGTTTTTTGTCAGCGTTTACAAAACGTTCACAAACTTTTCACTTGGGTGTGTTACAATGAATTATCTTTGATGAAAGGACACCGATATGAAAGAACATCACTCCGGAAAACTGAAAATTTTAATCGTTTTCTCCATTTTATTTTTGGCGCTCATTATTTTGTTGGCGCTCATCTTTTTTGAAGGAAAAAAGACCTACACGGTGCGTTTTGAGCTTGACGGCGGCACGCTTCTCAGTGGCTCTCTTGAGCAACGCATTACGCAAGGTCAGGATGCCGTTCCCCCAAAGGTTGTCAAGGACGGTGCATTTCTTCACGGTTGGAGTACATCCTACAAGCGCATAACCAAGGACGTGGTGATTGAGGCTGTTTGGGAGTATGAAACCACCCCCGGTATTATTTACACCGATAGCGAACATCAAAACTTTACCGAAATTCTGGGCTCCTACCCCAACCTGCGCGGCGAGATCTACTTGGGCGCGTACCACGATGAGAAAAAGGTGCTCGGTATTCGCGATCAAGCCTTTGCCAATCAAACCGAAATTACAAAGTTCTATCTGTTGGACGGTCTGCTTGCCATTGGAGCCGAGGCCTTTTGGGGCTGCACATCCTTGACAGAGATCGAAATCCCCGAAACCGTACTTTATCTTGGCTTTGGCGCTTTTCGCGGTTGCAACGCTCTGGAGACCTTGACACTCAACGAGGGACTTTTGCGAATTGAGGACTATGCGTTTGCGGATTGCACGACATTGACCGAGGTCGTCCTGCCCGACGGGTTGACTACCCTTTCCACCGGTGCGTTTGCAGGCTGCACAGCATTGACAGAGGTCTTTTTGCCCGACACCCTGACCACCATTGAAGCAGACGTGTTTGCAGGATGCGAAAATCTTGTCATCAAAACCACACTCCCCCAAGAGCAGTGGCCCGAGGGTTGGGTGGAAGGTTGGTTTGGCAATGCAACCGTTGAGATTGTAGAGCCCGACGAGGACGAAGAGGACAAGAACGGCGACAAGGATCCCGACGAAGAAGAAACCACCAAGGAAGACGAAGAAAGCAAAAACAACGGGGGGAATTGAGTATGCACATCATGGTCATGCTGAGCGTGCTGGCTCTTGTGTTTTTCGTTGCTCTGTTTTTTATGTGCTTCTTCCGCAAAAAGCTGAATAACCCCGTTGTCAACCCATTGTTTATCATTGTTGGTGCCGTTTGCTTCTTTTGCTGGAACTATGCGGCGTATGAGCGCGGATGGCTGGAAGACGGCTTTATGACACTGGAAAACATCAGCCCCTTTATTTGCACCATCATTTTGCTCACCCCCTTTATGAGTGAAAAGATCAAGGATTTTGCCAACTGTTCCATCGCCTTTCTCGGCTTTGGAATGTTCCTCGCGCTCTTTATCAGCCCGGGTGCGGATTACTTTATGCAACACGTGCAAATGTCGACCTTTGCACACGTCAGTGAGGCAGCATGCCACCTTTCTATGGCTCTGTACGGCTTCTATCTGATTTTGGTTGGCAAGGTGGACCTGAGCTGGCAATCCTATGGCAAGTCCCTTGTATTTATTTACACCGCCATTGGATTTGGCGTGTTTTTGAACTGGTGCTTCCACGTTGGAAACTTTGGCATGGATATGTACGGTGACTATTCCATCTACTTTATTGACATTTTTGGAAGCTTTGAGATCACCTTTATTGCCTATCTGGTAGGCGTTTTGGCAACCATTACCATGGGATATCTTGTGGGAATGTTTTTGGATTGGCTCTCCCGTCCGCAAGAGGTTGAAGAACCCCCTGTGGCTTTGATCTCCCCCGAGGAAATGGAAGAGTGGGATGCCGCTCAAGCGTTTGAAGAAACAGAACAGTAAAAAATCAAAACTCCGAGGCGACAGTCTCGGAGTTTTTCTTGAAAGAAAATTCCGTTTTTTTGAAAAAAGGGCTTTCCTTTATCAGAAAGATGTGATATAATGGTGTTACAAACCGCAGGAGGTGTGATATGCAAAAGTTAAAACAGTTGTGGGAGAATTTTGTAGAGAAGCATCCCAAGCTTTCGGTATGGGTGCGCGAGGGCGGACTTTTTATTATCGTAAGCAATCTAATCACGATCTTTAAATACCTGATACTCACCTTTTTGCCCTTTGCCTTTGCCTTTTTGGGCAGCCGTGATTTCGGCTTTCCCGGTGTTGACGTTACCATGTTTGGCATTGAGTTCAAATGGTACATCATCGGCTACGGAGCCGAGCAGGGCGGCGTTTCTTATTTTACCGCCTATATGATCGCAATGGTCATTGGCGAGGTCATCAACTTCTTTATTCAAAGAAAATACGTCTTCCGCAGCAACGGCAACATGCTTTACCAAGGCGCCTGGTATCTGTTGGCATTTTGCGTTGTTACCTGTGTGGTCAACTCCATCAACTGCGTTTGGGTAGCAGTTGCGGGCAGCTTTGTTCCCGGTTGGCTCTACAACATTGGCACAACGGTTCTCAACGGCGGTGTTTCGATGGTGGTATTCTTTATTGTCAATAAGATCGTTTTTAACGACGCCAAAAACAACGCTCCAAAGGTAGAAGAAACCGAAGCATAAACACAAAACAAACAACCGCACACACGGCTTTCGTGTGTGCGGTTGTTTGTTTAGTTGAAGCGAACGACCTTGTTCGCAATTCTGTAAAAGAAGATTGCAACCGCTCTGCCAAACTTGCCACGCATGCAAATGACGGCAAGGGGGGTGCGGTGGCGGAAATGTCTGCCCCATTTAGGGTTGTGCATTTTGCAATGATCCCACATTTCCTCAAGCTTGGCATCCGCCTCGTCGGACCTGTTGAGACGCGCAAACATAACCGCGATGCCAAAGAGCATAAAGAGCTCGTGACGCAAATACTTTTTGAGCATCGGCTCGGTGACGCCCTCAAGATCACAAGCGATAAAGCTCTTTTCGCTGACCAAAAGCTGGTGCGTATAGCGCTTGATGACTGCCGCCTCTTGCACCGATTGGTCGGGGCGACCGATCCAGTAGCGGTAGAGGTCGTGGGGGAAGTAATACATCTTTCGCACACGCGGCAACGCTTTACAGATCATCAGATTGTCCTCATAAAAGATCTTGCGCGGCAGGGGCTCACCCCAATCCTTGAGAAGCGACGTGCGGAAGGTGCTGGAGTGAATGGTGAGCATTTGATGTAAACGGAAGCGTTTGGTATCCTTCCACTCAAAAACGCGATTTTTGGGAAGAACGCTCGAATAGTCGATGGAGCGATCTCCCACACCGTCGGTGTGAACGTAGTAGTAATTTGTGACCGCAAGGTCAACGCCACCCGCTCTCTCGCAATCCTCAAGCGCATCCAGGAATGCGACAAAGTCCTCGCTCATTTTGTCATCGCTGTCAACAACCTTAAAATAGCTGCCCGTTGCGTGCTTGACACCTTGATTGATGCCCTCGCCGTGTCCGCCGTTTTCCTGATGGATGACCTTGACGATTGTGGGATGTGCGCTTGCGTATTCGTCTGCGATCGCACCCGTTGCGTCGGTGGAGCCATCGTCAATGATGATGATCTCCACGCGCTCACCGCCCACAAGCAGGCTATCCACACAGGTGCGCATATAGTCCTGCGAATTGTAGCAGGGCACAGTAACGGTTAAAAGTTTTTTGTTGCTCATACAAACTCTCTTTCTGCGGCATCCAGTGCGGATAGAATGACCGCATCCATATCGTAATAGCGGTATTGCCCAAGGCGACCGCCAAAAATAACCTTCTCTTCCCTGTTTGCCAACGCCTTGTACTTTTCGCAAAGCGCGTTGTTGACCTCGTCATTGATGGGATAGTATGGCTCAATGCCGGGCGTCCACTCCTGACTGTATTCGCGGGAGATGACGGTTTTCTGCTGCGTTCCAAACACAAAGTGCTTGTGCTCGATGATGCGCGTGTAGGGGGTTTCGGCATCGGTGTAATTGATAACTGCGTTGCCCTGATAGTTGTCGGTATTCAGCACCTCGCTCTCAAAGCGGATGCTGCGGTAGCAGAGTGGCCCGTAGCAATAGTCAAAATAGGCATCGATGGCGCCTGTATAAACGATCTTCTCGGCAAGCGCCTCGAGCTCCTCCCGATGCTCGAAAAAGTCCACGCCAAGGCGAACCTCAACCCCATCCAGCATCCTCTCTACCATGGCGGTATAACCCTCGGTCGGAATGCCCTGATAGAGCGCGTTGAAGTAATTGTTGTCATATGTAAAACGAACAGGCAGGCGCTTGATGATAAACGCGGGGAGCTCGGTGCAAGGTCTGCCCCATTGCTTTTCGGTATATCCCTTTACAAGCTTTTCGTAAATATCCGTTCCCACAAGGCTGATGGCTTGCTCCTCAAGGTTTTTGGGCTCGGTGATGCCGCTCTCCCGTTTTTGCTCCTCGATCTTTGCCTTTGCCTCGTCGGGCGTGATGACGCCCCACATCTTGTTGAAGGTGAGCATATTGAAGGGTAAGGAGTAAAGCTCACCATGATAGTTTGCCATGGGCGAGTTTGTGTAGCGGTTAAAGGTGGCAAAACGGTTGACGTATTCCCACACGCGATGGTCGTTGGTGTGGAAAATATGTGCGCCGTATTTGTGCACTGCAATCCCCTCTACGTCCTCGGTATAGATGTTTCCGCCCACGTGTGGGCGCTTGTCGATGACAAGCACCGTTTTTCCTGCTTCCTGTGCCTTTTGTGCAAAGGTCGCGCCAAACAGTCCTGCCCCGACAATGAGATAATCATATTTCATAGGCTGTAATCCGTTTGAATTATTCTTTGTTGTCTACTTTTTTGAGTGCTTTTTTGAATTTGGACATACGGGAAAGATTTTTGAAGAAATCCACAATAAGTCTGCCCAGTCCACGCCATGCGTGACCGTTCATGATAAAGAGGATATCTTCTGTCATCTTTTGGGATACCAATCCGCCCGACATTTTAGCAATGGAACGGATGGGCATGTTGTAGATGAAGAGAATGTTGATGTCGGGCTTTCCCTTAGCGTCTGCCTTCTCTTTGAGAGAGGTCAGGATGCGGTAGAGGAAGCGTGCAAACGCGCCCTTGGCGTAATAAAGCTGACAGAGCGCATCATTCTCGGTAATCTCCCCTCCCCATTTGCCGTCGGGGATCGGGTTCCCCAAAAGAGCTTCAAAATCGGCATCGGTGACATTTTTGATATCCGCCTTTTTGTAGCACGCGGGCACGTTGTCGGTCACTTTTTTACCGGGCACGTGAAGCACGCCCGAGAGGACGACCTCATGTGCATTCTTGGCAATACAGATGTCATAGTCGGCATCCTCCACTGCCCACGCGTTGTCCGCGGTGTCAAAGTAACGGAAGGTCTTATCGTCAAATGCAATGGTCACGCGTTGGCTCTCGCCTGCCGCAAGGAATACTTTTGCAAATCCTTTGAGCTCCTTTTCGGGGCGGTAGATCTGACTATCCTCGCAAGAAACGTAGAGCTGTACGACCTCTGCGCCGTCAAGCGCGCCCGTATTGGTAACGGTAACGCTGACGTCCTTGTCGGTCACCTCGATGTCACTGTAAGCAAACGAGGTATAGCTGAGGCCGTAGCCAAAGGGATAGCGCACGGGGACGCCTGCACTTTCAAAATAGCGATAACCGACATACAGTCCCTCGCGGTATTCGGCGCTTCTTTCCTTGCTCGGGAAGTAAGGATTGGAAGAAACATCCTCCAAGGAGAGCGGCCAGCTCTCGTTCAGTCTGCCGGACGGGTTGATCTTGCCGAGAATGGCATCTGCCATAGCCCCCGCACCCGCCTGTCCGCCAAGATAGCCGTGGATAGCCGCACGGTAGGCTCCTTCCTTGGGCATAACAAAGGGCGCGCCTCCCGAAAGGACGAGTATAACGTTTTTGTTTACCGCACAAACCGCCTCGATGAGTGCTTTTTGTGCGTGGCTGATATCGATGTGTGTGCGGTCCATACCCTCGGACTCAAGGATCTCATCAAGTCCCACACAAAGAAGAACGGTCTGGGCGCTCTTCGCTGCCTCGACAGCCTCATCAATGCGTGCTTGGTCGGGCGTTGGGCTCTTACGGTCAAAGCCCTTTGCGTAAGCGGTAACGGTAACACCTGCTTCCATCAGGCAGTCATAGAGATTGTCCACTTTTGTAGGATTGACCTGCGAGGAGCCCGCGCCCTGATAGCGCGGCTCTTTTGCAAAGTCACCGATCAGGGCGACCTTGGCATCACTTGCAATCGGCAGGATGCCGTCATTCTCCAAGAGCACGATACTCTCGGCAGCGCACGCCTTGGCAAGCGCATGGTGTGCCTCTACGTCAAAGGTCTTGGGCGCTTTTGCAACTGCCTCGTGGGTGGAATGGATCACGCCGAGAAGCTCCTCAAGGCGTGCATCCAGAACCGACTCGTCGATCTTTCCGTCCTTGCAGTCCTGTATCAAGCCAAGAGCACAGTCGGGGCCCGGGGCAGGCATAACGAGGTTACAACCCGCTCTGACACCGTCGGTGTGGTTGTTATCTGCTCCCCAGTCGGTCACAACGAAGCCGTCAAAGCCCCACTCATTCCGCAGAATGTCGGAAAGCAGATGCGCGTTCTCGTTTGCGTAGGTGCCGTTGACCATATTGTAAGCCGACATGATCGCTTTGGCTTTGCCCTCTTTTACGGCAATCTCAAACGCGGTCAGGTAGATCTCGCGAAGCGTGCGTTCATCCAGAACAGAATTCATTGCCATGCGGCGAAGCTCCTGCGAGTTGACGGCAAAGTGCTTGGGGCACGCCGCCACGCCGTTTGCCTGAATGCCCTTGATATACGCCGCCGCCATTTTGCCGGCGAGGTAAGGATCCTCGGAGAAATATTCAAAGTTGCGGCCGCAAAGAGGACTGCGCTTGATGTTCAGTCCGGGGCCGAGCAATACGTGTACGTCATTTGCCGCAGCTTCCTCTCCCAGTGCACGACCGAGCCGCTCGGCAAGGTCAAGGTTCCAGGAGTTTGCCATGCCTGCAGCGGTAGGAAAGCAAGTGGCAGGGATGGATTCATTGAGCCCGAGATGGTCGGCAGAGCCTGCCTGCTTACGCAGACCGTGCGGTCCGTCTGACAAAAAGATCTCGGGGATCTCTGCGTGAGGAAAGGCATAGGTCGTCCAAACGGTCTTACCCTGCAGGAGCGCCGCCTTTTGCTCAATGGATAGCTTTTTGATTTGTTCACGTGCTTTCATTTTTGCACCTCTCTTTTCAGCGATCGGGACACACACCCTATTATATCACATTATCTTGCATAATGCAAGATAAAATTTGATTGTCCTTTTTACGGATATAGCCCACCCCGCATGGCAGGGTGGGCTGTGTTTATTGTTTAATTTGCGGCAGTAATTTTGAGAACGGGCATTTCGTATTCTCTGACGATCGTATAAACTTGATTGCCAAGGGTGATACGTTGATTATTGGTGAAGGTGAGACCGTTGCCGCGAATGTCACCGTTGTTGTTTGCGCCGCCGTTATAGTAGTTGACGCCCTTGACCTTGAGGTGAGGATAGATGGCAGTGCCGGGGGGCAGCAAGGTCACGTCAATTTTGAACGTAATCGTGCTATCGGTAAACTCCACGATCATATCATACATCTTGGCTTCATTAAAGAACATCAGATCCTCGGCAGTATATCCGTAGCAGTCGCCGCTGAATACGTAATAGACCTTGTCGCCCTCTTTTTCGACGCTCGCCTTGAGGATCTTGATGCCTACAAATTCAACGTCGGTGCTTGCCTTGACTGTGGGGTTGGATTTGAGCGTTGCCGTAACGGTGTATTTGCCATACTTGGTAGTAACCTCGCCTGCCTGACCGCCACTGACTGTAAAGTCAAAGAGCTCGGAGGGGACAAGAACCTTGGATCCGTTTGCAAGGATTGCAACAACAGGGGGCTTGATATCGCTGATCTTTCCGCCTACAGCTACTGTGTAGTTGGAAGAAAGCTCGATTTGATCGATGGTAAAGTTGTCGGGGATCTCGTTTCCAACCGTATCAAAGTTGACGTAGTCAATATTGAGCGTGGAGGGAGACTCGTTCCAACAGGTCATAGCGTTTACAGTACTGGGCTTAAAGCTGACCTTGATCGTATTGGTTCCGGCCTCCAGCGCAATATTCTCAAACGTGAATTCGTAATAGATGCAGTACAGGGGTTGATAATCCTTGTTGATATCCGTACCCTTGAGAACAACGCTATCGGGAATGGCGACCGGCTTGCCGTTTACGGTCAGATCCAGAATGGTATTGATCTGCAGGGGCAGCATGCGGTAACCGTCGGTTTTGTCTACGCCGTTAACAAAGCAGCAATAGCTGTTGCCGCAACGCATGGTGATATTGCCGACAACCGCAGATGCAGAGTCGACCGTCAGTGTAAGCGAGCCTTCGCCGCCCTTGAGAACGGTTCCGCCAAAGCCACCCGCAAAGGCAACACTCTTGCCTGTATAGGTGATCACGCCGTCTACAACCGCGTATTCTGCTTCCTGACTTCTCTTACCGCCAACAATAATGCCGTCCTCTCCCTCTACCGTCGTGCGGACGATAACACCGGTTGTAAGCGAAATGGCAGGATTTTCGTTATAGGAAACGGTGATGTTATATGCCTTGCCGAGCTTTGCAACGGTATCGCCACTCGACACGGTGTATTCCTCTTTTGTGAGGCGACGTCTGTTGCCGCTCTCATAGATCACGCTGATTTCCATGTTGGTATTGGCGAGCTTGCTGCCCGATTGTACAACGGCATCATCGCCAAGGAGCATGGCAACCACTGCGCCGTCATTCAAAATATCCGATACGCTGACGGAAACCGCTACGGTTTTGGTAGTCTCGCCTTCGGTATAGCTGATGGTAACGGATTCATCGGCAGGGGTGAGCTCCTTGGTATCTACCGCGTATTTTTCCGCAGGAATGGTTTTGGTAGAGCCATCATTATAAACGGCGCAAAGAACCATGCCCTCGGCATCAAACGAGGTGCCTGTTTGATAGCGGACCTTATAAGGATTTTTTACCACTGTGATGGATTCCAGCATAACGGGGATCAGCTCAACGTTGAGCACCCCTGTCATCTTTTTGTAGGTGACGGTCACCTCACCGCCAACCGAGTAAAAATCGCTTGGGAACACAACACTGAACTTTCCTTCTTCAACCACCTCACTGTAAGGCACGCCCTCAAGCGTGTAGTGCGCGGTTACAACAAAGTCGCCGGGCTTGGGATCTGCGAGGTCGTTTTTGAAATACCTGACACCCTCCCGAAGCTCAACGCTGATGGATTCCAGCACCGGCTTGGGCTCGGGCTTGCTTGCCTCAAGCAGCTTTGCCAGATAGTCCTCGTATTCGTGATAGGATTTGAGCGGAATGGCAATCACGATGGCAACGGTTAAAAGAATTCCCGCAACCAACAGGATGATTTCGATTATTTTTCCAATTATCTTTTTCATATTCTACTTTTCCTCCGTGTGTAGCTTTTTTAAGATTTGGTTGAACAAATGCACAAAACTACAATTGCTTGTTTTGGCCCTCTTGTTTCTCGGTGATCTCTGTTTCATCCGAGAGAATCATTCTTTGGGTTCTTCTTCGATGGAATTCAAAGCCTTCAAGCGCGCTTGGGTGGATTCCTGTTTTGTCATTGCTTCTCCCCATTTTACACCGAGGTAATCGATGTGGAACCGGAGCAGCTGACGGCGAAGCACCGCTTGTTCCTCTTCTTTTTCGATGCGCTCAAGCTGCTTGCGCTCTGCCCTTGTGAAGCCCTTGTATTTGAGGCGCTTCTTTCTGTGATTTTTGATTACTTTACGGAGGATAAAGTACAACCAGTAAAGGCAGATAACACCAACGATGATATCGAGGTCGATCAGCGCGAGCTTCCACCATACCCAAGGCTCGATAACCGCGCCTACGGTGATCTGCTCTACGTCCTCATTCTCATTGTATTGGGCGTTGGCATAAATGGGACTCAGGAACATATACAGTACGTGGTGGCAGACCTCTTTTGCCTGATTTTGAATACGGTTAGTCGCATCAAAGCCGGTATCCAGCGCGTTGGTTCTTTGACCGAGGTTGATGTCGCCGCCTGCGCGGACTGCATCCTCAATGGACATAAATTCGCGGGACCAGCCATCTACGTAGTCGGTAACAACTGTACCGCAGAAGCCGAGCTCATCGCGAATGACACCCTGAATGAGTGCTTCGCTACCACCCGTCCAAACGTTGCCGATACGGTTATAAGAGGACATGATGCCTACGCATCCGCCATTCTGAATGGCTTTTTTGAAGGGCTTGAGATAGATCTCGCGAAGCGCCTGCTCGGTGCACCAGGTGTACATCGAATCGCGCTCGTGCTCGGTCTCATAAAGAACGAGGTGCTTCAGATAGCAGTATTTACCTGTGTTGGTAAGGCCGCGTACCTGCTCGGCAAGCATGGTGCCTGCAAGGAAGCCGTCCTCGGAGAAATACTCATAGTTGCGTCCGCCCCAAGCACTGCGGTGCAGGTTTGCACCAAAGCCGTAGGTGCCGTCCATAGCGATGCCCTGAACGCCCATTTCTTTACCGTAGTTGATACCAAAGCTGTAAGCCAAGGACTTGTTCCAGGTTTGTCCCAGCACGGTCGTGCAGGGGAAGCCCGTGCCGCGTTGCGCACCTGCATTAAAGGAGCGCACCTGCGAAGGTCCGTCGTGGTCGGTGAGCTTAGGCTTGCCAACCGAGGGGATCGCTGCGTTACCGAAGTTACCTGCGTGGATGAGGTCAACCGCCTCACTCAGCGTGATTTGGGAAAGGACAACATCCCACAAAGGGTGGTTGTAGTCTGATGCGAGGAGCATACCGAGATCGGTGATCTTGCCGTTTTGATAAACCATGGCGTTTCCTCTCTCGTTGTAAACGATGCCCTCGTATTCAATTTTGCCTGCACTCTTTCCCCAGGTAACAGGATCACTGTTTACGGGATTGCCGAAGATGTCGGTCTCGGCATGGTCCCACTCGCTTGCCTGATCCTTGGTATATTGGTTGAATTCCTTTACGTTATCTGCCATTTCTCTGTCGGCGACATCGGAGATCTCGTAAGGATCGGGGAAGGCTGCACGGGAGATAAAGCCGATATTCTGACCGCTGTCACTGCCGTCAAGACTGACACCGTCGATGGCATCACTGCCTGTGAATTTGTTGGTAACGGGGTTACCCGTAACGCTATCGACCAAGAAGTTGATGGTGGTGGATACGTTGTAGGTGATAATACCCTCAACGTCGGCAGCACCGCCTGCAAAGTCGACGACCTTAACATTGTGGGAGTCGGTCATCAGCTTGAGCTGATAGGAGCCTGCATCCAATTCGTAACCCTTGTTGCCGTTGTTGTTGAGGTCGTATGCATCGTAGCAAGCAAGGTCCTCTACGTCAACAGTAACGGTGAGCGTTTGCTTTTCACCCGGGTTGATCACACCGGTTTTTGCAAAGGCAACCAGATTGACGTGTGCCTTTTCGATCTCTCCCCTCTTGTATTGGGGGGTGAGATAAACCTCGATCACGTCCTGACCTGCAACCTCGCCTACGTTGGCGACAGACAAGGTGATCTCAATCTTGCTCTCGCGGTTGATCTCGGAGCCTGCAGGGAGAGAGAGAGACTCGACCGTCCACTCAAACGAGGTATAGGAAAGTCCATATCCAAAAGGATATTGTACAACGCTCTCATAGCCCGTTACGGTGATCTTGTTGTCGTTCTCGTCAAGGATCTCTCTGGAATAATTGTTCCAGATGCCCTCGGCATCGGCAGTCTCATACCACTTGTAGCCAAGGTAAACGCCTTCGATGTAATCGATGAATGCAGGAGCCTCGCGGCGTGTGCCACCCGCATTGCTACCGGCACCCGTGGGGTACATATCGGAAGCACCTGTGTAGTGACCGATGCCTGCTGCGCTTGTGCGCTTGAAGCTGATGTTGCTTGCCATATCGTAAGCATAGGTATCGGTAAAGCGACCGCTGGGAGAAACCTCACCCCAAAGAACCGAGGGGATGGCACTTGCGGCACGCGTTCCGGTAGCACCTACCACCAGGCAAGCATCAATGCCGGGGATGGTGTCTACAAAATCCAGCTCCATTGTGTTGGTGGAGTTGATGATAACGATCACGTTTTCAAAATTTGCGCCAACGTATTTGAGCATCTCTTCCTCTTCGGTGGAGATCTCCAGATAGTGACGGCTTGCATCTACAGCTGGGGTTGCGTTGACCTTATACTGCACTCTTGTCGGGTCCTCGGTCTCGCCCGCGTGACGGCCGATAACAACAAGCGCCGTGCTTGAATAAGACTTTGCCTCATTCAAAAGAGCGGCAGTGTAATAGTTGGTATCGGAGATGCGGGGCTCTGCCAAGCGGTAGAACACATCGTAGTTGTTGTTGATAGAGCCAATGTCGCCAAAGGCAGGGGCAAAATTGCGATACATGGAGATAAGACTTTGGTTGTAGGAAACACCGTACAGCTCCAAAGCTTTCAAAAAGTCGACGTTTTCTGTGGGGTTGTTGTTCTCGGGCAAAACCTGACCTGATCCCGAACCGCCGTATACCCAGTCAATTGCCGCGTGACCAAACACGTTGACCTGCGTAACATCGTCAGAACTCAGCGGCAAGGCACCGTTGTTTTTGACAAGGACGCTTCCCTCTTTGATGATCTGCTCAGAAAGCTCCTGTCCACCCTTTCTCGCCTCGTTGACCGTGTTGCTGTTGACGGCAAACGGATGGAAGTTCAGCACCTCCTCGAAAAATGCCTGAAGACCTGTGATGTTGGATGCCATTTGCGGCTCGAGCACGATAACGTTGCCAATGACAAGCGCCGTAATCAAAATAGCAATCACAACAAGTTGAACAATCTGCCTGATTTTCATAGATACCTCCATTTTTTGTTTCTCTGTCGCAAAAAGCCTGTTTGTAAATATTACACACTTTTTTGTTACATACTATACTTAAAATATATCATATATAACAATACCTGTCAATTGGGTTGGGAAATGTATAGCAATATTTGTCTGATATATAACAAAATATGGACAGGTTTTCCTATGAATGACCAAAAAATGACCGTTTGAAGGAAAAAAGCACCCCTTGGCGTACATGCGATAAAGCAGTTTTAAAAAGCACTACCGCTGAGAGTGACCATTACGGTTACTCTCAGCGGTATTTTTACTTGATTACATTCTCAGGTTCTTCTATAACTAATACCATCGGTATTGCTTCTCGCTGGCTGTCAAGAATAAAATCACTATCCGAAATTGCTCTTTTTACAATAGCCATCGGAAAAGCATAGAATGCATATTTTCTGAACTCCGCAATCTTTCCTTCAAGATGCATGGGAATCTCTAACTT
>SVTP01000031.1 GCA_015063725.1 Oscillospiraceae bacterium
CTGGATTCTCTGACGGTTACCCTCTTTGATTCTGTTGTGAACACGGATGGTGTCACCGATGCGAATCACGGGGAGTTCCTGTTTTAATTGCTCGTTTGTAAAAGCCTCAACCAAATTCATTTTTGAGCCCTCCTATAATATACCGGACGTTCATGCGAGCATGCAGCGGACCATCCTAAATTTCTTGCGCCATAGCGCAACACGAGTATTATACCACACACTTTTCCATTTTGCAAGAGCTTTTTGAAATTTTTTTTGCGATTTTTTCATTTTTTTACCGCCTTTTTGCAAAAAGATGGGAAAAAGATTTGATTTTTTGATTTTACGGTTGACGAAATATAAATTGTATGGTATAATATATCAGTTAAATTGTTTACTACACGGAGGAAACTCAAATGACACTTTATGAAGATCTCAAATGGAGAGGTTTGATTCAGGATATTTCCAGCCCCGAGCTCGTTGAAAAGCTCAACCGTGGTGGAATGACCTTTTATATTGGTACTGACCCTACGGCTGACAGCCTGCATCTAGGTCACTACTCCTCTTTCCTGATCACGCGCCGTCTCGCCGCCGCAGGTCACACTCCCCTGCTCCTCGTTGGCATGGCGACCGCCCTCATCGGCGACCCCCGCGGAACCGTTGAGAGAAAGCTCTCTGACCGCGACGAGGTTATTCACAACTACGAATGCCTCAAGGCACAACTGCAAAAGATCTTCCCCTACGAGGTTGTTAACAACTACGATTGGGTGAAGGATTTGACCATTATTGATTTCTTCCGTGATTACGGCAAGTATATCAACGTTGGCTACATGCTGAGCAAGGACCTCATTCGCCGTCAGATGGAGAGCGGTATTTCCTATGCGGAGTTCTCTTACATGCTCATTCAAGGTCTTGACTTTAAGTATCTGCACGAAACACGCGGCGTTGATTTGCAGGTAGCAGGCTCCGACCAATGGGGCAACATCACCACCGGTATTGAGCTCATCCGCAAGACCACCGGTGACGAGGTATTTGCTATGACCATGCCTCTTGTAACCGACTCTCACGGCAACAAGTTTGGCAAGAGCGAGGGCAACGCCGTTTGGCTTGACAAGAACAAGACCAGCTCTTATCAGCTCTACCAGTTCCTGCTCAACTCCGAGGACAGCATGGTAATTGAGTACCTCAAGAGACTGACCTTCCTCTCTCGCGAGGAGATCGAAGCCATCGAGGCTGAACACAATGCCGCTCCCGAGCGCCGTTTGGCACAAAAGAAGCTTGCTGAAGAGATTTTGCGCGACCTGCACGGTGAGGGTGCTTACGAGTCCGCCGTTAAGATCAGCGAGCAGCTCTTTGCCGGCAACATCAAGGAGATCCCGATGCAAGACCTTTTGGCAGGGCTGAAGGACGTTCCCCACTTTGAGACCGCAGGCGGCCCCGTTATGGACGTTCTCGTTTCTGCCGGCATCTGCTCCTCCAAGCGTGAGGCACGCGAGTTCATTTCCAACAAGTCCCTTACTCTCAACGGTGAGCCGATTACCGATATGAACCTCGAAATCAACGCCGACGTGGCTCTTGGCGGCAAGTATATCGTTGTCCGCCGCGGTAAGAAGAAGTATTATTTGGGTGAGTTGAAGTAAATTTATAGAAGAATGCGGGGGGACCTTTTTTAGAAAAAAGGTCCCCCCGCACCCCTTCCAAAAAATTCTCTAACAAAAATGGCAAAATAGAGTTGTTAGTGCGCGGATAGACGGGCGGCGCGAGCGCACCGCTCGCTTTGGCTGTCGCGAGCGGCTAGGGACCACTAACCCTATCCGCTAAGAGAGTTGTTTACAATAAAAACGGGCGACCAATGGTCGCCCCTACAATAACGTTTATTATATTTCGTAGGGGCGACCAGTGGTCGCCCGTTTTTGTTAAAATTACCTGTTTGATTATTTTTCGAGATGGAACTGCTCCCTAAATTCTTGTTTCAACGCTACTGTTTCGGAAGTGTCGTACGCTTGTATTTCAGTGCGTTGACCGTTGAAATACGAAAAACACTCGTGATGTATTTTATCAAGCTCAGGCGTTACAAATATTTGATGTATCACAATCGGCTTGCTTTTATCCTGTGCAATCAGCCATACATCGCCAACGTTAATACAATTTGCAGGTGCGTGAATGAAACAAAGCACATCGTAAATATCAAAAGAAGAAGTCCCAAAATTATAAATGGAAAGGAATAATAGCCAATATCTTAAAGGAGAAATAAAAATAGCCAATACTGCAGGAATAATTGACAACAAAATAAGTGGAAATGCGGCAAACAAAATAGCTTGGTGTTTCCGCCAAACTCCGGAAACCAATCTTACGTATGCCGAGGGAAGAGAAAGCTGTTTTTTGAGGGGAAGCTTTGAATATGGAAAAAAGCAAATGCATTCAACTTTCCTGCCGACTATCCAACAAAAAACAGCGTGGCATAACTCGTGCACGGGGAGACATAAAAGAAGTGTGGCAAGGAAAAGCCAATAAATTTCTGCAAGTTGAGAATAAAAGAAACACACAAAAACAAGCATGGAAATTATGGACAATACATCGATGCATCTACGTACTTTTTGCTTTTTTAAATTGAAATTAAAATCGACTTTCTTTGCATTCTCCCAAGAGAAAGAGCGACGCTGATAAAGAGGGGGCTCGTTTTTGAAAAAAGTAATTTTCAATGCAAGTTCTCCTTTCACATTTTGTAAATCTATTATACACTACTCAAAAGAAAAAAGCAAGACTTTTTTACTCTCCTGCATTTTTTATACAGTAAGATACAAAAAAGCCTTGATTTTTGGGACGTCGTGGGCGCCGTCCCCTACCAAGCCACAATAAAGGGATAGCAAGTATGCTATCCCTTATTTGTTTGTTATTCAAATGAAACAACTCTCTTAACGGGCAGGGTCTTGGAGGTGCCTGACCGTTCGCGTCGACTGTCTATCTGTAAAGTCAGAAATTTGTCCTATTATTTTTTGTGCGAGAGTTCTTGGAAGGGGTGTGGGGAAACCTTCTTGCAAGAAGGTTTCCCCACAATCTTTCTTATTCTAACTCCACGGGTACTCCCAGCTCGGCGGAGCGGAAGGCGGCGAAGATAATTTTGAGGTCGGTGCGCATTTGCTCCCAGGTAACGTCCTGCTCGCATCCGGTACGGATGGCGTTGACAAAATGACGGTAATAGTCATGCACGTCGGATGCGGGACGGGCTACGGTATAGGTATCGGTTGTGACATCGTCACGAGGTGCCATGGTCTTGGTAAGACCTGCGGCGGTCTTGACAGGAAGAACGTCGTTTTCGTGCCAATACTTGCATTTGACGACCTTAGTCTCCTCACGCCAGTCGGTAATGAGGGCGGTTCCCTTTTCGGCTCTCATATAGAAGCGAGGCATTGCGATAAAGTTGTAGGTTCCAACCTCGATGTGTGCCTGCTTGCCGTTTTTGAAGAGGAGCTGAAGCTTGAAGCCGTCGTCAACCTCTTTGTTAGTGATATTATCGCAAACGCAATATACGCTCTTGACGGGCGCCCAGTGGTAAACCATCATGATTTGGTCAATGAGGTGAATGCCCCAGTCATAGATCATACCGCCGCCGTGCTCCTTTTCACCTCTCCAGTCGGAGGGAATACCGCGGCTGCCGTGGATGCGGGATTCGATATTGAAAACGCTGCCGATCTCGCCGGAATCGTGGATTTGTTGCATTGCAAGATAGTCAACATCCCAACGGCGGTTTTGGTGAACAGAAAAATGCACACCATTCGCCTTGGCAGCAGCAATCATGCGATCGAGCGACTCCATAGAGAGTGCTACGGGCTTTTCGCAAATGACGTTTTTGCCTGCGTTGAGTGCGGCAACAACCACTTCCTCGTGAACGTCATTGGGAATGGCAACGGTAATGAGTTCAACACTCTTGTCGTCCAGGAGCGCCTGATAGGTCGGGTATGCGTGAATACCGCGGCTCTCGGCAAGCTCATTTCGCTCGGGTTTGATATCATAAACGCCTGCAAGCTCGCAAACGTCACTTTTGAGTAAGTGTTCAACGTGCCAGCCGCCCATGCCGCCATAGCCGACAACGGCTGCTTTCATTTTTTTCATAGCAAGTTCCTTTCAGTCAATTACGCGGACTTCCGCTCATAATAGTCTAATTATAGTATATATTACTTTTGATACTCTGTCAAGATACTTTTTGCTTTTTATGCGACAAATATTGCTATATGTCGCACATATATTGCTTTCAGATAGAAAAATATTGCAAAAAACGGGGGACATTTTGAGGCATCTTCAAAAGAGAAAAAATATCGGTTTCTGCATCCTTTTTCTTGACATCGCGCTCACTTTATGGTATAATAATTTAGTTAAGATAAAAGTTCCCGATTTTTTACCGAAAGGATTGGATACAAACGTGCAAAAATCCGAACGTCAAAACCACATTCGCAATTTTTCCATTATTGCGCACATCGACCACGGCAAATCAACCCTTGCCGACCGCATTCTGGAGCACACCCAAACGGTTGCAAAGCGCGATATGGAAGAGCAGATCCTTGATAACATGGATCTCGAGCGCGAGCGCGGCATTACCATTAAAGCCCGCGCCGTAAAGCTGATATACAACGCCAAAGACGGTGAAGCATATACCTTTAACCTCATCGACACCCCCGGTCACGTCGACTTTAACTACGAGGTCTCCCGCTCGCTCAATGCGTGCGACGGCGCCCTCCTTGTTGTGGATGCGACACAGGGCATTGAGGCGCAAACACTGGCAAACGCTTACCTTGCAGTGGATGCCGACCTTGAGATCATCCCCGTCATCAACAAGATCGATCTGCCCTCGGCAGACGTGGAGAAGTGCCGCGCCGAGATAGAGGACGTCATTGGCATTCCCGCAGAGGGTTGCCCTGCCGTTTCGGCAAAAACGGGACTCAATATTGAGGATGTTCTCGAAGCTGTCGTGCGCGACATCCCCTCCCCCGAGGGCGACGAGAATGCACCGCTCAAGGCGCTCATTTTTGACTCTTACTATGACAGTTACCTCGGCGTTGTGGTCAACATTCGCGTGGTAGACGGCAGCATTGCCGCAGGCGACAAGATCCGTTTGATGAGCACCGGTGCTGTTTTTGATGTCGTTGAGGTCGGCACGATGGAGCCCTTTGGACTTTCGAAATGCGATCGTCTTTCTGCCGGTGAGGTTGGTTACTTTACCGCATCCATCAAGAGCGTTAGCGACACCCGCGTGGGTGACACCGTCACCTTGGCGGCAACACCTACCGCCGCTCCCCTGCCCGGCTTTAAAGCCGTACAGCCGATGGTTTATGCAGGTATCTATCCCGCAGACGGTGCACGCTATGGCGACCTTCGCGATGCTCTCGAAAAGCTCCAACTAAACGATGCCGCGCTCGTATTTGAGCCCGAGACCTCTATTGCACTCGGTTTTGGCTTCCGTTGCGGATTTTTGGGACTTTTGCACATGGAGATCATTGAGGAAAGACTGGAGCGCGAATTCAATCTCGACCTCATCACCACCGCTCCCAGCGTTATTTACGAGATCAAGCTCAAGGGCGGCGACGTTGTTCGCATCGACAACCCCACAAACTTCCCTACCCCCGATAACATTGAGGTGGCATACGAGCCGCTCGTGAAGGCGAATATCATCACCCCTGTTGACTACGTGGGCGGCCTGATGGAGCTTTGCCAAAATCGCCGTGGCGTATTCATTGATATGAAATATCTTGATCCCACGCGTGTGGAATTGCACTACAATCTGCCGCTGAACGAGATCATTTATGACTTTTTTGATGCACTCAAGAGCCGCTCTCGCGGATATGCGTCACTTGACTATGAGCTGCTTGGTTATGAGCCGAGTAAGCTCGTCAAGCTCGATTTCTTGCTCAACGGTGAGCAGGTGGACGCGCTCTCCTTTATCGTGCACGAGGAAAAAGCATACGGACGTGCGCGCAAGCTTGCCGAAAAGCTGAAGGAGAACATTCCGCGTCAGCTCTTTGAGGTTCCGATTCAAGCCGCAATCGGCACAAAGATCATTGCGCGTGAGACCGTTAAGGCAATGCGCAAGGACGTGCTTGCCAAGTGCTACGGCGGTGACATTACCCGTAAGAAGAAGCTCTTGGAAAAGCAAAAGGAAGGCAAAAAGAAGATGCGTCAGTTGGGTTCTGTTCAAGTCTCCCCCGAGGCATTTATGGCAGTGCTCAAATTGGATGACGAGCAATAAAAAAAAGAAAGAGCAAACACAAGTTGTGTTTGCTCTTTTGTTTTATTCTGTGAGTGTTTCGGCTTCAAGGGCGTTGAAGTAGGCTTGAATACCGTCATAAATGCCTTGTGCGAAAAGCTCGGGAGACTCATCAAGCAATGTGGCATCCTTTGTGTTACTGATAAATCCCATTTCTACAAGCACTGCGGGCATTGTTGCGTTTTTGAGAACGCGTAGGTTTGCGCCATTTTTCATACCACGGTTATCCAACTGTGTAGATGCGAGCAAACCGTTCAAAAGCTTTTTTCCAAGCTCGTATTGCTCACCCTCGGCAGTGGCGGTATAAACCTCAATGCCATCAATAGAAGGATCGGTGTAGGAATTGATGTGCAGGCTGATGAAATAATCGGCTCCCCATTCCGCGGCATCGTTGATGCGGAAATCAAGCGCGGAATCGTTGTCGGTGCCGAGAATGGTATCGGCGGTGGGGCGCGAGAGGCGAACCTCAAAGCGATCATCCTGCGCAAGCAATTCTGCCAAAAGGATGCCGATCTCGTAGGTCAGATCCTGCTCGTAAAGTCCAAGCTCCTTGTTGGAAGCACCCGTGTTCCATCCCTTATTCGGCTCCGTGGGATCTTCCTTGGGAAGGAAGGGATTGTGCCCTTGGTCGATGTAAATTTTGATCTTATCATCGGGCTTGGGTGGCTCGTTGGGATCTTCGGTCGTGGTCTCGGGAGGTGGTGTAGTACCCGGGGTAGGATCCTCCTCGGTTGAGGTTTCGGGTGGCGTGGTATCCTTAGGTGGAGTCACCTCGGTGCTCTCGTCTGGTGTGCTTGACGTGATACCGTCGGGTGTGGTATCCTCGGGCGGTGTCTGTTCTGTGGTCACCGCGGGAATAGTAACTTGCGGTGTGGTATCTTCGGGGGTATCGGTTGATGTTGATTCAAGATCAGGGGGAGTGGTGGGGAAATCCCCCTCCTTTAAATTGATGCAGCCACTCATCAGGGCGGCGCAAAGCATCAACGCAAGAACCCACGAAAGAACTTTTATTTTCTGTTGATTCATACGGTCTCCGTTCTTTTTAAATTCCCTTTTATTTTACCAAAAAAGAGTTTTTTTGTCAAGGTGTTTCTTGTCGATTTCGGGAAAAATCAAGAAGAAAAATAATTCTCGATCCCTTGGTAGATTCCCCTTGCAAAAAGCTGCGGATTTTCGTTCATGAGTGCGGCATCTCCGGGGTTGGTGATAAAGCCCAGCTCGACAAGGACCGCAGGCATTGCCGTGCGGCGCAGGACGTACAACCCCGGGCGGACCTTCATGCCGCGGTTGCGCAAGCCCGTGACGTTGACGATGCCCTCGACGATATCCTCTCCGAGTGAGAATGCGCGCGAGGGTCTTGCGTAAGCAAACGCCTCGGTGCCGTTGGCATCGGGATTTGACGAGGCGTTGGTGTGGATGCTGATGAAATAGTCCGCGCCCCAAGCGTTGGCATCCTCCACGCGCGCACGCAGGCTTGTGGAGTTGCTCGAGCCGAGCGATGTTGTGGGCGTTGGACGCGAGAGTCGCACCTCATAGTCGGGATCTGCCCGCAAAAGAGTGGCAAGCTCCTGCCCCACGCGATAGGTGATATCCTGCTCGCGAAGTCCATTCCCCACCGCCCCCGCGTTTGGATTTTCGGGATTGTGTCCTTGGTCGATGTATATCTTGATTGCCATAGTACCCTCCGTTTTCTCGTTCTTCAATATAGTCTATGCTACACCACACAAAATTGCGATAAAGGCTTGAAAAAGGAAAGGATTTATGGTAAAATAAGAGAGACGCGGGTTCGGGGGAACTTTTTGAAAAAAGTTCCCCCACACCCCCTCAAAAACTTTCGTACAACAAATAACCCAATAATGTTGTTAGCGTGCGAATAGACAGTCGACGCGAGCGCACCGCTCGCTTTTGCTGTCGCAAACTCCCAGGGACCACCGAGACCCTGCTCGCTAAGAAAGTTGTCATGCGTGAGAACGGGATGTCGAGGGCGCCATCCTCTACCGCTTTGTTTATTTTTCAAAGTAGGGGCGACCATTGGTCGTCCGCCTGCTCCTAACAATACCAAAGTAAATTTATAAAAGGAGAAAAAATGAAGTACTCTGTCCGCGCGGCGCATGCTTATAGCGAAAACAATAAAGAAGAACTGATGAAAGATTCTCTTTGCGGTTGCTTTTATTGCCTTGAAATTTTTTCTCCCACAGAAATTAAAGAATGGATAAAAGACACAAAAGGAACTGCTCTATGTCCATATTGCTGCGTTGATTCGGTCATTGGCAAATATACGGGCTACCCCATTACAAAAGAATTTCTTGCAGAAATGCATAAAGAATGGTTTGGAGATTCCAATTAAAATGATTCCCCAATAAGAAAGGACACTCTATGAGCTCCATTAAACAGATTGAAGACCGTGCAAAAGAAAAAAATCGCGTGCTCTCGGGCACGCTTTATCTGGTTGCCACGCCGATTGGAAACCTGGCGGACCTTTCGGAAAGAGCCATTAAGGTGCTCTCCGAGGTGGATTTTATTGCCGCCGAGGACACGCGCAACTCGATGCGCCTGCTCACACATTTGGGCATTTCCAAGCCGATGGTCTCCTATTTTGAACACAACAAGCGAGAGAGAGGCGAGCAGATCGCCGCACGCCTTGAGGGCGGTGAGAGCTGTGCGCTCATCACCGATGCAGGCACGCCTGCCATCAGCGACCCCGGCGAGGATATGGTGGCTCTGTGCGCCGAGCGCGGTATTCCCGTCACCTCGGTTCCCGGTCCTGTGGCATCGATCACAGCGCTTACGCTTTCGGGTCTTCCGACAGGCAGATTTACCTTCGAGGGCTTTCTTTCGGTCAACAAGGCAGAGCGTCGCGCGCATCTTTCCGCTCTTGCAAATGAGACGAGAACCATGCTCTTTCACGAAGCCCCCCACAAGCTGCAAGCAACACTTGACGACCTTGCCCGCGTCTTCGGCGAGGATCGTCGCATTGCCATTTGCCGCGAGTTGACCAAAGCGCACGAGGAGATCCTGCGCCTCACACTCGGTGAAGCGGTGGCGTATTATAAGGAGCAAAGTCCGCGCGGCGAGTACGTGCTGGTGGTTGAGGGCGCAAAGGATGCCGTTGCCGCGAGCTTTTGGGATGCGATGGATGTTCCCACTCACGTGCAGCATTACATAAGTGGCGGCATGGCAAAAATGGATGCCATCAAGCAGGTGGCACGCGACCGCGGCGTTGCGAAAAATGAGATTTATAAACAAATGGTAGATGAATAAAGAAACCGCGCAAAAGGTTAAAAGCCTTTTGCGCGGTCTTTTTTTAGGAAACGGATGCCTCTTGGGGCTCTTTTTGCATACCTCTTGCTGCGTGCTTGGAATTGTTCTCCTTGATCATGCGGTACATTTCCTCGGTTGCAAAATTGATTTTGGCTACCGAAAATTTCTCGGCGTGCGGATAGATATAATATGTATCGTCCAGCGTGTTCAAATCGATGCACGGTCCGTATTTGCCAAGATAATCATACTCGATGTGGCAGGCTTCAAGACCTGCTGCACGTCGCTCCATCTCAAAGTCACCGTATTTTCCGCTGCCCTTGAGCCTGAAGCCATCGAGGTCATGAATGAGCGTACCGGTTCCAATGTCGTAAAATCTTGTGCCGTTGGGCATGGATCTGACGTGACACTCGGACTCGAAATAGTATCTTCCCTCTCGCACCTCTTTGCGCACGTTTGCGCGTTGCCATTCGTACCAATCGGGGATGTGAGAGAACTCGGTCTCGCCCTCATTTGCTACAAGCTCGCCAAGCTCGGTCATCTGCCAGGATTTGCCGCAACGCCCACACTTGATGGTGTCGCCCTTGCTGCTCATCTCATATTCGGTGCGGCAGTGCGGACACTGATAAAGCACGTGGTGAAGTCCCTCTGCGCGGTACGTAACGTTGATTTTGATGCCGTTTTCCTTTTGCCATGCAAAATCGTCATAGGCAAGAGCCTCGGCAAGCTTTGCGTTGATCTCATCCACACTTGCATCCTGTAATTGCTCTGCCGTATAGAGCTGCGTGAGGAAAGCCTCTGTGTAAGGGATCTTTCTATCCTTGAGGTTCCAAACAGGGGTTTTGAGATGATGTCCCTTGCAATTGAGCGTTACAACGGGCACCTTCATCCTCTTGCACATCTGCCCCAAGGATTCGGGGAGCTCACTCTGCGTTCCGCAATCGGAGTATCTCGCCTCGGGATAGATGATCAGCACGTCACCGTTATTCAGCACTCTCTTGATGTGGCGGATGAGCACAAGGTCGGTTGTGAACTTGCGCTTGCAGATGCCACCAACGTTGCGAAGAAGCCACTTTTTTAAGGGAAAGCCGAAGAAGCCGTCGATGGCGACCACGTAATTTGCTCTGTGCGGAAATATTGCGTGCGTTGCTACCATAAAATCATAGAACGCGTTGTGATTGCAGATCAAAAGATAAGGGGGCTTGAGGCCCTCACAGTTCTCTTTGATGATTTTTGTCTTTTGCGCCCACGTAAAGGGGAAAGAGAGTGCCCAGGTGACCGGTCTTAACCATTGACGTTGTCTGATTGGCGGCTCTTTCATATCGAATTTTTTAAATTCCTTATTCATTGGACAAATCTCCCGTTTTCAATCTGTAGAGTTCTCATTTATGATTTGCGAAGATCGATGGTGATCTTCCCCTCTTTTGCAGGGGTGACGGTTTCGACGATAACGTAGACCGTTTTGCCGCTCTCGACGTAGCCGAGGTGCTCGTCAATGCTCTCGCCTGCTTTGAGGTTGAACAAAAGCTCTTTTGTGCCAAGGGCATCGTACCAAACGTTGATCTCGCCTTCCTCAAGGGATGCCACACAGTGGATGCTTCCCTCTTGTCCCTCACCCTTCATTTTCAGCTTCATAACGTAGGTGCCTTCCAAACTCGAAAAGCGGATGCTTGCGTGGTCTGTGTGCTCCTCGCGCACAAACATAAGCGCTTTGTAGCTGCTCACGTAACCCGAGCAGGCGACAAAGGAGAACAGAAGTGTAAAGCACAAAACAATCAGAAGTATTTTTTTCATACGGTTTCTTCCTCGTTTTTGAACAAAATATCCACCACGTGTTGCATATTTGCAGGCATGGGGGCAAAAAATTGCATTTCCTCACCTGTGCGCGGATGGGTTAGATGGAGTTCTCCTGCGTGGAGACACTGCCCCATGATGGATGCGCGGTGACGGCTCTCAAAGCGCGTGTTTGCGCCGCCGTAAACGGCATCACCCAAGAGGGGGTGCCCGATTGAAGCCATGTGCACGCGGATCTGATGCGTGCGTCCTGTTTCGAGCTGACAACGGAGCAGCGTAAAGGAATTGCCGTCTGCCTCGCCGCGTGCGAGCACCGACCAATGCGTGACTGCATCGCGCGAGCGCAGGTCACTGTTGCGGATGACTGCCATTTTTTTGCGATCAACAGGGTGGCGTCCGATAGGGGCATCGACCGTTCCCTCTTCCTCGCGGAAGTTCCCTGTCGCGATTGCAGTATAGATGCGGCTGACGTGATGCTCCTTGAGCTGTGCCGAGAGCGCCAGATGGGCTTCGTCATTTTTGGCAACCACCAAAAGACCGCTCGTATCTTTATCGATGCGGTGCACGATGCCCGGGCGGATCACACCGCCCACGCCCGACAAAGACGCACCGCAATGATACAGGAGTGCGTTGACAAGTGTTCCGGACGGATTGCCTGCGGCAGGATGAACGACCATGCCAATCGGCTTATTGATGACGATAATGTCGGCATCTTCGTAAATAATATCCAAGGGGATATTTTCGGGGAGTGCCTCACAGGGCTCCGGCTCGGGCAGAGTAATTTCTACTGCGTCACCCTTGCTGATCTTATAGTTTTTTGCCATCGTTTTGCCGTTTACAGTCACCGCGCCTTCTTCGATAAGTCTTGCGGCGGCAGAGCGTGTCAGGTCGGCGGACAATGCTACGAATTGGTCAAGGCGGGTGCCCTTGTCGGCATCCTGTGCTATCACTTCGACAAGGTTGCTCTCGGTTTCGTTATTCCACGTCGGCATTGTTCTTTTCCTCTGCCTTTTTGGCGCGTTCAAGCTTGATTTCGCGCACAAGGTCGATAACAAGATACAAGATCATCATTCCCGCGCCAATGCAAACAAAAGAGTCTGCCACGTTGAAAACGGCAAAATTGATGAGTCGGAAGTCAAAAAAGTCAACTACGTATCCCAAAAGGATGCGGTCGATCATATTGCCGATGCCGCCACCGACGATGAACGCCATGGAAACTTGCATCCAGCGGCTCTCGGGACGAAAGCAGAACAAATAGACCAGCAAAGCAACAATGGAAACGGTGGAAAAGACGATAAATACCCAGCGGTGATCCTTCAGCATACCAAATGCCATACCCGTATTTCTTACATAGGTAAAATGGAATACATCCTGCCACAGGGGAAAGGATTCCCATTCATCCAAATTGACAACTGTTAACCACTTGGTAAGCTGGTCAAGTCCAATAACGCCTAAGATGATGGCAATTAAGATTACTGTCATAGTTTTCTCTCCTTTCTCTTTTTTAGGGAAAGTTATGCACGGAGAGGGACACTTTTTTGTAAAGAGTGCCCCATCTCCAAAAGTCGGTATTATTTCAAAATATCGCGGCAACGGGCACAGATAAAGCCGCCCTCGCCGTCCTCCTCGCCCTCGGTGGAGAAGCTCCAACAACGGTCACACTTGCAACCGTCAGCGGGGGAAACCAGCACGCCAAGGTTGCTCTCCTCACCAACAAATACACCCTCGGGAGCGTTGGCCTCTTCGACCTTGACACCCGAAACGATGAATACGGTGGTGAGCTCCTTGCCGAATGCGCCAAGGAGAGCCAGCTTTTCTTCATCGGTGGTGTAAAGCGTGATCTTTGCTTCAAGAGATTTGCCAACCAGCTTTTCAGCACGGGCGATTTCAAGTGCCTTCATCACGTCGTCGCGGAGCTCAAAGAGCTTGTTCCACTTTTCGGCAACGTCAGAGAAGCAAAGTGCTTCGTCGTATGCGGGCATATCGTTGAGGAATACGCTCTCGCACTTGTCCTCTGCCTTGTGCGGAATTGCTTGCCACATTTCCTCTGCGGTGAAGGAAATAATGGGAGCAAGCAGACGGACAAGACCGGAGAGCACAAAGTACATAGCGGTTTGTGCGCTGCGGCGAGGCTCGCCGTCCTTTTTGCCTGTGTAAACGCGATCCTTGGTGATATCTACATAGAGCTTGGAAAGCTCGGTGGTGCAGAAGTTATTGATTGCATGATATGCTACGTGGAATTCGTAGGTATCGTATGCGGTCTTAACGGTCTTTGTCAGATCGTTCATTGCGGAGATTACCCAACGGTCGATCTCATAGAGGTTATCGAATGCAACGGCTTCGGTATCGGGATTGAAATCGTTGAGATTTGCAATGAGGATACGGACGGTGTTACGGATCTTGCGGTAAGCATCGGAGAGCTGCTTGAAGATGACGTCGGAAACGCGAACGTCAACGCGGTAATCGGAGGATGCTACCCACAAACGAACGAGATCGGAGCCGTACTTGGCAACAATATCCGAGGGGACGATTACGTTGCCCAAGGATTTGTGCATTGCCTTGCCCTCTCCGTCAACTACCCAACCGTGGGTAAGAACGGTCTTATAGGGAGCTTGTGCCACACCGGTGGAGCCGACTGCGGTAAGCAGCGAGGATTGGAACCAGCCTCTGTATTGGTCGGCACCCTCAAGGTACATATCGGAGGGCCAACGTTGCTCGGGGTTGTTCTCCATAACGGCAAAGTGAGAAGAGCCGGAATCGAACCAACCGTCAAGCGTATCGGTCTCGGTGGTAAAGGTCTTGCCGCCGCACTCGGGGCATACAAAGCCCTCGGGAAGCAGCTCGGCTGCACTCTTTTCGTACCAGATGTTGGAACCGTTCTCGCCAAACAGGGTTGCTACGCGCTCGATGGTCTCATCGTTGCAGATGGGCTTTTTGCAGCAGTCGCAATAGAATACGGGAATGGGCAGGCCCCAATGGCGTTGACGGGAGATGCACCAGTCTGCTCTCTCGCGCACCATTTGCTTGATGCGGTCTCCGCCCCACTCGGGCAGCCATTCTACCTTTTCGCAAGCCTCTACGGCTGCATCCTTGAAAGCATCTACCGAGCAGAACCACTGAGGAGTTGCGCGGAAGATGATGGGGTTCTTACATCTCCAGCAGTGCGGATATTCGTGCTCGATCTGTGCGGATGCAAACAGTGCGCCCGTCTCCTTCATATCGGCAAGAATGGCATCGTTGGATTGATCATAGCGCAGGCCTGCAAACTTGCCTGCTTCTTCGGTTTGGTAGCCTCTGTCGTCTACGGGAACGAGAGGCGGCAGCCCATAGCGACGGCAGGTGACGTTATCGTCTGCACCAAAGCCGCCTGCGGTGTGTACGCAACCGGTACCGCTTTCCATGGTGACGTAGTCTGCTACAACTACGAGACTGTCACGGTCAAGGAAGGGGTGCTGTGCGGTCATATATTCAAAGTCCTTGCCTGCGCGGCGGTCGAGAACCTCATAGTTCTCAATGCCACCCTCAAGCATGGTCTTGCCGCAAAGCGCCTCGGCTACAATGTAGCACTCGCCGTTGTCAGCCTTTACGATGACGTAGCTTTCCTCGGGATTGAGGGCAATTGCCTGGTTGCCGGGGAGCGTCCAGGTGGTGGTGGTCCAGATGATGAAATAGGTCTTGGAAAGATCGCAAACACCTGCGAACTTGCCTTGATCATCTTTTACTTGGAATTTGACATAGATAGAGGTGCAGGGGTCGGTTTGATACTCGATCTCTGCCTCTGCCAATGCGGTCTCATCGTTGGGGCACCAATAAACGGGCTTGAGTCCCTTGTAGATGTAGCCCTTTTTATACATTTCGCCAAACACGCGGATCTCGCGTGCCTCGAAGGATTTATCCATGGTCAGGTAGGGGCGTTCCCAATCGGCAACGATGCCAAGGCGAATGAATTGCTCCATCTGCTTATCAACAAAGTCCTGTGCGAACTTGTGGCAGGCGCTGCGGAACTCGGGAATGGACATGCTCTTGCGGTTGAGCTTATTCTGCTTGATGATGGCAGACTCGATAGGCATGCCGTGGTTATCCCAACCGGGGGTAAAGGGTACGCGATAGCCCGACATTGCGTGGGACTTGTTGATAAAATCCTTGAGGATCTTATTGAGCGCGTGGCCCATGTGAATATTGCCGTTGGAGAAAGGAGGGCCGTCGTGCAGAATGTAGAGCGGCTTATCCTTTGCGTTCTCCTGCATTTTGTTATACAGGTCGATGTTTGCCCAATATTTTACCGTTTCGGGCTCGCGTTGCGGAAGTCCCGCACGCATGGGAAATTCGGTTGTGGGCAGATTGAGTGTGTTTGTGTAATCCTTTGCCATTTTTGTCACTCCATTATTTTTCTATCCTTGCGGATTGTTTTACTGATTGATTACGCTATGGGAAATAAAAAACGCCCCACAGCAACCTGCTGTGAGACGGAAAGCTCCGCGGTACCACTCACCTTCGCCATTCGGCGCACCTCTTGGGACACAAGTATCCCCAGCCCTTAACGCGGGCAGACGGATGCAGCTACGCAGGAACTCCCCTTCACCGCACCGACTCAAAAGCGATCCCCTATGGCTTACTCTCTATGTGCTCGCACCAACCGCACACTCTCTGCAAGATTTTCTGCCACGGAGTTCTTTATCACCGTCATTCTTGTGTAGTATATCATATTTTTTTGTGTTTGTCAACTGCGTTTGAAAAGTTTTTTATTATATTTTATATCTTTATTCTATTGACACCTCTCTCCAAAAGTGCTATAATGAACAAAAAAGCCACAGGAGGGTACATTTATGTTGATTAGTGTTAGCACGTGGTCATTGGAAGCCCGTTTTGGCACAAAAAAGATGTTTGAAATGTTGCGTGATGCAGGTATTCATTCTGCAGACTATAATATTGACGATTGGGTTGGAAACCGCGAGCAGATGGATGCACGCCCCAACTCCTATCGCACCGAGGAAGAGGTCATTGCCTATTACTCCGAGATCCGCCGTCTTGCCGACGAGGCAGGCATTACCATTGGGCAAACACACGCTGCGTTTGGTCCGATTTCCGTTTTTGAAGGAGACTTGCGCCCGGGGCTTATGAAAATGATGGTCAATGCCATCATTGCAACCGGTGTTTTGGGTGCTCCCTACGTGGTCATTCACCCCCTCAACACACGCGGTCGCATTTTTGACGAAGAGGTAGAATATTGCCGCCAATTCAACATCGAATTTTTTGGTGAGCTGATCCCCTACCTCAAAAAATACAACGTAAAGATCGGCATGGAGAACATGTGGACCTTTGACGAGAAAGAGATCATCCGTCCCTGCGTTTGCTCTCGCCCCGAGGAGATCCTTGACTACATTAGCATGCTCGACCCCGACTGTTTTTGCGCCTGCCCCGACCTTGGTCACTTTGTGCTGACGGGCGGTGACACGAACGATACCCCCGCGGGTGCATTGCGCAAGCTGGGAGATCAGGTCAAGCTCATTCACGCCCACGAGGTGGACGGTGTACATGATAACCACTCCGCTCCTTATGATTTCAGAGAGCCGATGGATTGGAACGGTATTGCCGATGCCCTGCGTGAGATCAATTATACCGGTACACTCAATTTTGAAATTGGCGGATATTTCTATTACCGCTTTCCCGATGAGCTCGTTCCCGAGGCTCTTCGCTACGTTGCCGCAATCGGCAAGCAGATGATTGCAAGAATTGAGGGTTAAAATCCCCTTTTGAAAGGTCTTTGAATATGAAAAAACGAATTTTATTACATCTTCTGGCAGCTTTTTTACTGCTTGGAACTATGCTCTCGGCAGTCTCGTGTGCTTCGCACGAGGACACGCTCGTTCCCGAGGGAATGCAGCCTGCCACCGCTTACGGTGCTACCTACCGTCTTTTTATTCCCACTACGTGGAGCCCCAAAATTTTGCCCGGTGTTTCGGGCGCGACCTACAATGCCGTCAGACAGTCCGCGGTCAGCGTTGCCGAATACCCCATTGACGACGCTCTTGCCGCCGAATTGGCTACACTTGACGAGAACACCACGCGGATCGGCTATTATTTTGAAAAAACACTCCTTTCCCAAATCAAACGGATGGCAACAGGCGAGGTCCACCTTTACGAGGAAGATTGCATTGCCACCACACTTGGCGGTGCAAATGCCCGTCAGTATCACGCATCGGCAACCGTAGCGGGCGAGCTCACACACTTTTTGCATGTTGTTGCAGAAAAAGACAACCGCTTTTACGTTTTCTCCTTTACAGCTACCGAGGATCTTTACACGCGTTGCATGGACGATGTGCGGAAGATGCTGGAGCACTTTCTCTTTGGCGAGGAATACACCCCCACCGATGCGATCAAAACCTTCCCCACCGACGCCCACGCTCCCGAGGGCATGAAGATCGCCTCGGACAACGAGATGGAATATTTCTTTTTTGTCCCTACGAATTGGTCTGTGAATGAAGTTGGCAGCGCCTGCGGTGCTACCGCGCCCGACGGCTCGTTTATGAGCGTGGTCTCCTATCTCCCCTCGGGAGAAGGCGTTATTAACGTAAGCGATTATTTTGCAAGAAGCGAAGAGCTGATGCGTGCTACCTCGGGTGGTCAGTATCAGCGCATCAGTGAAGCCGAGATCACCGTTGGCGGTGGAAGAGCAATGCAATATGAATACGAATACACCGTTGGCGGTGTCACTTACCGTTATTTGCAGGTGATTTTTGGATACAAAAGCACGATCTACAACCTGACCTACACCGCTCTGCCCCAAAATTTTGAAGCAAATCGCGCGGACGTAGAAGCGATCATTGGCGCTTTCACATTCCGCTGAAAGGTTTTATGAAACAAATTTATCTTGACAACGGCGCAACCACTCCCCTGTGTGATGCGGCAAAGGCAAGGCTTGCCGAGGCAATAGAGACCTTTGGCAACCCCTCTTCCCTGCACCCTGCCGGTCAGGCGGCGCGCAAGCTGGTTGAGGATGCTCGCCGCGAGGTTGCCGCCTCGCTCGGCTTGCGTGGCTCTGTGCGCCCCGAGCAACTGATTTTCACTTCCTGTGGAAGTGAAGCCGACAATTTAGCGATCTTTGGCACCGCGTATGCAAAGGAACGTCGCCGCGGCGGTCGCATCATTACCACCGACTCCGAGCATTCGGGTGTGGAAAAGGCGATGCAAGCGCTTGAGGCGGACGGCTTTGAGGTCATTCGCATCCCCACACGCGGCGGCGAATTGGATTGGAACGCATACGCAGATGCACTCAATGCTCGCACATTTCTTGTCTCTATGATGATGGTGAACAACGAGACGGGGGCTATGTATGACGTAAAACGCGCCTTTACCATGGCAAAGGCGCAAAATCCCGATATTGTAACACACACCGATGCGGTGCAAGGATACCTGAAGTGCCGCTTTACCCCCGATGCGATCAAGGCTGACCTTGTGAGCATCAGCGGACACAAAATTCACGCGCCCAAGGGCGTTGGCGCGCTCTACGTCTCGCCCGCGGCTCTGAAGCGCCGAGACATCGTTCCCACCCTGCTTGGTGGCGGACAAGAGGGCGGATTCCGCTCGGGCACCGAAAACGTGCTTGGCATCGTCGCCTTTGGCGCGGCGGCAAGGTACGGTTTTGCCAATCTTGGCACCCATCTTCCCCACTTACTACAACTCAGAACCTATGCCGAAGAAAAGCTTTCGGCTCTCCCTCTCAAATTGCACGTTCCCACAGGCGCACGCGCGCCGCACATTCTTTCCCTCTCGCTCCCCGACATTAAGAGCGAGACGATGATTCACGCGCTCTCCGAGAGCGGTATTTGCGTTTCGGGCGGCTCGGCTTGCTCAACGCACGCCAAAAAGCTCAGCCGCGCTCTGATCGCCTTTGGCGCTAGCGAGGACGAGACCGAGTGTGCTCTGCGCGTAAGCTTTAGCCACTACAACACCACCGAGGACGTTGACGCTCTCGTCGAAGCGCTGGCAGTGAACGTGGAAAGACTTGTGAAGATTCATAGGTAAAAAGATGAATAAAACAATCATAAACTGCGTTTGGGAACACAACGGCGATGACACCCTGCTTTATACAACCGATTACGTCGGCGCGTATGCGCGCGGTGAAAATCTCGAGGCGGCAATGGCAAAAATGCCACAAGAAATTGCATCCTATTGCAAATGGTGCGGCAAAGATATTAGTGATAATATTGAAATTGTGATCGTACAAGAAAAAGAATCCGAGCTTGCCATTCATGATGCCGACTCGGACGTTCTGTTGGAAACGGAAAAAGCGCCGCTTTCGATGGAAGAATATCAGCATTTGAAAGCGCTCGCGCTCAAATCTGCTCAAGATTTTTTGACCTTATATCACTCCATTCCACAAAAGGCTGCAACCATCGCTCCCGCGCGCAAAACCTTTTATGGGCAAGTCCCCCGCTCGGCAAACGAGATGTATGAGCATACCAAAAGCGTCAATGCCTATTATTTTGCGGAAATAGATGTAGATGCAGACAATGCGGAAGACATTTGTGACTGCCGCCGACGCGGATTTGAAGCATTGGAAAGAAAAGCAGATTTTCTTAAAAACGCCACCTATGAGGGCAGTTACGGCGAGGATTGGTCGCTTCGCAAGGTACTGCGCCGCTTTATTTGGCACGACCGCATTCACGCCAAAGCGATGTATCGAATGGCAACAAAATTGTTTGGAAAAGAAAATATTGAAAATCCGTTTTGTTTTTGAAAAAGGATAGCAAAACCGCCCACGGCAGTGCCGCGGGCGGTTGCTTTTTGTTTTGTGAAAAGCCGTCTATAACGGGGAGTCGAGGACGTCGCCCCCTACAAGGTAAACGTGATTTTTATTATGAGCAAATCGTTACTTGGATGCTTTATTTCGAATACCGACAATAAAATCACTTTCATTTCCCTCAAAAAGCGCATCCAATATTTTGATTATTTTTTCTTTATATTGGGGGGCGTTTTCGGTTTCTGCAATAGCAGTTAAATGATAAGACAGAAGCCATGCCAACGGTTCTATTGCAGATTTCGCCATTTCCTTTTTCTGTTCATCGTCCTTTAAAATGCGAACCAACGCGGTTTCTCTTGTTTTATAAAGATTCGGCAATTTGGTAGCGTATTCTACCGCCTTTTCATAATCTCCGTATCTGTAATATGCATCGGAAAGATTACAAAGCGCGGCACCTCTGATTTCGGAATCATCGCAGTATTTAAGAATCTGCTCATGAAGTAAAATAGATTCTTTTAAATACTCCTTTTTCTCCTTTTCGGTACCATCAAGTCGTTCGAGTGAACATGACAATTGCATCAGCAACAACGCATTATTGGGGTAGGTTTTCAACGCGTTTCGCATGAGTTCGACATTTTCTTTGTGGGCTCCCTTTGCTCTATTCTCTTGCCATTTCTGATTGATATCGTCAAGTCTTTGGGCGGAAGATATTTCATCCATGCCAATCAACTCGTCAACAGACACTTCAAAATAATTCGCAAGTGTGGGGAGCATCGTGATGTCCGGATATCCGTCACCTCGTTCCCATTTACTGATCGACTGATAGGAAATGCCTATATGCGTTGCAACCTCTTCCTGAGTCAAATCTCTGCTTCGGCGCAGTTTTTTCAGCTTTTCACCAATCATAAGTTCCATAGTATTAACCTCCAAATTCAAGTTGTTTCGACGCGTCTAAACATATTATACAGTGTTTCAGCTTATAAATCAATAACCGCAACATAGACCGAACTCTACCAATCGTAGTATTTTTCCATTCAAAAAAGACATAGCCGAAATCAGCTATGTCTTTCCATATAAAACTGCCTTTTGTTGGTGTACCAAAAGGAACACCCTTTCGTTTACAGCTCTTTCCTCATCTTGAGAAGCGCCCCTTTTTCAAGACGGGAGACCTGCGCTTGTGAGATGCCGATCTCCTCGGCGATCTCCATTTGCGTTTTGTTTTTGTAAAAGCGCAGGTTAATGATCTTGCGCTCGCGCTCGTTCAGTCGCATCATTGCCTCGCGGAGTACGATATTTTCCAGCCACCGCTCGTCCCCTGACGAGGAGTCGGAAAGCTGATCCATCAAATAAAGCGCATCGCCGTTATCGTTAAATACCGGCTCGTAGAGCGAGATCGGCTCGGCAATGGCATCGAGGGCATGCACAACAACCTCTTTTTTCTCTCCCAAATGCTGGGCGATCTGCTCGACTGTGGGTTCACTTTCGTGCAGGGCGATCAGCTCCTCGCGCGCTTGCAGGGCGCGGTAGGCGAGGTCTCTGACCGAGCGGCTGATGCGTATCGCGTTATTATCGCGCAGATAGCGGCGGATCTCCCCGATGATCATTGGCACAGCGTAGGTCGAAAATTTGACGTCGAGGTCGGTGTTAAAGTTATCCACCGCCTTGACAAGCCCGATGCAGCCCACCTGAAAGAGGTCGTCCAGATTTTCGCGTCTGCCTGTGAAGCGCTGGATGATGGAAAGAACAAGCCGCAAATTGCCGTTGATGAGCTCGGCGCGCGCCTCCTCGTCCCCGTCCTTCATCCGCAGGAGCAGCTCCCTTTTTTCCTCGTCTGAGAGCACCTTGAGGTCCGAGGTGTTCACCCCGCAAATTTCCACTTTGTTGTAGTACATCCTTGCCACCAATCCCTGTTTTTGTTGTTTGAAAAAAGTATTGCCGAGAGGTGGGGGTGGTATTCAAGGCAGAATATGGCAACGGGTGCGAAAAATTGCCAAAAAGGTCTTGCAAAGGCGCGCGGGGTGTGATATAATACCCTTGTTACTGACGGGCGTTTTGCCCGTATTGGAGGATGCTATGAAATTATCTTTTGAACAACTGAAAAGCATTGCGCGCGGCGTTGACCGCGTGGAAAAGGTTGCGGACGGTGTGCAATTTTTTCGCATGACAGAGGCGCAAAAAGCCTACTATTTGCAATACAACAATCGGGAAAACGCAAACAAGACTGATTCGACCTCGGGTGTAAAGCTGGCGTTTTATACCGACAGTGAAAACCTCAAATTCTCGGTAAAGCTCACCGATGGTTCGAGCCGTCTTTACGCTTATTTTGATGTTTGTGAAAACGGTGCGATCATTGCGCACGGTGGCAGCGACAAGGAAAACGAGGCGCAAATGGAAGTCAAGCTCCTCTCGGGCAAGAGCCTTGTGGAGATCTACTTCCCTTGGTCCAAGGGCGTTATTATGACCTCGTTTGAGCTTGACGACGGCGCAACTCTGACGCCTTATGCACGCTCCAAAACATTGGTTGCCTATGGCGACTCCATTACCCACGGCTACGATGCTACCTATCCCTCCCTTTCTTACGTCAACCGTCTCGGCAATCTGCTTGATGCCGACGTGCACAACCGCGGTATTGGCGGCTCCACCTTCTCGCCCGAGCTTGTAAAGCGTGACAATATCGAGAACCCCGACTTTGTGACCATCGCTTACGGCACCAATGACTGGAGCATGTGCACGATGGAAAAATTTGAGGCAGACTGCCGCGCGTTCTTCAAAATCATACATGGGCGCTACCCCAATGCACACGTGATTGCGATTGCTCCCATTTGGCGCGGCGACTCCGAGCGCGAGACCGCTATGGCGCGTCCCATTTCGGATGTTTACAAGCTGTTTTGCGAATACACCAAGGATTATGACAACTTTACCGTTGTGGACGGTTGGAATCTGATCCCCCATCTCCCTGCGTTCTTCCACGACCAAATTTTGCACCCCAATGATCAAGGCTTCAGCCTTTATGCGGAGAATTTGTATAAGGCAATCAAGGATAAAATTTAAACAATAAAAATCCCCCCGTAAAACGGGGGGTATTTCATTTTCGGGCATAGCCCTAATAATACTGGCTGCGCACAAGTGCGCTTGAGATTGGCCTGCCAGCCATGCAATTGTTACTTACTACCCATA